>JAPHSS010000013.1 GCA_026195255.1 Gammaproteobacteria bacterium | reverse complement strand
TTGCCTCTGTGGGATTCCAGATCAAGGCAGAAAATGTGAGTTTACAAATGTAAATGTCCATTTTCTAACGAAGAGCTGGGAGCTCACACCAGAACAATACTAATTATTGTCCTGCTTGCCTCTGTGGGATTCCAGATCAAGGCAGAAAATGTGAGTTTACAAATGTAAATGTCCATTTTCTAACGAAGAGCTGGGAGCCCACAGAGGCAAGCAGGGCAATAATTTATTCGATTGCGAAGAAGTCGCCACCATGCTCGTCTATCAGCTCTAAAACTCGACCACCACCCCGAGCAACACAGGTTAATGGCTCTTCTGCCATAATTACCGGCAAGCCGGTTTCCTCCATTAACAAACGATCGAGGTCGCGTAGTAAAGACCCACCACCTGTCAAAACAATGCCTCGCTCAGCGACATCCGCACCTAACTCAGGCGGCGTTTGTTCTAATGCGGTTTTTACAGCACTAACAATGCCATGCAAGGGCTCCTGCAGGGCTTCAAGAATTTCATTACTGTTTAGTGTAAAGCTACGAGGAATACCCTCTGAAAGGTTTCGACCTTTAACTTCAATTTCCAGTAAATCCTTACCCGGGTAAGCAGAACCTATCTGATGCTTAATGCGCTCAGCAGTGGCTTCACCAATGAGTGTCCCATAGTTACGACGCACATAAGAGATAATTCCCTCGTCAAAAGTATCACCACCAATACGGACAGATGCTGAATAAACAATACCGTTTAAAGAAATAACGGCAACTTCAGACGTACCACCACCAATATCCAGCACCATTGAGCCACGCGGTTCATCAACTGGCATCCCCGCACCAATAGCTGCAGCCATTGGCTCTTCTATTAAATATACTTTACGAGCACCGGCTCCGGCTGCGGACTCTTTGATTGCTCGCCTTTCAACCTGGGTTGCACCACAGGGCACACAAATAAGGACTCGTGGGCTAGGTCTCAATAACGCACTTTCGTGTACCTTGCGAATAAAATGTTGTAACATTTTTTCTGTAATATGAAAATCTGCGATAACGCCATCTCGCATAGGACGGATAGCGGTAATATTTTGCGGCGTACGGCCGAGCATACGTTTTGCTTCATGACCATACGCCTCAATTGCTTTAGCACCATTACCGTTTCTATCCTGTCGAATAGCGACAACCGATGGTTCATCGAGAACAATACCGTTACCCCGTGCATAAATCAGCGTATTTGCTGTGCCAAGATCAATTGATAGGTCATTTGAAAACATGCCGCGAAAGCGTTTAAGAAACATTCGTGTATTAACTCATTGTTTTTGTAATATTATTAAAGTCAAAAGCATAACTTTAGACCTTACTATGGAATTTAGCCGTACTCTATCAATGAGCACCGATTAGAGCAAGTATAGCAGTGGCTTAAACATGCATAATATGCTAATTTTGCGCGGTTTTTAACGCATTTGATGTTTTCCGATTGCAAACCTGGAATTAACACCAGATCTAATCGATATTGATGCCACTTAATAACATAAACTCACGTGGAGAATAATATGTCATTGGGACCCGATGATGTGAAAAGCATCGCGCATTTGGCGCGACTCGAAATAGATGAAAAAAATATCGAGGAATACGCAAATAGCCTGTCCAGTATTCTGGATCTGGTTGAAGAAATGAACGCAGTTGATACAGCCGGTATTAAACCAATGGCTCACCCCATGAATGTATCACAACGCCTGCGAGCAGATGAAGTATTAGAAGTAAACCAGCGAGAAATATTTCAGAAAATTGCACCTAAGGTCAAAGACGGCCTTTATCTGGTACCACAGGTAATTGAATAAGGTGCTTTTTCGCCACAAAGACACTGAGCACACAGCGTTTTTTGAAGTTGTTGCGCCTACTGCGCAGCAACTAAAACCGTTTTTCTCTTTAGTCTCTGTGGCAAATATTGAAATAAAACAAAACTAGAGACAAGCTATGTACCACACTAAAACACTGAGTGAATTATCTACCATGCTCGAAGCGGGTGAAGTCACATCAGTGCAACTGACAGAACACTTTTTACAACGAATCAAAGAATATGATTCTCAGCTAAACAGTTTTATAACGGTTACCGCAGAACAGGCACTAAGCGCTGCGGCAGAAGCCGATAAAAAACGTAAGGCAGGTAATGCGGGGCCTTTAACCGGTATTCCATTTGCTCACAAAGATATTTTTTGCACTAAAGGCGTCAAAACCACCTGTGGCTCAAAAATGTTGCACAACTTCGAATCGCCATACGACGCAACTGTTGTCGAAAAGTTACAGCAAGCCGGCGTCGTTATGCTGGGTAAAACCAATATGGATGAGTTTGCGATGGGCTCTTCAAATGAAACCAGCTTCTATGGCAATGTGAAAAACCCATGGGATACAAAGGCCGTTCCCGGTGGATCATCTGGCGGCTCTGCATCTTCTGTGGCTGCACGTTTAACACCTGCCTCTACTGGAACAGATACTGGCGGCTCAATTAGACAGCCGGCTTCATTGTGCGGAATAACCGGTTTAAAACCAACATATGGCCGTGTATCACGTTATGGCATGATCGCATTTGCATCAAGCCTCGACCAGGCTGGTCCAATGGCTCAAAGCGCTGAAGACTGTGCATTATTATTAAATGCCATGTCGGGTTTTGACCCAAAAGACTCAACCTCTCTTGAAAAAGATGTGCCAGACTATACTGCAGATTTAAATAACCCCCTCGATGGTTTAAGAATCGGCTTACCAAAGGAATATTTTGGCGAAGGTTTAAGTACTGGCACCAATGAAATTGTGCAAAAAGCCATAGAAGAATACAAATCTATGGGCGCTGAAATAATTGATATTAGCCTGCCCAATACCCATTTGGCGGTGCCTGTTTATTATGTTGTAGCACCAGCCGAATGCTCATCTAATTTATCTCGCTTTGATGGTGTGCGCTTCGGCCACCGTTGTGAAAACCCGAAAGACCTTGAAGACCTCTACAAACGTTCACGTGGTGAAGGTTTTGGCGAAGAAGTAAAACGTCGTATTATGATTGGTACTTATGCTCTTTCTGCTGGTTACTACGATGCGTACTATATAAAAGCACAACAGTTACGGCGTATGATTTCTGATGATTTTACGAAAGCTTTTGAAAAAGTAGACGTAATTATGGGGCCATCATCACCTGAAACTGCATTTAATATTGGCGAAAAATCTAATGACCCAATTTCTATGTACCTTTCAGATATTTACACCATTGCGGTGAATCTAGCCGGTTTACCCGGCATGAGCGTGCCTGCAGGATTCAGTGAAAACATGCCGGTTGGTTTACAAATTATTGCCAACCATTTTGATGAGAGCCGTTTACTTAATGCGGCCCATCAATACCAGCAAAAAACAGACTGGCATAAACAGATACCAGAACAGTTTAAATGATTTTTGCCACTGGGACACGGAGCACACAGAGTTTTTCTTTAATATGAATTTTTCTCTGCACACGCTGTGCCCCTGTGACAAATTTTTAAAGACCGGGTGTCTGGCAAATTATTGCCCGACATTTTGATGAAAACTGCTTGCTTAATGCAGCCCATCGATACCGGAATAGTTTATGTAATTTTAGCCACTGAGACACGGAGCGCACAGTGTTTTTTAATGAAACCTTCTCTGTGCACTCCGTGTCTCAGTGGCAAATCTTTTAAAAAAGAGGCATTCTAATATGGAATGGGAAACCGTAATCGGTTTAGAAATACACACGCAACTGCGTACTAAAAGTAAAATATTTTCATCTGCATCAACTGCATTTGGTGCCGAGCCAAATACGCAGGCCTGTGCAGTTGATTTAGGCTTGCCTGGTGTTTTACCTGTGGTAAATGCAGAAGCTATCCGCATGGCTACAAAATTCGGCCTGGCGACAGGTTCGGCTATATGCAAACACTCTGTGTTCGCACGTAAAAATTATTTTTATCCCGACTCTCCAAAAGGTTACCAGATCTCACAGATGGAACTGCCCATCGTAGGTGAGGGCGCTATTGATATTGAGCTGGAAGATGGTACAAAAAAAACCATTGGTATCACTCGTGCACACCTGGAAGAAGATGCAGGAAAATCATTACACGAAGATTACCAGGGCATGACGGGCATTGATTTGAACCGTGCTGGCACACCTTTACTGGAAATTGTTTCAGAACCGGACATGCGCTCAGCTAAAGAAGCCGTTGCTTACATGAAAAAAATTCATTCACTGGTTCAATACATTGAAATCAGTGATGGCAATATGGCAGAGAGCTCATTTCGCTGCGACGCCAATGTTTCTGTTCGCCCAAAAGGCCAGAAAGAATATGGCACCCGTGCAGAATTAAAAAATATTAATTCATTTCGCTTTGTTGAGCGCGCCATTAATCTTGAAATCGAACGTCAAATTGATGTAATTGAAGATGGTGGTAAAGTTGTTCAGGAAACACGTCTGTATGATGCAGACAAACACGAAACCCGCTCAATGCGTTCAAAAGAAGAAGCTAACGACTACCGTTATTTTCCTGACCCGGATTTACTACCCGTGGTTTTTGATGATGCTTATATCGAAGAGATTCGTAAAACACTTCCAGAGTTACCTGATGAGAAAACAGCTCGTTTTGTTAGCGATTTAGGTCTCAGTGAATATGACGCTGGCATTCTTACCGCAAGCAGAGAACTCGCTGACTTTTTTGAAGCTGTTATTGGTCAGTCAGTTGATGCCAAACTCACCGCTAACTGGATAATTGGTGATGTGTCTGCACGACTAAATAAAGAAGACTTAACGATCGCAGAATGCCCGGTATCATCAAAGCTTCTGGCTGGCATGCTAAAACGCATTGAAGATAACACTATTTCTGGAAAAATAGCCAAAGATGTCTTTAATGGTATGTGGAATGGTGAAGGCGACGCTGATACCGTTATTGACAAAAAAGGCTTAAAGCAAATCACTGACGATTCTGCCATTGAAGCAATTATTGATGAAGTTATTGCCAATAGCCCAGACCAGCTTGAGCAGTACCGATCTGGCAAAGACAAATTATTTGGCTACTTCGTTGGTCAGGTTATGAAGGCCTCTCAAGGTAAAGCTAACCCGGCACAGGTTAACCAGATGCTTAAAGATAAGTTAAGCTGATTTTCAATACCTTTGACGCCGAGCTTCGCAGACATCGGGGTTTTTGTTTATTTAATTAAATAAACCCTTTGTCTGTGCGCTGTTACATTAGAAAACCACTCAAAAAATCAGGTGACCGCCAAACATGCCAGACAACGACCTACTTCATAGATTCATTATAGAAAACACACGTGTTCGCGGTGAAATGGTTCATCTAAATGCAACCTGGAAAGCGGCACTTGCGCGTTACAACTACCCTGAAAATGTACGAAATATTCTCGGTGAAGCTTTCGCCGCCTGCGCTCTATTATCGGCAACTATAAAATATGAAGGCTCATTAATTTTACAAATTCGTGGTGATGGCCCTCTACATCTGTTAGTCGTGCAAGCTACTTCAGAAGGCACTTTGCGAGGCCTCGCTCGATGGGGAGATGATGTTCCGGCACATAATCTAAAAAACATTTTTGGAAATGCACAAATGGTTATTACTGTAGAGCAACCCTCAGGTAAACCATATCAGGGAATCATTGCATTACAGGGTGAACACATACAGGACGCTATAGAAAATTATTTCAAACAGTCTGAGCAGTTAAATACTCGACTCTGGTTAAATGCCAACAATGAAATATGCACAGGTTTTCTGTTACAGGAGTTACCAGAAACCAGAGAAACCAGGCTTAGCAACCTCGGTGAAGATCATAATGACTGGCAGCATGCACAGGCGCTTGGCAACACATTAACTAAAGAAGAGTTATTAACTTTATCCAGCAAAGAAATTCTTCACCGATTATTTCATGAAGATGACGTTCGTTTATTTGACCCCAGCCCCCTGAGTTTTCGTTGCAGTTGCTCAAATGAACGCATTAGTAAAATGATTATTTCACTTGGCCTGGCAGAAGCGCGCAGCATTATTTCAGAGCAGGGAAAAGTTCACGTTGATTGTGAATTTTGTAATGCACAATATGATTTTGATAGTATTGATGTAGAAAATTTATTTGCCTCGAGCACAAATTCAGCACCTTCACAGTCTCAACATTAGAGGCACAGTTTTATGCCTGTAACACGGAAGCTTGATCGCAGAGATGTACAAACCAATAAAATAGATAAAACAGTTTATTTGCAGCAAGCTAAAAATACAGACATCTCTGCTTTAGGTATACTATTACTATTTTTCGGGTATTTTAAGGAGCAATACATCAATATCATAACTACACTGAATATATTTAACAGGTACTGGACATTGCCAACTTTTTCGTTAACTTTATTGTTTTCTGATTTGCCATGAACCATAAAAACGCAACTGATCTGCCTTTTTTACAACAGGCTATAGACCTCGCCATATCCTCAGCCAAACAACAGGGGGGACCGTTTGGTGCGGTGATTGTTAAAAATGGAAAAATTATTGGTCAGGGGCATAACCAGGTTACCGAAAATTGCGACCCTTCAGCACATGCCGAAATAATGGCTATTCGTGAAGCATGTAAAAATTTAAATGACTACCAGTTAAACGACTGCACAATTTATTCCAGCTGCCAGCCTTGCCCTATGTGCATGTCAGCAATCTACTGGGCTCATATTCCTAAACTGATTTTTGCCGCCACTGCACATGATGCAGCAAAAGCAGGCTTTGATGACCAGTTTATTTATGATGAACTTGCAAAACCCGTTTCACAACGAAGCATTTCAATAGAACACATTGAACATGACGAGGCTAACAAAAGTTTTGAAGTCTGGAATTCTAATTTATCACGACAGGAATACTAACCGGGCACAATAACTTTTGCCCGCTGCATTTCTAAAAACAACTAATCATTATAAATTGGTATTTTCAAATAACTTTGCCCGTTTGACTCTTCTTTCGGCAACTGACCCGCGGTTAAATTCACCTGCACACTTTGATAAATTAATCTCGGCAAAGGCAATTTACTATCACGATTTTCCATAAATTTTATGTATTCTGCTTCGCTTCTATCAGCAGGCAGATCTACATTTGACGACTTACTTTCACCAATTGTAGTAAAAGTTCGCAACTCCCGATCAGCAGGATAGTCATGCCCCGGAAAAACCTTTGTATCATCTGCAAAAGAATATAACTTTTTCGTAACAGATTGATATAAATCTTTTGCGCTACCTTTTGGAAAGTCACATCGACCGGTACCTACGTCAGGCACAAACAGCGCATCACCTGTAAATAAATTATCTTCTATTTTATATGTTGTACATGCCGGGGTATGACCTGGTGTATGTAATACATCAATTTTAATTGATCCTGCTTCGAGTTGGTCGCCATCTTTTACTAACACATCAAAATCACGCCCACTTACATCAAAGTCATCACCGAGATTAAACACGCCTTTAAATGTCTCCTGAACCACGGTAATGGCTGCATTTATAACAACTGGTACTTTATATTTTTCTTTTAAATACTGCATTCCGCTCAGATGATCTGCATGAATATGAGTATCTAATATATAATGCAGTTTCAACTGCTTAGAACTGATAAAACTATCCAGTGTGTGTAAGCTGTCTTTATAGGTACGCCAACCAATCGTATCCAGATCTAAAACTGGATCAAACACCACAGCATCTTTAGTATCGGCATCGTAAACCAGATGCGTAAAGGTAGATGTTTGCTCATCAAAAAATGTTTTTACTTCAAGCATGATAGTTTCCTGTGTATCGTTCAAAATATATTAAGTAAGAGTATAGGCGTGAATCGTAACCTGTAAATCAATCTATCCAACTTAGTACTGTATCTAATAGCTGCGCTGCATGAGCACGATCACTGAATAAATGGTCGGCCCCATCAATCTGTACCAGCTGATGCTCAGCCTCTGTATAACGAAGAATCTGTTCCGCTGCTTCAGGCCCTACCAGCCCATCATCACCCGCTCTAACCGCCATAATTGGCAGATTACATGATTGCATTTGCTTATCCATATCATAACTCTCTACATCGTCAATAAAGCCAGGTTTAACTTCATAAAAACGCCCCGCCACCCTGATCTGTGCAGTCTCTCCATTTCGCAGCTTCATCATTGCTGAACCGAAG
The DNA here is from genome assembly GCA_026195255.1 of Gammaproteobacteria bacterium. Taxonomy (GTDB): domain Bacteria; phylum Pseudomonadota; class Gammaproteobacteria; order SZUA-229; family SZUA-229; genus SZUA-229. The sequence continues at coordinate 35,254 of JAPHSS010000013.1, read as the reverse complement.
TGATGCAGAATATGAGACGGGTAAGCTGGAGAGGCTAATGTAATAATTTTCTGCACATGTGACAATGAAACATGTGCATTTTGAGCCGCCGCCAGGCTAGCCGTACCCCCCATGCTATGCCCAATCAGGATGCTTGCTGGTTCATAGAATGTGGCCAGCCAGTCGGCAGCACACTCTATATCCGTCAGCATGCTCCTGAAGTGTGTATCAGCGAAGTTACCCTCACTGTTACCCAGCCCTGTAAAATCAAAACTCAATACAGCCATACCCGCATGTGCTAAACCCCTGCTTAATCGTGCTGTAGTAAGAATTTGCCTGGTGCAGGTAAAGCAATGACTGACAATGACATACTGCTTAGGTTTTATCTCGAGCGGAAAATCCAGATTCCCTTCCAGCAGGCTACCGTCAAACCCTCTGAACTGGACTTTCCTAGACTGTATTATCAGCTTTTTTTTCATTCGGACTTCTTCATTTTTCATCTGTGACAATCAGAATATTTAATTATAAATCAATAACTTATAATATCAACAGGCTAATTCAATCCGTTTTTTTAAAAATAAGTAAAATTAATTATCAAATAACTTCTATCAGGGCTTTTATAACACCATAAACTTACTATATAATCGCGCCCCTAACGCAGCATAGAGGTTATGAATGACTAGCTCAGTTAATTCTATATCTGTAACCGCCCAGTAGAAAAATAACAATACAGGCCGTTAGAAGTGCAGAATTTATTACTTTATATGGAGACTTTAATGTCTAACTCAGCTAAAAATAACGATTGCGGTAAATACGCATATGCAATTACTCAAACCGGCTTTAAAGGCGGCATGATTATAGACGACAATGGTGACACTATTCAGATCACTGACAATCACATTAAAAATGCAATGGATCAGGTACATGAAGCGTGGGATGCAAACCGCGATACCAGGCAGTCAATCCTGCGATAGACAACCACTCACCCCCCAGTGATATAAAAAAACCTCCCTTAAGGAGGTTTTTTTATGGCCTTAATTTTATGTGGATCGCTTCTAAAACCTCAAATCAAAGCTCGATATAATATTGCTTAAGCATTTTCCACACGATGTTTGGCCTGAATAAAATCCTTGTGCGACACATGAATCAAATCGCTGATTCGACGCACCATATGCTCTTCATACTTATCCAACACCTCATCAGCATAGGCAACACGCCAGAGTGATTCTATTAAGCGTATTTTTTGAGGCTGTGTATAGTGATTAGCAATTAATTTAGTGAACTGGTGATAATCCGTTGCCTGATGTTTCTCTTCTTCCGCCAAAGCATAAAGACTTTCCATCTCCGCTTCAGACAGATCAAATTGAGAAACCAGTATTTTTTTCACTTGCACCACTTCAGTCTTATCCACATGGTCATCTTGCAAAACCATTTCTATCAATAAGGCCGCCGCGGCAAGATTTAACTGATGCGCTTCGACAACAGCCGACACACCAACCATCATGAAGTTTTTTTCAAAAAATAACTGTAATTTTTTAATCATAAATACTTTTCACATAATAACTAAGCAAAAACTTTTGCCCAGGCTTTATTCCAGGCCTCATCACCGAACTCGGATTTAATAACTAGAGGTAATGCACATGAACCTACTGACAACAGCCGATCATGAAAGTTCTTTAAATTAAAATCTGCCTTCTTTGATTCTTCTTCACGCAGTGCTTTTATTAACGCCCACCCCGTCGCAGACCCCATAGGCAGAGTAGGCGAACTCGAATACCAGCTTAAATCAGCCTTTGCCCGTTCAATTGAAAAACCGGGTACATCACACATACGTTGGGCCGCTTTATCAATACTTAAACCCTGTGTATGCAACTCTACATCTAACATAATGCGAAGTGCGCGCCATAAACGGTCACGCAACATAATAAAATGATGCTCTGGTTCACCTAAAAAGCCTTTTTCCTGCATAATATCTTCACAATATAATGCCCAGCCTTCATATAAGGTAGCCGATGAATTTAACAGTCTTGGTAAACTATTATGAGGATTTCGATTTGCCGTTACAAACTGTAAGTGATGCCCCGGAAATGCTTCATGAACACAGGTAAGATCTATTGATGTCCAGTTATGCTCAAGCAGGTGATCTTTCGAGCTAACAGGTGTTACATAATAATAAGCTTTTTGTTCCAGATCGGTATAAGTGGGTTCATCGTACGCCGCAAAGGGTACTTCATGGCGCAGAAAAACAGGCGTTTCAATTACTTTTAATGACTGAGTTTCCGGCACTGTAACCAGTTCCTGCTCTACCACGAAATTATATGCTGCTTTCATTCGAGTACGATAAGCATCCAGCAAATACTCTTCTTTGTCGTCTGGGTGTTGATTTCGTATATTCGCTAACTGCTCTTCAATATCATTAGAACCAGGCAGCTCGTTACAAAGTGCCTGTAGTTCCTGCTGTGTTTTATTAAATAGCCGTTCACCGAACTTGTAAAGCTGGTTTGCGCTTACATCTAAACAATGCCAGTTATTTAATAATGTATTGAAATGATTTTCACCACAGGCAAAAGAGCCCGCGGCGTGAGGCTGAATGTCATTACGTAAAAACTTTTCAAAATCCTCCATCGCATGTGCAGCCGCATCAAATACCGGCTGTAAACGAGACGGGTTTTTAAACTTATAAATGATGTCAGGGTTACGAACTAAATCTCGAATATATACAGCCCCTGCAGCCGCACCTGAAACGGCATCACTGACCCAGTTCGCGGGAATTTTTTCGGGTTGTTGCAATAGATAGTTTTTAGCTGATCGTAAATATTCTGGAACATCTTGCAACCGATGCTTTAATGCCGCATGCATATTTTCAACCGGACGACTAATTAATTGATGTATCGCCTCAAGTGGTAAATACTTTTGCGGCATTAAAAACCGCCAGTCACGCTCAATCAACTCCTGCAGCTCAATACTGGCTGCATTATATAAAATGTTGTAATCCAGTTTTTGATTTGCTGTTAAATCAGAAATAGTTAATTCATCTAAAGCAAAAACAATCTTTTGATTTAAAGAAATTAAGGCACCTATATCCTCATCACCGAATGGCGTTAATTGATCCTCATAACCCGTCACTCCGACATGAACTGCCAATTCAGGATGAAAACGAAACCAGGCATTATAGTATTGTTCCTGCAGGCTATTAAATGTTTCCTGCGTAATATTTTTTGGCATTTAAATTATTCTAATTTTGATTAATTATTCTTCGATTATTTCAAAGTCGTGTGTTACTTCAGCTGTAGCAGCCAGCATAATTGATACTGAGCAGTACTTTTCAGCGGTCAAATTAACCGCTTTTTCCACCTGCTTTTCACTTAAACCACTGCCTTTCACGATATAATGGGCATGAATTTTTGTAAACACCCTGGGAATTTCTCCCGATCTTTCTGCACTCAACTCAACAATACAGTCTTTAATAGGCTGCCGGGCTTTCTTCAATATCATAACCACATCAAACGCCGTGCACCCCCCCATACCAATCAGCACCATTTCCATAGGTCTGGCCGCTAAATTTCGCCCTCCAGAGTCAGGCGCGCCATCCATCACAACCGAATGCCCACTTCCAGACTCACCTACAAACGACATATTATCTAACCATTTCACTCTGGCTTTCATACATTTTACCTAAAATAATTTTCGAATTAGTTACATTATTGCTCAAACCCTGAAAAAAATCGGGGTAAAGAACGGAATATAGTATGGGCAATGCTTAAAATCGTCTATAATTTAACGGCTCCCATCAAAAGTGATACGGAAAATATGAGCCTGTTACCCAAAGTTGACAATTCAAACCCTTCGCTAGATTTATTACTAAATCATTGCCACCGTAAAACATACCCGGCAAAAAAGAACATAATCCACGAAGGCGATAAACCGCATAGCCTCTACTATATCATTAAGGGCTCAGTTAGCGTACTTGCTGAAAACGATGATGGTGCAGAGATTATCCTCGCATATTTAAATGGCGGTGACTTTTTTGGTGAAGCTGGTCTTTTTAAAGATGATTTAGATCGCAGCGCTAAAATTATTGCCAAAACGTCCTGTGAGATAGCCGAAATATCTTATAGCCAGTTTAGAAAACTGGTTAAGGAAGATCCTGAGATATTGTTTTTATTATCAGGGCAAATCTTCGATAGATTAATTCGAACCAGCCAGAAAGTACGAGATCTGATTTTTCTTGATGTTTCAGGGCGCATCGCCAGAACATTATTAGAACTAAGCGAACAACCAGACGCGATGACACACCCGGATGGTATGCAGATAAAAATAACTCGTCAGGATATTGCCAAAATTGTTGGCTGCTCTCGTGAAATGGCCGGTCGAGTTTTAAAAGAGCTTGAAGAAGACAAGCTAATCTCTGCCCATGGAAAAACCATTGTTGTACACGATGAAGAGCATATAGCCAAACATAAGGCGCACAAGGAGGCGACTAAAGAAGATTAACAACGCAGCCGCTTAATTAAAAAGCGCTGCTAACTTTTCGCCTGGCTCGTCAGCCCTCATAAATGCCTCACCCACCAGAAAACAGTTTACATTGTTTTCACGCATTAACTTAACGTCTGCTGGCATATGTATACCACTTTCTGTTACCAGAATACGATCGTCTGGTAACATATCCAGCATATCCAGTGTTGTTTGTAGACTAACATCGAAAGTACGTAAATTTCGATTGTTCACACCAATTAACTTCGCACCACTTTGAATAGCCCGTTCCATCTCATCTCTGTCATGCACTTCCATTAACACATCCATTTGCAAATGATGGGCTAAAGCCAAAAGCTCATTTAAACTAGCATCGCCGAGAGCAGAAACAATCAACAAAATACAATCTGCATTCATCGCTCGAGCTTCATAGACCTGATAGGGGTCAATGATAAAATCTTTTCTAATAACTGGAAGGCTTGTGGCTTCACGGGCCTGTACTAAATACTCTGTGGCTCCCTGAAAAAAATCACGATCTGTCAGAATAGACAAACACGCTGCACCGCCTTTTTCATAACTTTTTGCAATTTCAGCAGGCATAAAGTGTTCACGTATTACACCCTTACTGGGTGAAGCTTTTTTTATTTCGGCAATTACCGCCGCCTGGCCTGCTGTAATTCTATCTTCAATTGACCGAATAAAGCCGCGCACAGGCAAAGCGTTTTCCGCACGCTTACTCAAATCAACCAATGATTCTTTTGCTACTGCTTCAGTTATTTCTTCAGCTTTACGCTGTAATATTTTCTGTAAAATATCTGCTGATTTGCTCATAAAACGACTACTTTATTTTAAAAGTTATTACTATAAGAGACTAATGCTTCAAGTTTTTCTTTAGCTTTGCCATCCGCTATTACTGTTTTTGCTTTTTCGATTCCCGCTGCTAATGAATCAGTCAAGCCCGACACATAAATAGCAGCCCCCGCATTCAGGCAAACAATATCTTTAGCAGGGCCATCCTGATTATCGAAAACTGATTTGATTATTTGCAAACTCTCATCTGAGTCTTTAGCCTTAATGGCTGACAAGTCGGCTCTGTTCATGGAGAAATCTTCGGGCCGAATAGTATAAGTAGTAATTTCACCGTCTTTTAATTCCGCTACAGATGTCGCACTCGCAATACTAATTTCATCCATGCCGTCATCCGCATGAACAACCATTACATGGCGACTTCCCAATTTTTTTAATACCTGAGCCAGAGGCTCAACCCATTCTTTACTGAAGACACCTATAACCTGGTTAGGTGCCGATGCAGGATTAGTTAACGGCCCCAACACGTTAAAAATAGTACGCGCCGCCATTTCTTTTCTAGGCCCAATAGCATGTTTCATTGCACCATGATGTTTAATGGCAAATAAAAACCCAGCTCCAACATTTTCAATACAGTCTGCAACCTGTTCAGGTGTGATATTTAAATTTACGCCTGCAGTTTCCAGCACATCAGCACTGCCAGACTTACTAGAAACAGATCGGTTCCCATGTTTGGCAACATGCGCACCTGCCGCAGCCGCAACAAAAACGGAGGCGGTAGATATATTAAAACTGCCTGAAGAATCTCCACCTGTGCCACATGTATCAACCAGGTATTCATCTGCCGCCGAAACTTTAGTAGAAAGCTCTCGCATAACAGAAGCTGCTGCAGTCACCTCATCTATAGTCTCGCCTTTCATGCGTAAACCAATTAAAAAACCTCCTATTTGTGAATCAGTTGCCTGCCCCGTCATGATTAAATTCATAACCTGTGTCATTTCATCACGGGTTAAATCCTGTTTTTCAGTAACCGCTTTTATTGCTGATTGTATATCCATTTTTATATACCTTATTTTGCCACTGACGCAGAGGTCACAGGTGTTTATCTGTTATTCGCTTTATACCTTGTACCGCATTGGCACATTGAAGTTTATTAAGAACCCTGGAGGATCACCACTCATTTTTAAACAACATATCTGTTGTACTATATAAATTAAATTAAGCCTGCCCACGGCACTGAGCTTAATAATAATGTTTCAACAACATTCAACCTAAAGTCTCTTTGACCCTCAACTGTTTATATTTAGCAGGCACGTTAACTTCTGTAGCGACTGCAATTCATTTCGCTTCTAACTCATACACCAAACATTTTTATAAACAGACTCTAACAAACCGGAGCCAATGTTTCTATGAAACTCAATAGCCGCACCAATAATAATTTCAGATAATTTATTTAACGCCATAACCTCTACGACCTCCGTGTCTCTGCGGCAATACTTAAGTTTGTAAAAAATTCCTCAACAAATCATGCCCATGCTCTGTCAGTATAGATTCAGGATGGTACTGCACACCCTCTATTTTAAACTCTTTATGACGCACACCCATGATTTCATCCATACTGCCATCTTGATTTTCTGTCCAGGCTGTTATTTCTAAACAATCGGGCAAACTCTGTTTTTCTATCACCAGCGAATGATATCGAGTAGCAATATACGGATTTGTTAGACCCGAAAAAATACCTGAATTATTGTGATGAATTAGCGAGGTTTTACCATGCATAATTTCTTTTGCATGAATGATTTTCCCACCAAACACCTGCCCGATACATTGATGCCCTAAACAGACACCTAAAATTGGTAATTTACCTGCAAACTTTTCTATAGTCTGCATCGATATACCTGCTTCATTTGGCGTACATGGACCAGGTGAAATCATGATGCGCTCTGGCTTTAAATTTTCTATATCTTGCAAACTAATTTGATCATTTCTATGCACCTGCACATCAGCACCTAGCTCACCAAGGTACTGCACCAGGTTATAAGTAAATGAATCATAATTATCAATCATCAACATCATATTGTTTACCTATGCGCTCCATCAATACCTGCTTCAGCCATAGCCACAGCACGAAAAACCGCACGACCTTTATTCATGGTTTCGACCCATTCATTTTCCGGTATAGAGTCGTAAACAATACCTGCGCCAGCTTGAATGCTTAATGTTTTATCTTTTATAACTGCTGTTCGAATAGCAATAGCCGTATCCATATTTCCATTCCAGGAAAGGTAACCTACAGCACCAGAATAAATACCTCGTTTAACCGGCTCTAATTCATCAATTATTTCCATGGCCCTGATTTTCGGCGCACCACTTACTGTTCCCGCTGGAAAAGTTGCCCGTAAAACATCCATTGCAGACAGTTTTTCTTTTAACTTGCCGGTTACGTTTGAGACGATATGCATAACATGGGAATATCGCTCCACTATCATTTTATCAGTTAACTCTACGCTGCCAATTTCGCTTACACGACCAGCATCATTTCGACCCAGGTCGATTAACATTAAATGCTCTGCCAGTTCTTTAGGATCCGCAAGCAGCTCTTTTTCTAATGCCAGATCATCAGCTTCGTTTAAACCTCTTGGTCTTGTTCCCGCTATTGGTCTAACGGTTACTTCATTATCTTCAAGTCGCACTAAGATTTCAGGCGACGAACCCACAACATGGTGATCATCCAGGTTTAAGAAATACATATAAGGAGATGGATTTAAACTACGTAATGAACGGTATAAATCTAATGGCTCAGCACTGAAGGGTATACTCATTCGCTGTGACAACACGACCTGCATGACATCGCCATCAACAATATATTGTTTAGCCTTTGCAACCGCTTTTTTATAACCCTCTTCAGTAAAACCGGAAATAAAGTCTTCCTCATTTACCTGTATACTTTTCATTGAAGGATGATAAACAGGAACAGTCTGATGAAGCTTTTTCTCTAATTCGTATAATCGCTTTTGCCCATCATCATAAGCATTCTTCTGAGCAGGATCTACAAGTATAATAAAGTACAATTTGCCGCTTAAGTTATCAAACACAACGACTTCTTCAGATAACATTAAAAGTATGTCCGGCGTGTTGATCACATCTGGTTTTTCTACACCTGCCAACCTGGGCTCGATGTAGCGTATTGTTTCATAGCCAAAGTAGCCGACTAAACCACCTGTAAATTTCGGTAAGCCTTCGATTTCAGCAACATCAAAAGTTTTTTGATAATCCTCAATCCACTGTAATGGATCTTCTACCTCAATCGTTTCAGAAACTTCATTGTCGTTTTCGATAATAATTTTTTTACCAAATATCTTAATCCGTTTTGTGCAGGGCAAACCAATAATCGAGTACCTCCCCCATTTTTCTCCGCCATGAACTGATTCAAAAAGATAGGAGTAAGGCGCATTTGCTAATTTAAGATAAGCACTCAAAGGGGTATCAAGATCGGCCAGCACTTCATGCACCAGGGGAACATGGGTGTGATTTTTATTTTTAAGTTTTTCAAAAGTTTCAGGTGTCATGATATTTTCCAGACTTTATTATTTATACACGTTGTTTCAATAAGCAGCGTTCAGCATAGCCAGGATGCGTATAAATGTTTGTGTTTTTGTCTGAAAAATTTCATTGTATTAAACTTTTATTCTCATACTTTATAAAGGCATTCACTTTGAAAATACATTCTCTGTGAATTCTGTTTTTCTATGTTTGTTTTTTCAAACTTACCAGTTAATCAGATTCTTAATTTCGGCCATAGAATCAATAACTGCATCTGGCTTGTAATCACGAATATCTTCACCATGATTATAACCATATGACATGCAGATGATATTAAAACCGGCCGCTCTCGCAGCTTTTACATCAGACATTGAATCACCTAGCATTAATGATTCCTCGGGTCTCACGCCTAATTGCTCCGCTGAATGTAATAATGGCAAAGGATCAGGTTTTTTCTTTGCCAGAGTATCGCCGCATACTATGATTTCAAAATCATCTTTTACACCCAGTTTTTCAAGAATAGGCAGTGTAAATTGAGCGTTTTTATTTGTAACACAACCAATTTTTACATCGGTTGTTTTTAAAAAGTCCAATGCTTCACGAACACCATCGTATAAACAACTTCGCTCACAAACATTCTTATCATATAAATCAAGAAAAATAGGATAGGCCTTTTCAAACAAAGCTTCGTCCGGCTCACCGTCAAGCTGACCAATTAAAGCACGGCGTGTTAAACGCTCTACACCATTGCCAACCCAGTTACGCACCTTTACTTCACCATGCTCTGGCATGCCAAGCTGCTTCATCATTTCATCAACACAATACGCCAGATCCGGCACACTATCTACCAGGGTACCATCTACATCAATCAATACCATTTTAGGTTTATTCATCATACTCTAATTTTCCGGGGGCATTCTTTATAGTAAAAGGCATAGCCAGTAACAGGCTATGCCTTAAAGTACTCAGCACTCATTACGCCTTTGCTAATTCGTCACGCATTTTACCAACAACAGTATCGTATACATTTGCATCAGCGTCATTCCTGGCACCAAAAATAGCTGAACCTGCAACAAACATATCCGCACCCGCTTCGGCAATTTCACGGATATTATCTACTTTTACGCCACCATCTATTTCAAGTCGAATATCATAACCTGACTCATCAATTAATTTACGCGCTTCTCGTAACTTATTTAGCGTTTCAGGGATAAACGACTGTCCGCCAAACCCGGGGTTAACTGACATTAATAAAATCACGTCTACTTTATCCATTACATGTTTCAAACAATCTAATGGTGTTGCAGGATTAAATACTAAACCCGATTTACAGCCTAATTCACGTATCATTTGTAACGTCCGATCAATATGCTCAGAAGCTTCAGGATGGAATGTAATGTAACTCGCCCCCGCTTCGGCAAAATCAGGAATAATGCGGTCAACAGGTTTAACCATCAAATGAACATCAATTTCTGCCGTAACACCATGCTTACGCAGGGCATCACAGACCAGAGGGCCAATTGTCAGATTAGGTACATAATGGTTATCCATTACGTCAAAGTGCACGATATCCGCACCAGATTTAATTACATTGTCGACTTCTTCGCCTAAGCGTGCAAAGTCGGCAGATAGAATAGAAGGTGCAATTTTATAATCAGCCATGTTTCGTTTCCTCACCATTAAAGTAAATTGGTGCCAAGTTAAATAAGCCGCTCACTTTACCCGATACTGACATGATTTTCAGCTGATTCAGCTTGTTTAGGGCAACTAATATGCAAAATTTTATAAATTAATCCGCTTTTGGGCCTATAACACAACCATATTCAGGAAAAAGACCACTATTATTGATATTTAAGAATACTTAGACGCACCATCCGTACACCCTCAACCCATTGAATTACTTACTTATTTTAACATTATAAATTCTATAATGAGCAATATCAGAAAATCTTAATTTACATTAAGTCTCTGCTCTGCGAAAATCCTGATGCTAATTTAATAATCGTGTAATAACACGACTTGGAGATAACGATGAAAAAGCAAGTTTTAACAATGCTGGCTGCCGCTGTACTAGCAGTTTCAGCTTCTTCAGCTATGGCAGCTGGCGATGTAGCTAAAGGCAAGGCGAAAGCAGCAAGCTGTGCAGCTTGTCACGGTGCTAACGGTGTAAGCATGATACCTACTTACCCAAATCTTAAAGGCCAGAAAGCGGCTTACTTTGTTAAGCAACTGAAAGCATTCAAATCGGGCGATCGTAAAGACCCAACTATGAACGCCATGGCTAAGCCACTATCTGATGCAGACATGGATAACCTGGCTGCATATTACGCAAGTATGAAATAAGACTTGTTAATGTGTAACTCTAAAAAACCGGCTAGTTATATAACTGGCCGGTTTTTTTTAGGCCTTTTGTTTTTTACTTTCCAGAATAGTTTTGCAGAACATCCCTCACCCCTGTTAACCAGAAATGAAAGCCCATTTTCATTAATTTTTGGACTCCCTCTGGCAAGCCCGGCATTACTGCTCGATAACAACAACTCTCGCCTGATCAACTCATTTAATATCAGCAATACAATTAACGCTCAAACTAATAATACCGATAGACTATTCATTGACGTTGAAACATGGCATGTAAATTTTCTTTACGACTATGCTTTTAAAGAAAACTGGATGTTCCGCTTACAACTTCCTTACATTGTTCACAGTGGCGGCATTCTTGATGCCGCAATTGATTCATACCACCAGGCGCTTGGCCTGCCTGAGGATATAAGGCCCTATTTTCAAAATGATCAAATCGACATTAATCTTAGCCATAACAACTCAGCCCTGGCTAATTTAAGTTCCAGACAACAATCTTTAGGTGATATTTCACTGCAAATTGCCTGGCAAGCCGAGAAGTCAGAACAGCATGCACTCAGTTACTGGCTTAGCCTTAAGTTACCTACGGGTGATGAAGACAAATTAACAGGTAGTGGCGCAACAGACCTTGCCGCCTGGGTTACAACTGATCTTGGCTTAACAGATACTCGCTGGTTGTATGGCCAGGCCGGTCTGTTATATATGAGCGACACTGATATTTTAGAAACTATGCAGAATAACTGGGCTGTTTTCGGTAATGCGGGTATTAAATTTCAACCCTGGAATAATATCGAACTAAAAACACAACTCGATTTTCATAGCGCACTCTACGATTCCAGCCTGGATTTTCTAAGCCACGTAATTCAACTCACTTTTGGTGGCACCTACTATTTAAATAAAAAACACAAATTAGACTTTGCTGTTGTTGAAGACATTAAAAGTGCGTCATCTCCAGATGTAAATTTCAATATAAGCTGGTGGATTTACTATCAATAAATTTATTCGTATTTATAACCAGTCAGATAGCGATATACCAAAACCTATTCTATTAACTGACTGATTGTAATCGATCAGACTTTCCCCGTAACCTGTAAAAACCTGAATATAAGCTCGCAGGTCTTTTCTTTTACCAATTGGAAAACTCCAGCTTAACTCGGTAGCGCCTCTTTCAAAACCCGACTCTATATTATTGCGTGACATGAAATTAAAGGTTTGACTGTCTTTTTTATAGATATAACGGAACTCACCATGCCCCATATAATCTGTTATATCGGGATTATCATCATCCTCAGGGCTTTCATCATAACGCTTCCAGAGTTTTACAACAAAGACAGAGGACTCTTTCTCAAAGCTGAATATGGCATAAATTCTATTCCAGCTTCTTGACAATATATTACTACGACCATTTGACTGATGGGAAACCCCCAGCATATTTATACGATTATCAAACCCCATAAAACTGGTGCTTCTTGTTGTTTGTAGCCAGATTTCCGGTTCATGATTAGTCTCTCTAAACGGACGCGACAACTTGCTATTATAGACCTGCCAAAACGACCTACTCGTATAAGCCGTATAGAGAATTATGTCTTTATTAAACAGCTCGACGGCCAAAGGTGTTTTAATACTAATTTGAAACTGTGCTTCAGTATTATCAAATGTCGCGTTTTGATTTTCAGGTAGCTCCTGGTAGACACTAGCATCATAACCAGACCGGTTATAAACAAGCGGCATAATATAATTCGGCTTAAACGCCATCAGCGTGAATGGTTTAAACTCATTACTTTTATCAATTTCCAGCCTTTCTTCTATCGCTGAATATCGATTTTTATTTTCGCCAGCCCCTTGCGCTATATAAACATTTTTTCCACACTCATTAACAATTTCAATTGCCGCTTTATTTTCATCTGCACTCTGTATTTTTTTTAACAGACAAGAATCATAGGCAGATAGTTCTTCGGCGAAAACCAAATTCACATTGAAACAGAAAACAAGTAATATTAGTTTTAATAAACGCATAATTAAATTAAATACACCCCAGACCATAAAAAAGCATAACTTAAACTAAAATAAATAGACTAAACTTACAGTGGATTTATCATCAAGTTTTTAGCACTTATCTACACATCAGAGCCATGTTTGACATAATAAAGACTCATTCTGACCAAGTGATTTATTAGATATTATATGTAGATCAACATTACTCGAATTAACACAGTATAGGAGCATTTCAACAGAAGCTTGACAAGTAACGTTTAAAGTATTTTTATTTGAAAAAAATCATGCATTAACTTTTTAAATCAGAACAATAACATCTGTCCACTATCAGAAACATTGTCACTACTGGTCAAATTTGAAAAAGACACTCCCAGTAAACGAACAGGCCTTTTATTAACGTCAGTTTTGGCCAATAGAACTGGAATCAGTTGCCTGGCTTTATTATCTACAGAAATCACTGTGTCACTAGTGTAACTTCTCGTCACCTGCGTGAAGTCGGCGTATTTTACCTTAATAGTAATCGTATACGCTAGTAATTTTCTGTTTAACAAACTTTTCAATACCTCATGTAATAAATCTGCCAAATGTTTTAACATTTGATCTGTATCAGATATATCATTTTGAAACGTAGTTTCAGAACCCAGTGATTTACGCACATAGTTTGATGAAACCGGACGATGGTCAATACCACGTGAAATATTATAATAATATTCTGCAGAATTCCCAAAAAGTCTTTGCAACTCAACTAATGTTTTGTTCTTTAAATCTCCTCCGGTTTTTATCCCCGACGCCTGCATTTTTGATTCAGTCACCTTTCCTACGCCATAAAATCGACCAATGGGTAAAGATTTTAAGTAGACTTCTGCCTCACCCGGCCTAATCACAAATTGACCATCAGGCTTATTCTGATCTGATGCAAGCTTAGCCAGAAACTTGTTGTATGCAATTCCTGCAGAAGCCGTTAACTGTATAGCATTATAGATATCAGATCTTATTTCACTGGCGATTAGTGTTGCAGAACCATTAAAATAATCTGTTTCACTTACATCAAGATACGCCTCATCTAGAGACAAAGGTTCGACAATATCTGTGTATTGTTTAAATACTTTATGAATTTCTTCTGACGCCTGCCTGTATGCAGAGAAACGTGGCGAGACAAACTTTGCATGCGGACACAATTGATATGCTCTGGAAGTAGGCATTGCAGAATGAATACCAAATTTTCGCGCCTCGTAACTACAGGTTGCAACAACGCCTCTGCTATCGGGACGCCCTCCCACAACAACAGCTTGCCCTCTTAACTCGGGAAAATCCCGTTGCTCTACTGCAGCAAAAAAAGCATCCATATCTATATGAATTATCTTTCGATTCATTTTTTACATAAACCAGTTTGATTCCCATGAATTATTAGTAACATAATAATTTTATCATTTTTGCCGCAGAGACATAGCGCTCAATGTTAAACAGCGAAAGTCAACTTAATTAGAATCAATTGATGTTATCTCAGGCAGTCTAAAGATTTGTATAAAACGTCTAATTCTGCTTCACGTTTTGTCGCATTTTCTGACAGATACCGTCGCCATTTTTTTGCACCAGGCAGACCGTTAAACAAACCCAGAATATGCCTTGTTACAGAATGCAATCTTACACCTTTTGAAAGCTCTTTTTCTATATATGGATATAACGCCTCAATAATTTCAAATCGAGTTAACACCTTTCGTTCCGATTCATAAAACCGCTGGTCAACTTCTGATAATAAATATGGATTATGGTAAGCCTCTCGCCCCATCATCACACCATCAACATATTTCATCTGCTCTTCAGCTGTTTCCAGGTCACAAATTCCACCGTTAATAATTATATCAAGCTGTGGCATAGACCGCTTTAATTCATGTACAACATTATAGCGTAATGGCGGCACGTCACGATTCTGCTTAGGGCTTAAGCCCTTTAACCAGGCCTTTCTGGCATGCACAATAAAGGAGCTACAGCCTGATTTTGATACTATTTCTACAAACTCAAATAACTCTTCTACTGAATCATTTTCATCTATACCAATTCGATGTTTAACAGTGACTGGAATATTAACGACATTTTGCATCGCCGCTACACACTCAGCAACCAACTCAGGTTGAGCCATTAAACAGGCTCCAAACATACCTGATTGAACCCGGTTGCTGGGACACCCCACATTTAGATTAATTTCGTCATAACCATAATCTTCAGCAATTTTTGCACAGTTTGCTAAATCATCGGGCTTACTACCACCTAATTGAATAGCGAGAGGATGTTCTTCCTGGTTATAATCTAAATGACGTGAGCGATCACCGTGGATTATAGCCCCGGTAGTAATCATCTCAGTATATAAGAGAGAGTTCTGGGTGATAAGGCGTAAAAAAAAACGCGCATGCCGGTCTGTCCAGTCCAACATGGGCGCAACTGAAAATTTTCGATTCATCTATTTAAACTTGCTAACAATTTAGACAAGCAATTATAGCAAATTTAGAGATTTCCAATAGCATAAGCTAGAACTAACACACAAAAAGTTGCGCTAATTAATACATATTGAGCGAGCTGCATCTTTCTGCCCCTTTTTTATTTACGATAAGTCTATTATCGTCCACTCAATATGAATAACTAACCTGTAGATAAACTCCTGTGAGTGACTTCACAGTTCTCACGACTAACGGTAACAATTAAAGTATGACCGCAGGTACGACTTCTAATATCAATAACGCAGATATAGGCTAACTCACGCTCACAGCGTTCAATTAACTGCCTGTGGCAATAACGGGGGTAAAGGGCAATTCAGTAAATCAGCTATTGCACGCAGTAATTCAGCTTCTGCATATTTCAGTTGCCCATCATGCATAGCAATATCTGCACTTGACTCTAAAACATTACGTTTCAGTATCGGTGATAGTTGTGACAACCGTTGAAATGCAATCGTCAACCTGGCAGGCGTGATTTCATTAAAATCAAGTAAGGTTAAGTTACCACCTGTAGTGTTCATTGAAAAGCCCTGACTAACTTTGTTATATGATTGAATACGCATACTTTCTTCAGACTGGCTACTATGAGCCATTACTGAAAATATCAGCTGTAACTCTTTATTAACCGATTTATAAGAATAATATTTTATCTTTATATCTCTACCTGAATCAGGTGACAGGTTTTTCTTTAACATGCTAAGTAATACAAACTCAAATAAAGTATATCGCTTATCTGATTTAATGAGCTTTTCGCATAATATTAAAAAATCAGTTTTTTCAGCAGTTTCCATCTGTTTAAGTGCTGGCAATAAAAGCTCAAATAAAGGTAATCGCTGAAAGTTTTCTAATGCCGTTATTTCTTTATTAAATCTGTTTATAATGCTTAGCTCAATTTCATTAATATGTTTTCCTAAAAAACTCATACCCTCATCGAAATTCATCTTCACAAGAATCAAAGTTAATACAATTACCTTTGCTGCTTCAGCCTGATGTATTGACTGCTTCAGATCATCGCTAAATGAATTATGAATTTCAGCTGCAAATTCTATGTGTGGCTCATCTATTGTACCTGCGGTATCTAGCAATATACTCGCTGAAACAGGCTCAGAAAAATTCATAACCGAGCCTAAAACTGAATTTTCTGGTACATTTTTTCCACCACTGGCAGGTGTCATATCAGTATCATCGTCTGCTTTTTGATTGTATTTTTTATTTAAATCACGGGCTTTGATTCTTGCAACATAAGTGGGATCAATTCGTTTTATTCTGTCAATTAATGGCGGGTGTGTCGCCATCCAGCTGGTAACCAGCATATTAAATGTTTGCGCAAAACACATATGACTCATATCTTCTGCATAGGCACTTTTCATATAAGAGCCTACGCTCGCTTCTCTAATTTTATTTAGAGCAGACGTCATTCCATCAGGATTTCTTGTATATTGTACTGATGCCGCATCCGCCAGGTATTCACGCTGACGGGACACCGCTGCTTTTATCAATCGACCAAAAAAAACGCCAATATAACCAATCAATAAAAACAAAAAACCTAAGGCCATCAAACCACCTGATTTTTTACTGGAATAAGAACGACTCTCGGCTCTTATTAATAAATGACCAAGCGAGCTAATCATTAAAATTCCTGCCAATATTGACATTAAACGAATATTTATTTGCATATCACCATTTAATATATGACTGTACTCATGTGCAACTACGCTCTGCATTTCATTTCTGGTAAAATTATTTATCGCGCCCTCAGTAACAACCATTACCGCTTCAGTTGGCAGATAACCAGCAACAAATGCATTTATACCTGGCTCATTTTCCAGCACATATAAACTCGGAACGGCTACGCCTGATGCAATCGACATCTCCTCCACAACATGTATTAACTGTCTTTTTTTGTTATCAGAGGTATGCAAATCAAGCCTTTTTGCACCAACCATAGCCGCCACAGCATGACCACCTGATTTCAATTTTAACCAGCGATACACACTACCTGATAATATTAATAGACAGGTTGCTCCTGAAATATAATAAACAACACCGCCTGAGAACCAGTCTGTCGGTGTATAGGGATAGAATTCAAGAAACATGAAAAAGTAATAGATAACAACATTAACAGCTATAACTATGAAACTCATCGCCAGAAAAAAATACAACAACAATACTTTAGTATAACGTTTTGCTTTTTCCTGCTGACTGAAGAAGTCCATTTTTAGCATCTGAATTCACACTGAATTATAATAATAATGAAGATGAACAAGGCCTCATTTCAAATAATGTTTCTAGTTATAACAATAAACCGAAGAAACAGTTTTTTAGTTAAAATCAACTCGCAGAGGTTTTTTATACTCTTCATTTTCTACCTCAAATAATGCGGCCTCTTTAAAACCACCATTATTCGCAATAATGAAATTCGGAAATTGCTCCCGATACGTATTATATTGCATTACATCATCGTTATATCGTTGACGTGAAAAAGCCACTTTATTTTCTGTCGTACTTAATTCTTCCATTAGCTTTTCCATAGTCTGGTTAGCTTTTATATCAGGATAACTTTCTGTCAATGCAAAAAACTGCAACATCGAACCCGACAGGGCAGTTTCAGCTGCCGCTAATTTTTTCATTGCGGCCGCATCTTCAGGGTGTAATGCTGCAGCCTTTGAAACATCAGAGGCTTTGTTTCTTGCTTCAATAACCCGGGTAAGCGTTTCTTTCTCGTGCCCCATATACGCCTTTGCTGTTTCAATTAAATTGGGTATCAGGTCGTAACGTAATTGCAGCTGATTATCAATATTTGCAAAACCATTTTTAAATTTATTTCTATATGCAACTAAATTGTTAAAAATAGTGATCAGGTAAATCACAAACACTACAATTAAGCCTATAGTAATCATGCTTCCTGTTGACATATTTACTCCTTTAAATCTTCTAGTTTTATATTATTTTCAACTTTTATCAGGACAGGTATATTCAGCGTTGTTTAATAAAACGCGCGCCAGGATGCCTGTCTAGTTATTTATTCTTAAATGCTAATTAGATTATAAGAGCTCATTAATCAACGAGATTAACTCAGCTTCAGATGCCGGCTTGATAAGGTAACCACTAGCACCTTGCCTTTCAGCCCATACCTTATCCGTTTCCTGATCTTTACTGCTCAGTATAATTACCGGAATATGCTGTGTACCTTCAGTTTTTGTAATATGGCGTGTTGCCTGAAACCCGTTTAGACCGGGCATCACTACATCCATTAATATTAAATCAGGTAGCTCTTCACGAGCAACCGTCACAGCCGAGTCGCCATCTTCAGCCGTGATTGTTTCATGGCCATTTTTAGCCAGAATCTTCATAAGTGATTGAATCTGGGTTTGTGAATCATCTACGATGAGTATTTTTGCCATGCATTTTCCTACGTCAAGCTGTGTGTAAATTATTAAACCCTAATATTGCAGATCTCTTTATGGTTCTGCTGTATATAAGATTAGACTAAATATATAAAAAATAAAGTAAAAACACTCTATGAGGCCGTTAAAACAACTTTTATCTCTATTCAAATGACCAGTCCTGCAAAATATCCATTCTGAATAACTCATTATGCAAACTAAATACGACACCCGTTTGGGTGATTTCAACCACATTAAGGCCCTGCACAATCACATCCCCTTCTGACATTGCTGTGCCATTAATGATAACACTGCGACTTGATGAAGCAGCCGAGTAAATATGCCCTGCAAAACTCATCTCTGGTACAGACTGTTGCCGATAATCTGGCAGCTCATGTAGATAAGGTATATCATTTAAATTTGCTTTATTAACAACTGGTTTATTAATTTCTGAATTCGCCTTTTCTATTTCTACAGACGCTGGTTTTAAGTTTATCCGTGCAGCTTTTTGATTAACTTCTTCAGCCGACTGTTGTAAAAGCACTTTACTTGAAGCTGTAACTGCCTTTTCCATAACAGCCGTTTCAGCTAATTTCTCATTTTTCTGTATTGAAGCTTCCATATTTTTGTTTCTAACTTCATTTTTTTCCTGCATATGATTATTTGTATCTATTATTTGAATATCACCACTTTCATGATTTGATACAACAAGCCCAATAACAAAAGCCAGTGCAATTAACAATAAAAAAATAAAAACATACAATAAAACTGGCGTCTGCGGTTCTGCATTCATAGGTATATGTACCGTTTGTAAATTTGGTACATCACCACGCTTACGTTCCTGATCTGATTTTTTAAGCGCATCCAGAATATATGACACTAACTTTCCTCCAGTAACGGCGTTGCTTTATGAATAATCTGATTAATACGAATCAAAGTTTTAAGCCCCACAACACCGTCACTTTTTAAGCCTTCTCGTAATTGAAAATCTTTAACCTGTTTTACTAACTCTTCGTCATAATAGGCTCGTACATCTGCCTGTGAATACCCGTTAATGTTATTCATTTTTTTTCTTAACCATAAAACAACATCACCCGTATCACCCGGTCTTATAACTTCTGAATAACCCGGTGGAATTCGCCAAAACAGGGAAAAATCACCTCTCCAGTAAGACTCTAACTGTTTTAAAGGTATAATATGCAGTACGCCAGATAAAACTATTTCTGCCATATCTTCATTAATTCTCATTAAAGTCGCATATTGCAGCTGATTTGAATCATCATAAAGCGTTAGTATTGCCGGGCGGTTTAACAACCTCAAAGACTGCATATCAGATTGTTCATGTAAACATGACAAACCCTGAGTCTGCGCAAAATAACAGGGTGTGCCATCTGTTAACAGGTTATAACTTAATTGCCAAAGTTCAAATAATGTCTGATACGCCTGCAAATTACTGCTTAATCGCTGATCACTTTCTGGCCACTTAATAACAGCCTGTTCTATTAAACTTTGCCTGTTACCTGGCGCTTCTGTAACGACATTAACAGTTAGCGGGTCATTTATAATACCCATTTCCTGAGGCTGTGAAATATCTGGCTGTATTTCTGGTGTTTGTAGATTTTTTTTTTGCTCTACAGGTTCACTTACAGACTCATCAACATCAGTAGCACGCTTGAGTTTTACATCAAAAAAATAACTTGTAATGGCTATCAGGCAAATGACGACAAACGCTAGTGCAAACATATTTTTATAACGCGGCATAACTTGTGATTTTATTGTCGCCGCTTTATTTCTACCTAAAACTTCTTTAGCCGCACTTATCAGAGTCGGCTTATCAACCTGATGTCTATTTTGCACATAACAACCCAACAATGCTCGATCACAAATCACATTAATTAAACGCGGCACTCCACCACTATAATTATAAAGAAGTTTAATAACGCCGCGCGCAAATAGCGGCCGCCTGCAGCCAGCTATTGCCAGTCGATGAGACACATACTCTTCAACTTCATTTAACTTTAAAGGTGACAAATGAAAACGAGCGGTTATACGTTGCGCAAGCTGTGACAATTCAGGACGGTCGAGCACATCCAGAAACTCAGGTTGCCCAAGCAATATTACCTGCATTAACTTTCGCTCATTGGTTTCAAGATTAGTCAACAAGCGCAATTGTTCTAACACATCTAGATCGAGGTTTTGCGCCTCTTCAATTAAGACAACGGTTTTTTTACCCTGCGCATGCGCAGCCAATAAATAACGGTTTAGATAATCGACTAATGTTTTAACCGATAAATCGGTTTTTTCGTAACCAATACGTAACTCGTCACAAATAACCTGTAATAACTCAATAGAACTTAACTTTGGATTCAGAACCAGCGCAAGATGGGTATTATCTGGCACCTGCTCAAGCAGGCAGCGGCTTACGGTAGTTTTACCCGTACCAACATCACCAGTAAGCAGGATAAAGGCACCGTCTGACTCCATGCCATATAATAAATGAGCCAACGCCTCACGATGGCGCTCACTCATATACAGATAACGTGGATCTGGTGCGATAGAGAATGGGGCTTCAAGAAGCCCATAATGTTCAAGATACATGGCCGCCATTATAAACTTATTCCAGAATACAGCTATCTCGAATAGCTGATTATTTGTTATGCTGCCAAATAATCTCAGCCGCCAGGTTAATATATGTCACTATTTTTTCGAGTTTTCAATTTTTTTCTCTCTTTATGTCTTTTGAGCAGTTTATATGGCTGTACTGAAGAATCGCCAAACTCACCCGAATACACACTCCCCGCCGAGCAAAGTTACATCGAAACCGGTGATTTAGCGGCCATAAAAAAACACGGCAAATTACGTATATTAGTTATGCCGCTGGATGACAGCTGGCTGCCCAGAAAAGGCAGCTCTTTTAATGCCGAACAGGAAATGGCAATTAAACTGGCAGACCAGTTAGGTCTCGAAGCTGTGTTCCTTCATGTTGAAAACTTTGAAGACCTTATTCCTAAATTAAATCAGGGGCTAGGTGACTTAATTGCCGCCAATCTGACAATAACAGAAACTCGTAAAGATAACATACAGTTCACTGTACCTCTCGCGCATAGCATTGAGCGAATTGTTACTCGCATTGATGACAGTAAAATAACCAGTCGTGAAAGCCTGAATGGACGAACCATCGCTTTTCGTGAAAAATCATCGTTTCAGGAAACGGTCGAGAACTTACAGAAAAAACAAACCAACATTAAAACCCGGGTGCTGCCCGGGCACCTCAGTTCAGAACAGATCATTGATCAGTTAGTTAGTAAAAAAATAGACCTGGCCATAATGGATAGTAATGTTTTAGACGTACTGGCGGGTTATAGAGATGATTTTAAAGGTAGCCTTGCTTTATCTAAAGACAGACCGCTTGCATGGGGGATTCGCAAAGACAATCCCGAATTACTTAATTCAGTCAATCAATTTCTAACCCATGAAAAATTAACAGAAAGACATGAAAGTATTTTTACTGATGACCTTGATGGTATAAAAAAACGCAAAACATTACGCGTTATTACACGTAATAATGCGGCTTCATATTTTCTCTGGCGCGGTGAACTGCTTGGATTTGAATATGAATTAGTCAAAGCTTTTGCCAAACAGCACAAATTACGTTTAGAAATTATCAGCGCACCGAGTCATGAAGCACAGATCCCCATGTTACTCGAAGGCAAGGGTGACATTATTGCCAGCTTTTTAACCATTACCGAGAAACGCGAAGATCTTGGTGTTGTTTTTAGCACCCCTCACCATAAAGCATCTGAAATAATTGTAACTCGTGCAGATGACAATAGCATTCAAACCGTCGAAGACCTGGCAGGACGTAGCATTTTTGTCAGACAATCCAGTGCCTATTGGGACACGCTACAGGCACTTAAGGAGTCGGGACTTAAATTTAAATTACTCGCTGCACCCGAGAACATGGAAACAGAAGAAATCATATCTCAGGTAGCTAAAGGAAAATACGACCTGACCCTCGCTGACAACCATCTGTTAGACATAGAACTTACCTGGAGAGACGATATACAGGCCGCGCTGGTATTAGGTGAAATACGTGAAAACGCATGGGCTATGCGTAACAATAACCCTTTACTTGTCAGTGCCGTGAATCAATTTATTAAAAAACAGTATCGATCGCTTTTTTATAATGTTACCTATGATAAATACTTTAAAAATGCCCGAAATATAAAAAAACATCGCGATCAAAGAATCGATCTGAACCCTGATGGCACTTTATCTCCATACGATACATTAGTAAAAAAATACGCTTTAAAGTTTGAGTTTGACTGGCGGTTAATAGTTGCTCAAATGTATCAGGAGAGCCGCTTTAACCCTAAAGCAAAATCATGGGTCGGCGCACAGGGTTTAATGCAGGTAATGCCACGCACCGCAAAAGAAATGGGAATAGGTAATCTGAAACAACCTGAATCTGGCATAAAAGCCGGGGTTCAGTATTTAGACTGGGTACGCGACAGGTTTGAGCCGGAGTTAAACGTTAAAGATAGAATGTGGTTTACACTGGCGGCTTATAATGCAGGGCAAGGACATGTAAAAGATGCGCGCAGGCTGGCAAGGCAGCAGGGTTTGAACCCGGACAAATGGTTTGATCATGTGGAAAAAGCCATGTTGTTATTAGCAAACAAAAAGTTTTATCGAAAGGCCCGTCATGGTTATGTCAGGGGCCGGGAGCCGGTTAATTATGTTCGAGAGATTCGTAGTCGATATCGGGCGTATATACGACTCGCCCAGGATTAAGGCCTGACATAAATTAAAGCCAGTTAAAAAGCCGAAGCATCCCGGCTTCGGCTTTTTAATTAAAAGTTTTTGGAAACCTTATTTCTGAACTTCGTTACCTAAATCAATATACATATCGTCGATTGATTTTTTAAGAACGATATTATCCGCTTTTTCAAGGCCCAACTTAGACGCCAGATCAAATTCAGCTTTTGAAGCCGTCTTGCTCAGGCAGAAGGTGGCAACACTATCTGCGGCACTATAACAATCTGTTCCATTACAGCTAAACGATCTGGTACCCGTTTCATAACTACAGCTACTTGACGAGCAGCAAGTCTCCATTGTCGAGTTATCATTTGCACAATAATAGGTATCAACACAAGAGGTACCTCCCGTGATAGAATCAGTAACAGAATCACTACAGCCTGATAACAAACCAAGGCCAAGTACTGAAGCCACAATTAATAGATAATTTTTCATTATAATTTCCTTTAAACCAACATTAAATTTATATTTATATTGTGGTACAAAACAACATATTAACCATCCCCCAAACGAGGGTAGTTAGTATATTTTTTTACCATTCGTATTATTTTATTTTTAACATTTAGTTTTGGCTTCTTGCCACAGAGCTTCCAGCTCTTTTAGAGAACAACTTTGAAATGATTTATCTGATTTGTTTAACAAACTTTCAATATAACCAAACCGCGTTTCAAACTTCTGATTACAGCCTCTTAATGACTCTTCTGCATCCACTTGCAGATGACGAGCTATATTAACGCAGCTAAATAAAACATCACCTGTTTCTTCAAACATGGCAGGTTTGTCATTATCTTTTATAGCGACTCTTAACTCGGCAACTTCTTCTTCCAGTTTATCAAATACCGGTTCTATATCAGGCCAGTCAAATCCAGCTCTAGCAGCCCGCTTCTGAAGCTTTTGTGCGCGTTTTAATGCCGGAAGTGCTTTGGCTACTCCGTCAAGTATAGATGCCTTTTCAGTATTTGCCAGTAAATTCCTTTCTTTTGACTTTGTTTTTTCCCAGGCCTCATGAAGTGATTTTTCATCTTTACAATCCACATCTGCAAAAACATGAGGGTGTCGATTGACTAATTTATCACTGACCGCATCCACCACATCGTTAAAATTAAAATCACCCTGTTCTTCTGCCATTTGTGCATAAAACACAACCTGAAACAATAAATCACCTAATTCAGATTTAAGCTCGTTCATGTCAGCATTTTCAATAGCATCTGCCACCTCATAAGCCTCTTCAAGCGTATAAGGAACAAGGCTTTTAAACGTTTGTTTTATATCCCAGGGGCAGCCGCTTTCAGGGTTTCTTAATGCCGCCATAATATCTAGAAGCTTTTTCATTTCATGTCTCAGATGGTTAGTTAAAGTTGGATTTTATTTCTACATAAACAATAAGGTTGCTGTGAGCGCCAGATACAATGATAGTTTTTCATGCGTAGGGCATAAACGATTATAAATAACAGAAAACCAATCGTTTCTACTAAAAAATGTTTATTTTATAATAGCTTTTTCATTTTTTTAATCATCTCTTTTTCATCTTTAAGCTGCCAGAGACACTGAATAGTTGTGTTTTCTTTACATTACCTGGTTTTTTTTGGCGGAAAGTTTTCAAACATCTGAGAAACCAGCCTGGCAATTCTTTTTTTAGAGTCTTCCGGTGATGCGTCACTAGCTTTAACAGGTTGAACCGTTGTAGATCGCCAGATTAACTTGCCACTTTTTGTGTTTAACATATCAATAACTAAAGTCCCTTCAAGCGCTTGCTTTAACTGACTACCACTGCTTAGACTAATATGCCCTCGATTAAACTTGACAATACTCATACCAATGCCCGCAGACAATCCGCCTGTTTTAAGTGTCTTTTCAAAATCAACATTATAACTGACTGTAATGTCTGCGGATTTCGCTTTTACTACTCCTTTACGACTTAAATTATCTTCAATTGCTTTTACAATACGTTTATCTATTAAAGGATTCGCTTTAGAAAAGGCCTCTGACACCTGAAAATCCCATTGGTATGTTTTAATCTGGCTAAAATCAGCACTACTATCATAATCAAATGTATTTTTTGTTGCACTGCAAGCAGCAAACTGCGAAATAGAAAACAGCACAAGTAATATTTTAAAATTATTGAAACACATTTTATACATCCTTAAATTATTTCGTTATTTATGCAGCAGATAAAGATGAATTAATATTCTACACGCCAGCTAAACCATCAATTTTAATTTTTGCGCCGAGCAAACATTAAAACATCTACTCTAAACCAGTCTTATCTAATGAATAACTATTGATTATTGTATACCCATTTTTCACATCACTCCAATAACCGGTGCATTACAATACTCGCTACCCATAACCTTCACATACGACAAACCCAACACAGAATAATTCAATATATTCAATTAGTTATATCTTATTATTCTTTTCCCTCATCAAAACTCACTGATAATATAATCTCTCTGAGTGATACTAAAGTTCGCCCGGGCCGAAGCCAGATATAAAACTCAAAAAAGATTGTGAAGTTCAGGTACTGCATTGAGATATCAGTTCTGACTGGTTTTGATTTTAATTCCCTCTTGAGTTAACCAACAAATGTTTCCATCGAGGGGTAAAATCACAGGGATGTGCCATATTTATTAACTTGGAAGCTCTGTAAGCCTGGGTGGCGCATCTGAACGCCCCGGGAACAGAGTAGAAATCACACAGCATAGAGTAATAACTTTTAATAACATTAGTTTTTTGGGTGTTCTCATCGCTTTTTGATGAGAACTAGCTAATAAAGGGGGGCTATTTTTTGCTTACTTTTCCAAACCTATAAACATGGGCTGCAGGCAAAAAAGTGAGTAGCCACAAAGGCGAAACCTCAGAACCCAGGTTCTCATAAGGTTTTTTTGTATGATAAAAATAGTGTCCTATTAAGTCACAACATAAACTATCTTTGTAAGATCAGATATGCACAACCGCATTTTATTATAAGGCTTTGATATTGGTTTTATGTTTTAACTAACAATTCAATGCATTCAAAAGGCCCATTAACCCAACCCGAATTAATGGACCTCACCGCACCACCTCCTTTTCTTTAATTACTAACTATTTGCTGGTCCTGATAATCCAGCTCAACTCTACGATGCTCTTTATTAGTAACTGCACCGGTTAATGGTTGATCGCTTGCATTTCCAGTTACTTTAATACGCTCTTTCGGCACACCAAAATCCAGCAGAATTTTAGCCACCTGTTCGGCACGCTTCTTACTTAAAAACTCATTGTAAATACGTGCACCAGAACTATCGGTATGACCACTTACATTTAGAATCAAATTTTTATTCTCTTTGAGGTACTGAGCATGTTGCCAAAGTAATTCCCCATATTGAGCATCAATATCAGACTGATCAAATGCGAAACCGATCATGCTTTCATCTGGTTTAGGTGTCACATTATCAGCTGTTTCATCTTTATCGAGCGGATTTTCTATTAACGACTCTACAGGTTCAATCACATTTATTGACTCTTCAGCTTCAATACTTACAAAGCCATCTATATCTGATTTATTTTCAACAGCTATTTCATCTGCATCTAACACCTGTTCAAATACCAGTGTTTCATCAGGCATCAACTTTACCGTGTCATTATTAGCACAGCCGCCTAATATCAATAATGGAAGACTAATTGCCAAAGCAACTGGACTGGTGATTTTATTTGAAATTTTCATAATACTTTCCTCAAGTTATTTAAGTTTTTAAGTACTAACAACTGTTTTGTTGTTAACTTGAAGATAAGTATGCTGCAGGAATATGATTTACTGAGGACAGGAATATGTTAGTTTACAGCTCAATTATTATGAAATATGACAAAACCTTCATTATCATCCAGTTGAGCTCATGCCTGGTATAAGAATTTAAAATAATCAGAAATATTTACTTTAATGGCACTTCTAATTTTATTTCAACACCCGATTTATCTTGCAGATTAGTTGCCTGTATACTGCCATGATGAAACTCAATGATCATTCTGGCTATATACAAGCCCAAACCCAGGTGTGGCAAGTCTCCTCGCTTTTCTCTAACAGACACCATTGATTCAAATAAGTTATCTCGCATTGATTCAGGCAAGATTTCACCCTTATTAATAATACTTAGCTGAAGAGTATGTTTGTGCTGCTTTATATTTATAGTTATGGGTGTCGCCGGTTTATGAAAATCGACGGCATTTGAAATTATTTTATCAAGCATTTGAGCTAGCAGGTCTGGCACACCCTGTATAATTTCCTTCTCAACTGTTTTTATACTTAATTCAAAAACCACATTGGGGTAAGCCAGTTTATAACCCGCCAAACAGCTTTTTAGCAATTCAATCAGGTTCACCGGTTGTATAACTTCAGATTGCAGTGTTTGTTCAAGCCTGGTCGCTTCACTCATCCGAGTTAAGATATCGCTTAACCTCGCCATGCCTTCACTGGCTCTTTGTATATATACCTGCCTTGAACTCTCGTTGTTCGCCACCTGCATATTTTCCAGAGACGACCTGACAACCGTTATCGGCGTGCGCAACTCATGTGATAACTTGCCAGCCATTGTTTCAAGGTAACGATTATACTCACTCAGGCGCGTTAACATATCTGCAAAGCTTCTTGATAAATCTCCAATTTCATCCGATGAGTCTGTTATTTTAAATGATTTCTCAATTCGCCCCTCATTCGATATAGCTTGTTCAGTTTCATCACGTAATCTTCTTATTCTTACAGATAATCGAGTTGCATAACTCAATAAAACCACCACCGTGATTAAAAATGTAAGTACACTTAAATTTATCAAAATCTCCATTGCACGATTTTGTAAAATAAGTATTGAGTTGCTGGTTTCCTCTATTGCAATTGCGCCTAAGACTTTATTATTTAAGATAACAGGGTAACTCGCCGTTAATATCCTGGCTCGTTTGTCTGGTGTATCTCGCCAACTGGTCGATGGCTCTCCGCTCAAAGCAGACTGCACCACCTCGCCTCTTAAATACGATACACTGGATAAATCATCTTTAAAATTTTGCGCGGGCTGAGTTAATAACAAATGGTAAAATAAACTAACCATTTTACTGGCAAAACTACGTTTTTCATGAATGCCGGTATTCGTCTGTCCACCCTGTTTAATATCTCCAGCTACCGCTAACACTCTATAACCCTGGTCAATTATCCAGGTGCGGGATTCGGGTCGAACGATTCGTTTTAACATCTCCTCTACTTTCACCGAAGGTATAATAATGGAACCTAATTCATCGCCAATATTCCCTTCTCCTAATATAAATTCAGTTTGTCTCGTTTTATTATCATCAACATCAGCTACAAAAAATGAAAAGCCATTTTCAAAAAGAGATAACGGCAATCTAAGTTCAATATTGTAACCATCGGCTGTTTCCTGCCATTCACCTTTAATACGAAGTTCTGGCGCTACCGCCACCCACTTTTCATTTTGAAACTCCATGCGATGCGCATTAATCCAGCCGGGAGATTGTGTAGCAATAAAATATGTTTTTAACTCCGCCTTTTTATTTCTGAGCTTTATTATTAAATGATCATTTTCATTTAAACTTAAACTATTGGCTTTTCTATAGACCACCCGGTCATCTTTTATTTCAAGCACCATATATAAATAGTTTTTATAACTAGCCATAAAGTATTTGTATTCTAGTGATTCAGGCTTATCTGATTTTAATACTTTTGATTTTTCATCATAATCAAGCCAGTCATCTATATATCCATCTAATTGAATAGCTCTTTTTATTGGACGCACATATATGTGTGTTGAACTATTTATGATGCCACCTGACGACTCTACATTATCAGCAGCCCCTGAATTATATTTAAATACATTCTCCTGACCCTGCAAAACAGCCGCTACAATCTGTGCTTTGCCTAGTAGATTATCCTGCTGGTTTATTCTTAGAAAGTTTTCCATATCTTGAATGTATTGCACACCAATCCACGGCACTATAAATAAAACAGCTGAAATCAGCAGCAATTTACTACGGATGGAAAATTTAGTTTTCAAGCCAGCGATAACCCATACCATATACTGTTTCAATGCAGTTAAAATCAGCATCTACTTTTAAAAACTTATTTCTTATTCGTTTGATATGTGAGGTAATTGTAGCGTCATCAACAACAATACGCGCATCTTCCATTAATTGATCACGATTTTTAACATGCCCGGGATGCCTTGCCAACGTATGCACCACCCACAATTCTGTAAGCGTCAGGTCAACTCGCTGTTGATTCCAGTCAATAATGAATCTATTCATATCCATTGTTAATGGACCGCGTTCAAATATGTCTTCTTCTGCAGGACTTGATGTAATTGCACTTATACGCCTGAAAAGAGCCGCAACTCTTGCACACAAGTTGGGCAAACTAATATCTTTAGTGAGGTAATCATCTGCTCCTAATCTCAAGCCTGATATTATATCCAGGTCACTATCTCTTGCTGTTAAAAAAATAATGGGCACAGTTTCTGATTTATTACGTAATATACGACAAACTTCAAAACCACCCTCGGCATCGTCTTCCAGACCTATATCTAACAATGCCAGGTCAGGCAAGCGTGACTCAAACGCTTTAATTGCTTCGCTGCGGCTGCCATATATTGAAACCCTGTAACCCTGCTGCTTAAATGCATCTGCATAATTTTCCCGAATAGATGGCTCATCCTCTACTATCGCTATATGCTGTGACATTTCACCCCCATTAACTAATTAACTTTTTTGCTTACACTAACATATTACCCTGCGCTTATTCAGCTGTTTACTCATATTGTCATAATTCATCACATTTCATATTTAAACTGCCATTTTCTCCACTCTGATTCGCCACTCTTCTAGGGCTTAATATCTATCAAGAAGATGCCTAACTCAACAGGAGACTTAAATGTTATCTTTAAATAAAAATATATTTAAACGCCGACCTCGTCGTGAATATTTGCATGACAAATACAAACCACATAAATCTAATTTAATGACCTGGTTACAGCGCCTGATTATATTCATATTAATAACTGTAATAACTTTATTTTTAATGTTATTGAGTGACATAGTAAAAGCAGATTCTTCATCTGATAATTTTCCTCAGGTTTCTCTTGATCATGTAAGTAACGGCAGTCTACTTATCAAAAATGCCAACTCAGGTTTGTACAATCAGATACCTTTATTAGAAACCTCTGTAGATATGAGCGTATCCGGCATGATTGTACGCAGTCATATTAAACAACAGTTTAAAAACACCAGTAACAACTGGGTTGAGGCTGTATATGTTTTCCCTTTACCTGAAATGGCCGCGGTAGATCACATGCGCATGTTAATTGGTGAACGGGTAATTGAAGGTGTGATAAAGGAAAAAGCGGAAGCCAAAAGAATTTATAAAGCAGCTAAACAAGAAGGTAAAAAAGCAGCATTAGTTGAGCAGGAAAGACCTAACCTTTTCACTAATACGGTTGCTAATATTGCTCCTGGAGAAAGCATAAGTGTAGAAATTGAATACCAGCAAACCCTGCATTACGACCAGGGCAGTTTTAGTTTACGATTCCCCATGGCAATTACGCCACGATATATTCCTGGCAAAGCTATAAATGAATCAATTTCACTCTCAAATTCGGGATGGGCAAAAAATACGCATGAAGTTATTGATGCAAACCGAATTACACCTCACGTAAATTCGAGCAAGTCTTTAATTAATCCCGTGTCTATTAATATTAAATTGAATGCAGGATTTCCACTACAGAACTTAACGAGTAGATATCATAATATTATCAAGCAACAGGTGAGTGATACTTATCATATAAAACTGGCTGATGGCGTTACCCCCTCAGATCGAGACTTCGAACTTGTCTGGACGCCTCAACTTAATCACATTCCTAAAGCGGCGGTTTTTAATGAGGCTTTAAAATCCGAAAACTACCAGATGTTAATGATTGTGCCCCCCGATAGCGGCGCGTATAACGGTCAACCATTAGCACGTGACGTTACCTATATTATTGATACTTCAGGTTCTATGCACGGCACATCCATGCAACAGGCCAAGGCTTCTTTACTTATGGCTTTAGACAGGCTTCGTTTACATGACAAGTTTAATATTATTCAGTTTAACTCAATAACAGAGCAGATTTTTTCTGATTCTCAAATGGCTAGCTTTGAGAATATTTTAATCGCAAAAAAATATGTAAATCAGCTTAGTGCCGATGGCGGTACCGAAATGGCCCCTGCACTGAATTTAGCACTAAAAGGCAAATCAGACGACAACACTGTACACCAGGTAATTTTTATTACTGATGGTAGCGTAGGAAACGAAGCAGCATTATTCGATATTCTTCACAACAAGTTAGCCAATAGTCGTTTATTTACGATTGGTATCGGTTCAGCTCCTAACAGTTATTTTATGCGTAAAGCTGCGCAATTTGGCCGCGGTAGTTATACATATATCAGCAGTGTTAATGAAGTGAATGAAAAAATGTCTGCTTTATTCAGCAAACTTGAAAGCCCGCTAATGACTGATATTAAGTTAAGTTTTGACGGCTCCCAAACTGCAGAAGTTTGGCCGCAACGCATACCAGACCTATACCAGGGAGAAGCCCTTATTCTGGCCATAAAATCGGCGAAACCACTACCTTATATTAATATAACGGGCTCACGTGCTCTGGCACCGTGGTCAGCTAAATTAAATTTAAACATCAATAAATCAAGTAAAGGCATTGCTACATTTTGGGCGCGTAAAAAAATTAGCGCTCTTATGGACAGCATCCACGAGGGTGCTGATAAAGAACAGGTGCGCACTGATATTATTGATGTTGCACTTACTCACCACCTGGTAAGCAAACACACCAGTCTTGTTGCTGTTGATAAAACACCCTCACGAGCAGATGAAGCTCAACTTGATAAACGCAATATACCTGTAAACCTTCCGCATGGACAAAACGCACAAAAAATATTTGGACAACTAGCTCAAACCGCCACCACTGCTGAATTAAATATCATATGTGGGTTTACATTATTAATGCTGGGATTAGCGCTGACTGTTTTATTACGCGGCTCTGAATTAGAAACCTCACATCAAACTAATAATGAGCCTGAAACACTATGAATATAAAATATAAAAAACCTTATATCATTGTATTTTTATTTATTCCTGGCTGCTGGTTTATCGGCCAGGGGTCTTATATTCACGCAAAAGCCCTGCTTGCCCAAAATTTACTTGAACAGGCCTGGAGCGACGTCAAACAGGGAAAATCGCAAAGCAAACCCTGGCCCTGGGCCGATACCTGGCCAGTTGCTCGACTTAAGGTACCCAGGCTCGATATAGACTTAATTGTTTTAGCCGGTGATAGTGGGCGGACCCTGGCATTTGGGCCAGGGCATAATTTTGCCTCGGCTATTCCTGGAAATAATGGCAATAGTTTAATTAGCGCACACCGTGATACGCATTTTAATTTTTTACAAAATCTAAAAAAAGATGACAGTATTTTTATAGAAACCGCACAGCAAGAGAGCAAATTATTTAAAGTTATTTCTACACGAATAGTTGATATGGATGATGCACGCTTTATAGATGATAAATCTAGCGCATATATTCACCTTGTTACCTGTTACCCTTTTGATTCAATCACACCGGGTGGCTCTCAGCGTTATATCGTTACCGCTATTGCACATACGCACAATACTAATCAATCTAATATAAATAGTATTTGATTGCCGCCCTGTAGAGCTAAATCATTAAATATTAGCAAACACTTAAACACTATTGCTTAAATCGGACAAAATTCCATGACATATACTTGCAATAAAGTATTTATTACAGGTATCATTCGACACTTACACTGAGTCAACATAGATTGGCCTGTTTCTTATTTAATAAACCTCATATAGTTTGAGGTATAGACAGATCAGATAATGGCCTGTTTAATCTATCATCAGCATGGTTTACCCTAAATTTTATGTAGATAGTTACACACTATCTAACGTATTTGCTCAGGCCATTTCTGTGCATTTATTAATGAGGAAAGATGATGGAAATTACCACTTATATGTTACTTATTGCATTTGGCATTGCCTTTGTAATGGGAGCAGTTGTTAATAAAACCAATTTTTGCACAATGGGCGCAGTTTCAGACTGGGTCAATATGGGTGATAAAAACCGTTTCCGCGCATGGATGCTGGCAATTGCAGTGGCATTGATTGGCGTACTAATACTCGAAGGCACTGGTTTAGCCAGTGTTGACTCAACCCTTCCTCCCTATCGCGCTCAGGGCTTTGCCTGGTTACGCTTCATTGTAGGCGGCATGCTTTTTGGCATTGGCATGACCCTGGCTTCTGGCTGTGGAAATAAAACACTGATTCGCATTGGCGGCGGTAATGTAAAATCAGTCTTTGTACTGATTATTGCCGGTATGTTTGCTTACTTCATGTCAAAAACGGCTTTTTATGAAGTCCTATTCCATCCTTGGGTTGTTGCTACGACAATTGATCTTGGCTCATATAATGTTAGCGCTCAGGATCTGGGGTCACTGACTGCCGCCATAACAGGTGAAGAAGTTGGTATAAGCCGTAGTTTCATCGGGGCAATTTTCGCGACACTTCTGGTTGTTATTATTTTTAAATCTGCTGAATTCAGAAAACAACACGAAAATATTATTAGCGGTTTAGTTGTCGGTGGCGCAGTCGCTGCTGCCTGGTACTTCACCGGCGGTTCCATGGGTGATGAATGGAAAGAAACTGCTGAGTTCCTTGATGAAATTCCAATAGGTGTTGCAACCCAGTCATTTACTTTTATTAACCCTATGGGTGAAACATTTTTCTACGCAATGTCACCAACGAATACCTTATTAATTAGTTTTGGTATGGCGGCCCTCGCAGGCGTCATTGCCGGCTCTTTTGTTTATGCTGTTATCAGCCGAAGTTTTCGCATTGAGTGGTTTTCATCCGTTGGCGATGCATTACAACATCTGATAGGTGCCACACTAATGGGCATAGGCGGCGTATTAGCGATGGGCTGCACAATTGGCCAGGGTATAACCGGTGTATCCACTTTATCTATAGGTTCTATGCTGGCTCTTGTTTCTATTGTTTTCGGTAGTGCGCTAACCATGAAAATACAATATTACAAAATGTTGCACGAAGATGAAGCCACATTCATCAAGGCGCTTATCAGCTCTTTAGTCGATCTAAAACTACTGCCATCCAAACTGCGATCACTTGAGAACCTGTAACTCATTACACTCACTAACGGGAAAATTTTTTCCCGCTAGTTTTCCCTGCAGTTAGAGTAACCCTCAATTTAATTACCACTCCCGTCACACAAATCACAAACAGTGATACACTCTGAAAATGGATATATATAATCTATTCGCATTAATAGCCGCTACTTTCACCGGCGCTACC
>JAPHSS010000009.1 GCA_026195255.1 Gammaproteobacteria bacterium | reverse complement strand
TTGAGTTCTGTTAAGCCTGGATGGCGCATCAGAACGACCCGGTAACAGAGTAAATGACTAACAGGTTAATATACTACTGGAAGCCGTCAGAACAATTTTTGGGAATTCTCATCGTTTTTTGATGAGAACAAGCGAATAAAGGACGGCGTTCTTTTGCTTACTTTTCTTACGCTGTTGTAAGAAAAGTAAGTCGCCAGCGCGGCGACTACACAGAATTCAAATTCCCATAAAGATCAGAGCTTGCCCAATCTCAAACAGCTCTAACCCCATAAGACTCAACACCTAAAAAAAACTAACTACAAATCCCGAACCTTACCCCGCAACAACTTAGCCTTACCCCGCCGGGTTTTACTATCAACCCGCCGAGCCTTAGCCGCCTTCCCGGGTTTAGTCGCAATACGCGCTCTATTGACAATGGAAACACTTTTAATAAATGCCTGTAAACGCTCTAACGCATCATCCCTGTTTTTTTCCTGCGTTCTAAAACGTTGCGCCTTCATAACAATCACACCCTCTTTCGTAATGCGTTTGTCATTTAAGGTTAATAACCTGTCCTTATAATACTCAGGTAAAGATGAAGCCGCGATATCAAATCGCAGATGTATTGCGCTAGACACTTTATTTACATTTTGCCCGCCCGCACCCTGTGCACGAATAGCAGTGAGCTCTATTTCATTAAGCGGCACAGACACATTGTTTGATATAATCAACATACTAAATAATCATTAAAAAAGTTAATCTTTCTTCCCTGTAATACCTGCGGTTAAAACAAATCGCATAGCTTCATCCATACTCATATCACACTCATGAATATCTTTTCTTGGAATCAACACTGTGAAACCGCCTATCATATAACTCATTGGTATATAAACAAGCACACTATCAGTTTGTTTGGCAAATGCTGGAAGCCTGCCTGAATCATCCTGAGTGACAAAACCAATCATAAACATGCCATTTATATTCACCGAGACAACCTTGCCAAAACCTTCTTTTTTAGGTGAAAAGAAATCAAACAAATCACGAATCGATCGATATACTGTTTTAATTAAAGGCACTCTGTAAAGAATCCTTTCACCGAAGGAAAATATCTGCCTTACAAGTATTGCTTTCATCAGCAGGCCAACAATAAAAACAACAACCAAACCCGCTATCACACCCATACCAGGAAAGTATATTTCATCAGACAAAACCCAGCGTAGCGCTGTAATCATCATATTTTCTGATGTCACTGCTAACCAGTACAGCAAATAAACGGTTAATATAATAGGTAACAGCGTTATAAAACCTGTTAACAGTATTTTGCCGAGAGACTTGAACATAGTTATTCCGATTTTTAATATTATTAGTAAAATTAACCTTAAAGGCTTTCAAAAACATCTGTGTCGAACGCCCGGGCATGAACATTAAGATAAAAATAGATTTTCAGACACCAACTCTATTTTTTAACAGAGGTTTTGAGCCAGTTATCAACTGTCAAATCACAAATACTTTTCAGTGGCCATAACTCAGCCACTAATCACTACTTTTAATTTGACTTGATTTTTCTTTAAATATTTTCTACAAATGCGCTTTTATCAGCTTCTGTTTCATTGCCACTGTAGACTAACTAAATGCTGTTATATAAACAATCTGCCATAAGTGAATAATATCGAAATTGAAAGCATTATTTTTTCTGTTTTACATCATATTAATTGATTTAAGCACAGCGAACGCACACAATAATATGATATATTGTTGCGTGTCCACATTAATAACAGTTCAAAGGCAATAAAATGCATTATTCAAAAGACCACCTGGCTGAACTCGACATTTTAATTCAATACAGCCTTGATTCAACACAGCAAGGTATAAAGATTCACTCAAGTGCAGACGTAGAAAAGATTGAAGCCGTTGAAAGATTATTTGATAAGGGCCTTGTGACAGCAATTGATGGCGGTTATTTAACTGACCTGGGTCGTAAAGCAGCTGAACATGCACAGGCGCTTATTCTTATGTTAGCCGCTCACAATGAGAACGTTGCCAGTTAGTGAGATTAACTTAGTTTTTAAATATACTGGCAAGTGTAACGCTAACAATCGTTACACACACCAACAGCATACAGATGGATAACAACATGAGCGCCTCAGCCATGGTTACGCCAAATAAAATTTCCGGTGTATACCCACAGGATGCCTCAACTTGATATAACCAGGGCAGCCACTGCTCAATAGCAAACCACTGTGGTAAACCCGCATTAAAACCACAGTCGGAAAAGATAAATCCACGCTCTGTACCCAATAATAGATAACTTCTTTCTACCAGTCCTATTGCGCTAATCACTATACCTAACTGAGTAATCATATTTAGCAAGCTGTGTTTACGCAGTAAATATCCCAAAATACCCACGATAACTAATACAGAAAACCATAAACGTATTTGTATACATACCACGCAGGGCAGCTCTTCGAGCTGATATTGATAAAACAGTGCCACAGTTAACATTGACAGCCCTATAACAATATAGGCCAACCAGTAAATACGACTATAAGGTAACTTTTGTAATCTATGTAATATATGCATAGTTCATTATCCATTTATTAGACGGGCAAAATCAAGTCAGCCTTATAACTTGCTCAATAAATCCAGAGCACGCCTGTAACAAGATAAATTAGAATAGCCTTATATTTGAATTTCGTGTATAATCCGCGTTCAACTTCAAGGCGCACCTCGGTCTGCGCCTGTATTCATGCTTTACTCAGCTCGAAACAAACTAACTGTTTCCGCCTAGACCGTCCCATAACAGACCTCCGGTTTTGTAATGGATGGGCAGATACCAAAAATCTGTGTTCTGGAGAACATCGAAATATGTCATTTGAAACCCTTGGCCTACGGGCTGAATTACTCCGTGCTGTATCCGAAAAAGGTTACACCACTCCTTCACCTATACAACAACAAGCCATTCCGTCTGTTTTAGCCGGCAAAGATCTTATGGGTGGCGCGCAAACAGGTACAGGCAAAACTGCCGGTTTTACATTACCGTTGCTACACAACCTCATGTCTTCTGGTAAAAACCAGAAAGGCCGTGCAATTCGCGCACTGGTATTAACACCCACCCGTGAATTAGCTGCTCAGGTAGGCGAAAGCGTAGAAATGTATGGTAAATACCTGCCTCTTAGATCAACTGTGATTTTTGGTGGCGTGAGTATCAACCCACAAATTAAAAAGCTAAAAAACGGCATTGATATTCTGGTCGCAACACCTGGTCGTTTACTTGACCATGTAAACCAGAAAACGCTTGATCTTTCACAGCTTGAAATTTTAGTGCTTGATGAAGCAGACCGCATGTTAGACATGGGGTTTATCCACGATATTCGTAAAGTACTGGCGTTAGTGCCTAAAAAGAAACAAACCCTGCTGTTCTCCGCAACATTCTCTAATGACATTAAAAAGTTAGCCAATGGCCTGCTTAATAACCCGACATTAATTGAAGTTGCCAGAGTCAATGCAGCAACTGAAACAGTTACACAAGTCATACATCCGGTTGATAAAGGACGTAAACGCGAGTTACTTTCTTTCTTAATTGGTTCCAATAACTGGCAACAGGTACTGGTTTTTAATAGAACAAAACACGGTGCCAACCGACTTGCTGAACAGCTAACAACAGATGGAATAAATTCTGCAGCTATTCATGGAAATAAAAGTCAAAGCGCTCGAACAAAAGCGCTGGCTGATTTTAAAGCCGGAAAAATACGCGTTCTGGTTGCAACAGACATTGCCGCCCGCGGCATAGATATTGACCAGCTACCACACGTAGTCAATTATGAGCTGCCTAATGTTGCAGAAGACTATGTACACCGTATTGGTCGCACAGGGCGTGCGGGTAATGAAGGTGAAGCCATGTCATTAGTTTGTGTTGATGAACTCAAACTACTAAAAGACATTGAACGTTTAATAAACTTTGATATCCCGCAAGTAATTATTGACGGTTATACCCCCGACCCTTCTATCAAAGCTGAACCAATACAAAATGGACGCGGCGGACAGCAAAGAGGAAGACGCCCTTCAGGCAAAAAACAAAACCCTGGTGGCAATCAGAATAAAAAGCGAAATCAACAACGCCGCAAACCCCAGGCGGCGTAAACAAAAGTCTGTAAGCAGGCCTTTTAGGCCTCACGACTTTAAACAAAAAGTATTTATTTAAATATACAAATTTTAGGAATTAAGACATTGTTAACTACTGCAAATATCACCATGCAATTTGGCTCCAAGCCATTATTCGAAAATGTTTCGGTTAAATTTACCAATGGTAATCGTTACGGTTTAATTGGTGCTAATGGTTGTGGAAAATCAACCTTTATGAAAATTCTTGGCCGTGATCTTGAGCCAACCGCCGGTAACGTTTCAAAAGACCCGGAAGAGCGCATTGGTAAATTAAGACAGGATCAGTTTGCTTATGAAGAGCACTCAGTAATTGACACTGTATTAATGGGACATGAAGCATTATGGGCAGTGAAGTCCGAAAAAGATGCTATATACGCTAACCCGGAGATGACCGAAAAAGATGGTATACGTGCCGGCGATCTGGAAGCTGAATTTGCTGAAATGGATGGTTATACCGCTGAGGCACGTGCCGGTGAATTATTATTAGGTGTTGGCATTCCCGTTGAGCAACACTACGGCCCAATGTCTGATGTTGCGGCTGGCTGGAAACTACGTGTACTTCTGGCACAGGTTTTGTTTTCTGAACCCGACATTATGTTACTCGATGAGCCAACCAACCACCTGGACATCAACACGATTCGCTGGTTAGAAGCGATTCTAAATTCACGTAACTGCACGATGATTATTATTTCCCATGACCGTCACTTTTTAAACAGTGTTTGCACACATATGGCTGACCTGGATTACGGTGAGATACGTTTGTACCCGGGCAACTATGATGAATACATGACCGCAGCAACACAGGTGCAGGAACAGTTATTAGCTGGCAACGCCAAAAAATCTGCCGAAGTAGCAGAACTTAAAGCTTTCGTTAGTCGATTTTCTGCAAATGCTTCAAAGTCTAAACAGGCAACATCTCGTGCTAAAAAGCTCGACAAAATTGTATTAGATGAAGTAAAACCATCAAGTCGTAAAAACCCCTTCATTCAATTTCAGGAAGACAAAAAACTTCACCGTTTAGCGTTAGAGGTTGACGGTTTAGGAAAGACTTTTGATAAAGAAGTTTTTAAAGATTTTAATATGATGGCAGAAGTTGGTGAACGTATAGCAATCATCGGTCCGAATGGTATCGGAAAAACCACGCTTTTAAGATGTCTGTACGGCGATATAGAACCAACAGCTGGTTCAGTAAAATGGTCAGATAATTCAGACCTAGGTTACTACGCACAGGATCATGCTAGCGATTTTGAAAAAGACAATACACTTATTGACTGGATGTCTGAATGGGGTCAGGAAAAGGACGATGAACAGGTTATTCGTGGCACATTAGGTCGTTTATTGTTTTCACAGGATGATATCGACAAGTCGGTTAAAGTTCTTTCCGGTGGTGAACAGGGGCGCATGTTATTTGGTAAATTAATGCTGCAACGTAATAATATTTTACTGTTAGACGAACCAACTAACCATATGGACATGGAGTCTATTGAGTCACTTAATCTGGCACTGGAAAATTATCCCGGGACATTATTTTTTGTAAGCCATGACCGTGAATTTGTTTCATCTCTGGCGACACGTGTTCTAGAGCTAACGGACAACGGAATAATTGATTTCCGTGGCAGTTATGAAGACTATCTTGCCAGCCAGGAAGTGAGTAAGAAAAAGAAACAAGCTTAAACTGGACACACACGGGTTATGCTAAAAACTCATCAAATTTATTTAGCAGCTCACTGCCTCAGTTAACACCTGATAAATTATTTTCAGGTGTTAACTGAAAATGGCTTATTCACATATTTAAAATTCTCTTATCTTTCATGGAACACCAGCAACAATGGCCAGCTTTTCCACTCTACCTTTATCTGATGAGTTTTTAACTAATCTAAATTCTTTAGATTACAAAGAAATGACGCCAGTACAAACGCAAAGTATCCCCCTGGTATTAGAGGGTAAAGACATACGCGCCCAGGCAAAAACAGGGAGTGGAAAAACCGCTGCATTTGGAATTGGTTTATTACATAAACTTGATTCAAAAAGTTACCTTACACAGGCTTTAATTCTTTGTCCGACACGTGAACTGGCAGACCAGGTAAGTAAAGAATTGCGCCGTCTGGCACGCCCCATCTCTAATATAAAAATTTCTACCTTATGTGGCGGCACCCCAATCGGCTTACAATTTGCATCACTTGATCATCACCCACACATTGTAGTTGGCACACCGGGTAGAATTTTAAAGCATTTAAAGAAAGGCACATTAAAACTGGATAACTTAAAAACGCTGGTACTTGATGAAGCTGACAGAATGTTAGATATGGGTTTTTCAGATGACATAAATAGCATTATTGATAAAACACCAAAAGAAAGACAAAGCCTGTTATTTTCTGCCACCTTCCCGCAGCAAATAAAAAAAATAAGCCAGGCCATGCAAAAGAATCCTGTTGAAATATTAGTTGAATCTATTCATGACGATGCAAATATAAAACAGGTGTTTTACGAAATAGATAGAAACAAACGAACCGATAGCCTTGTTTTATTGCTTCAGCACTATAGCCCACAATCGTCCGTTATATTTTGCAATCGAAAACAGCAATGTAAGGATCTGGCTGAAGAACTCTGGAGATCAGGTTTTCATGCGGTCGCATTACATGGAGATCTGGAGCAAAAAGAGCGCGATCAAAAGTTAGTTCAGTTTTCTAACAAAAGCAGCTCAATCTTAATTGCCACGGATGTCGCTGCACGGGGTTTAGATATAAAAGATTTAGAAGCGGTTATTAACTTTGAAATTTCACCCGACCCTGAAATACACATTCATCGAATTGGTAGAACAGGCCGTGCCGGAAAAAATGGCCTGGCATTAAGTTTGTTTACAGCCTCAGAAGCCCCCAAAGTAAATGCCATAGAAGACTATCAAAAATCAGCGCTGAGCATAGAAAACATATCAGCATTAAAACCCAAACAGGGTGTTAAAATAAAACCCGACATGAATACTTTATGTATTACTGCGGGTCGAAAAAGCAAAATTCGTGCGG
The DNA here is from genome assembly GCA_026195255.1 of Gammaproteobacteria bacterium. GTDB lineage: Bacteria > Pseudomonadota > Gammaproteobacteria > SZUA-229 > SZUA-229 > SZUA-229. The sequence goes on along the minus strand of JAPHSS010000009.1, from coordinate 37,997 downwards.
GTGATATCCTCGGTGCTTTAACTAAAAACACTCAACTCGCGGGCAAACATATCGGAAAAATTGATATTTTTGATATCGTATCTTATGTTGCAGTAGAACAGGCGTTTACTAAACAGGCTTTACAGATACTGTCTGATGGAAAAATTAAAGGTCGCAAATACAGGGTGCGAAAACTTTAAGAATAATAAGTAACGCAAAAAGTCAGGCTTTTTGCGTTACATAAAGACTAGTTCGCCGGTACAATCATCGGCGCTGGTCCACCGTAGGGGGCACCATATGCTGGAAACGCACCGTAACCCGGGTATCGACTAAGACCACCATAACCATACGCAGGATAACCACCATAAACACCTGGGTAACCTCCATAACCATACCCAGGATAGCCACCATAACCTCCGGGATAACCGCCATAACCATATCCAGGATATCCACCCCAGGGGTTATTATAAGCGCCAGGAAAACCACCCCAGCCAGGACCATTACCCCAGTTATTACCGTTACCCCAGTTAAATGGACTCCAGAATGCGTTAACAGGAGACATGATAAACAGCGTTGCTGAGGCTACTGTTATGATTGCAAGAATTTTATGAATTTTAGTCATATTCTGATTCCTTGATTTTTCATTGTCAGCGATTATTTTTCAGGGACAACATCCCATCATGCATAAAAAACAACCATGTCTATAATACTAAAAATAGACTCCGTTTCATGCATTGACCTGGATCATATTTTGCCATTATCAGAATCTATATCAACTTCTCATAGAGCATCTATGATGCCTGTAACCAGTAGTTAAACTTGCATAAAATAACATAGTGAAGTCATTTTACTGGCTCTACATACATTTAAAATAACACCACACTCACCATAAAGGCGAAGTACAGAAGTCAGATTTCAAAATAATTTCAGCACTTTAAGATCATGCCAAAACCAAAACATAACAGTTTTAGATCAAACATCCTGCACACTATATGTGACACATAAGGTATGAGACTGACCCGTTTTTATATGAATAACATCTTCCGCTGCATTAGCCGATTCAACACATAACATTTGTAAATAACCATCCTTACCCAGGTCACCCATTTTCTCTGCCACTGTTTTCCAGGGGTTCCAGACAATGGTCGACTGACTTCCCTGTTTGTTTATTTTAATTTTTCTTAAACTATTATTAATAATAATATCATCTGCGGTTTTCACATAAATACGATCCACTTCTTCTTTGATAATAATAGGACCCTTTTGTTTTTTACGTTTAAAATTATCCGGCTTATCCAGGTATTCCCTGGAATCCAAGCCCTCTACCCGAGTAGCGCTAATATCATTTATATTAAAATAGGTGTGTAAGGCCTCACCAATAACTAATTCTTCTGCGCTATTATTAGTGGTTTTCAGCTCTAGACTCAGTGAAGACCCCAGTGTAATGGTATATTCAACGGAAGTTGCATAAGGCCACATAAGCTGAATCGCCTCGTTTAGATGTTCGGTATTCAAACAGAAGCGAATTTTTGTCTCCCCCGTTTTCAATTGCTCTGTTCCGCATAACTCCCACATAACTGTGCGTGCAAACCCATGGGCGGGAAAAGAGTTATTGCTCTGATGAGCACCAAACCAGGGCCAGCATATAGGTATGCCCCCTCTAACAGATTTACCTTCTAAAAAGCTGGCATCTTTTGATAACCAGATAACATCATCCTGATTAGAGGGCTGCCAGCTTAAAATATGCGCGCCCTGTAAGCGTATTCTGCTTTCAGCCAGCTGGTTTTTAACCTCTATAAGCGGTATATCACCTTCTCCCTTAACGATACGAAGACTCACCTCAGGTGACGACAGGGCAAATTGCTGATTTAAGCTCTCTATCTGTGTGTCAGTCATTTATTAATATCCTGTTAATAACAAATTCTCTTATAAGTTTATCTTACAACCTTCTACTGCAGCTTTTGCAAACATTAACATCAGACATTATTCAGGCACCGCAGTGTTATATAAACCTTAATATTTATCTGGCTAAAACCCGACCAACGGCACTCATCATATATTGCTAATATAATAATTCTCTTATATATTTAAACTACTGACCTGTACTGGTCACAAGCGCATGAAGCTTACTGTTTTATTAACATTTACGAATTAAAAAAATTATACATGATAACCGGTGATATTAAGTACTGGTTCAATTATGTTAAATATTTTGAGGCATATAGAAATGACTAAAAAAGACACAGAAAATAAAGACGCTGTTACAACTAAAGAAGATGTTATAACCGTTACAGAAACTGAAACATCTGTTAAAGAATCTGTAGAAGCAAAATCAAAAACCGCTAATGGTTTCTTTCTTAGAGCGGGCACACTGGCAGTGTTTGTTGGCATTGCTGCTTTAATTATTGGCTCGGTATGGTCGACTCATTCGACAGATATTATTGCCATACTAGAAAGCACCGAAGGCAGCAGTGATGTTATTGAAACATCTTCAGTTAATACACTAACAAATAAAGAAAATGCAATAGCAGAAAACACATTTAATCCGACTGAGACAATGGCTTCAACTGCACCTGTATTAATAGATGATTTTTCTAAAAATAATCAGCAGGCCTTTCAGGACATGAGAGCCAGGCAACGTGAAACAATAACTAACAACCTGCAAAAGCAAAGAGAAATGATGAAAGCGGCTTTTGAAAAATCTGACAAACAACGTCAGTTAATGATGGAGTTTGCACGTAACAGACAAACTCATCAAACTGCTGCTTTTCAACAACCTGCGTTTAAGCAAGATCCGATGTTTGAAGTTATGGAAACACACCGAGTTGAAATGATGAAACTAATGGAAGAGCGTCGCCAGAAATTTATTTCAGAAATGAATCAGGCGCACACAACCAAAAGTTAATTTTAAACAATTAACTTACCGAGTTGTTTAGTAAGTGCGAAGTAAATCAGAGCTTTTATAAAAGCTTTGATGTAAAATGAAAGCCAATGCGTGATTGCCTAAGTAACTTCTCTGGTAACTTATCCGGGAGCTTCTCTGCGATTACGATAGAAATGATAAAAGAATATTCTATCGGTTTAGCAGAAGTCATGCGCTGCTAGGGTGGTTGGCTGGGGCCAACCACCCACCTTATTTTAAATACCGTAGGAGGGACACCCTGCTTTAGACTTCACACAGGTCTGAATAAAATGTGACCACAAAGGTCACTCCTACGTTATTTTTTTTCTGCTACGGCTATCAATACTTCCGTGTTAAACCAGACACCCTCTTCACCTAATAACTGGTTAATTTCAGCGATATGTTTTTCCTTAAACTCAATTTGTTGCTGCTCAGTTAACTGATTTAATAAAGAACGATAACCCGCATTCCAGACTACGTCCCACCACATCTGTGCATCCGTCATCTGGTAACCAAGCGGCTCATGGTGAACATTTACTTTAGTTATACCCACTTCCTCAAATTGCGCCTGAATCAACTCTTTAGTTGATAATCTTTTCCAGGATAATGAAGGCACTTGCATACCAAAAGATTCATAACATTGCAGAAACATATCAGACATAGGTGAAAAAGCCTCACCTGTAAATGTGCTAATTGTAATTTTTCCGCCTGACTTAACAACTCGACTGATATTATTTAAAGCGTGAGTCATATCTTCTAAAAAAAACAAACCAAAACTACTGCTAGCAATGTCGAAACTGCCATCTGCAAAATCAAGATGATCTAAATCCATTTGCAAAAACTCGGCATTGCTTAAATTCTGTACAGAAGCTTTACTTTTAGCCTGTTCTAACATGCCTCTAGACAGGTCAATACCTGTCACCTTACCCTCGGTTAACAACTCAGCCGCAGCCAGTGCAACAACACCCGTACCGGTACATACATCAAGCAATAACTGATCTGAGTTTAAATCCAGATGATGCATCATACGTTTTGCGGTTTCTGGAAAGAACGATAAAGACGGATGATCATAACCCTGCGCTACCGTATCAAAGCCCTGCTGAATCATCTTTTTTATATCCTGGTCTTCTGACATGATTCAAATTCCCTATATTTTCTTTATTAGTGTGTTGTTTGTAATTCTAGTCACAACTTTAGTTGTAAATATAAGCAATGTCATATTTAATTTACAAAGAGACTTGAGGTTAACTGGATCTGCCTCTTATTTATAGTCCCCTTGCCCCTTAAGTTATCAATGACCGCTCACTAAAATGAGTTATTTACCTTAATAAAAAAATGACTTGCATCCACATCACGATTAATAGAGGTGTATGAAATAGAAGTATAACCAAAAGAAAATGCACTATATGAGTATTCAAAAACCAGGCCACTAGCATCATCAAATTTTTCTGAAGGAGCCAGCCAATCCCAATCTATTTGTGGATTAAGGTGAAGAGTCACACCTAGACCAATACGACTGTTTTTATTTATCCTGTAATAAGGAATAATATCTAATGGCGTTACTGTTTTCCACACATCAGCATTAGATGCCATAGATGATGAAAACTTATAACCGATAAGGGCTTTAATTCCAAAATCTGAATCTTTTAATTCCTGTTGAAAGCCAGTAGAAAAAGCCAGTCCTTGACCTGCTTTAATACTCTGATCTTCACCACCATAAAACAAAATCGTACCCAGACTATCACCACCATATGAGCCTGACATCTCAAACAGCCATTTACTATCGCCTAAAACACTTTCTGATGCATAACTACTAAATGCGGACATATGTAAAACTACAAACAAAAGATACTTAATCAACTTTAACTCCTCAATAAAGCCAAACTCTTATACCATTTAAACTAAAAAAGAATAATTTAACAGATCTGTTCGCCTTTTTAAAAAGACTCTAACAACTCAATAACCTGCTATTTTTTCTTACCGTCTGATATTCAGGCCGCAAGAAAAAACAGTCAGTGTTAACTTATTTATTAGGGTTTATTCCAGCTTTAGAGTCAATAAGAGTGCTTTCTAATACGCCGCTCTTACCTTGAGATGCGTTAACTAATTGTAATTTTGATCCTGCAGAGAACGCGCCCATCTTAACTTCTTGCCATACAAAATAGAGCTCATTTCTTTTAGTTGTAATTTTTAATTTTGATTCATCTTCTTGTGACGTTATGGTGTGAACGCCGGGCAAAAGATTGAATTTGAAAAAAGAGTTCGGCCCGGTAGTACCTGCCAATTCTCCATCAATAGTTACAGGCATAGAAATTGCGCCACCAAATGACTCATTCCTATAAACATATACCTGAGAGTAATCAGGGTGAGCTTTAAACTCTTTTGCTTGTTTGTCTAAATGATCTGGTGCTTTGGCAATACCTGCGCAACCACCTAAAAGTGCAAATAATGCTAATATAGTTATTGTTTTTACTGCGATTAAATTATTCAATTATATTCTCCTGTTTTAATGATATTGAATTTGATATAAAGCCTAACTCCTACTTATTCGGCGCTTTAGACTGCTTGATTTATTCATACGGTTACTTTTTATTTTTATTAATTACGCATTAATGCGACATTTATTATTAGGAGAGATTGCCAGCTCAATTATCAGATGGAGATATGAAACGGTTTTTACCCGCAGAGATAGAAGGCATGAAGAAAGAATTGAACGGTAGACACACAGTCACACACAAACATAAACCTGCAGACGCAAGTTTACTTGAAAACAAACTTTTCATTTTCCCTGCCCTATTTCCTTGCCCTGTCTTTCCAGCACTAATAGTGCATTAACACATCATTTAATGCACTGATATCACTATTTCTGTTACAACGTGTTGTACAGAATTATTATTTATTTTGAACTTATTGCGACAAAGGGTATCAGTAAATAGTTTTGCGTTCAATTTATTATTTGTAGGATTTTTCCTACAAATCATGTTAAACATTAACAACTAACGATTTTTAAGCCTACCAATTTAAGGATGATCTGCTCTCGCAAGGCTTATAATTTGGTACGCTTACTTAGCAAAAGGATTTCTGGTTTTTTGTATTGTGAACTGATCTTTAGCTATTTCATCTTGAGAATCAGCCGAAGACTTGATTTCATTTTCTAACTCTTCTTTTTTAGCCGCCTTTTCTTTACCTGCATATTGAGTAGTCTGAATTTCCGTTAATGCGGTCTCTTTATCAACCACCTGAAGACTAAAACTGCGGCTGTAAGGTTTATTCTTTTCAAACTTAAGTGATGTATTAACCCGTAAATACACTGTTTTAGCCTGCTGTAAATCTATATCAACTTTCTGCACCCCGGAATAACGTTCGTCTACTTCCAGCTTTACAGTATGTTTTCCCTGTGACAAAAAGAAATAATGATAACTACTGTTTTTAATATCGGTTATTATTATGCCATCAATATTTATCTCTGGTGTTATCATCATATTTGACATGGAATAGGGGCGATAAATATATAACGCTGTTTCTGATTCTGACGATGCTTTTACTTCTACAAATTTTGATTTATTTGTAGTGCATGCTGTTACTACTACCGTGAGCAACATTATTAGAATCAATTTATTCATTAATTACCAAAGCCTTATTCTTAACTATTTATATAAAACTTAACATATAAAACTGAATTTATAATATTCACTTCATACACTATATATGTTTCGTAATTGCTTGTAATAATACATTAACTGCATTTCAACATTTTTATCTAAAGCTCTGGCACGTTCGTTTAACTCATGGTCGGTATACTCAACTTCTGTTTTGCCACAGAATAATATCCAGTTGCCGCTATAAACTTCACACATATACAGATCTGCAAAAGTATTACGAATGCTTTGCATAATTTCTGAATCATCACCGGGCAAGTCATGCAGGTTAATCACTAACCAGCCATTTTCACTTAACGCCTGATGACAGCTTTTAATAAAGCCAGTGTGCGCCTGGATCTCACTCATTCCCTCTGCGATATAAAGATCACTTAATAACAGATCAATGCTTTGTTCTTTTGCCTGTTTTATATAAACGTTAGCATCTTTACATATAACTTTTAAATTGGCTTTTTGTGGCAAGTTAAACCATTGATAGGCGACATCTATTACCGATTGTCTTAATTCAACAATACGAGTCAGTACATGTGGATAATAATGATTAAAGTAATGCCCTAAACTACCTCCGCCCAGACCGAGAATGGTGACATTTTTCGCGTCTACAAATAACATACCGAGTATCATAATCTGCGTGTATTCATGGGCCAGATAAAAGGGTTTATTCATATAAACAGAGCTTTGTTGCAACCTGGAGTCAAAGCTTAAAATTCTTTTATCACCCTTTTCCAGAACCAGAACTGGCCCCAGTTCATCTTCTACTCGGTATAACTCTTTAATCATTCAGTTTATCTTTCGCATTTAATCAGACTCTCGACCTTACCATGAGCATAAGGTAAGGTAACAGCTTATTTCATCAAGCCCACTCTTATGGATTTATACCAGCAGTTATTACAACTTGATCAACAATATATCTGGCATCCTTATTCAGCTCTGGGAAGCGATTTGCCCGTGTTTCCAGTGGTATCTGCCCATGGCGTGCGCCTGAAACTGGCGGATGACAGGGAGCTGATAGATGGCATGTCATCATGGTGGTGCGCCATTCATGGTTATAATCATCCGCAGATGAACAAAGCTATAGAAAACCAGTTACAAAACATGAGTCACGTAATGTTTGGCGGCCTGACTCACCCACCGGCTGTTGAGCTTGCTAAAACGTTAGTTGATATCACGCCTTCAACTTTAAACTCTGTATTTTTCAGTGATTCCGGTTCTGTTGCCGTTGAAGTTGCGATGAAAATGGCCATTCAATACTGGCAGGATAAGCAGGCCGACTCCTCGTCACAGAAACAACAGTTTCTGACGGTTCGTATCGGTTATCATGGTGATACTTTTGGCGCTATGTCGGTCAGTGACCCGGAAACCGGTATGCACAGTTTATTTAATCAGTCACTTGCACAGCAGCTATTCATTGATTCACCAACGAGTGCTTTTAATGAGAGCTGTAACGAAACCGATCTAAACAATCTCAGGTCTGCGCTGGAGGCCAACCACACACAACTAGCTGCCTTTATTATTGAACCGGTTGTACAGGGCGCTGGAGGTATGCGCTTTTATTCTGCTGATTATTTAAATAAAGCTCGTGAGTTGTGTGATGAATTTAATGTACTGTTAATCTTTGATGAAATAGCCACGGGTTTTGGGCGCACCGGAAAACTATTTACCTGCGAATTCACACAGATTCAACCGGATATCATGTGCGTAGGCAAAGCTTTAACCGGTGGTTATTTAACCCTGGCCGCCACACTCACTAATGACAGAATAGCCCATACCATATCAAACGGTTACCCGGGTTTATTTATGCATGGCCCAACATTTATGGCCAACCCTTTAGCCTGCTCTGTTGCTAATGAAAGCATTAAAATACTCTTAAACTCTGACTGGCAGTCTAAAATAAAACAGATTGAAGGCTGGTTAAACCATTCTCTTGAAAAATGCTCTAAATTAACTAATGTTAAAGATGTGAGAGTACTCGGTGCTATAGCCGTAGTTGAATGCAAAACTGCGGTGGATATGAAAACCATACCGACGGCTTTTGTTAATAAGGGTGTATGGATTCGGCCTTTTGGTAAACTGATTTATTTGATGCCTCCGTATATTATCAAACAAGAGGAAATTGAAATTTTGTGTAATGCTATTTTTGAGGTGCTTGAAGATTAAACAGGTTTACATAGCTACTTAAGAACTGAACTGTAACAACTAAGTTAAAACAATTATAAATAAGGATACATTTAAGATGATTATTGAAGAAATATTAGGTTTAATTTTTAGCTTTTGGGTTGGCCTGGCCATCCTTATTTTCATTCTAATTAAGTTTTCAATTAAATTTGTTCCACAAAACCGGGCTTTTGTAGTTGAACGTTTTGGTAAATACAATAAAAGCATGGAAGCTGGTTTGAACTTTATGATTCCTTTTATTGATAAAGTAGCTTACAACCGCTCATTAAAAGAACAGGCGACTGATGTGCCAAGCCAGGGCGCCATTACTAAAGATAATATATCTTTAATTGTAGATGGTGTTCTGTATATAAAAGTACTTGACCCTTATAAAGCATCATACGGTGTTGATAATTATGCCTACGCGGTTACGCAACTTGCGCAAACGACCATGCGTTCAGAAATTGGTAAAATTGATCTGGATAAAACATTTGAAGAACGTGATGCTTTAAACGTAAATATTGTGAATAGTATTAATGTAGCGGCTGAACCCTGGGGCGTGCAGGTTTTACGTTATGAGATAAAAGACATAGAGCCCCCTCGTTCTGTACTCGAAGCCATGGAACGACAGATGAAAGCGGAGCGTGATAAACGTGCTTCTATTTTAGAGTCAGAAGGTGAACGCCAGTCAGCCATTAATGTTGCTGAAGGCCAGAAACGCGCTACGGTATTAAATGCAGAAGCTGACCGTGCTGAACAGATACTCCGCGCTGAAGGTGAAGCTCAGGCGATTATTGCCGTTGCCGAAGCAAAAGCAAAAGCAATTGATACCATTGGTAAAGTCGCTAATACAGAAGAAGGTCAGAAAGCGATTCAACTTGATCTTGCTGGGCAGGCCATTGAAGCCAAACATGCCATTGCAAAAGAATCTTCGGTTGTGTTGCTACCTGAAAACCAGAGTAATGCATCTAGTATGGTCGCTGAAGCAATGACTATTATTAATACCTTAAATAAAAAAACATCTGAGTAATCACTATGATAGCTGAATATATCAACACACATCAGGCCGAGTTCTGGATTATGCTTGGCTTTGCTATGCTCGTGGCTGAAATAAGCCTGGGTGCGATTACCGGTATACTACTATTTGGTGGCATAGGTGCAATCATTACCGGCATTTTGATGATGACAGGTATATTAAATGAAACCTGGGAAACAGGCCTTGCCAGCAGCGGAATTTGCGCTGCCATCGCCGCCCTTCTTTTATGGAAACCACTGCAGAACTTACAAAATGTCGACGTTCCCAAAAAGGATAACAGCAGTGATCTGGTTGGTTATGAATTTGTTTTACAACAGGACATCACTTTACTATCACCGGGTACAACTCAATATTCAGGTATTGAATGGAAGGTTGAAATTTATAGAGATGCGGGTGTTGATGAAATTAAAGCAGCAACACGTGTGGTAGTTTGTTCAGTAGAAGTGGGCAGGTTTAAAGTTAAACCTGTTTGAGACTGGAATAAAGAAAAAAAGCATCAAACATTTACCGCAAATAAACGAAAATAAACGCAAATTAAAAACAACATTATTCAATTTAGATACTCAAACGATTATTTGCGTTTATTCGCGTTCATTTGCGTTAGCCTGCTTTTAACTCGTTCCCACGCTCCCGCGTGGGAATGCATAGCTAACCTGGTAAATCATACCTTACAAACTTCTTCACTCCCGTCATTAGTAACTCACACCATAAAAAATTGATTGCCTGGATATATAAACAAACAATACGTTGTTTACTACGACACGGGGAAAAATAACTCAGCGCATCGTATTTATGAGATTAGCCAGGTTTCACTGGTTGCATTAAAAGATGAATTAAGCCCTGTACCTGAAGCCGCACGGAGTTCTGGCTAGTACATCGAAACCTATGCATTCCCACGCAGGAGCATGGGAACGAGATAAAAAATAAAACATATTTTTCGCAAATGCACGCGGATGAACGCAAATAAAATATTATGTTATTTATAAAAAGCGTAAGAAGAAAAAGAAAACGCAAATGAACGCCAAATTCCGCAAATAAACGCGAATATTTATGTTGTGTGCCTGCGGCACACTGCATGATATATTTTTTATTTTACTTTTAATTTTATGGCGTGCATTCGCGGTTATTTGCGTTCATTTGCGTTGTCTTTTTCTTTATTCTTTTCTTTTACAACGTAAACCTTATCACCCACTGATATTCTCCCACCCTGTAACACCTTAATACAAACACCACTATTATAACTAAGCGCCAGCGCCCTACCTCTACCTTCTATTTTATTAAGGTAACCACAGGGTGGTCTTTTTTTATCGTAACGAAACACAACTTCACCAATACGAAATAATTTACCTTCCAGTTGTTTTGTTTTTAAACCTGAAATTACAAGATTACGACGGTGTTCACCATTTCTAAAAGTAAGAGAACTCGATTTCTCAGCTAACATCAAATCATGCTCTGAAATAAGCGTAACCTGGCAGGCTTCTACCCGATGCCAGTAACCCGTATTCGAGTTATATCTATCACCTTCTAAACCACCGTCTTTTATAACATTAACTGTTTTAACCAAGTGCATTGGCTGGCCGCCACTTTCCGTTATAAAAATAGCGCTCAGTTTTGCACTTTGTGCATTAATACCCAAAAATTGAGTTATCGATTTAATGAAACCTAACATTCATATTTCGCCTGATAATTCGTCATTTACATCACCTCATTACTTATTTGCTAAATATGATCACTCATTTATGGCATAAACACCATTTAGCAGACGAAGTGTCGGGATAATAGTTACGCTAATAATAAGCATTTAGGTATAATGCTTTGCTTTAAAAATATGCACTGGATTTACGTTCCAGCTCGCAGTACACAGGTAGATACTATGTCACAAGTCGTTATTAGCGCCTTATATCACTTCGTGATTCTTGATAATTATAAAGAATTACGCCAGCCACTATTAGACCTCATGTTAGAGAATGAAGTTAAAGGCACACTTTTACTGGCTCGTGAGGGCATCAACGGCACCGTAGCGGGTAGTCAGAAGTCGATTGATATTTTACTTGACTGGTTAAAATCTGATCCTCGCCTGGCGGATCTTCGCCACAAGTCATCTTACGATGACAATATGCCTTTTTACAGAACCCGTGTAAAACTCAAAAAAGAAATTGTTACTATGGGTGTTGAGGGCATAGACCCGAATCATGTAGTAGGCACCTATGTTAAACCGGAAGACTGGAATGCTTTAATTTCAGATCCTGACGTGACATTAATTGATACACGTAATGCTTACGAAACGTCCATCGGCACATTCAAAAATGCAGTTGATCCGCTAACAGAAACTTTCCGTGAATTTCCTGACTATGTTAAACAAAACCTGCAACCTGCAAAACATAAAAAAGTAGCCATGTTTTGCACCGGTGGTATACGTTGTGAAAAATCGACCGCTTACCTGAAAGAGCAGGGTTTTGAAGAGGTTTATCATTTACAGGGCGGCATATTAAAGTACCTGGAAAATGTTCCCCAGGAAGAGTCTCTATGGGAAGGCGAGTGTTTCGTATTTGATAATCGCGTTAGCGTTGATCACTCATTAGAAAAGGGCACTTATGACCAGTGCCATGCCTGTCGATTACCGATTACTGAAGATGACAAAAAAAGTGAAAAGTTTATTCAGGGGGTTAGCTGCCATCATTGTTTCGATAAAAAAACCGAAACACAGCGTAAACGATTTAGTGAACGTGAAAAACAGGTTCAATTAGCCCGATCACGGGGTGAAGAACATATTGGTTCTGCTGCGCAAGAAGCGAGTATAAAAAACCGGCAGATAAAATACAGCAAACGTCAGTCTCAAAAACATCGTTAAGATTAGTATACGGACGAGAGATTACCGAAAATTAACGGATTAAAGATAGAAGACTACCGCAAATACACGCTAATGAACGCAAATTAAAAGCTAAATTATTTAATGTAGTTATACAAAAACTTATTTCCGTTTATTCGTTTTGACGTGCATGGACGCACTAATGTCAATGCTAGATGATTGTATTTAAGTGGTAATTTTCATTTCCTTTTAACAAAACATAAACCCATATTTCATTAACTCAATCAGTCATACATTATCGTGGAATACATGAAGAATTATAAAGGTGAAAGACTATCGAAAATACACGCTAATGGTCACTCAAATAAAAACACAATATTATTTGGTTTTAATACTCAATAAAATTTGTGTTCATTTGTGGTAGTTTTTTAATGTTTTCTTTTAAGAGTTTCTTAAAAAAAATTATGAATCTTCTGAATTACACGTTTTCATTAAACGAGTAATTCTATAACCAAGCACAGCAAAAACTGTTATTGAACCAAGAACACCGAAAACCGCCAGAATTGCAGTTGCATCTACCATCTTAAATCTCTCTATACTTATAATCTTTGGGGGGCCACACGGCGGAGTGCAATTTAATGGATTTCTAATATGCTTTCAACCCTATTTTTTAAGGGTTATGAAATTTAAAAATGGGGTCACGGTTTTTGGGAGATTAGGCGATAATCATATATGGTCGTTTGCTTCAGGTAAGCAGACGTTTAGTTAATTCGACCAAACTACAAAGCAGAATCGATTGATTTTAGTTATGCTCTGGTTTCCGCGCCAACATGGTCGCAAACTGCAATTGCGCGCCGTTGTGCATAGTACCTAAATCTTCATTGTACTTAATCAGCTCCCAGCCCTCGTAGGCCTCACGCAACTGCCCTGCTCCCAGGGTAAAAGGGAAGTTGGCTGGGCATGGGTGTTCTTCAGTGCTCATAGCGCAAACAATCAGGTTATAACCACCAGCTAGAGTATGCGCTTGCATATCGGCAATAACCACATCAACGCGAGCCGGCTCGACAAACATCAAGGTTACGGTGCAGGCAATAAAGCCATAATCCACATCAAGCCCGGCATTATTAATGTCGTACACCTGTGCCTTAATGTTGGCTAGCCCCTCTTCACTGACAATTTTCTGCAGCATATCAATAGCACTGGGGTTGTTGTCAACTGCGATTACGTCAAAGCCAAGCTGGCCCAGGTATAAGGCATTACGTCCATTGGAAGAGCCCATGTCCAAGGTTTTACATGGCTCAATAATTTTACATGCCTCTACCACTTCGCTATGCGCAGGGTTTAGGCCGTAACGGCTATTTAGGTCAACTGTCATGGTTTCCACTTAGTTTTTGAAATCATATCACTGATTCATCTTCTATCAGTTTTCGACTATATTTGTCTGGAATAATCTGAAAACACTAATTAATTACTTATTCAACTGTAACCGATTTAGCCAGGTTTCTTGGTTGATCTACGTCAGTACCTTTTCTCACCGCAACAAAATATGAAAACAACTGCATAGGTATAGCGTACAAAATGGGGGCCACTTCTGGTTCAACTGCGGGAATCGTCATTACATGGCACATATCCCCCATATCACTCATATCAAGTCTTTCATCAGCAAATAAATAAACTTCGCCGTTACGAGCCAGCACTTCCATTAAATTAGACTTTAATTTATCTTGCATGCCATCTTTAGGCGCGATTGCAATTATCGGCATTTGCGGATCAATCAGAGCCAGCGGCCCATGTTTCAACTCACCTGCCGCATAGGCTTCGGCATGTATGTAGGAAATTTCTTTTAACTTTAACGCGCCTTCCATTGCGATTGGATACTGCACACCACGACCCAGAAAAATAGAATTTAATGTGTCTTTAAATTCATCGGCCCAGTCTTCGATATGGTTATTCTCAAGCACACTTTCAATAATAGAAGGCAGACCAACTAAGTGTTCAATTAATTGTTTTTCTTTTTCTTCAGCTAAACCGTGACGTTTTCCTAAAGCAATTGTCATTAACATTAAACACACTAACTGGGTTGTAAATGCCTTGGTTGATGCCACGCCTATTTCCGGGCCAGCTCGTGTCATTAATACTAATTTTGATTCACGTACCAGGGAGCTTTCTGGCACATTACAAATAGACAGTGAGTACTCGGATTTTTCCTTAAGGTTACGTAACGCTGCAAGCGTATCCGCGGTTTCCCCAGACTGGGAAATAGTGACAATCAGGGTGTCATCCGATACAACCGGATTTCTGTAACGAAACTCTGATGCAACTTCTACATTACAGGGTATACCCGCCAGTGACTCTAACCAGTAACGCGCCACCATGCCCGCATGAAATGATGTTCCACAGGCAATAATCTGTACACGTTTTACTTTATCAAAAACTTGCCCGGCTTCGGCACCAAAGGCTGAATCTAAAACTTTACCATCATAAATTCTGCCCTCTAACACCTCACCTAAAACAATCGGTTGTTCGTGAATTTCTTTCATCATGTAATGACGAAATTCACCGCGGCTAACCGCATCAACACTTAATTCAGATGTACTGATATCTCGTTTAACCTGTTGGTCATTTTTATCATAAATAACCAGGCTATCTTTTGTGATATCAGCAATATCACCTTCTTCTAAAAATATAAAACGTTGCGTAACCGGTAACAGAGCCGCAACATCAGAAGCGATAAAGTATTCACCAAAACCTATACCTATAACTAGTGGGCTGCCACTGCGAGCAGTTATCAAACGCCCTGGTTCATCAACTGAAATTACACCTAATGCATAAGCACCTTCAAAATCCTGGGTGGCTTTTTTTACTGCTTGCAATAAATCGTCACCAGTTTTTTTATAAAGCTCAATCTGATGCACCACCACTTCAGTATCGGTTCCTGAGGTAAAGGTATATCCACTCGCTTTTTGCTGCTCGCGCAACTCACCATGGTTTTCAATAATGCCATTATGTACGACTGCAACTGAATTATTACAAATATGCGGATGAGCATTTGGCTCGGATGGCTCACCATGTGTCGCCCAACGGGTATGCGCAATACCTAAAAAACCTTTTAATGGGTGTTCTTTTAGTGATTCAGATAAGTTTTCTACTTTACCGACGCGACGCACCCGATCCAGGCGACTCGCTTCGTTTATAACTGCAATACCCGCTGAATCGTATCCCCTGTATTCAAGACGCCTTAAACCCTCTAATAAAATAGGTGTCACATTACGCTCTGCTACTGCTCCTACAATTCCGCACATATTTTCCTAATTCCTTAACTCTTAATCAGTATTCATTATTTCAAGGTATTCTAACCGTTGAACGGGTGAATGCAATCGTGCCCTGTCGCTAATTTGCAGACATTTGATGAAGTACCCAACTGCGGTATTATTATGCGTATTTTAATAGCCTAAAAAGCCGCCCCGATTGAGGGCGGCTTTAGTAAAAAACATCATACATGTTTAGGCCAGCACTTATGTAACTGACAATTTGCGGCTAATCGTCAATACAGCCCTGTGGGAATGGTAAACCGGCAATACGTGAGCCTTGCTTAGCCGGCCCACCAGGAAATAACTCATACATTCTTTCTTTATTTACAATGGTTGCACCCAACTCATCCGTCATATGCTTAATAAGAATTTTCACCATCGGTGCCACGCCGTACTGGAAGTAGAACTTGCGCAGAAAGTTAATAACCACCCAGTGTTCATCTGTCAGCTGAATGCCTTCTTTCTCAGCTAACACACCCGCCATCTCTTCATTCCAGTCTTCCAGATTGACCAGGTTTCCCGATGTATACACGGTGATGGATTTACCATTAAAGTCAAATACGTCATTAAAATGACCAGTGGAGTGCTTACCTGGTTGTACAGGTTTGATACGTGAAGCCTCGTCTAACTCGGCATCAAGATAGGCAAGGGGAATCCCCGCAATCCGACTTCCCTGATGTTGCACCCCACCTGGAAATAGAGCGATTAAAGCGCCTTCTGTTGCCCGCTCTACACCATACTCTTTAGACAATTCACGACGCAATAGTTTTAAAATAGGCGAGGTATTAAAGTCATTGTAATAATCTCGCATTGTATTAATCACATCCCAGTGCTCATCTGTCAATGTCAGGCCTTCATTACTTGCCAACTCTAACGCGAGTTCTGGCGTCCAGTCTGCAGAATTCTGCAATCGACCATCTGCTCTTAACTCTATGATATTTCCCTCTATTTCAAGATTATTCATAATGCGTACCTTATTGATTTAATTAAGTTTTACGATCGAAATTAGTCATTTTTTAAATTCAGGACATAACAGAGCGAACGTCAGGTGTGGACATGCACTTTTCAAACCATGCATTGCAGACAGGGGAACCTAAAGCTATAATAAAAAAATCCCCCCTGCAGTTCTTAGATCATTTCAAACGTGTATTATATTTTTAGCTGATAAAACACAGTTTATCTAGTGTTCCACGTACTTATTTTTGTAGTTTTTTTTATTACAATACAACAAACCAAAAATGAATTTATTGGCATAAAAAAAGCCCTGTTGAAACAGGGCTTTAAAATATTTTACAGTTAGAAAAACCTAAAGAATCTTTACATTTTCTTTAGGTGTTTGCTAAAACGGAATATCATCATCAAAACTATCATCAACTGGTGCCATCGGTGCGGGCTCATTAGCAGGCTGAGATTGAGACTGCTGTTGCGGTGTGAAATCTCCACCACCTGCACGACCACCTAACATTTGCATTTCATTGGCAATAATTTTCGTAGTGTAACGATCGTTACCACTTTTATCCTGCCACTTTTCAGTACGTAGGCTGCCTTCAATATATACCTGCTGACCTTTTTTTAAATATTCTCCGGCGATTTCACCAAGACGATTAAAAAAGGTAATATTGTGCCACTCCGTACGCTCTTGTTTTTCACCGGTTTTTTTATCTTTCCAGCTTTCATTAGTAGCAATACTAATTGATGTTACTGCGCCGCCGGAAGGCATATAACGGGTTTCAGGGTCTTTACCACAGGTACCCACCAGAATTACTTTATTTACGCCTCTTGCCATGTTTTTGCCCTATATTATCTATGATTTTACATATAATACTGCAGATATTAACTGCAACGTTATGTTTATGTTTCGTTAATTGAGTACTTCAGTAACGCTGTTTTATCCAGTGCATGCAACTCTACTTTTAGGTACGCAATGCCCTCATCTGGCTGAATTACCGCTTCAGCCACACCCTGCACCGAAACTAAAGCAGAAACCATCTGATTTACTTTTGACGGCTCTATTTTACCGATTTTTAACAGGTATGTGCTCACATATCTCGGGTTTTTCATTGTATAGGCTAACAGCAACCATACCAATAAGGCAAAGCTACACATCAGATAAACGCCCTGAGCCCCTGCGAATTCATATGCCAACCCGCCTAACACCCCGCCGAAAAAGGCCCCCAGAAACTGGCTTGACGAATACAGCCCCATTGCCGTGCCCTTACGATCAGCAGGTGACATTTTGGAAACCAGCGAAGGTAAACTGGCTTCCAGTAAATTAAAAGCACTAAAAAACACAACCATCGTTAATGCTAAATGCCACATAGAGCCTCCACCAAAAAATAGATTGAGCTCTGCAACAGCCAATACCGCAATAGCACCCACAAAGACCTGCTTCATACGACGTTTGGTTTCCGCAATAATAATAAAGGGCACCATAATGGCAACACTGAGTAAAAATACCGGCAGATAGAGTTTCCAGTGATCTACCGAAGCCAGGCCCGCTTCATTCTGTAATACTAATGGAAATGACACAAAGGTCGCCATGAGCACCATATGCAGTATTAAAATACCAAAATCCAGGCGTAATAACTGGGTATCTGCTAGTACGGTTTTAAACAACGTTGGATTCGCCTGTGTATCTCGATGGAAGATACTTTCTTTTGGGTTTGGCACCCAGACAAATAATATAATTAAAGCAAATATAGCGAGTATCGCGGTCACAATAAAGATTCCCGACAAACCAACAATTTGATTAAGAATGGGCCCGGTAATCATTGCAATAGCGAAAGCAAAACCGATGCTAACCCCGATGAAACCCATCATTTTCAGGCGATGTTCTTCCCGAGATAAGTCAGCTGCAAGTGCCATAAGAACAGCGGCTACTGCCCCGCTCCCCTGCAAAGCTCGGCCAATAATGACATCATAAATAGTATTCGCATCAGCCGCTAACAGGCTGCCCGCCGCAAACACCAGCAAACCGATTGTAATCATCGGTTTACGTCCAAAACGATCAGACAACATACCATAAGGAATTTGCAACAAGGCCTGGGTCAGGCCATATATACCCAGTGCCAGCCCTACCAGTAGAGGAGTTGAACCTTCAAATTGCTCAGCATAAAGCGAAAAGACGGGGAGTATCATAAACAGACCTAACATGCGCACCGCATATATTGTCGCCAGTGAGACTCCCGCGCGTTTTTCCAGGGAGCTCCAGCTCGCTTGCTCACCTACCTGCTGAGTGTTATCTCGCATTAACGTCTACAAATCCCGAATTTCGATTATTTAAAAGCCGATATCATACCTTAAAAACACACTCTTGTTGTTATCGAGGGTACAGCCTTTTAATGGTATCCGCTGTGAAAAACAGGCTAAATACTTAATTTTTGTGCAAAAAAAAGCTGACCTGATAAAGGTCAGCTTCGGAGTATTAAAATACCCGCTACTACTTTCTAAGGCGCAGCTGGTGCCGCTGGTGCTACGGGGGCAGGAGCATAGCCATAAGGCGCTGGCGCGTAACCATAAGGTGCCGGACCATAACCATAAGGCGCAGGACCATAGCCATAACCATAAGGTGCATAACCATTATATCCGTTATACCTGTTATAATGGTTGAAATTATTCCGCCCGTTATAATCGTTATAACCGCTACCGTAACCCTGACCACTACCTCGACCACTGCCACTCATATTAAAACCAAAATTACCATCACCCATCATGTCGCCGAAGCCACGTCCGTAGCCATCGTTATAACCGTTATAATTATTATTATAATTATTATAACCATTATTATAACCATTGTTACCGAACGGGCCCCACCACGCACTTGCTGTAGTAGAAGCGATGGTTAATGCCGCTGCAATTGTAAATAGTTTTAGTTTCTTCATGCGCTTTTCCTCATTTTATCGATTAATAATTAATACAACAGATATCAATGACTATAAATTTAGTTCTAATCCAGGCCTGCACCAACAGGCTGTGTTATTAAGTATACATCTGTTATATATACTGTAGTACGTTTATATTTTTAGTGATTGACATAGGTCAAAAGCCCACCCATAAGTGATTTTCTAATATTTCATTGATATTTGCACAGCATTATAAAGCCCGTTTCAGCAACATATAGAGCTAACCAGAACAGGTAACCCTATGGTTAAATTTTCACAGACTGAGGACTCTAATATCACAGAATATGGTATGCTAGCGCGTTACCTTGCAGCATATAAAACGGCCTTAGCTTTCATGATTACCGAGATACAGATACGCGGCGCACGCACACATAACCTTAAAAATATTGATCTGGATATACCCAGAGATAAACTGGTTGTCATTACAGGGTTATCCGGTTCGGGAAAATCTTCTTTAGCATTTGATACTATTTTTGCCGAAGGTCAGCGCCGCTATGTTGAATCCCTTTCAGCTTATGCACGCCAATTTTTATCTATAATGGAAAAGCCAGATATAGATCATATTGAAGGGCTTTCACCGGCTATTTCTATCGAACAAAAAACCACGTCACACAACCCCCGCTCTACTGTTGGTACGGTCACAGAAATTTATGATTATTTGCGCCTCTTATTTGCCAGAGCTGGCACGCCAAAGTGCCCTGAACACGATGTTGCACTTGCTGCTCAAACTATTTCACAAATGGTTGATCATGTAATCGCTCTACCGTCTGAAACCAGGCTAATGTTACTTGCGCCTATTGTTCAAGACCGCAAGGGGGAGCACAAAGAATTGCTCGAAGACTTAAAACGACAAGGTTTTATTCGCGCAAGAATAGATGGCAAAATTATTGAAATTGACGAAGCTCCGCAATTAGAAAAGAATTTTAAACACACAATTGAAGTGGTGGTTGATCGATTTAAAGTACGTGAAGACCTGGAGTTACGTCTGGCTGAGTCTTTCGAAACGGCGCTAAACCTGACAGATGGCATCGCTCGTATTGCTTATATGGATGAACAGGCCGACTCATCTAAAGAAGATATCGTTTTTTCATCTCGCTTTGCATGCCCAAAATGTGGATATAGCCTAAGTGAATTAGAACCCCGTTTATTCTCATTCAATAACCCCGCTGGTGCGTGTGGCGAATGTGATGGCCTCGGACATATACAACATATAGATCCAGCGCTTGTTGTAAATAATCCGTCTTTAAGTTTACCCGGTGGTGCTGTACGAGGCTGGGATCGACGTAATGCCTGGTATAACGGAATGTTAGAAAGCCTTGAAAAACATTTCGGTTTTGAACTGGACTCCCCATTTAATGAGTTAACAGAAACAATTCAGCAAATAATATTATTTGGCAGTGGTGAAGAAGATATCGATTTTAGCTACCCTTCAGCCAAAGGCGGTATGAAAACTAAAACTCACCCCTTCGAAGGCATCATTCCAAATATGCAGCGCCGCTTTAAAGAAACAGAATCTTCAGCTGTACGTGATGAAATGACCAAATACTTTACTGACCGTGCCTGCCCAAGCTGTAATGGCCAGAGACTAAACAAAGGCGCTCGACATGTTTTTGTGAGTAACCAGACGCTTCCTGATATTACGCATTTATCAATTTTAGAATGCCTCAATTTTTTTAAGTCTCTAGAGCTTGAAGGTAACAAAGGTGAAATTGCTGAAAAAATAGTAAAAGAAATATCATCTCGTTTGCAGTTTTTGGTAAACGTTGGTTTAAACTATTTATCTTTAGACAGAAGTTCTGACACCTTATCAGGTGGTGAAGCTCAACGTATTAGATTAGCAAGTCAGATTGGTGCAGGCCTTGTGGGTGTTATGTACATACTCGATGAGCCCTCAATTGGTTTACATCAACGAGACAACGATCGCCTGCTTTCAACACTGATTCATTTGCGAGATCTTGGCAACACTGTGATTGTTGTTGAACATGATGAAGATGCAATTTTAAATGCTGATTACGTTATTGATATTGGGCCAGGTGCTGGCGTACACGGCGGTCACGTGGTGGCTGCAGGCACTCCAAAAGAAGTTATGTCGAACCCTGCTTCATTAACAGGGCAATATTTATCCGGGGCACTTGAAATAAAAATACCCGAGAAGAGAATTCAGCACACCGGACAAGTTCTAAAAATTTCCGGGGCAAGCAGTAATAATTTAAAACAGGTTGATGTTGAAATTCCCGTTGGTTTAATGACTTGCGTAACAGGAGTCTCGGGCTCCGGTAAGTCCACCTTAATAAATGATACTTTATATAGACTTTTAGCCCGTGAAATCAATAAATCGTCACTCATTCCTGCAAAATACATTAGTCATGATGGCTTAGATCAGTTCGATAAAGTTGTTGATATTGATCAGGCCCCTATTGGAAGAACTCCGCGATCTAATCCTGCAACTTACACCGGATTATTTACGCCTATTCGTGAATTATTTTCTGGCACACAAGAGGCTCGATCCCGTGGTTATAAGCCAGGCCGATTTAGCTTTAATGTTAAGGGCGGACGATGTGAAGCGTGTCAGGGTGATGGCGTTATAAAAGTAGAAATGCATTTTTTACCGGACATTTATGTACCTTGTGATGTTTGCAAAAGTAAACGTTATAATCGAGAAACCCTTGATATTAAATACAAGGGCAAAAGCATTAATGAAGTATTAGAGATGACAATTGAAGATGCAGTTGTTTTCTTTAAAGCTGTGCCGGTGATACATAGAAAACTCCAGACATTAATGGATGTTGGGCTTTCATACATAACACTTGGACAAAGAGCGACGACATTATCTGGAGGAGAGGCTCAACGCATAAAACTTGCTCGCGAGCTGTCTAAACGAGATACAGGTAATACGATTTACATACTAGACGAACCGACTACCGGATTGCACTTTCACGATGTAGAACAGTTGTTACAGGTTCTTATAAGGTTACGCGATCACGGTAATACGATTATCATTATTGAACATAATTTAGATATTATAAAAACAGCTGACTGGATTATTGATCTTGGACCGGAAGGTGGCACAGGTGGTGGTGAAATCATAGCTCAAGGCACACCTGAAGATGTTTGTGAAATTGAATCATCATTTACAGGTCACTACTTGAAGCCAATTTTAAAGAAAAACAATAAGGCTTGAGCTACGAACTAATACTCTAGTAAATATTTTTAACGTTTATTTACTTCTGAAAGTACACTGCCAGGGCACATATCCCTCGGGGAAAGGTCTCAGCATTTTGAGCCCTGTCCCCTTAACCCAAACCACCAGTAGCTAAGCGGAGTCGTTTATGGCACTGCCAATCTGATCGAAATTTAATATCAGGAACAGACCAAATGAAATATATAAATTTAGCTATGCTTTCCTTGCTAACAATCACATCATGCTCTAATGAAGCCATCAAAGATGAAGATTCTTACTTATACTCAGTTCCACCTGGCTCTACATTAACTCTTAATCAGAACATAACCATTCGTGCAAATCTGGCAAGAACATTTTTTCAAAATGGCGCAGTTATAGATGAGAGCAATTTAAATATTTACTATCCGCACTGCAGTTTAACCACAAACACTTTAACGGATAAAGACAGGGTTATTTCACCTGCTATTTTTATTGTTCAAAAAGTTATTGATGACGAAGAGTATGCACAAGGCTATCTTCACTTTGCTTCTAACAATATTTCTGTAAGCTCTGATGGGCCTTTAATAACAGGGCTGGTTAGTTACTATTATTTAAGCTCTTCTATAGAACAAGATGTTAGAACCCTTGAGTGTATAAGGTGGGACTCACCATACGAGAACAGGCATTTAAGCATTCGCGAAATACGTAAATCATTAGGTGACATACTAACCTTAACAATTGCTGAGTAATTAATGTAACCTTAAATTATTTATTTCACACACAAAAAAGCCGGCACTCAGTGCCGGCTTTTTTATTCAGTGAAGTTAAAGTTATTCTACTTCAACAGCATCTTCAGCTAGTTCTGGGCGATCAACCAATTCTACATAAGCCATTGGCGCAGCATCACCAGCACGGAAACCGCACTTCATAATACGCAAGTATCCACCAGGACGCTCTTTATAACGAGGCGATAAATCTGTGAACAGTTTACCAACCATATCTTTATCACGCATTCTGCTGAATGCTAAACGACGATTAGCAACACTATCTTCTTTACCTAATGTAATCAAAGGCTCAGCAAAACGACGTAACTCTTTTGCTTTTGGCAAAGTAGTTTTAATTAATTCATGTTTAAATAATGAATTAACCATGTTTTGAAACATAGCTTTACGATGGCTACTGTTTCTATTTAGTTGACGACCTGAATGACGATGACGCATTTTCTTTTACCTTAAACAGATTCTCTGCAATTTAAACTAATTAATAATTAGCTTGCTTGTTTTTCACGAATAGACGCTGGTGGCCAGTTTTCAAGGCGTGCACCAAGTGACAAGCCATGAGATGCCAGAACGTCTTTGATTTCAGTCAGTGATTTTTTACCCAGATTTGGAGTTTTAAGTAACTCTACTTCTGTACGTTGAATTAAATCACCGATGTAATAGATGTTTTCTGCTTTTAAGCAGTTCGCTGAACGAACAGTTAACTCTAAATCATCTACAGGGCGTAACAGAATAGGATCGATTTCTTCCTCTTCATCTTGCTGCTCTGCTTCTTCGATACTCTGAAGATTAACAAATGCAGATAACTGCTTCTGTAATACAGTTGCTGCTACACGAATTGTTTCTTCAGGATCTACTGTTCCATTAGTTTCTACATCAAGGATCAGTTTATCGAGGTTAGTACGTTGCTCAACACGTGCACTTTCTACCGTGTAATTAACGCGTAGAATAGGGCTAAATGAAGCATCGATCGCTAATGCGCCAATTGAAGTTGTTTCCGCACCTTCAGCAGCTTTACGCTGTGTAGCTGGAACATAACCACGGCCTTTAGTGATCTTTAAAGTCATGTTCAGGTCAACTTTACCTGTGATATTTGCAATAACATGATCAGGGTTAACAATTTCAACATCATGATCAGTTGCAATATCAGCGGCTGTAACAACACCTGGTCCTGATTTTTTAAGCGTTAATAATGCTTCCGATTTCTCGTGCATCATAATTGCAACGCCCTTCAGGTTCAGTAGAATATCAAGCACATCTTCCTGAACACCTTCGATTGAGCTGTATTCATGTAAAACGCCATCTATTTCAGCTTCTACGATAGCGGCACCTTCAATTGAAGATAACAGAATACGACGTAGTGCATTACCTAACGTATGACCAAAGCCTCTTTCTAATGGCTCAAGTACAATTTTCGCATGAGTATCGTTATACTGATGTACATCAATATTACGAGGTGTTAGTAGTTCTTCAGATTTGCCTGACATTCTGTGAGGTATCCTTTACTTAGAGTACAGTTCAACAACGAGCTGTTCATTTATATCAGCTGATAATTCGCTACGTTCAGGTACAGATTTAAATGTTGCTTCCATCTTACCTTCGTCTAGTGAAATCCAGTCTGCTATACCACGTTGCTTTGCTAGCTCTAATGAATCTTTAATACGAATTTGTTTCTGTGATTTTTCACGAACAGAAACTTTATCGTCAGCTTTAACAACATAAGATGGAATGTTTACAATTACATCATTAACCAATATTGATTTATGACTAATTAGTTGGCGAGATTCATTACGAGTTGAACCAAAACCACTGCGGTAAACAACATTATCTAAACGTGTCTCAAGACATTCCAGCAGGTTTTCACCTGTAGAACCTTTACGTGAAGCTGCTTTTTTGTAGTAATTTACAAACTGCTTCTCAAGAACACCGTAGATACGACGTAATTTTTGTTTTTCGCGTAACTGAACACCGTAGTCTGTAAGACGACCACGAGCACCAGGACCATGCTGGCCAGGTTTTTGTTCAAGTTTGCACTTACTGTCTAGTGAACGAACGCCTGATTTATGCTCTAAATCAACACCTTCACGACGACTTAATTTACACTTAGGACCTAAATAACGAGCCACTTCTAATCTCCAGCCTTATACACGACGTCGTTTTGGAGGACGACAGCCATTGTGTGGAATAGGGGTAATATCACTGATATTAGTAATTTTAAAACCAGCGTTATTCAAAGAACGAACGGCTGATTCACGACCTGGGCCTGGACCCTTTACAAGAACTTCTAAATTCTTTACGCCATAATCCTTAGCACGTGTACCAGCACGTTCAGCAGCTACCTGTGCTGCAAAAGGAGTACTTTTACGAGAACCACGGAAGCCAGAGCCGCCTGCAGTCGCCCACGACAGAGTATTACCCTGTCTATCAGAGATCGTTACGATAGTGTTGTTAAACGATGCATATATATGTGCAACACCATCGGTGATCGTGCGTTTAATTTTCTTCTTAGCTGTTGGTTTTGCCATTGCTTTTACCTAATTAACCAATTATTAACCCGTATTACTTACGGATCGGGCGTTTAGGGCCCTTACGAGTACGAGCGTTTGTCTTAGTGCGCTGACCACGTAGTGGTAGGCTTCGACGATGACGGATGCCACGGTTACAACCCATGTCCATCAAACGCTTGATGCTCATTGAAACTTCGCGTCGTAAATCACCTTCTACAATGAATTTACCAACTTCTGTACGTAAAGATTCAACTTGATCTTCACTTAACGTACTTAATTTTGCCGCTGGTTCTATTTTTGTCAGTGCGCAAATTTCTTGTGCACGTGTACGGCCTATGCCGTAAATATATGTCAAACCAATGACAGCATGTTTATTATCAGGTATGTTAATACCAGCTATACGGGCCATTCACCGTCTCCAGATCGCGCAAAGCGCTGCATTTTAGCGATTAATCGCTCTAAAATCAACCTTGACGTTGTTTATGACGTGGATCCTTACAAATCACACGAACAACACCATTTCTCTTAATAACTTTACAGTTTCTGCACATTTTCTTTACAGATGCACGAACTTTCATAACTGCTTCTCACTTTTTTTGGTAAAACTGAAATGTGCGCGGATTTTAGACGATTTTATGAATATAACAAGAACTAAATAACGACGATTTAGAAATATAAATTTCTATTAGTGTTAATTGTTCACAAGTGTGACATTCAAGTTGATTGTCTAGATCAACACAATTTTCTCAGCACGGATTAAGCTTTATCGCCTAATCCTTTAAAATTGGCTTTTTTCATTAAGCCTTCATACTGCTGTGACATCATATGCGATTGCATTTGTGCCATGAAATCCATGACCACAACCACAATGATTAACAATGAAGTACCACCAAAATAAAACGGTACATTCCAGTACAAAATTAGAAACTCCGGTAGTAAACACACTGCAGTAATATACAACGCACCTACCAGAGTCAGACGTGTCATCACGCCATCAATATATTTAGCCGTTTGATCACCAGGACGTATGCCCGGGATAAACGCACCTGATTTTTTCAGGTTATCAGCAGTTTCACGACTGTTAAATACCAGTGCGGTATAAAAGAAACAGAAGAAAATAATCGCTGCTGCATAAAACATTACATATATAGGCTGGCCGGGTGAAAGCGTAGTTGATAAATCAGCTAACCACTCCATTCCCTGACTCTGACCAAACCAGCCGCCTAAAGTGGCTGGAAATAAAATAATACTTGAAGCAAAAATAGGTGGAATTACACCTGCCATATTTAACTTCAATGGAAGATGGCTACTCTGTGCTGCATACATTTTACGGCCTTGCTGTCGCTTGGCGTAATTTACTGTAATACGGCGTTGCCCACGCTCCACAAAAATAACAAATGCAGTTACGGCAAGAGCAAGAATAAATAAGACGATTGCCGTTAATGTATGCAATTCACCGGTTCTTACTAATTCTGCAGTGCCGCCGATAGCAGCTGGTAAACCAGCAACTATACCTGCGAATATGATTATTGATATACCGTTACCAATACCACGTTCTGAAATCTGCTCACCCAGCCACATTAAGAAAACTGTACCGGTTACCAGGGATGTAATTGCAATTACATAAAAGGAGACAGTTGATTCTATATAAACTAAAGGCGCACCTGCATGTGTCTGCGATAACAACATATTAGCAACACCCATAGACTGGAATAAAGCCAGTACAACAGTGCCGTAACGTGTATAACTTGTTATTTTACGACGACCCGCTTCACCTTCTTTTTTCAATGCTTCAAGGCTTGGAACTGTAACCGTTAATAACTGCATAATAATAGATGCAGAAATATAAGGCATAATACCTAAAGCGAACAATGACATACGCTCAAGAGCACCACCTGAAAACATATTAAATACGTCCAGAATAGTGCCTGACTGCTGATCAAAAATTGCAGACATTATAGTCGGATTAACGCCCGGCACAGGAATAAATGTACCAATACGATAAACAATCAGCGCACCTATAACAAAAAAGATGCGCTGTCTTAATTCTTGCAATTTACTCAGATCAACTGCCATGTGTTTAAGCTTCTACCTTTCCGCCAGCTGCTTCAATAGCGGCTAGAGCACCTTTAGTTGCCTTAACACCTTGCAGAGTTACTGCAGAAGTGATTTCACCAGAAGCAATTACTTTAGCTTTTTTAGTGAATGCAGGAACTACATTAGCTTCTATAAGAGTTGCCAATGTAACAGTGTCCTGGTCCAGCTTTTGAATTTCGCCTAAACGAACCTCTGCGCTGTATTTAGCCATACGTGAATTAAAGCCAACCTTTGGTAGGCGACGTTGAAGTGGCATCTGACCACCCTCGAAACCTATTTTAGGTAAACCACCATTTCGTGATTTCTGACCTTTATGACCACGACCACAGGTTTTACCCTGGCCACAACCAATACCACGACCAACACGTTTACGTGATTTACGGCTACCCTCATCGGGCGTAAGAGTATTTAATAACATTTAAACTTCCTCTGACTTAACCATGTAGTTGATTTTATTAATCATTCCACGGTTTTCAGGTGTATCAATAACTTCAACTGTGTGATTAGTACGACGTAAACCCAAACCTTTTGCACATGCAACATGTGATTTAAGGCGTCCGATTGTACTTTTCACCAATGTAACTTTGATTTTCTTCTGTGCCATGACGATTAGCCTAAAATTTCTTCAACTTTTTTGCCACGCTTAGCAGCTACAGATTCTGGAGAATGCATATTCTCTAATCCATTGACTGTTGCGCGAACAACGTTGATTGGGTTACGCGTACCGTTAATTTTTGCCAGTACATTTTTAACACCAACCGCTTCAAATACTGCACGCATCGCACCACCGGCGATAATACCTGTACCTTCAGAAGCTGGCTGCATGTATACATTTGCTGCGCCATGAAGACCTGTAACAGAATGTTGCAAAGTATCTTCTTTAAGATGAACCTTACGCATATTCTTACGTGCTTTATCCATAGCTTTCTGGATTGCAGCAGGTACTTCTTTAGCTTTACCATAACCGATACCTACAGTACCGTTACCATCACCTACTACTGTAAGTGCTGTAAAACCAAATTGACGACCACCTTTAACAACTTTTGCAACACGATTAACGGTTACTAGTTTCTCAATAAAATCGTCAGACTTTTCTCTTTGATTGTCTCTATTTTGTGCCATAGTCTTTGCCTTTAAAATTCCAGTCCGTTTTCACGTGCAGCTTCAGCCAGTGCTTTAACACGACCGTGGTATTTGAAACCAGAGCGGTCAAATGCAACAGTTGTTACTCCAGCTGCTTTTGATTTTTCAGCAATGATCTTACCAACAGTTGTAGCTGCATCTGCATTACCAGAATTTTTAATTGCTGACTTAACATCAGCATCTAATGTAGAAGCTGAAGCCAATGTCTTGCCACCGTCTGCAGAAATAATCTGCGCATACATGTGACGAGGCGTACGGTGGATACATAATCTTTCTGCACCCAACTCACGAATTTTCAT
This sequence comes from Gammaproteobacteria bacterium, assembly GCA_026195255.1. Taxonomy (GTDB): domain Bacteria; phylum Pseudomonadota; class Gammaproteobacteria; order SZUA-229; family SZUA-229; genus SZUA-229. Next base: position 8,260 of record JAPHSS010000009.1, on the reverse strand, counting down.
GCGAGTACGTGTAGAGCGACGAATACGGATTGCTTTCTTTGATTTCATATCAGCCTCTACTTCTTCTTAGCTTCTTTACGGATAACATACTCATCGGCATAACGAACACCCTTGCCTTTATAAGGCTCTGGTGGACGATAAGCACGAATCTCAGCTGATACTTGACCAACCTTCTGCTTGTCCGCACCTTTAACCAGGATTTCAGTCTGGCTAGGTGTTTCAACTGTTATTCCCTCAGGAACTGTATAATCTACAGGATGAGAAAAACCTAATTGAAGATTTAATGAATTACCCTGTGCTTTTGCACGGTAACCAACACCAATCAAAGTTAGCTTCTTTTCAAAACCTTCTGATACACCCGTAACCATATTGCTAACTAAAGAACGCATAGTTCCTGTCATAGCTATTGCGGCAGGATTTTGTGGTGAAAGATTTAATACTTCACCGTCCTGAGCAATTGACACAGTTTCGTGTAAATCGATATTTAAGTTACCCTTAGGGCCTTTTACATTTACTGAGCGACCTGCAATTTTTACTTCAATTCCAGCTGGTACAGTAATTGGCTTCTTTGCTATACGTGACATTCCAGTCCCCTTAAGAAACTGAGCAGACTAACTCACCACCAATACCTGCATCGCGTGCAGCTCGGTCAGTCATCATACCAGTTGAGGTTGAAATAATAACGATACCAAGACCATTTAAAACACTTGGTAATTCGTCTTTGTTTTTGTAGATGCGAAGACCAGGACGACTCATTCGTTGAATTGTGTCGATAACTGGTTTGCCGTCGTAATACTTTAACGAAACAGACATTTCAGCCTTTGCACCTTCAGAAACAGAATAATCACTTATATAACCTTCGTCTTTTAAAACTTTAGCTATTGATTGTTTCATATTAGATGCAGGCATCTTAACTTCTGCTTTAGAAGCAGACTGTCCATTTCGAATACGAGTCAGCATATCTGCTATTGGATCTGACATACTCATAATCTATTTACCTTACTCTTAATACTTTAAAAAAATGTTAAAAAAATTCAAAAATCTTACCAGCTAGCCTTAACCAGGCCTGGAACATCACCGCGCATCATAGCTTCACGTAATTTAATACGTGATAAACCGAACTTACGGTAGTAACCATGTGGACGACCAGTAATCTGGCAACGATTACGACTACGGCTAGGGCTAGAATCACGAGGTAGCTTTTGCATTTTTACCTGTGCTTCCATTTTAGCGTCAAAATCTGCTTCTGGATCTTTAAGAATTGCACGTAATTTACTGCGTTTCTCGAAATCTCTTGCGATTAGTTTTGTGCGCTTTTTTTCACGCTGAACCATAGAAGTTTTTGCCATGTTTTACTCTTTATCTCGATCTAGTTTTTGAACGGGAAGTTAAATGCTTTTAGCAAAGCTTTAGCTTCATCGTCTGTTTTAGCTGAAGTTGTAATAGTGATATCCATTCCGCGAATCTTATCAATTTTTTCATAATCGATTTCAGGGAAGATAATCTGTTCTTTTACGCCCATGCTGTAATTACCACGTCCGTCGAATGATTTACCATTCAGGCCACGGAAGTCACGAATACGAGGCACTGAAATACTGATCAAACGATCCAGAAATTCGTACATATTCGCTTTACGCAATGTCACCTTACAACCAATTGGTGAACCTTCACGTAATTTAAATGCTGCCACTGATTTACGAGCTATTGTAGTTACCGCTTTCTGACCGGCGATTTTTTCCATGTCAGTGCGTGCTGCTTCAACAACCTTTTTATCAGAAACGCCATCGCCAACACCCATATTAAGTGTGATTTTTTCAATGCGAGGAACGTCCATAGGGTTTGTGTAACCCTGGCTTTCCATCAACTGTTTAACAATTGAGTCTTTATATACTTGCTGTAGTCTTGCCATTGTTCCGGTGCCCTACTAAACGTCTACGTTTTCGTTGTTAGACTTAAAGACACGAATTTTTTTACCGTCTTCTAAAGTCTTGATACCTATGCGGTCACCCTTATTAGTGGCTGGATTAAACGGCATTATATTTGAAATGTGAATAGACATTTCTTTTTCAATAATACCGCCTTCAATACCCGCCATAGGGTTAGGCTTAGCATGTTTCTTAACCACGTTGATATTTTCAACCATTACGCGATCGTTTTTAAGGATGCTCATTACTTTGCCACGGCGACCTTTGTCTTTACCCGTAGTTACAATAACTTCATCACCTTTTTTAAGTCTTTGCATATCTATAACTCTCTACAGTACTTCAGGAGCGAGAGAAATAATTTTCATAAATTTCTCATTACGTAGCTCACGTGTAACAGGGCCAAAAATACGTGTACCAATAGGCTGCAAGTTTGCGTTCAATAGAACAGCAGCATTATTGTCAAAGCGAATAAGTGAACCATCTGGGCGACGAACGCCTTTTGCAGTACGAACTACGACTGCGTTATACACTTCACCTTTTTTAACCTTGCCTCTTGGAATTGCTTCCTTGATGCTAACTTTAATAACATCACCAATACGCGCATAACGACGATGTGAACCACCTAGTACTTTAATACACTGTACTCGGCGTGCTCCGCTGTTGTCTGCTGCGTTGAGAACGGTTTGCATTTGAATCATGACGACACCAAATTTCTAATTATCTATATTTAACTAATTAAGTGGCTGTTTAATTAAACAGCAGTTGATTTCTCAACAACTTGAACCAGTTTCCAGGATTTAGTTTTTGAAACGGGCGCACACTGCTCAATTAAAACAGTATCACCGATTTCACACTCGTTTGCTTCATCATGAATGCTCAACTTTGTTGAACGGTTAATGATTTTGCCATAAAGAGGGTGCTTAACACGACGTGAGATAGTTACAGTTGCTGATTTCTCAGTTTTATTACTAGTAACAACACCTTGTAGTGTTCTTTGTTTATTATCTACGCTCATTATGCTTTACCCGCTTGTTTTTTCTCAGCAAGAATAGTCTTCACTCGTGCGACATCGCGACGCGCATTCCTAAACAAATGCGGTTTAGACATCTCACCAGCACCTTGCTGCATACGTAAATTAAACTGCTCTTTACGTATATTCAGTATTTCTTCTTTAAGACCTGCTTCGTCTTTTTCTCTTAAATCTTTTGCTGTTAAGCTACTATTACTGGCCATTACATCACCGCACGAGAAACAAATGTTGTTTTGATTGGCAATTTCGCTGCTGCCAACTGAAAAGCTTCTCTGGCTATATCTTCAGAAACGCCTTCCATTTCATATAAAACTGATCCAGGCTGAACTTTAGCAACCCAGTGATCTACGTTACCTTTTCCTTTACCCATTCGAACTTCTAATGGCTTATTTGAAATAGGTGTATCTGGAAAAACACGTATCCAGATTTTACCGCCACGTTTAATGTGACGAGTCATTGCGCGACGAGCTGCCTCAATTTGGCGAGCTGATATACGACCTCGAGCAACTGCTTTTAAACCGTACTCACCGAAGCTCACTTTATTACCATTTTGAGCTAAACCGCGATTACGACCCTTAAAAGCTTTTCTAAATTTTGTACGTTTAGGCTGAAGCATGATTATCTACCACCTTTCTTTGGCTTAGCTTCTTGCTGAGAAGCATTACGCTTCTGCTCAAGATCAAAAACTTCACCTTTATAGATCCAGACTTTTACACCCAGAATACCGTAAGTGGTTAGCGCTTCTGCAAAACCATAATCAATGTCTGCACGAAGTGTGTGCAATGGAACACGCCCTTCCATATAACATTCACTACGTGCAATTTCAGCACCATTTAAACGACCGCCAACTTGAATCTTGATTCCCTGACCGCCCATACGCATCGTATTTTGCATAGAACGTTTCATGGCACGTCGGAACATCACACGACGTTCTAACTGCTGCGCAATACTTTCTGCTACTAACTGAGCATCAAGTTCAGGTTTACGAATTTCTTCAATGTTGATTTTCACATTATTAATGTGAAGATCTAATATTTTAGAAACTTCTTTACGAAGAATCTCAATATCTGCGCCTTTCTTACCGATAACAACACCAGGGCGAGCCGTGTGAATTGTAATCACTGCTGCACGTGTTGGACGTTCGATTTGAATGCGGCTTACATTGGCAGCTGCTAATTTCTTCTTCAGAAATTCACGAACTTTAATGTCAGCATTTAACAGTAAAGGATAATCCTTGCTGTTTGCATACCATTTTGCGTTCCAGTCTGAGGATATACCCAGACGAATCCCGACAGGATGTACTTTTTGGCCCATTCTGCTTCTCTCTTAACTATCCGAAACCGTAACCGTAATATGGCTACTGCGTTTTAAAATTCGATTAGCTCGACCTTTAGCGCGTGCTTGAATGCGCTTCATTGTCGGACCTTCGTCTACAAAAGCTTTAGATACCGTTAACTCATCGATATCTGCACCTTCATTATGCTCAGCGTTTGCAATGGCTGACTCCAGTACTTTTTGCACCAGACCCGCACCTTTCTTATTGCTGAACGTTAATATACTTAGAGCCTGCTCTACAGACTGGCCACGTATTTGATCAGCAATCAGACGAGCTTTCTGAGGCGATATACGTGCATAGCGATGCTTTGCGAATACTTCCATCATCTACTCCTTACTTCGACTTTTTGTCGGCAGTGTGACCGCGGTAAGTACGAGTTAAAGCAAATTCGCCTAACTTGTGACCCACCATATTCTCGTTAACTAAAACGGGAATATGTTGACGACCATTGTGTACTGCGATTGTCAATCCAACCATTTCAGGGAAAATAGTAGAACGACGTGACCAGGTTTTAATTGGACGACGATTCTTCTCTTCTACTGCTTTCTCGACCTTGGCCATCAAATGATGGTCAATAAATGGTCCTTTTTTTAATGAACGTGGCACTCTAATACCCTCTATTATTTACGGTTGTTGCGGCGACGAACAATCATATTGTCAGTGCGCTTGTTGCTACGAGTCTTCTTACCTTTAGTAGGCATACCCCATGGAGATACAGGATGACGACCACCAGAAGTACGACCTTCACCACCACCATGTGGGTGATCTACCGGGTTCATCGCAACACCACGAACGGTTGGACGAACACCACGCCAGCGCTTAGCACCCGCCTTACCCAGTGAACGTAAACTATGTTCACTATTTCCTACTTCACCAATTGTTGCACGGCAATCAACATGAATTTTACGCATTTCACCTGAACGTAAACGAACGGTTGCGTACATGCCTTCGCGAGCAACTAGCTGTACAGAAGCACCTGCACTACGTGCAATCTGCGCGCCTTTACCAGGCTTTATTTCAATACAGTGTATAGTTGAGCCAACTGGTACATTTCTTAATGGCATCGCATTACCGCTTTTAATCGGCGCTGCTGAACCAGAAGAAATCGCATCACCTGCGCTCACACCTTTAGGTGCAATAATGTAACGACGCTCACCATCTGCATACTTTAATAAAGCAATATTTGCAGTACGGTTTGGATCGTACTCTAAACGCTCAACAACAGCTGGAACGCCATCTTTGGTACGTTTAAAATCGATTACTCGATAATGTTGTTTATGACCACCACCAACGTGACGAGTTGTAATACGACCCGCATTGTTACGCCCACCGTTACGAGATTTTTTCTCTAACAGAGGAGCATGTGGAGCGCCTTTATGTAGCTCATGGTTTACAACCTTAACTACGTGGCGACTACCCGGTGAAGTTGGCTTGGATTTTACTAATGCCATTGTCTCAGCCTTCTAGTTTGCACCGGCTAAAGCTATGTCCTGGCCTTCAGCCAGTTTAACATATGCTTTACGCCAGTCAGAACGTTTACCCATTCGTTGACCAAATCTCTTGGTCTTGCCTTTTACATTCAATACTCGTACTTGAGCAACTTTCACTTCAAACAACTCTTCAACAGCTTGCTTGATTTCAGTTTTTGTTGCCGTAGTGTTAACTTTAAACACATGAGTTCCAGATGTATCTGCAGCCATTGTAGACTTTTCAGAAATATGTGGAGCTAACAGTACCTGAAGAATTCTTTCTTGTTGCATCATGACAACCATTCCTCAATCGCGCGTAATGAACCAACTGTCATTACAACGTTTTCTGCGCCAACTAGATCTACTGCTGACATACCTGCCACATCAGTAATCTCTACCTGGTGTAAATTTCTAGCTGACAGATAAAGGTTTTCATCACCCGTCTCTGTAACGATCAACACTTTCGATACTTCAAGATCGTTTAACTTGGCAACCATGCCTTTAGTCTTTGCAGAATCAACAGTAATATCTTCTACAATTTTAAGGCGATCCTGGCGAACAAGTTCAGACAGAATCGAGCTGATTGCAGCACGATACATCTTCTTATTCAGCTTAACCGAATGATCACGCGGAGCAGCTGCAAATGTTTGACCACCTGAGCGCCAAATTGGACTACGAATAGTACCTGCACGAGCTCGGCCCGTACCTTTTTGACGCCATGGCTTAGCACCACCACCACTGACTGCCGCACGATTCTTTTGTGCTTTAGTACCTGAGCGCGCACCAGCAAGAAATGAAACAACAGCCTGGTGAACCAGACCCTCATTGAAATCTCTTGCGAATATAGCGTCTGCTACAGAAACTTTATCGCTTGCTTTATGTAACTGAAGATCCATTAGATCTAACCTCTTTTAACTATGCCGATTTCTTAGCTTTAATTGCAGCACGTACAATAACGTCACTACCTTTAGAGCCAGGCACAGAACCTTTAATCAATAATAAGCCGCGTTCTTCATCAACACGAACCAGCTCAAGAGTTTGCGCAGTGCGCTGCTTGTCACCCATGTGACCCGCCATTTTCTTACCCTTGAATACACGACCAGGCGTCTGGCACTGACCGATAGAACCAGGAGCACGGTGAGATACCGAGTTACCGTGTGTCGCATCTTGCATCTGGAAACCCCAGCGCTTAACACCACCCGCAAAACCTTTACCGATAGATTTTGCTGTTACATCAACTTTCTGACCTGCTTCAAACATAGTCAAAGGAAGCTGAGAACCTGTCTCATGCTCAGCAGCAGCGTCTAGACGAAATTCCCATAAACCGCGGCCCGCTTCGACACCTGCTTTCGCATAGTGACCAGCTGCAGATTTACTTACACGAGACGCGCGACGCGCACCTGTTGTAATCTGAATTGCGTCATAACCATCTGACTCAACAGATTTAACCTGAGTAACCAGATTTGGCGACACTTCTACTACTGTTACTGGAATTGATTCGCCGTCTTCAGTGAAGATACGTGTCATTCCACATTTTTTACCAACTAAACCGATGGCCATGTCTGCATTCCAAAATATTATCAGAGCAAAACTTCAACTAATGAAGCTAAACCCTTGATTTAACTTAATTTACACTTCTGATAAATTCGGCCCAAGCAATTAGCTGGGCCGAAAGAGGCGCGAATTCTATCATGTTTCTTTGAAAGCCACTACACTTTGTTTCAAATATATTGCAGTGATTTCAGAACTCAGATATTTTCAGGATCATATCCTGGCTCTATCGCGAGATAACAGCCCGAACAGCCCTTTAAAGAGCAAAATATCTAAGTGGTATTAATTCAGTTTAATCTGAACATCAACACCCGCTGCAAGATCCAGCTTCATAAGAGCATCAACCGTTTTATCGGTTGGGTCCACAATATCCATTAAACGCTTATGAGTACGTAATTCGTACTGATCACGAGCATCTTTGTTTACGTGTGGAGAAACCAGAACAGTAAAACGCTCTTTCTTTGTAGGCAAAGGAATCGGACCCTTAACATGAGCACCGGTACGCTTTGCTGTATCAACAATCTCAGCACATGAACGATCAACTAATTTGTGATCAAATGACTTAAGACGGATACGGATTCTTTGACTTTCTGCCATAATTTTTACTCTTCAAAAAACACTATTCTAAGATAAGTGAGTAGTTATTAAATAATCACCCGAAAATCGAGCAATCATACATTTAAATCTTTCCAACCCATTAATTGTTCAGATCGCCCTCTGCGGTGCACTGGATCAAGGCGAAAAATGTGCGCTTACAAGTGTAAGTAAACATTTTTCAACGAAGAGCCAGGGCGCCCCAGAGGGTAAGCTGAGCAATTAATCAGTGATTTTGCTTACTACGCCTGCACCTACAGTACGGCCACCTTCGCGAATCGCGAAACGTAAACCTTCTTCCATTGCGATAGGCGCAATTAATGTAACGTCCATCTTCACGTTATCACCCGGCATT
>JAPHSS010000062.1 GCA_026195255.1 Gammaproteobacteria bacterium | reverse complement strand
TCGTTAAAGCAGCCGTTAATGTAGTTTTACCATGGTCAACGTGACCGATAGTACCCACATTTACGTGGGGTTTATTACGTTCAAACTTTTCCTTAGACACGATCAATCACCTCTGCTAAATATAATCTTTAATTTTTTATCGTTTCGTCATTCAATAATAACGAACTACTAAATTCTTTAACCTACTCGCTGACTTACAATTGCCTGAGACACTGATTTAGGTGCCTGTGCATATTTTGCAAACTCCATCGAGTAGGTTGCTCGCCCCTGTGTTGCTGAGCGTAAATCCGTTGAATAACCAAACATCTCGGACAACGGAACTTCAGCTTTTACCTGTTTACCTGCCGAGCCATCTTCCATTCCCTGCACTACGCCACGGCGTCGATTAAGGTCACCCATTACATCCCCCATATAATCTTCCGGGGTCACAACTTCTACATTCATTACCGGCTCCATCAGAACCGGCTTTGCTTTTAGGGCCGCATCTCTGAAACCCATAGAAGCTGCAATTTTAAAAGCAACTTCATTTGAATCGACATCGTGATATGAGCCTCCGTATAGCGTCACCTTCAGGTCTTCGATTGGAAAACCGCCAAGCACACCATTGAGCATTTGCTCGCGGATACCTGTATCTATTGCAGGAATATATTCCCTGGGAATAACATCATCAGCAACATCACTAACAAACTCATAACCCGAGCCCTGATCTAATGGCTCAATTCGCAGTTTTATATGTGCAAACTGACCTCGACCACCTATTTCACGCTCAAAAATTTCCTCGTGTTCTACCGAGCTGGTTAATGCTTCTCGATAAGACACCTGCGGATTACCTACATTGGCATCCACACTAAATTCTCTCAACATGCGATCAACAATTATCTCAAGATGAAGCTCGCCCATACCAGAGATAATCATTTGCCCTGACTCTTCATCAGTATGCACACGAAAAGACGGATCTTCCTGTGCCAACTTGGATAAAGCCAAACTCATCTTGTCCTGGTCAGCTAGCGTTCTGGGCTCAACCGCAACCGAGATTACCGGCTCTGGAAACTCCATGCGCTCCAGAGTGATACGCTTCTTTTCATCACATAGCGTGTCACCCGTCGTAACCACCTTCAAACCAATTGCAGCCGCTATGTCACCTGCTCTAACTTCTTTTATCTCTTCTCGGCTATTTGCATGCATTTGCACCAAACGACCAATCCGCTCACGCTTACCCTTGAGTGGATTAAAAGCTGTATCACCTGACTTTAAAACACCCGAATAAACACGGAAAAATGTCAGATTGCCCACAAACGGGTCGGTAGCTATCTTAAATGCCAATGCCGCGAACGGCTCATCATCACTCGGATGACGTTCACCGACAGACTCATCCTCGTTAATACCTGTAATGGACGGTATATCTAACGGTGACGGCATGTACTCTACAATCGCATCAAGCATTGCCTGCACACCTTTATTTTTAAAGGCGCTGCCACAAAATGCGGGCACTATTTCATTTGCAATAGTACGTAACCGTATACCTTGCTTTATTTCTTCTAAGGACAAATCACCTTCTTCAAGGTATTTATCCATCAATTCTTCGCTTGCTTCAGCGGCTGTCTCAATCATAAGCTCACGCCATGATTCACAGTCACCTAACATCGCCTCAGGTATCTCAGACTCGTCATAGGTCACCCCCATATCATCGGGACACCAACGAATCGCTTTCATTTTAATTAAATCAACGACACCTTCGAAATTTTCTTCTGCACCAATTGCTAACTGCATTGGAACCGGTGTTGCACCAAGACGATCTTTAATCTGCTCTACAACACGTAAAAAATCCGCACCGGAGCGATCCATCTTGTTAACAAATACCATCCGCGGCACTTTATACTTATTCGCCTGACGCCATACGGTTTCAGACTGTGGCTCAACGCCACCAACAGCACAAAATACGGCGACTGCACCATCGAGCACACGTAAAGAACGCTCAACCTCAATAGTGAAATCAACATGACCAGGCGTATCTATAATATTGATACGGTGCTGGTCAAACTGGCGATCCATCCCTTGCCAGAAACAGGTGGTTGCCGCAGAGGTAATTGTAATGCCTCGCTCTTGCTCCTGCTCCATCCAGTCCATGGTGGCTGCGCCATCATGAACTTCGCCAATTTTATGCGAGATCCCCGTATAAAATAAAACACGCTCAGTGGTCGTTGTTTTACCCGCATCGATGTGAGCCATAATACCCACATTGCGATAACGCTCTAACGGAGTTTTTCTCGCCATTACCTCTAACTTCCAGAACGCTTACTAAACTGACTACCAACGGTAGTGAGCAAACGCCTTATTAGCTTCAGCCATACGGTGCGTATCTTCACGTTTCTTAACAGCAGAACCACGCTGTTCAGAAGCATCTAGAAGCTCACCTGCCAACTTCAACTGCATTGATTTCTCGCCACGCTTACGTGCAGCTTCAATCAACCAACGCATAGCCAGTGCCTGACGTCGCGAAGAACGAACTTCAATAGGCACCTGATATGTTGCACCACCTACACGGCGAGATTTAACCTCAACCATTGGTGCTACATTTTCTAGCGCTGAATCCAGAATCTCCATTGGGTCGGCACCTTCTTTCTTACTGGTGACCGTATCAAGAGCGTCATATAGGATCCGTTCGGCTACGGCTTTCTTACCGCCCTTCATCACCATGTTGATGAATTTAGCCAGCTTCTCACTTCCAAACTTAGGGTCTGGAAGGATAATACGTTTCGGGACTTCTCTTCTTCTTGGCATCTTATTACCTTAAATTAATGTAAAACTAAACGACTAAGATTACTTAGGACGTTTAACACCGTACTTCGAACGGCCTGCCTTACGATTTTCAACACCCTGTGTATCCAGGCTACCGCGAACAACGTGGTAACGAACACCAGGTAAATCTTTTACACGACCGCCACGAATCAGCACTACGCTGTGTTCCTGCAGGTTGTGACCTTCACCACCAATATAACTTGATACTTCATAACCATTGGTTAGACGTACACGAGCCACCTTACGCATTGCTGAGTTAGGCTTCTTAGGTGTAGTTGTATATACACGAGTACATACTCCGCGTTTTTGCGGGCAAGCTTCTAACGCAGGCACATTGCTTTTTTCGACTTTGCGCTTACGAGGCTTACGTACTAACTGATTAATTGTTGCCATAAACAATTCTCTCTAAACTTCCTGGAACCGCCAGGTCGGACATAAAATTTCCCTGCACTTACCTTTAATCAAGGCAACCACTAAACAAAAGGCGCAACTCTTTAAAAGCCACGCCTATTGCGGGAGCGGAATATTATGCTTATCAAGCCGCTGTGTCAAGTGAAACTACTGATTCAGGCCACTTTCATCTAGATGACTTAGTAACAGCTGTCGCAGATGTTAAATCACCATCTACTTTGCACAATTTAAACAAAAAAAAGCCCACTAAAAAGTGGGCTTTTTCTTCAGATACCAGCAAGCTTATGAATCAGTTACTGAATCTTCAGATGTTACTGACGGTATCTCTTCCAGAGCAGCGGCGGCTTCAGCCAGACGCTCTAAAGCTGATTCTTCACTCGTTTTCTGGCGTCTTTTGCGACGCTCATTATGGAATGCCAGACCCGTGCCTGCAGGTATTAATCTACCCACAATTACGTTTTCTTTCAATCCACGCAAGTCATCCCTACTTCCACGAACCGACGCTTCAGTAAGAACACGTGTGGTTTCCTGGAATGAAGCAGCAGAAATAAATGACTCAGTAACAAGAGAACCCTTGGTGATACCCAGAAGCATCTTCTGGTAACTACAGGGCACTTTACCTTCAGCTTCAAGCTCTTCGTTTACATCAATCAGTTTGCTAAGCTCAATGATTTCACCTTTATGGTAACGACTATCACCACCGGTAATTACCTCAGCCTTACGCAGCATTTGCTTAATAATAACTTCGATATGTTTATCATTAATCTTTACACCCTGTAGTCGGTAAACATCCTGTATTTCCTTAACAAGATAATCCGCCAGTGACTCAACACCACGCAGGCGAAGAATATCATGTGGATTAGGCTCGCCATCAGCAATGATTTCACCCTGATCAACGTGCTCACCCTCAAATACATTAATGTGGCGCCACTTAGGAATTAACTCTTCATAGGCTTCGCCATCATCACCTGTAATCATCAGGCGCTGCTTACCTTTAGTCTCTTTACCGAAACCAATAATACCGGTCTTCTCTGCCATAATTGCAGACTCTTTCGGTATACGTGCTTCAAATAAATCCGCAACACGTGGTAAACCACCCGTGATATCACGGGTTTTAGATGATTCCTGTGGTATACGGGCAACAACGTCACCAATCTTAACCACATCACCATCTTCAATGCCTACAATCGCACCGGCGGGTAAGATGTATTGAGCAGGAATATCTGTGCCCGCAATCATCAAATCATCACCTTTGCTATCAATCAGCTTAACCATCGGGCGCATATCTTTACCTGCAGATGGACGCTGCTTAGGATCAATAATGACTGTAGAAGACAGACCTGTAATTTCATCCTGCTCTTTCTGTACGCTCACACCCTCAACGAACTCGCCGAATTGCGCGATACCGTCAACCTCGGTGATAATCGGGTGAGTATAAGGGTCCCAGGTCGCTACAATTTGACCACCTTCTACAGCATCACCTTCTGCGGTAGAAATAATCGCACCATAAGGCAACTTATAACGCTCTTTCTCACGACCAGATTCATCAACAACGCCGATCTCACCTGATCTGGAAACCGCAACCAGGTTGCCAGATTCCTGTTTAACAACTTTGATGTTATGTAAACGAATCGAGCCGTTATTTTTAACAGATATATTGTTAGCCGCAGCAGAACGAGACGCCGCACCACCAATATGGAAAGTACGCATCGTAAGCTGAGTACCGGGTTCACCAATTGACTGAGCAGCGATAACACCAACTGCCTCACCCATATTAACCTTGTGCCCGCGAGCCAGATCACGACCATAACACTCTGCACACACACCATGAACTGCTTCACAGGTGATAGCTGAGCGAACCTTTATCTCATCAACACCCATATTATCAATACGGTCAACCCAGGCTTCATCGAGGAAGGTACCCGCCTCAATTAGAACCTCGTCTGTATCCGGTTTGAGTACGTCAGTTGCAACAACACGGCCTAATACACGCTCCTGCAATGGCTCAACTACATCACCACCCTCAATAATAGGAACCATTATTACGCCATTTTCAGTGCCACAATCTTCTTCAAGCACAACATTATCCTGAGACACATCAACTAAGCGACGAGTCAGATAACCCGAGTTAGCTGTTTTAAGCGCAGTATCAGCCAGGCCTTTACGAGCACCATGTGTCGAGATGAAGTACTGAAGTACGTTCAGACCTTCTCGGAAATTCGCAGTAATAGGCGTTTCAATGATAGAACCATCCGGTTTCGCCATCAGGCCACGCATACCCGCTAGCTGTCTAATCTGTGCAGCACTACCACGAGCACCGGAATCAGCCATCATGTAGATGTTATTGAAAGAGTCAGTTTTAACCGTATTACCTTCAGCATCTACAACTTCAGTTTTTGAGATTTTATCCATCATGGCTTTCGCCACTTTCTCATTTGCATGAGACCAGATATCAACTACCTTGTTATAACGCTCACCATTAGTCACAAGACCTGAAGAATATTGATTTTCAATTTCTTTAACTTCAGACTCTGCTTCGTTCAAAATCGTCGCTTTTTCTGCTGGAATCACCATATCATTAAGACAGATAGATGCACCTGCGCGAGTCGACTCACGGAAACCGGTATACATTAACTGGTCAGCAAAAATAACAGTCTCTTTTAAGCCTGCCAGACGATAACTTGTGTTAATTAAGTTAGAAATATTTTTCTTCGTCATATCTCTATTAACTAACTCAAACGGCAAACCGTCAGGTAATAGCTCTGAAAGCATTGCACGGCCAACGGTAGTTTCTACACGCTTACGTACTGTCTGCATTTCACCATTTTCGTCTGGCATAGTCTCGTTAATACGAACTCTAATTCTAGACTGAATGTGAACCGCTTTATTAGCATGTGCACGGGTTGCTTCTTTAACATCAGCGAACACCATACCTTCGCCATGGCCATTAATGTTCTCACGAGTCATGTAGTACAGACCCAGAACAATATCCTGCGAGGGAACAATAATTGGCTCACCCGATGCTGGAGACAAAATATTATTTGTCGACATCATCATGGCACGCGTTTCTAACTGTGCTTCAATTGACAATGGCACGTGTACCGCCATCTGGTCACCATCGAAGTCAGCGTTGAATGCTGTACAGACTAACGGGTGAAGCTGTATCGCTTTACCTTCTATTAATACAGGTTCAAACGCCTGAATACCTAATCTGTGAAGAGTTGGTGCACGGTTTAGCATAACGGGATGTTCGCGGATAACTTCTTCAAGAATATCCCAAACTTCAGCGCCTTCACGCTCAACCAGTTTTTTCGCCGCTTTAATTGTTGTCGCTAAACCACGACGGTGTAACTTACTAAAGATAAAGGGCTTGAATAATTCAAGCGCCATTTTCTTAGGTAACCCACACTGATGTAATTTAAGTGTTGGACCAACCACGATTACTGAACGACCAGAGTAATCAACACGCTTACCTAGTAAGTTTTGACGGAAACGACCCTGCTTACCTTTAATCATGTCAGCAAGTGATTTCAGTGGACGTTTGTTTGTACCTGTAATCGCACGACCGCGACGACCGTTATCTAATAACGCATCAACTGATTCCTGCAACATACGTTTTTCGTTACGCACAATAATATCTGGAGCAAAAAGCTCTAACAGGCGACGTAAACGATTGTTACGGTTAATAACACGTCGATACAAATCATTTAGATCTGAAGTCGCAAAACGACCGCCATCCAGAGGAACCAATGGACGTAAATCAGGTGGCAGAACAGGTAAAACAGTCATGATCATCCACTCTGGCTTGTTACCAGACTCAACAAATGAATCAATCAGTTTTAAACGTTTACCATAGCGCTTTAATTTAGTTTCAGACGCCGTATTACCCATGTCTTCGCGAATTTGTTTTGCTTCCTGAGCAAGATCCAGGCTGCATAACATTTCATAAATTGCTTCTGCACCCATGCGCGCATCAAACTCATCACCATGCTCTTCAATGGCTTCAAGATAAGTTTCATCTGAGAGCAACTGACAACGCTCTAACGTGGTCATACCTGGGTCGATAACAACAAATGCTTCGAAATATAAAATACGTTCAATTTCACGCAGTGTCATATCAAGTAATAAACCAATACGCGAAGGCAGTGATTTTAAGTACCAGATGTGAGCAACCGGGCTCGCAAGATCGATGTGACCCATGCGGTCACGACGCACTTTAGATTGAGTAACTTCAACACCGCACTTTTCACAAACAACACCGCGGTGTTTTAAACGTTTGTATTTACCACACAGGCACTCATAGTCTTTTACCGGGCCAAAAATTTTGGCACAGAACAAACCTTCACGCTCTGGTTTAAAAGTACGATAGTTAATGGTCTCAGGTTTTCTTACCTCACCGTAGGACCAGGACATAATTTTATCAGGTGACGCCAAACCAATTCGGATTGCGTCAAAATCATCATCTTGACCCTGATTATTTAATAGCTTGAGTAGATCTTTCAAAATCTTATCTCCAAAATTTTATGTTTGAGTTTAATATTAAGTTTTAAATGTAATTAACTAAATATTTATGACTCATCCTGTTCCAGTTCGATATTGATACCCAGTGCACGGATTTCTTTCAACAATACATTGAATGATTCCGGCATACCGGCTTCCATACGGTGATCACCATCAACAATATTTTTATACATCTTATTACGACCAGCAACATCATCAGACTTAACTGTTAACATTTCCTGCAGCGTATAAGCAGCACCATATGCTTCCAGCGCCCAGACTTCCATCTCACCGAATCGCTGACCACCAAATTGTGCTTTACCACCAAGAGGCTGCTGCGTAACAAGACTATAAGGACCAGTAGATCGAGCATGCATTTTATCGTCAACCAGATGGTTAAGTTTCAATACATACATAACACCAACCGTAACGGGTCGATCAAATGCCTCACCAGTACGACCATCCCACAAAGTGGTCTGACCTGATTTTGGTAAGTCGGCTAACTCTAACATGCGGTGAATTTCTTCTTCTTCTGCGCCATCAAATACCGGTGTAGCCATTGGCACACCTTTGCGCAGATTACCCGCCATAGTCATTAACTCGTCATCTGTAAACTTGCTTAGATCAACTTTTTTCTGATTATGATTATAAACCTGATCAAGGAAAGTTCTCATATCAGTGGTTTTACACTGCTCATCAAGCATATTACCAATCTTCAGACCCAGGCCTTGTGCAGCCCAGCCTAAATGCGTTTCCAGAATCTGACCTACGTTCATACGTGAGGGTACACCCAGCGGGTTCAACACGATATCAACCGGACGACCATGTTCATCGTATGGCATATCTTCAACAGGCACGATCATTGAAACCACACCTTTGTTACCATGACGACCCGCCATCTTGTCACCAGGTTGCATGCGACGTTTGATAGCTAAATAAACTTTAACCATCTTCAGCACGCCCGGCGCTAAATCATCACCAGCAACAATCTTGCCTTTCTTCTCTTCAAACAATTCATCAAGCTCTTTACGAGTATCTTTTAATTGTTTAGCAAGAACTTCCAGGGCCGCATTTGCATCATCTGTCTTGAGGCTGATTTCAAACCATTTGGACTTTTCAAGCTCATCAAGATATGCCTGAGTAATTTTAGCTCCGGCCTTTAGACCTGCCGGACCACTAGCCGCCTGCTTATTCAGCATTAAGCTTTCAGCGCGCGCATAAATATCTTTTTGCGCTATACGCCATTGGTCACTATTATCTTTGCGCGCTTCTGCGATTTGATCTTCTTCAATCTCAAGTGCACGTTTATCTTTTTCAACACCGTCACGGGTAAAGACCTGAACACCGATTACCGTGCCGACCTTACTTGAGGGTACACGCAACGATGAATCTTTAACGTCTGATGCTTTTTCACCAAAAATCGCTCTAAGAAGTTTTTCTTCCGGAGTAAGCTGAGTTTCACCTTTTGGCGTAACCTTACCAACCAGAATATCGTTACCACTTACTTCAGCGCCAACGTATACAATTCCAGACTCATCCAGTTTAGAAAGCAGACCTTCACTTACATTTGGAATATCAGCTGTAATTTCTTCAGAACCTAACTTGGTATCACGAGCAACGCAGGTTAACTCTTCGATATGTATAGTTGTATAACGATCTTCTTCAACAACTCGCTCTGATATCAGAATCGAATCCTCAAAGTTGTAACCATTCCAGGGCATAAATGCAACGCGCATATTCTGGCCTAGTGCTAATTCACCCAGGTCAGTAGATGGGCCATCAGCTAATACATCACCTCGTTCAATCACATCACCCGGCATAACTAATGGGCGCTGATTAATACAGGTGTTCTGGTTAGAACGTGTATATTTAGTTAACGAATAAATATCAACACCGGCTTTACCGCCTTCAGTTTCTTCATCATTAACTCGTACAACAACACGACTCGCATCGACAGAATCAATTACACCACCACGTCGAGCTTTAACTGCTGCACCAGAGTCCATTGCAACAACACGCTCCATACCTGTACCAACTAACGGCTTATCAGCGCGTAAAGTCGGCACAGCCTGGCGCTGCATGTTTGAACCCATTAATGCACGGTTAGCATCATCGTGCTCAAGGAACGGAATAATTGACGCCGCAACCGATACAATCTGCTTCGGCGATACATCCATATACTCCACTTTGTCTGGAGTCGATAATGCAAATTCATTTCGGGTACGACAGGAAACCATTTCCTGGATCAACTTACCGTTTTTATCAAGGTCAGTATTTGCCTGAGCAATAATATAATTACTTTCTTCAATTGCAGAAAGGTAATCAATCTCCATTGTCGCCTTACCGTTTATGACTTTACGATAAGGTGTCTCAAGAAAACCATATTCATTTGTACGCGCATATACAGACAATGAGTTAATTAAACCAATGTTTGGTCCCTCAGGTGTCTCGATAGGACATACTCGGCCATAGTGAGTAGGGTGTACGTCACGCACTTCAAAACCCGCACGTTCACGGGTTAGACCACCGGGGCCTAATGCAGATACACGACGTTTGTGTGTTACTTCAGATAATGGATTATTTTGATCCATAAACTGTGATAACTGACTAGAGCCAAAGAATTCTTTAATGGCTGCAGAAACAGGCTTGGCATTTATTAGCTCCTGAGGCATTAAACCTTCAGACTCAGCCATAGATAAACGCTCTTTAACAGCACGTTCAACACGAACCAGACCGACACGGAAAACATTCTCCGCCATCTCACCTACACAACGAATTCGGCGATTACCCAGGTGATCGATATCATCTACAATATCGTTACCATTACGAATCATAATTAACTGCTTTAACACATCTAAAATATCAGATGCATCACCCAGCTCTTCAAAACGTTTTTTCGCTTCTTCGTCTTTCTTTCGCTCAGAAAAATAACGACCATCATAAAGCACGCCTAAACCAGTAG
Organism: Gammaproteobacteria bacterium; assembly: GCA_026195255.1. Taxonomy (GTDB): domain Bacteria; phylum Pseudomonadota; class Gammaproteobacteria; order SZUA-229; family SZUA-229; genus SZUA-229. The sequence goes on along the minus strand of JAPHSS010000062.1, from coordinate 5,462 downwards.
ACTCTTCACGACGCAAACGTCGGTTGAATTTCATTCGACCAACAGCCGACAGATCATAACGATCACTTGTAAAGAATAAATTCTTAAATAAGTTTTCGGCTGCATCTTTGGTTGGTGGCTCACCAGGACGCATCATGCGATAGATTTCAACCTGCGCTTCAAGCTGCGAAGCAGTTGGATCTATAGCTAATGTGTTAGAAATGTATGCACCAGCATCCAGATCATTAGTATAAAGAATATCGAATTTCTTTATACCCGCCTCAGTCACCTGCTCCATAACTTCTAAAGTAATAACTGTATTCGCAGCAACCAGTAACTCGCCCGTGCTCTCATCAATTAAATCATGGGCAAGAATTTTATCTTCCATGTATTCATGAGGCGCGATTAATTTTTTAACTTTAGCTTTTTCAAGTGCCTTGATGTGACGCATAGTAATACGACGACCAGCTTCAACAACAACTTCTTTACCCGACATAATATCGAAAGTAGTTGTCTCACCACGAAGACGCTCGGCCACTAACGGAATCTCTATTCCATCTTTAACAACTTTACAGCTAATTTTCTCGAAGAACATATCGAGAATTTCTTCAGTTTGATAACCTAATGCACGTAACAGTATGGTTGCCGGTAATTTACGACGACGGTCAATACGCACAAAAACAGAGTCTTTAGGATCAAACTCAAAATCTAACCATGAACCACGGTATGGGATAACACGCGCTGAATAAAGTAACTTACCAGAGCTATGTGTTTTACCTTTATCATGATCAAAGAATACCCCTGGAGAACGATGCAACTGAGAAACAATTACACGCTCAGTACCATTAATAACAAAGGTACCGGTATCCGTCATAAGAGGAAGTTCACCCATGTAAACTTCTTGCTCTTTAGACTCTTTAATTACTTTCGTTTTTGGATATAGATCTTTATCCATAATCGTCAAACGAAGCACAACACGCAAAGGCGCCGCATAAGTCATACCACGCAATTGACATTCTTTAACATCAAAAGCAGGTGTGCCTAAACGGTATCTAACATATTCAAGCTGAACGTGACCCGAGTAGCTAACTATAGGAAAAACAGATCCAAATGCAGCCTGTAAACCGGCTTGCTTACGATCTTTTTCTTTTCTGTCTTCCTGTAAAAAGCCTCGATAAGAGTCGATCTGCATCGACAATAAAAATGGCACATCTAGAATAGGTGGGCGTTTACCGAAATCCTTACGGACACGTTTTTTATCGGTAAAAGAATATTCCATCGAAGTTCCTCGCAATGTAAGTGCTATGGCATGTTTACCAGCTCATGCCGAGAGCTGTATTCCGTAATAGTTCAACTTACCCGCAAATGCCGCCACTTTCGTAGAAAAATGGATACATACCTGTGTATGTTTACATTCCTCGCCTCGAGCCGACGACACCTGAATGTAAGTTGAACTACACTTTCTATTAACCTTAACAAAGGTCTTTGCTTTTTCAGCCTATAGGCTGGTAAAAAATGCCGTGTTACGATTCATTTCACTACCCATTCTGTGGGTGATATACATGAAACCCTGCTTCACTAATTTCAACAACATCTTTTATCAAACTACAGTCGTTATATTTTTAAATTCACTTCACAATATTTTTATATCGTAGAAGCGGGAAAAGGCCGATGAATAAATTCACCAGCCTTACCACTTTGACAATAGGTTAATTGCCTAACAACAATAGAATTACTTAAGTTCTACAGCTGCACCAGCTTCTTCAAGCTGCTTCTTTACATCTTCAGCTTCTGCCTTAGATGCGCCTTCTTTAACAGCAACAGGGCAAGCTTCTACCATTGTTTTTGCGTCTTTAAGGCCAGCGCCAGTGATAGCACGAACAGCTTTGATAACAGCAACTTTGTTTTCGCCGAAACCAGTCATCATAACGTCGAACTCATCTTTTTCTTCAGCAGCAGCACCACCAGCGTCACCGCCAGCAGCAGGTGCAGCAGCAACAGCCGCAGCAGCTGAAACGCCGAATTTTTCTTCCATTGCTTCAATAAGGTCAACAACTTCCATTACTGACATGTTAGCAATCGTTTCTAGCATATCGTCTTTAGATACAGCCATGATATTTCTCCAAAATTTTATATACGTTTAAATCGTAAATACTAAGTGATTAAGTGCTTTGCTTATTTCGCCTGTTTGATTGCTTCTACAGTACGCACTAGTTTTCCAGGCACTTCTTTCAAAGTACGTGCTAGTTTTTCTGTAGGTGCCATCATTACGGACATCAATATGCTGATAGCCTGATCTTTGGTCGGCATCTTCGCTAGACGATCTAATTCAGTTGGGGCAAGCATCTCACCACCAATTGAAACCATCTTAGTTACTAATGCGCCGTGCTCTTTTGCGAAGTCTTTTACAAGACGCGCAGCGGAACCGGGATCCTCCTGTGAAAATGCCAGTACTAGTGGACCCACTAGACCGTCACTCATACATTCGAAATCGGTACCTTCAAAGGCACGACGAGCCAATGTGTTTTTTACAACACGAAGATAAACACCAGAATTACGCGCAGTAGCACGTAATGCTGTCATTTCATCAACAGTCAGGCCATGGTATTCAGCTGCAACAACTGAATGAGCCTCAGCGGCAATCGCACTTACCTCAGCAACAATGCTTTTCTTGTCTTCAAGATTAAGAGGCACGTGTATTACTCCTGTTTCGGTTGGAGCACAAAGACAAATCTTACAATTTAAACTTTATGTCCAGCCAAGTATTAAAGTAAGATTTTATGTCGCCATAACTTCTTACCACCTGCGGTGTTTTTAATTAAAAAAACTTAAAAACACCATCTGCGTGAGATTCAATCATCCTGATTTCATTAAGCTTTGCATCATAAATGCTCCAGCTCTCACGGTCTTTGACACACCGATACTCGGCTAGCCAAATTCTTTTACTGAATATATCCTTATATTCGTTTAATTTTTACTACTTAATTACATCCAGAGATGCAGCATCAATAGTTAGACCAGGACCCATAGTTGATGACAATGTCACCTTCATAAAGTACTGACCTTTTGCAGAAGTTGGTTTGGCTTTTTTCAGACTTTCCAACAATGCATCGATATTTTCTTTAAGTGCAGCAACTTCAAAAGTTGACGTACCAACAGAACCATGAACAATACCGGCTTTATCAGCGCGGAAACGAACCTGACCTGCTTTCGCATTTTTCACAGCACCCGCAACATCTGGAGTAACTGTGCCAACTTTAGGATTAGGCATCAGGCCACGAGGACCAAGAATTTGCCCTAACTGACCCACAACACGCATCGCGTCAGGAGAAGCAATAACTACATCGTAGTTTAAATCACCACCCTTCATCTGTGCTGCCAGCTCATCCATACCAACTACATCAGCACCAGCTGCTGTAGCTGCTTCTGCAGCTTCACCCTGAGTGAAGACAGCAACACGAACAGTTTTACCAGAACCTTGTGGAAGCGTAGTAGAACCACGAACAACCTGATCAGATTTACGCGGATCAATACCTAAATTGACAGCAACATCAATAGATTCTGTAAACTTAACAGTTGAAAGCTCTTTAATTAAACCAAGAGCTTCTTCAATAGGGTATTGCTTTTCAACGTCTACTTTTTCCGCAATCATTTTTGCGCGCTTGGAAAGCTTAGCCATTATACAACTCCCTCAGTATCAAGACCCATACGATATGCCGTACCAGCAATAGTTCGCACAGCTGCATCCATATCTGAAGCAGTTAAATCTGGCTCTTTAGTTTTTGCAATCTCTTCTAACTGCGCACGCGTGATAGTACCAACCTTTTCAGTATTAGGACGGCCACTGCCTTTTTCAAGACCCATTGCTTTTAACAGCAAAATAGCTGCTGGAGGTGTTTTCGTAATAAAGGTAAAGCTGCGATCACTGTATACAGTAATAACGACTGGAATCGGCATACCCTGATCAAAGTTATCTGTCTTCGCATTAAATGCCTTACAGAATTCCATGATATTCACGCCATGCTGACCCAATGCTGGACCAACCGGGGGACTTGGATTTGCCTGGCCCGCAGGCACCTGTAGCTTAATATAAGCTTCTACTTTCTTTGCCATGATTTACTCCTAATGGGTAATAACGACGTACTGACTCTTACGAGCTTTCGGTCTCCCCTGTTTTAGCAAAACTGCATAAACACCTGTTCATACAGATAAATAAATTCTTTAGCCTTTTTCGACCTGACCAAAGTCCAGCTCTACTGGTGTTGAACGACCAAATATAGATACTGCTACTTTTAAACGACTCTTATCGTAATCAACTTCTTCTACAACGCCATTAAAGTCATTGAAAGGACCATCGGTAACACGCACAACCTCGCCGGCTTCGTAAAGCACTTTTGGCTTCGGCTTTTCCGCACCTTCCTGAACACTATTTAATATAGCCTGAGCTTCTTTCTCAGTAATTGGCGCAGGCTTATCTTTAGTACCGCCTATAAAACCCATCACTTTAGGCACATCTTTAACCAGGTGCCAGGTTTCATCTGTCATTTCCATCTGAACCAGGACATAACCCGGAAAGAATTTTCGCTCTGATCTGCGTTTATTTCCATCACGCATTTCAACAACTTCTTCCGTAGGAATTAAAATCTCACCAAACTGATCTTCCATTCCATTTAATTTTATATGCTCTAATAATGAATGCTTAACTTTCGCCTCAAAACCTGAATAAGCATGTACAACATACCAACGTAACGCCATAACCTAGCCCCCTTGTCCGGTTAATATTAATACACCCCAACGAAGGACCATATCAATCAACCAAAGCATAATGCCCACCAAAATAACCATGACAATCACCAACAATGTAGTTTGCATGGTTTCCTGACGAGTTGGCCAGATCACTTTTCTTACTTCGGTTCGTGCATCACGAGCAAATAACCATAAACCATAACCCAGTCGCGTGGTGTACATTACAGCCACCGCAAGCGCGACAAAAGCCAAAAGCCCAAGTATCCGATATAACTGAGATTCTTCTTCAAAGTAGTAGAACTGCCAAATTCCGCCGACCAGCAGCGCAATAGCAATTAAAAACTTAAAGCTATCCAGTTTACCTGTTTCTTCTGTATCAGTCTTGGCGACCATGAATTACTCTATTTACTCGTGTTTAAAATGGCAGGCCAGGAGGGACTCGAACCCCCAACCCTCGGTTTTGGAGACCGATGCTCTACCAATTGAGCCACTGGCCTATATCCCGACAGTAGAACTCCAAACTTTATCTCTACTTCCGGCTTTCTAACATGGAAAAGCGGGACCCCCTAAAAGAGTGCCCCGCTTCCAATGTTTTCAATAAGATTTAATCAGTAATCTTACTTACAACACCCGCGCCAACAGTACGGCCACCTTCGCGAATCGCGAAACGTAAACCTTCTTCCATTGCGATAGGCGCAATTAATGTAACGTCCATCTTCACGTTATCACCCGGCATT
>JAPHSS010000042.1 GCA_026195255.1 Gammaproteobacteria bacterium | reverse complement strand
GACCCGCAGGGGTGAAGGCGGAAATAGAGAAAGCAAACAGTTTTGCTTTCTCCCGCCTAAACGCTTGAGGCTCAGCCGAAAGCCGGACTGTGGTGGCCGGCGTCTGCACCAGGGATGGTTTATACGCAGCAAAAAACCTGACGAAGTAATTTCTAATCCATTCCTATAAAAGCTATCGAGATCGACTGCACTCAATGTGCAATCGCAGCTCGATTAACGACCCGCAGGGGTGAAGGCGGAAATAGAGAAAGCAAACAGTTTTGCTTTCTCCCGCCTGAACGCTTGAGGCTCAGCCGAAAGCCGGGCTGTGGTGGCCGGCGTCTGCACCAGGTGTGGTTTATACGCAGCAAAAAAACCTGACGAAACCTTTCAATTTTACTCCAATAAACCATACTCCTGAGCGTAAGCCCGGTGTTTGAAATCATTCACACAATAAAACCAGATCATGTTCTATGATAAGGTAAATTAGCTAACATCTTTGATCGCATATAGAAATATAAATAACTATGTATAGTAATACAGTCCTAAAAAAAGGCCGCCAGGATGATTAAGTTAACATCAGGAATGAGTGTTGTTTTTGTGATGGCGTTATTATCTGCCTGTGCTCAGCTGCCTACTAATTACAGGGCTACACCGAGTTATGCCATAACGGATACTGAGAATACAGCATTAGGAGTAAAGGCAAAAAACGAATTGGGAGTGAATACAAAAGATTCAAGCATGTATTTAATTAATGATGGTGTTGATGCTTTTGTTGCACGGCTTGCATTATTGATGTTGGCAGAAAAAACAGTAGATGTGCAATACTACATTTGGCACACAGATTTAGTTGGCAAATTATTATTGACTGGTTTGTTAAATGCGGCAGACCGTGGAGTACGGGTTCGTATTATGCTGGACGATATGCCTGTCAAAGATACAACGGAAGAATATTTATATGCTCTAGATCGGCATAAAAATATTGAAGTACGTTTATTTAATCCTTTTGCCTCAAGGAGCTTTCGATATTCTGATTATATGTTGAGTCCCGTACGAATTAATCGCCGTATGCACAATAAATCATTCACGGTGGATAATCAGCATACCATTATAGGTGGCAGAAATATTGGTAATGAATATTTTTCTGCTGATGAGTTTAATAATTTTAAAGATATAGATGTTCTTGCTGTCGGGCCTATTGTAAAAGATGTCGAAAAACAATTTGATATATATTGGAATAGTAAAGTGGTCTATCCGGTTACTGCTTTTGAGCATAATTCTGCGACAGAGGAAACTCTGAGTTTAATAAGAAAAGAGTTAGATGCGTTTACTGATGCACAAGAAAACTCCAGGTACCATCTGGATGTTCAAGATTCGAAAATGTATAAAAGTATTCAGCGTAACAGTTTATCAAAAGATAATCCTTCACTTGTATTTAAAGGTGAGGTTTTAGTTGTCTATGATGATCCGAATAAAGGTCTGGGGAAAACAGAGGATGAGGTTATTTTTTTAAAAAACCTGGTAAAACCCTATGTGGATAATATAGATAAAACATTTGAGTTAATTTCACCTTACTTTGTGCCAGGTAAAAAAGGTGTTGAATATTTAATAGCTCTGGTAGATAAAGGCGTGAGAGTGCGCGTAGTAACGAATTCACTGTCGTCAACAGATGGTTTGATGGCACAGTCTGGTTATTCGCGAAGACGATACGATATGTTGGAAGGTGGTGTGGAATTATATGAATTAAAAACAGATACTAAAACCAAAGTCAGTAAATCATTAAGGCGCGGAGAAAAAGCTAAAAGTGGCTTGCATGCAAAGACTTATGTTTTTGATCGAGAACAAACATTTATAGGTTCATTTAATTTTGACCAGCGTTCAGCAGATATAAATTCAGAAGTTGGCGTTATTTATGATGTGCAGGCAATGTCTACGTTTATAGCTGAATCAGTATTTGATAAAACGATTAAGGATGTAGCATATAAGGTAAAAATTGCAGAACAGGATATTGAAACAGGTGATGTTCAAATAGAGAAGGGGGATATTTACTGGCTTGAAATAAAAGACGGAGAAGAAGTGATTCATGACACTGAGCCTGAGACAGGTTTCTGGAGACGTTTTGGTCAGGGTCTGTTTTCCATTATGCCAATAGAGTCGCAATTATGATTTTACTGAGATAATTTATAATGTATGTTTTTACATACAGTTTTTGCGAGGCTTAAAGATTATAGTTTTAAATTACAGGCTAGTGGATGTGTGTCTGTTTAGATGTAATTTGTGTTAGTTTATATTCTGTCTAACATATTTACTCACAGATTTAGACCGGATCTTACAATGCTTGAGCTTCATGGGAACTTGATTTCTGTAGTTTCGCCTTTTTGGCGACTCACTTTTTTGCCTGCAGCTGCAAAAAAGTAAGCAAAAAATAGCCGCCCTTTATTCGCTAGTTCTCATCAAAAAACGATGAGAATGCCCAAAAAATCTAATGTTATTAAAAGCTATTACTCTATGCTGCGTGATTCCTACCCTGTTCCCGGGTCGTTCAGATGCGCCGTCCAGGCTTACAGAACTTAAAATCACATCCCTGTGATTTTATCCCTCGATGGAAATATTTTTTGGCTAGCTCCAGAGGGAATGAAAGTCAAAACCATAATAAAACGGTTCTTCAAAAGAAAATTAATCTGCCTTATCATTCCTGCAAAAGCTGGAATCTATTGACTTTGACTAACCAGTCAAACACTTGAAAACAGGTTTACGCAGAAATGACATAATATAAATTTATTTAACTTTCATACCCGGCTGAGCACCATCATCCGGGTTTAATATCCATAAATCTTTACCACCGGGCCCTGCAGCTAAAACCATGCCTTCGGACATGCCAAAACGCATTTTACGTGGTTTCAAATTGGCTACCATTACAGTGAGTTTGCCTTCGAGATCTTCTGGTGCGTAAGCAGACTTAATTCCTGCAAACACATTACGTGTTTCACCACCAATATCCAGCGTTAACTGTAATAGTTTATCTGCTTTTTCAACATGTTCTGCTTTTACAATTCGTGCAATACGTAAATCAATTTTAGCAAAATCATCGAATTCAATTTCGGGGGCTATTTCATCGTTAACAGGAGTATTAGACACGTTTTTATCCTTGTTTGATTTTTTGGCCGGTGTTTTTTGTGCGGCGGCTTTAATATCTTCTTTAGATGCATTAATAATATTATCAATGGCTTCTTTTTCAACTCGTTGCATTAAAGGTTTGAATTTATTGATTCTGTGATTTAGCAGTGGTTTATCTAAATCATTCCAGCATAAATCGCCAGAGTTTAAAAAATCTTCAGCTTGCTTAATAACTTGAGGTAATATGGGTTTTAAGTAAATACACAGAATACGGAACATATTAATGCCCTGTGTGCAAATATCATGCACCTGCTGCTCTAAACCCTCCTGTTTGTTTTTAGCCCAGGGTTCTTCATTGGCAATATATTCATTTGCTTTATCAGCTAATGTCATTATTTCACGAGTAGCCTGAGAATATTTTCTGTCTTCATAATGTTGTGCAATAGAATCACCTGCATCAATCATTTTTTGATGTAATTCAGGTGCAGGTAAAGACGCTGATAATAAACCGTCATTGTTCTTTTTAATGAAGCTGGCAACGCGTGAGGCGATGTTAACAAACTTACCAACCAGATCTGTATTAACACGTTGTTGAAAATCTTCTAAATTTAAGTCGATGTCGTCAACACCCGATGATAATTTAGCGGCATAATAATAACGTAAATATTCAGGTTTTAAATTATCCAGATAAGTACGCGCCTTGATAAAGGTGCCGCGAGACTTTGACATTTTTGCACCATCAACAGTTAAGAAACCGTGACAGAAAACTTTAGTCGGTGTGCGGTAACCCGAGCCTTTTAAAACAGCCGGCCAGAATAAAGTATGGAAGTAAGCAATGTCTTTACCGATGAAGTGGTACAGCTCGGTTTTGTCTTCTGATTTCCAGAACTCATCGAAATCCAGATCGGTTTTATCGCATAAATTTTTAAAACTGGCCATATAACCAATAGGTGCATCTAACCAGACGTAGAAAAACTTATCTTTAGAGTCTGGAATTTCAAAACCCCAGTAAGGCGCATCTCGGGTAATGTCCCAGTCTTTCAGACCTGATTCAAACCATTCATTTAGTTTGTTAGCAATTTCAGGCTGCACATGGCCCGCCGTGGTCCATTCTTTAAGCATGGCCTCGAAATCACCCAGTTTAAAGAAGAAATGTTCGGTATCTTTTTTGATGGGGGTGGCGCCCGAAACAACCGAATAAGGTTTAATTAAATCAGTCGTGTCGTAGGTTGCTCCACATACTTCGCAGCTATCACCGTATTGATCTTCAGCGCCACATTTTGGGCAGGTGCCTTTAATAAAACGGTCAGGCAAAAACATTTTTGCTTCAGGGTCATAAGCCTGTGAAATAGTGCGCGTAGCAATATGACCGTTATCTCGTAAGGTTCGATAAATGCTCTGAGATAGTTCCTTATTCTCTTCTGAGTGAGTGCTGTGATAATTATCAAAGCCAATTAGAAAATCGGAAAAGTCAGCCTGGTGATCACGACTTACCTCTGCTATTAACTGCTCTGGAGTAATGCCATCCTGACGTGCACGTAACATAATAGGCGTGCCGTGTGCATCATCTGCACAGACATAATGGCACTCATGGCCACGCATTTTTTGAAATCGTGCCCAGATATCCGTTTGAATATATTCAACCAGGTGACCAAGATGAATTGGGCCATTGGCATAGGGTAGTGCGCTCGTGATAAGGATTTTACGTTTTGTGGTCATGGGTGCTCGTATTTAGATTAAATCTCAGTCGCGTAAAATAGCATTTTTAGGCGTATTTTTCATATATAATTCCCGCTCCTGTGAGATTAGAGTGAATATTCATGAGTGCGTCTATGCATCCCCCGGTTCCTTTTAATATATCGGTACATGATCCGAGCCCCCAGTTACGCGAACTGCATCTGAGCTTTACCTCTGATTTTCAGTTGATGACGGTTGATCAGCGCCTGGAGTCCCTGCGTGCTTATATTGAGTTTATGCTGGAACAGGCAAAATCAACAACGGATGCGGGTGGCCAGAGAGGATTAATGATGGTAATTGAGCTGACTGAACAAATATTGCCACATATTCAATCTAATAGCCTGCCATTAGAGCAAACCCTGATAGTTGAAATGGGTGAAGATGCTGAAGGTTCTTCACTGGACGAATTATTGAGTTAAATATGATGACAGTAATTGATAAATTAGTAGGCCTGGTAGATAAATTATACGCTGAAACCCATGATTATCTGGATAACCCTTCTGATGCGCAGCTCTGGTACAACCGGGGGTATGCCAATGGGGTTGTAAGCTATTTTAATAAAAATGGCTTTGCAGAAAAGTTGAGTCATCTAACACTGGATGATGAATCTATACATAAGAAAGACCAGATAATGGAATGGCATAAAGCCTATCATCATGGTTTTGAAATGGGTGAGCGAGAGTCAGGTGAAGTGCATTTAGCATCCAGGTAATGCTGGGCAGTTGAAATTCAAAAGAGGAAGTAACCGTTTTATTTGCTAGCTATTTTGTGCGCCCTGTTAAGGAATATCTCCATCAGGGACAGTCCGCTGCTTTTTAGCGCCCTGTCCCATGTGGTAATTCCAATCTGATTGGCAGAGCGATGAACGACTCTGCACAACTCTCGGTGGTCTCAATCAGGGGACAGAGCGCCAAAAAACGGCGGTCTTTCCCCGAGGGAAATGATCCTTAACGGAGCGCAGATAATGAGAAAATTAAACTGAGCAAGTTTCGCTACTAATAAAAACAGTTATTCAGGTTTCAAGTGTTAAGTTATAACCGCCAAACTTGCGCATATTTAACACGCCATTGTCGAGAATTAAATATTGTCCTTTAATACCATTCAATACGCCACTAACCTCAGGTGTCTTATCAAAGTTAAATGATTTAACTTTTTGCGGATACTGATTGACGGGGAAATTAATATCGACCACAGATTCATTTTCCAGAAACTCAATAGCATCACTGTCTAATGAGTCAGATAATTCAATTAATGCGTCTTTACTTAATTCGTAAAGCTCATCGCGGCGAGATTGCATATCAACATTATTTGCCTCACCTTTTAGCATTTTTTGCCAACTGGTTTTATCCGCCACGTGATTTTTAAAAATAACTTCAACTAAGCCTGATGTTAAGCGATTTTTAACTCTGAAAATAGGAATTGCCTGCGTCGCGCCCTGATCCATCCAGCGCGTTGGAATTTGTGTGCCGCGGGTGATGCCCACTTTTAGCCCTGAAGAGTTTGCCAGATAAACATAATGGTCTTGCAGGCAAAATTGTTCACCCCATTGCGGCTCTCTGCATGTGCCTTCTGCGTAATGACATTTTTCTGGTTTCATAATGCACATATCACACTGTGCTAATGATTGAAAACAGGGGTAACAGAAACCCTGGGCAAAGCTCTTTTTCGTCTTGCGATCGCAGGATACACAGTTAATTTCACCTTGATAAGTCAGCTTGATTTCTGAGCCTATTAAAACATTCATATCTACCAGGTCATCACCTATTGGCAGGTGATAAAACACAGTATCATCAAGTTTGGTTTGCATCTTCTGAATGTTGCCGCTGTATTTCATAGTTCAATTTCTGTCTATTTAATCGATTGAAGATATTAACATAGACAGAAAACAAGCCCTATAATGTAGAATGTATTAACGCTTTAAATATTGAGAAAAAAATGTCAGAACAGGATAATGAGAATATATACCCAATTGCTAACTGGGACGTAGGCCCGATTGAAGAGCATAAACTTGTGGTTTTTCGGCCGCATTTTATTTCCACTCCGGGGCAATTAGCCGAAGATGCAGAAATAAGCCGTTATTATGCCATGACAATTGATCAGGCTAAGGAACTTAGGCTGGCTTTAGAAAGTGCAATAGCAGTACTTGAGAGGTAGGTCGTTTAGTTTTAAGCGGCGTATACGTTAGAAAAATTTATGTGATGTGTGATTTATGAGTGAAAAAATATTTGCGGGTTGTGTCTTTGACCCTGAACAGGCAGAGAAAATGATTGGCAAAACGGTGCTGGTCAGTCTTACCTGCATGAATGATTTTGGTGACCTGGAAGCATTTGAACAGTTCTTTGGGCCCATTTTGAGAATTAATAATGATGATGGGCTGGTTGTGAAAAGAGCGGATACTGACGAAGAGTTTAGTATTCCGCCTGACCTGGACCACTACCAGGCGGCCAAATCAGGTGATTATAAACTTGCAGAGTCAGAGGTCATTGTGACTAACCCTGATTTTGTGGTCGAGTGGGATATATATCCACCTGATAAGTCGTAATTTATGGTCGCAAAAAACAAAACAGATGTTTAAATGAAAGTACTAGAGATAAATATTTATATGCAGTAGGTTAAAGACTTTAAATTATATTTAATGATATCTATTATGAATCCTCCACAGGACAAACTTTATTTACTTTTAATCAGCGTGCATGGCCTGATACGGGGTGATGAATTAGAGTTAGGTCGAGATGCGGATACCGGAGGCCAAAGTAAATATGTGGTTGAGCTGGCTCGGGTTTTAGGTGATCAGCCGAATGTCGCCAGAGTCGACCTCGTGACCCGGCGAATAGATGATAAGACTGTTAGTCGTGATTATGCCAAACGCATCGAACCACTTGGTGACAAGGTTAATATTATTCGAATCGATTGTGCTGATCAGCTTTATATACCCAAGGAGCAGCTTTGGGATCATCTCGATAGTTTTGCCGATAATCTGCTTAATTATCTCCACAATAATAAACTCACACCCCACATTATTCACAGTCATTATGCCGATGCAGGTTATGTCGGTACGCGTTTATCACATCAATTAAGTGTGCCACTTGTTCATACCGGGCATTCATTAGGGCGCAGTAAACGAAAACACTTATTGGCCAGTGGTATTAAGCGTGATGTGATAGAAAACCGCTATAACATGTCACGTCGAATCAATGCCGAGGAAGCGACTCTGGGGGCAGTTGACAGGGTCATTACCAGCACGCATCAGGAAATTGAAGAGCAATACGAATTATATGATTATTATCAACCGGATCAGATGCGGGTGGTGCCACCAGGAACTGATCTAATAAAATTTCATCCTCCTCTGGGCGACGAATTTAAAAGTGAGATAGCCTGCGAGCTCAAGCGATTTTTAAAGCAACCCGATAAACCCATGGTGCTGGCTATATCTCGCCCCGATCAAAGAAAAAATATTATCACCCTGATTGAAGCGTTTGGCGAATCGCAAGAGTTACAGCAGCTTGCTAACCTGGTGATAGTCGCGGGTAACCGTGATGATATTCGGGAAATGGAGGCGGGCCCCCAGGAGGTGCTGACCGATTGTTTACTGAGTATCGATCAGTATGATTTATATGGCAAAATTGCTTATCCTAAACATCATCAGTCTGACGATGTTTCAGTGTTATATCGTCTTGCAGCGCTTTCCGGCGGTGTGTTTATCAATCCCGCTCTAACCGAGCCTTTTGGTTTGACCTTGATTGAAGCGGCCGCCAGTGGTTTACCTATTGTGGCGACAGAGGATGGCGGGCCCACGGACATTATTGAAAACTGCGGTAATGGTTATCTGATTGATCCATTAGATAAGGATATGATTGCCGAAAAACTACTCGCCGTGATTAATGATAAATCTAAATGGCAAAAACTCGCAGAAAATGGCATTGCCGGTGTCAATGAGCATTATTCATGGCAGGCCCATGCTGAAAAATATTTAAAAGTTATAAAACCGATTATTGAAGAAACCGAGCCTGTGGTGCGTATGGAGTTGCGTCGTCGTACACGGCTGTATCGTGATCGAGCTATATTTTCAGATCTGGACCAGAGTCTGCTGGGTGACAAAAAAATGCTGCCTGATTTTTCTCGTGCTATTAAGGAAAATGCCAGGTGCAGTAGTTTTGGTATTGCTACCGGGCGGCGACTGGATTCGGCGTTGAAATTAATCAAGGCAAATAAACTTCCTTATCCTGATGCGCTGGTGACCAGCCTCGGCACAGAAATTTACTACGGTTCGAATTTAACCCGCGACACGGCCTGGACCGATCATATCGATTATTTATGGCGGCCGGCTAAAGTTCGCGACATTCTCAAAGACCTTCCCGGTTTACGTCTGCAGCCCAAGGCCGAACAAAGTCGTTACAAGATCAGCTATTTCTATGATGCGGCAAAAGCCATGGATGTAGATGATATCAGGCAACTTTTATTGCAGCATGAACAAACCACTAATGTGGTGTTTTCCTTTGGCCAGTTTCTCGACATAATACCGGTAAGAGCATCCAAGGGGCTGGCTTTACGCTGGTATGCTGAACAGTGGGAGATTCCGCTGAATCATATTCTGGTCGCCGGAGGTTCGGGAGCCGATGAAGATATGATTCGCGGTAATACATTGGCAGTGCTGGTGGCCAACCGGCACCATGAAGAGTTATCCGACCTGATTGAATTAGAGCAGGTGTATTTTGCCAGGCAACCCTATGCCGCTGGCATTTTAGAAGCGATTGAATATTACGACTTTTTTAAAAGCTGTAAGGTGCCAGAAAAGTGAGGCGTTTATTATTGTGCACCGATCTTGATCGCACTTTATTGCCCAATGGGCCTGAGCCTGAGTCTGCGAATGCGAGAAAAAATTTTAACCGTCTGGTACAACATCCACAGGTAACACTGGTTTATGTTACCGGCCGTCATCAACAACTGGTAAAGCAGGCCATAGATGAATATCAATTACCGCAAGCGGATTATGTTATCGCTGATGTGGGTTCGACAATTTATGAAATAAAGGGGCATGACTGGCATTATCAGCAACAGTGGGAGCGCTTTATTGAACAGGACTGGCAGGGTAAAAATGCAAATCAACTGCATAGTTTGCTGGTTGATCTCGAAGGCCTGAAGCGCCAGGAAGAGAGTAAACAAAATACTCACAAGCTCAGTTATTATGTAACGCTTAAGCATGATCATCAGAAAATTATTGCAGCAATGCAAAACTTGTTACAACAACAGTCTATAAAAGCCAATTTGATCTGGAGTGTCGATCAACTGGCGAATACTGGACTGCTCGATGTCTTACCTGCCAGTGCCGGTAAACGCCAGGCGATTGAATTTCTAATGCAACAATTGAAATTTGATTATTCTGACACCGTTTTTGCCGGTGATAGCGGTAATGATATTGGTGTTATGAGCAGCCAGATTCAGTCGATACTGGTCGCCAATGCTGAAGAAGACGTTCGGCACGAGGCTGTCAGGCAGGCACAGCTAAATCATCAGCAAAGCTCCTTATATCTGGCACAGGGTAATTTTATGGATATGAATGGCAATTACAGCGCAGGCATACTGGAAGGCGTCGTGCACTATATTCCACAGGCAGAAAACTGGATTCGAGGTGAAAAATGAGTCATTCAGAACTCGTTATATTTGGTGAGGTATTGTTTGACTGTTTCCCCGACGGCACACGTGTCCTGGGTGGTGCTCCCTTTAATGTGGCGTGGCACTGTCAGGCATTTGGTTTACGGCCTTTGTTTATATCACGGGTGGGAGATGATTCACTGGGTCAGGAAGTAAGGTCAGCCATGCAAAACTGGGGGCTGGATGTTTCAGGTCTGCAGCTGGATTCTGCCCATGCCACCGGCATTGTCGATGTCAGTTTTAATGATGGTGAACCCTCATATGATATTGTGAAAAACAGTGCCTGGGATTTTATTGATTATCAGGAAACACCAGAAATCGATAAACACAGTACCTTATATCATGGCTCCCTTGCGCTAAGAAAT
The DNA here is from genome assembly GCA_026195255.1 of Gammaproteobacteria bacterium. GTDB lineage: Bacteria > Pseudomonadota > Gammaproteobacteria > SZUA-229 > SZUA-229 > SZUA-229. Next base: position 22,170 of record JAPHSS010000042.1, on the reverse strand, counting down.
CCTGTCTCCGCAAGAAGTCTGGCAGATTTAAAACAACAAGGTTTTAAGTCGGTTTTTATTGATGTTAATTTACGACCGCCCTGGTGGGGTCTGTCGCTAATTCAGAATATTATGCAAAGCGGGCAGTGTATAAAACTCAATGCCGAAGAACTGGCATTAGTTGTTCCGCAGCACACAGATATCGAATCAAGGATGGAATTTTTATTAACCAGTACGAATGTTAAGTTAGTTGTTGTTACCAGAGGTGGGGATGGGGCTATTGCGGCGAGGTTAGATGAACGCTGTTCAGTGTTTCCGGAAACCATCAGTCATGTGGTAGACACTGTCGGTGCCGGCGATGCTTTCACTAGTGTACTATTATTAGGTTTGCACAAGGCCTGGCCATTGCAGGAAATATTGAATCGAGCTCAGCACTTTGCCAGTGCAGTGGTTCAGCAGCGTGGGGCGACAACCCAGGATAAAACATTTTACGAACCCTTTATCGAGGCCTGGCAGTTGTAAATTTGTCGATTTGAATTTGTGAATGGTAGTACTCGTTTGTAAATATCAAAAAAATCTGCCAGCATCAATATAACAATAAAAACTAATTAGCTTAAATATTATGTATGAACAAGTCTCACATTCCTTACTCAATGAAATACTGATTAAATTAAATTCAGAAATCAAACAACATGAGTTAAGGCATTTTTATACCCGACTGGGTGCTAATTTTTACGCAATTCATTCCCTGTTTCATTTGTTATACGGCGATCGTGACGATTTCGAAGATCAGGCTTTATGTCTGGTTGAGGCGATGGCTCGGCAATATATGGATCGTTCTGAACAACTTAAAAGAAAAGATATCGAACGCGAAAAAGACCATAACTGGTTTCTGAGTCAGAAGTGGGTGGGCATGGCCCTGTATACAGACGGTTTTGCCAATAATCTGAGTGGTCTGACAGACAAGCTGTTTTATTTTCAGGAGCTTGGCGTGAATATGATTCATATCATGCCGATTCTGGCATGTCCTGATGGCAAAAGTGATGGCGGTTATGCCATCAGTGATTTTCGTCGGGTGGATAGTCGTATTGGTACTAATGAGGATTTGCATAAGCTGAGTGAATCACTGGAAAAGAGAGATATTTTGTTAACCATGGATGTAGTGGTTAATCACACATCCGACGAACATGACTGGGCAAAACGCGCGCGTAAGGGTGAGAAAAAATATCAGGATTATTATTACCTGTTCGATAATCGTGAAATTCCCGATATGTTTGAAGAAACCATGCCTGAAATTTTTCCGGAAACTGCGCCAGGTAATTTTACCTGGGACGAGGAAATGAATAAATGGGTAATGACCGTATTTAATAATTTCCAGTGGGATCTTAATTATAGTAACCCCGCCGTGTTTATTGAAATGCTCGACATTATCCTGTTTTGGTCTAACCAGGGCGCGGATATTATTCGACTCGATGCGGTGGCTTTCTTATGGAAAAAAATTGGCAGCGTCTCTCAAAATGAACGCGAGGCCCATCTGATATTACAATTGATGAAAGACTGTTGTCAGGTGACTGCACCGGGTGTGTTATTTATTGCCGAGGCTATTGTGGCGCCATCGGAAATCACCAAATATTTTGGTGAAGATGCCATCAATGCAAAAGAATGTGAGATTGCCTACAATGCGACTTTCATGGCGTTGATGTGGGATGCCGTGGCCACCAAAAATGCAAAATTGTTGTACCAGGGTTTAAGGAGCCTGCCGGATAAACTGGAACGGGCCACCTGGTTAAACTACGTACGTTGCCATGATGATATTGGTCTGGGTTTTGATGACGCAGATATCCATGCGGTAGGTTATGAACCTGTCGAGCATCGAAAATTTCTGCTTGATTATTACACTGGTAATTTCAGTGATTCGGATGCCCGGGGGTTTCCTTTCGGACATAATCTAAAAACCGGCGATGCACGTATTTCTGGTTCATTAGCGTCTCTTGTCGGACTGGAAACAGCGCTAGAATCTAATGAGCCCAAACGCATTGATAATGCGATACAACACATACTGCTTTTGCACAGTCTGATTCTTTCATTCGGTGGCTTACCGTTATTGTATTATGGTGACGAACTGGGTACGTTAAATGAAAGTGATTTTCTTAATGATGAAAACAAAGCCCTCGATAGTCGCTGGGCACATCGGCCTAATTTTGATTGGGACAAAGCAGAACTGAGGCATCAGCCGGGCACCATTGAACAGCAGATTTTTAATGCCATTAAAAAAATGATCGCGGTGCGCAAGGAAATACTCGCATTTGCTGATTTTAATAATCGCGAGTTAATCTACGTAGATAATCCACACCTGTTTGTTTTTTCGAGATTCAATCTGACTCGTACCTCAGGAGGTGTATTAGTCGTGGTGAATTTTGATGCCAATCCACAGTATCTGGATATGGCAAATCCTCAAATTAAATCTGTGCTTTCCTATGGACATATCATAGATCTGATTTCAGGTGATACACCGGCTATGTTTAAAAATCAGCTGGTAATACCTCCTTATCATTTTTACTGGCTCAGTGATCAATAATAAAGTGAATTATAGGCACTCTAGGCTTTTAAAATTATTCAGTTAATAAATTTCGACTTATTACTGAACTTCAGCACAAGTTAACGGGACAGTTATGAGTCTGTCCGCATTAATTTCGCCTTAAATTCACATTAATTTTTCGTGTCATTTAATTATGTTTATGTTGCCTTTTTTTATCAGTTAAAGTTTTAAGAAATGCTGTAATGTCCTTCACCTGCTGATCAGTGAGTTCTTCGTCTAATTGCAGTTTGCCCATTTTGCGTACAGCCTCATCGAGAGTTTTGATTTTTCCATCATGAAAATAGGGTGCAGTTAAGGCCACGTTTCGCAAAGCTGACACTTTAAAAACCATGCGATCAGCTTCATCTTTAGTAAGTGCGTATATGCCCGGATCAGACTGATTTTCGTAGGGGTTTTTCTTGCCGAGAACTTCATACATCTCACCACCTAGCAGTTTTCCGTCATGGCATGACTTGCAATCAACCTTGATAAAAGTGTTAAGCCCGCGTAACTCAGTTTCGTTTAATGCATTTGCATCGCCATTGAGGTAATCATCAAAACGGGCGGGTGTTATCAGGGTGCGCTCAAAGGCGGCTATGGCCTCGGCAATATTCTGGTAGGTGATTGCGGGTTTATTCTCGGGGAACGCTAAGGCGAAAGCATTTTGGTATTCTGTAATACCGCGTATTTTTTTCTCCACTGTTTGCTCGTCGGGCATGCCCATTTCAATCGGATTAAGTATCGGGCCTTTGGCCTGCTCAACCAGGTCCTTCGCACGACCATCCCAGAACTGACTGTCCTGCCAGCCTGCGTTTAATACCGTTGGGCTATTGCGAGTTCCCATCTGACCTTTTGCACCGGGTGATGTGGGTAGATTATCCACGCCGGCAAAACCATTTTCGAGAAGGTGACAGGAGGCGCAGGATTGCGTGTCATTGATAGACAGTCGTTTTTCAAAATAAAGTTTTTTGCCCAGGGCGATACGTTCTGCTGTGTCATTTTCAGATCCGGGCATAACATCTGGTAGGGGTGAAAAATAACGGTTTGCCTGACGCATCAGTCGATCCGTGTTGGCAGCTGCAAGCCCGGTTGTCGCCAGTAACAGTAAAGTAACAAGTATCCTGTTGATATGTTTCATATATACCTCTATTTTTAAGCCACTGAATTGAAATGCCTTATAAATTACAAAAGGCTGGTTATATTTTGCATTAAATTTGAGCTGCCTGCTAATTATTTTCTAAACTTAGGAGCAATAGCTTCAATTATGCGGTGTGCCTTATTGAGAATGACTGACTGCTTAACGTTAACAAATAATCAATACTAATAATATCGCTCAAACTTATGGTTACATGAGCTGATGAGTAGTTAGTTAGATTTTTTTAAATGCTTTTATAAAGCATGCTAACCAGTGTGCAGGTGTTTTTTTCTCAGGCTGTTCAAAAACAGCATAATTTTTTTTGATATAGCCTTTGGGAAAATATTTCAGTGGTATTGCTTTTCCATTGTTAATTAAATGATTAACTTCCTGGCGCCGTAATTTAAATACCAGACCAGAAAAAGACCACGAAACACATATTTTATTGTTTCTCCTGGTTTTAATATGTCACTGTTTAAGTCTAACCGGGTTATGGCTTGTTAAGTTTTTCGAAGTGTGTTTTTGCCATAGCAAGTTTTCGAGCGTTATTATTCTTTGAATCGAAACTTGGGTAAATTGATGTTGTAATAAATAGCCAGCAAACGAGTAATAAAAATAAACAACCCGGCAACAACTGCGGCAATAGTCACATCTATATTTATATAGATTAAACCGATAAATAATAATGAGCCACCCCAGGATACGGTTGCATAAAGTGGACTTTGAAAAACAAGCGGTTGTTCATTGCATAAAATGTCTCGAAAGATACCACCCATTGTACCCGTCATAACCCCCATAAAGCTGGCGACTAACCATGATGCGCCGAGCATCATTGAGACAAGAGTGCCGGCGATAGCGAATGTGGCCAGTCCAGCGGCGTCAGGTATTAGAAAAAAACGATGAGAAATAACAATTAAACGAGCCGTGATGAAAAAAACAATCGCGCTGCCAAGTGAAGCGATAAAAAATATATGATCGTGAACCCAGAATACCGGGCGGTCCAGTAACATGTCTCGCAGTGATCCGCCGCCTAGCCCGGTGGCAATTGCGATAATAATAACGCCAAATAAATCAAATTTTTTAAAACCCGCTTTCAGTACACCAGAAGTTGAGGATACGACTACGGCAAAGAGTGTAATCCAGTAAAGATTTTCTAGTAATGCTGGGGTTGGGTTTAGAAGCATAGTGATTTATAAAGGCAAAGAGTCTTTGATATTATTCGATGATTTAAATTCATCGAATAATAGAGTTGATAATTTGCCCTAAAGCATGATTGAAGATTGAGTGATCGGCAATGATTTTCGATTTTCCCTCATTGAGTTCATCAACAAATTCATTTGCAAACTTTTCAATCACCATATTGCCGTGTCGATCTACAAAAATGAGTTTTGCTTCATCAAATAAAATAACCGATAACTTGACCCGGCGTAGAGCGCATCCATCACCATTGTAGATTTCAAACCAGACACCCTGTTTTACATCATTTGGTAAACGAGAGATCTGGATATGCGGTGGGTCGCCTTCATCTTCAGGCATATCCTCAATTGATTCTTCTATAATTTCATTAAGGCTTCTTTCAGACAAGGTGTAATCAGGTTCTTCAAGAAAAAACTCGGACGATTCAATCAGGTTGGCATGTATTTCTTTTAAAGCACAAATAGAGGCATCGATACCGCCGGGGCTAAGTTTGGTTGTATTTAACTGTGCTTCAATATCACTGATTAACACACCTGAGTCATTGTTAAGTAATACCCATTGTTCTGATGTTTTAATGGGTTGAACGCTATACACAAGATGTTTTAAAAGGGTGACTATTTCATTCCACTGGCTGCTATCTTTTCCGTATTTGATGAAACGCTGAAACATTAAGGCCGCCCACTGTTTTAAAATCAGTGGTTTTAATTCTTTTTGAATAATTTTTTTATAAGTATTTTTTTGCAATTCATTTAAAACGATCTGCCGCGCATGCTCTTTTAATATGGCTTTTTGTGTTTCTTCTTCCTGTTTGCCCGTTTTATCTTTTTCGATGCTCATTAAACGATTTAGAGCGGTAAGAGCGGTGTTAAAACTGCTGAGGTTTTGAACAAAGGTGGCCTGTAGTTGCTCAATAATCAAACGTATTGTTTTTATTAATGTATTTTCTTCGTCTTCAATGCCTATGCCAAGGTGAGCGACCATATCGAGCATACGGCGAGCAGCATGTTTGTCGTTCTGGAAGAACTGTGCATCGAGCATGGCAACCTTGATTAAAGGAATCTGTAATTCAAGTAGCAATGATTTTATGGCGACTGATACATTATCATCACGTAAAAATGCACCAAATAGCATTTCAACAAAGTCGATAGTACGTCCGTCAATCGCATTAAGGCTTTTAGACATGCTGGTATTGCCCATTTTTGCCATACTGTTAAGCAGGGCATGCTTAAAGCTATCATTTCTTATGCTGGTTTCATTTGGGGAAAACTTAGGTTTGTAATTGGTCTGTAAATTGGTTAAGGCTTTTATGACGTCCCGACGATCATGAAACTGCTTGCCAGCGCCGCTTTGTACTGTGGATGCACCGCCTTCATCGCCTTCGCCATTAATGAAATTTTTAATAGCCTTGGAAACTTTTTCGGCATCGTTAATATCAACGATTTTTTCTGGTGTATCAGGAGTATCTGAATCTGTGCTCATAGTGGTAGTTATCAAGTTCCGGTTGACGATTTTATAATATAATTATGGGCCAATCTTACCTAATTGTAGCCGTTGAAAAACTAAATATATACATATAGTCTCTGTATATTGTTAATTCATTGTACATTAATCGGGTTTTTGTGCCCCTGACATTTGTTAAACTTATGGCTGTATTGAAATAAAAGCTTTCTGGAAGTTAAAAATTATGTTCGTTTTATTAAATATTGAAGCACTGCCCGACGATCTGCTTAATCTGCCGGACAATATGTTGCATAAACTCACCTTCAGGCTTGAGTTCACTATAAAAGGTGTACCTGATACGTTTACAGGTATAGTTTTTCAAAATGCCGATGGCGATTTACAATTGCAGCATTTTAACAACCCGAAAGGCAATAAACGTAAGGTTATTACACTTAAAAATAAGTTGGCCAAAGGCAGCTTTGAACAAATTAAAGCAGCTATTTTAGCCAAAGCCGAAGATAAAATAGTTGAATTGCCATTTGAGGTAGAGGTGTTGCAAACGCGCACTTCGGGCACCCCGAGAGCGGGGAATCTTAAGAAAACCTGAATTTCCCTCTTATGGGGCACGGTTGAGGTGGGGTTTTAGCTTGAAATAAGAAAAAACGCCCCAAACTAGCGATCACATTGCGATTTCATCACTATACCAACAAAGGGTAGGGTTAATTCCCACTTCAGCTGGTGTAGAATTCGCGTCACTATTTTTATAGCACCCGGAATTATTTCTCTGGGGCGACACATTTCAGGTTTTGGAGTAAATGCCATGAGCGTTTCACAGCAGCAAGTTGAAGAAGCAATTGCAAAATTTATTGACCCTTACTTAGAGAAAGATCTAAAAGCAGCTAATACGGTTAAGGGTATTGATATTAATGGTGCAGAAGTGGCCATTAAAGTGGTTCTGGGTTTCCCGGCAAAAGGTCACTATGCAACAATTACTGATGAGTTAACAAAGCTTGTAGGCGCGCTTGATGGTGTCGATTCAGTTAAGGTAGATATCAGCCAGGACATCGTTTCACACTCTGTGCAATCGAGCTTAAAACCATTGCAAGGCATTAAGAATATTATTGCGGTAGCTTCTGGTAAAGGTGGTGTTGGGAAATCAACAACGGCAGCAAACCTGGCCCTGGCTTTAAGTAAAGAAGGCGCAAATGTAGGTCTTCTGGATGCGGATATCTACGGCCCAAGTATTCCTCGTATGTTAGGTATCACCGACAAACCCGAGTCTGTAGATGGTAAAACACTGGACCCAATGATGGGCCACGGTATTCAGGCCATGTCGATTGGTTTTATGATCGATGAAGAAACACCTATGATCTGGCGCGGCCCTATGGTTACACAGGCATTAGAGCAGTTATTAGTTGATACTCAGTGGAAAGATCTGGATTATCTGGTCATTGATTTACCACCAGGTACAGGTGATGTTCAGCTTACATTGGCACAAAAAGTACCCGTAAGTGGTGCAGTTATAGTCACCACGCCTCAGGACATCGCATTATTAGATGCACGTAAAGGTCTGAAGATGTTTGAGAAAGTTGAAGTACCTGTGCTGGGTATTATCGAAAATATGAGTGTTCATATTTGTTCACAATGCGGACATGCTGAACCTATCTTTGGTCAGGGCGGCGGTGAGCGTATGTCTGAAGATTACGATGTGGATTTTCTCGGTGCATTGCCCCTGGATATGGCAATACGTACTAGTGGCGATGAGGGTATTCCTGCGGTTGCAGCGGATGAAAACAGTCCTATTGCGACTATCTATCGTGATATTGCGCGTCGTACAGCGGCGAAGCTGGCCTCACAGGCGAAAGACTACAGCAGCAAGTTTCCTAATATCGTTATAGAGAACAATTAAAAGACTTTGCCGCAGAGGCACGGAGTACACTGAGAAAAGCCTGAATTATTGTTATTGTGCCAACGGCGCAATAACAATAAAAAACTCTGTGCTCCATGCCTCTGTGGCAAAAAAACAATCAGATCATGTTAGAATGCCGCCACTAAATTAGTGACGGCATTTTTATGTACGGGATGTACGGTATCTTAAAAATGCAGGAGCAACTTTTTAAGATTTTGGGGAAATAATGAGTATAAAGTCAGATAAGTGGATTCGTCGTATGGCGGAAAACGAAGCTATGATTTCGCCTTTTGAGGCGGGCCAGGTGCGTTATGATAACAGCGATAACCGACTGATATCATATGGTACATCGAGTTATGGATATGATGTGCGTTGTGCAAATGAGTTTAAAATTTTTACTAATATTAATTCTGCTATCGTAGACCCCAAAAATTTTGATGATAATAGTTTTGTAGATGTAAAGTCTGATGTATGTATTATCCCGCCGAATTCTTTTGCTCTGGCCCGTACGGTTGAGTATTTCAAAATCCCGCGAAGCGTTCTGACGGTTTGTCTTGGTAAGTCCACTTATGCTCGTTGCGGAATCATTGTTAATGTCACCCCCTTAGAGCCTGAGTGGGAAGGTCATGTAACACTGGAATTTTCCAACACTACGCCTTTGCCTGCAAAAATTTATGCCAATGAAGGTGTTGCTCAGATGCTGTTTTTTGAGTCTGACGAGATCTGTGAAACCTCTTATGGTGACCGAGCGGGCAAATATCAGGGCCAAACTGGCGTTACATTGCCCAAAACATAAGCTAAACTTCTACAGAGCCTTAAAGATTTTTTGAGGCACTATCAGGCTAAAGCGTCTTCTATCGAATGATGTTTTTGTTCTTATTCCGGCCCCCTTACTTTATATTTGCAAATGACCTAAAATTTATTAAAAACAATAAATAGGAAACAGATCCTTTGCTTAGCCTTGAAAAACTAATTGATCGAAGTGGTAAATTAGGCAGCCTGCCTGACATAGTTTATAAAGTATTTGAGGTTATGGATGAACCTAAATCTACCGCCACAAAAATTGGTAAAGTCATTAATGACGACCCTGCATTAACTGCCAGATTACTCAAATTAGTAAATAGTCCTTTTTATGGATTTACTGGAAAAGTAGATACTGTATACAGGGCCGTTGCTTTAATTGGCCATGAAGAATTACGTAGTGTGGTGGTTGCGGCTTCCGCAATTAAGGTTTTTGATGGCATTCCTGCCGAACTGGTTTCTATGAAAGATTTCTGGAAACGCAGTTTAAGTACAGCAGTAACCGCCAGAGTATTAGCCGCATTTAAACGTGAAAAAGTAATTGAACGATTCTTTATAGCGGGTCTACTGCATGATATTGGCTCACTGCTTATGTACCTTAAACTACCTGATGAAATGGCTCAGGTATTAAAGCTTGAAAAAACAGACGGTGTAGAACGAGTTAAAGCAGAAAAAGAAATTATAGGTTACGACCATACTCAGGTCGGTGGCGGCTTATTAAAAAAATGGAATTTGCCACCTCAAATTTGTGCTGCAGTTAGATATCAGCATAACCCGGAGAAAGCACCACAGGCAGAACAGCAAGCCGCCTGGCTTATTAAACTGGCCAGTGAAATTGTCGTGCACCACCTGGAGCCGGATGAGCAGTTAGCGAAAGATGCCAGCATAGACAATAGTCTTTGGGCAGAAAATGGTCTGGATCCAGCATTACTGGATAAAATATTAGAGAAAGCACAACAGCAATATGAAAGCTCTAAAGATATTCTTCTAGGCGATTGAAGTCTAAACCGAGTGTTAATTTAAGTAAAAATCGACACTCATACTCATATAGTTGATGAAGCATAAAAGTAGAAGTTGAATAATATATGGGCTAAATAAATAGCCTTAATATGAGTCAACGATGCGCCAGTAGATGTCCTGTAAAGGAGTGGATATTGAGCTTGAGGAATTACGACTCCGGTGATCGAGTGAATTTTGCGATAACCTCGCCTTTGTATACTAATTCAGCTTTTGACTCATCAGTGACATTTAGCTGGTAAACATCCATTTCTTTCTGATCTTCTGAGCTCATGCATTCCAGTATAATGTCACTTTTATTTGCACCTGACCAGCCACAATATAGAGCCGGTTTATTTGATTGCGCTGAATATATTTCCAGTTTGGGTTCAAAGTGCACAATTATTTTTGAATAATTGTTAGTGTTAACCTCAGAAACAAGCCAGGTGCCGGTAGCCGTGTGTGGCGAACAGCCTGTAAGGAAGACTGTGGCTAGAACAGAAAATAAGAATATATAATAATTTTTAGTATGTTTTTTAATAAGATTTAACATAGATATGATCCTGATCTTAAATTTAGTTAAATGAGGTATATGGAAATAGCACAAGGTATTAGATAACAGCTTGCCTGGCGTGTCTAACGAATATGTCAATAATTGATTAATCATATCAACTAAGGAGCAGGTCTCCCTGATAGCCTTTAATATATAACTTTGACTGTTTTTATCTATATTTAAGTTTTGATGATATTATTATCAAAAAAGTATTCAAGTCATCGTGTAGAATAATTACTTTCACATATATATAAACAGTATACGTTGTACTTAAGGTATGTGAAGCTCTACTTAGCACAGGTGTCGTGTGTTGACAGGCAGTCAATGCCGAGGGTAAATGAAAAATGGCTTCAAGCAGTAATAAAACTATTTTAATTGTTGATGATGAAGAGGCATTGAGTCATATGTTAAGTGACACATTGTCTAATGAAGGTTACCAGGTGTTAGAAGCCAATAGCGCTGTCAGGGCGTTGGGTATTCTTAAGTCAACTAAAGTAGATTTAATGATATCCGATATTATTATGCCTGGTATGAGTGGTTTTGAGCTAGTAGATAAGGTTAATGAGTTATATCCCCGGGTAAAGATACAGCTGGTAACAGGTTATAGTGACCAGGTTCGGGATGACGTGGTTTTGCATAAAAAGATACTTTATAAACCTTATCAGCATTTTGATGTGTTAGAGCGTGTGAAGAGTCTTCTACAGAGTGAGGATGAGTAATTTTCGTTTGTCGTTCTAATTCTACAGGTAATACCGATTCGGGTTGTTTAATAGTCATATTCAATATTGTTTAATCAATACAATTACACCGCAAATTCAGTGATTTTCTCCTAATACCTTATATTTATGCGTTTGAAAACTGGACGAATAGCACTTGATTTACAATTCTACATGTTACATGATAACGTGTAGAAAGTAAGGAGGAATTGTTATGAGCCCAGTTATAAGGTTATCATCTGATGTTTATAAACGTTTAGAGCAGCATGCTTCAGGTTTTGATACGCCCGCGAATGTGATAGAAAAGTTATTAAATCACTATGAGGGTATAAAACCAGAGCAGGCGCTTAAATTGGCATCTAAACGATCTGTAAAAAGACATACCAGAAAGTATATGTTTAATGGGGAAACCTACGGAAAAGGACGGCTTGTTCTGGCTGTAGTTAAGGCGTATACGACTGACCATCCAGGTACTTCTTTTGTGGAGTTGAGCAGTGTTTTTCCAAAAGATCTGCAAGGCTCAAGCGGTGTTTTTGTTAAACAGGAAGATGCCCTTGAGATTTTCGAAAGAACGGGTCATAAAAGGCATTTTATAAAACCTGATGAGCTTGTTCAGTTAGATAAGCTCAAGGTTGCTGTGAGTACAGAGTGGAGTGTTGAAAATATTGATCGAGTAATTGAAAGAGCGCAATCATTTGGTTATTCAATTAAAGAAATCGACTAATTTTAAAGCGCCTAAGTACAACCTCTAAATGCAATCAGACGACTGACGTGGGTGGTAATCTTATGAGCGGAATGAAGATTATCACCCCTGTTATTAACGTAATGACATAACTTTCCAGTTATGCTGCCGGGCATATTCTAATAGTTGCTCATCAGCGTCTACAACAACCGGGTTTTCCGCTTCTAGTAAAAGTGGCAAGTCATTATGAGAGTCGCTGTAAAACCAGCTACCTTCCAGGTTCAGCTGATGTTTTTGCATCCATATAAGCAGGCGTTTTACTTTACCGTCCTGAAAACAGGGGGTGCCATCGATCTTTCCCGTGTATTTTCCATTGATTATCTCTGGCTCTGTAGCAAGCAGGTGCTCAATTCCAAAAGCTTTAACAATAGGAGAAGTCACGAAACTATTGGTGGCGGTTATGACAACCAGTGTGTCTCCCAGGTTCCGGTGATGTTTGATTAACTCAAAAGAGGCCGGGCTCATTATCGGTTTGATTTTTTCTTCCAGAAACTGTTTGCGCAGTGCCAGCATCATATCGGTGGGGTTATCGACAAGTGGCTGTTGTGAGAAAGCCTGAAATTCATGAATATCTAAAGTCCCTTTTTTGTATTCATCGTAAAATCGTTGATTTTCGCGGGCATATAAATCCGCATCAACCACACCCTGTTCGGTTAAAAATTCACCCCATAGGTAATCGCTGTCACCTGCAAGCAGGGTATTATCCAGATCAAAAAGTGCTAAAGCCATAAATAAAACGCCATAAATAAAATTATTCTGAAACCATTTCTAATAGATTTGATCTATAGTTTAATGGAGATGGTATATTGTAACTAAAACATTGCGCAATACCCTGATTTTTGGAAGAATCAGAGGTAGCTTTTAAACAGGTAGTTGTAAGTGATTGATTCTGACGGATTTAGGCCTAATGTAGGCATCATTTTGAGCAACCCGGATGGCAAGGTCTTCTGGGCTCGCCGCTATGGTCAGAATGCCTGGCAATTTCCTCAGGGCGGTATTCATCAGAATGAGTCACCTGATCAGGCAATGTATCGAGAATTATTTGAGGAAACCGGTTTAAGCCCTGAACATGTTGAACTGGTCGGCAAAACCAATAAATGGTTACGTTATCGCCTGCCCAGGTGGATGGTCAGAAAAAACAGTCATCCGGTGTGTATCGGTCAAAAGCAAATCTGGTTTATCTTAAAGCTGGTTGGAACAGAGAATGATTTTAATCTCAGCACCATGGATCGGCCTGAGTTTGATAACTGGTCATGGGTTGATTACTGGCACCCAATGGATGAAGTTGTGTTTTTCAAACGTAAGGTTTACAAGAGGGCCTTAACTGAATTAGAGCCATTATTGTTAGACCAGATAACCAACTGAGTTTGATGCTCGCACGGCGCTTGATAGAGCTATTTTTTAAAATGGTTTAACTACCACCAGTATAACCGTTGCCGTTAATATCAGAACCGGCATTTCATTAAACCATCGATACCAGACATGATTATGCCTGCTCTCATCTTTGGCAAATACATTAACCAGATGACCACAGTAAAAGTGATAAGCAATTAATAAGCCCACTAAAAGCAGTTTGATATTCATCCACACAGAGTTATAAAGCTGCCACTCGATCATGAGCCATACACCTAAAACCACAGAAAGAACCATAAACGGTGTGATAAATCGATAAAGTTTTCGCTCCATGATCTTAAAACGTTCGCTACCGGCCTCATCATCCGTCATGGCGTGATAAACAAACAGCCGCGGAAGGTAAAATAAACCGGCAAACCAGCTGACCATAAAAATAATGTGAAAGGCTTTTACCCAGAGCATCAGGTTCTCAAAATTAGTTAAGTTGGTGCATGATAACGTGAGTTGGTATTTGAGCAAAGTTTCCAGCGTGAGAAAATATAAAGTGTGCGCTCATACAGAAATATAACATGTGATTAGTTTTGAGCAGTGTTATGTGGTGTTAATTCAGTCTATACTTACGGCCTAAATATCAATCACTTGTTTAAACTTGTTAAGCAAAGTTTGAACTTTAGTCATATTTGAGGGTTTCCTATGATTAAAGCCGGCATAGTCGGTGGCACCGGTTACACAGGCGTTGAGTTATTACGTTTGTTGGTTGCTCATAAAGACGTAGAGTTATCGGTTATTACATCTCGCTCCGAAGCGGGCCAGGCGGTGTCTAGTCTGTATCCAAACTTACGTGGTCATGTGGATATTGATTTCTCGGAGCCGCAGCTCGATTCGCTTTCAAAATGTGATATTGTCTTTTTTGCTACGCCAAACGGTACCGCAATGAAAATGGCGCCTCAGTTGCTCGAGGCGGGTGTTAAGGTCATTGATCTGGCTGCTGACTTTCGTTTGAAAGATACAGCGGTCTGGAAACAATGGTATGGTATGGATCATGCCTGCCCGGATATACTCGAAGAAGCCGTGTATGGCATGCCCGAGTTAAATCGTGAGGCTATTAAAAAAGCCAGAATTGTAGCGAATCCGGGTTGTTATCCGACAGCAGTCAGTCTTGGTTATATTCCCCTGATAGAAAAGCAGCTTATTGATGATACGCATTTAATTGCCGATGCTAAATCAGGTGTCAGTGGTGCCGGTCGCGGCGCAAGTGTGGCGACACTTTTGTGTGAAGCCACTGAAAGTGTCAAACCTTATGGGGTTGATGGGCATCGTCATTTACCGGAAATCCGCCAGGTTTTAGGCGGTGTTGCCGGGCATGAGGTAGGGCTTACATTTGTGCCTCATTTAATGCCGATGATTCGTGGCATTGAGGCAAGCCTATATGGCGTATTAAAAACCGATGTTGATAATCTGCATCAGATTTACACGCAGCGTTATAAAGATGAGCCGTTTGTAGATGTTATGCCGTTAGGTTCTATGCCGGAAACACGTAGTGTGAAGGGTTCTAATATGTGTCGAATTTCAGTTTTTCGTCCGCAGGGTGGAGATACCGTTGTTGTTTCATCAGTTATAGATAATCTGGTGAAAGGTGCAGCAGGTCAGGCGGTGCATAATATGAATTTAATGTTTGGTCTTGATGAGATATCGGGCATTAGTCAGGTTGCTTTACTGCCATAAAGCTTAGAGTGTAAATTTTTATGAGTTTAGGTCCGGTACACAGCAAACATCTTATTTCAATTCATCAGCCAAAATTATGGCTGGCGAGTGGTTTGAGTATTTTATTGGTTATTTTGTCAGGTATTTGGGGAGCATATGAATATGGTCGTCATATGGCTGGTTTTGATCAGTCAGACTATGATAAAGAGATAGAGGTTTTACGAATGTCTCTGCAGGAGCAGACCACCAGGAAAGAGGATGCATTGCGTAATAATGCACGTTTGTCCCGGGGTAGTGATATTGAAAAGGATGCCAGTAGTAAAATAAATGAAACACTTGCAGAATGTCAGGATGAAACACTTAAAATGAAAGAAGAGTTAACCTTCTATCATAATCTGGTGGCGCCAGGAAAAGCGAAACGAGAAATAAAAGTGAATAAAGTAACATTCACGTCGGATGATCAGGGAGGCTACTCATATAAAATTGTTTTAATTCAAATAGGCCGTCATGATTATGTGCAGCGTGGATATATGGAGATATCTGTGGAAGGTACTAAGGCGGATGGTACCAAGGTTCGTTTAGACTTACCGACGATTTCAGTGAAAAAAACCAAGAAACGACAGGTCTTTGGATTTAAATATTTTCAAAACTTTGAAGGCGGTATCAGATTTCCTGAAGGATTTGAGCCATTGTCACTATATATAAAGGCGCAACCAAAAAGCGCAAAAGTACCCAGGGTAAACGCCGTTTATTCCTGGGCTGAGATAATTGATACAGGAAGCGAAGCCAATGTGGGGCAAGAAAAAAACTAAATCAACTAAAATAGAAACTCTGGTCGGAACAGCAATGGAGATTCAGGGTGATCTTATTTTTTCAGGTGGCTTACATGTTGATGGGAAAATTGTCGGCAATGTGATCGCTGATGGTGATTCTCATTCGATGTTAGTACTTAGTGATCAGGGGCAAATAGAAGGTGAAGTTCGAGTGCCGTTTGTTGTGCTTAATGGTCAGGTAACGGGTGATGTGTATGCAAGTGAGCGGGTAGAGCTTTCAAGGCACGGCCAGGTAAAAGGTAATGTATATTATAATTTACTGGAAATGGCGATGGGTGCTGAAGTTAATGGCAACCTGGTTCATTGTAAAGATGATAAAAAATTGCTTGAATATCAATCAGATAGCGTTGATGAGCATGATGTCGAAGAGGTCAGCAGCCCATCAGTCAGTTAGTTTTTATCTGAAGTATAAAACTTGACTAAATTAGTCAGGTAATGCAAAATTTAGTTGATTATAGTCTGATAGACATTTTGGAGAGATTGAATGACTGCTGAAACAGTTGATAACGCAATGCCAGATCCACTGGATTTTACAGATGCGGCAGCGGCTAAAGTAAAAGGGCTTATTGCCGAAGAGGGTAACCCTAACCTGAAATTACGCGTGTTTATTTCTGGTGGTGGTTGTTCTGGCTTCCAGTATGGGTTTACTTTTGATGAAGAAATCAAAGATGGTGATACAGAAGTAATGAATGATGATGTTACTTTACTAATTGATCCTATGAGTTTTCAGTATCTGGTTGGTGCTGAGATAGATTATAAAGAAGACTTGCAGGGTGCGCAGTTTGTAATTCGTAATCCGAATGCACAAACGACCTGTGGTTGTGGATCTTCATTCTCACCGGCTTAATACAAACCGAGAAGTCTGAATAAAAAAAGAGACGCTTTTGCGTCTCTTTTTTTATGCTCATGAAAGTAGGTAGTTATAAAAAGAACGTTTATGAGTGGCCAGGTGCCTGAGCTGCTTTCGAGAAAGTGCACAGGGCATTTTATAACAGGCTTAAATTATATAGCCGGATAAATGGCACCTAAAACAGTTGCTTCTTTAGCACCGGTAACCGCTGGTAAATTTCCCGGTTTATTGTTAATCGTTTGTTTTGCCAACCAGGCAAATGCGATAGCTTCTACCCAGTCAGGGTGAACACCATAATCGTCACTGGACGTGACTTTGGTTTGAATTAGTTTTTTTGAAAGCTGGTTCATTAAATTTGAATTATGAACTCCGCCACCACAAACAATTAAGGTGTCAATTTTGGGTAAAAAATTCTCTATAGCGTAAACAACGCTATCACTAGTGAAGCTGCATAAACTTGCCTGAATTTGGCTCTCGTTTAGATTTTGCTGATCGTTCTGTAAGTGCTGCTCAAGCCAGTCGAGATTGTAATGTTCTCGACCGGTACTTTTCGGCGGTTTGTCTAAAATAAATGCGTCCTGCATTAATGAGTTCACCAGTATCTGGTCGGCTGTGGAGCTTGCGCCCCACATGCCGTTGTTGTCATAACTTTTATTTCTGTGTTTCTGAATCCAGGCGTCCATTAACATATTGCCTGGCCCTGTATCAAAGCCAAAACAGTTTAGTTTTTTGTCTTTGGGTAAAAAAGTTATATTTGAGATGCCGCCAATATTCAGGATGGCTCTATTTTCATTCTCGGAATAAAAAACCTGTTGATGAAATGCCGGGGCTAAGGGTGCACCTTCGCCCCCAGCCGCCATATCTTTACGACGAAAATCAGTAACTGTTGTGATGTGTGTGTTGTAGCTTATTCTATTTGCATCACCAATTTGCATTGAAAAACTATTTTTTAAATCGGGTCGGTGACGAATAGTTTGCCCGTGTGATCCAATGGCAGTAATTTTTTCAGCTTGTATACCGGCTTCATTAAGCAGGCTTTTTACAGCATCAGAGAATACCTGACCCAGATGGGAGTCGGCTTCTCCTAACATGTCCAGACTTGCTTCAGGCGAGTCTAAACTTAGTAGGTGTAACTTATCTTTCAGGCTTTTAGGGATGGGGTGGCTGTGACTGGCAATAAGTTTGATATGCTGATTTTCAAATTCAACCAGAGCTGCGTCGATACCATCCATGCTGGTACCTGACATCAGACCAATATACAGCTCAGGCATTATTTGTCGTTTAATGCCAGTGCGTTGCGTGATAAGACATCCAGTTGTGCAAGATAGCTGCTAGTGGTTAACTGGAAGTTGTCCCGGTAACGTTCAGGAATAGGTTTACTGCTTGGAAACTTCACTGTTAATGGATTTCGGTGAACGCCGTTTACGCGAAATTCATAATGAAGGTGCGGGCCAGAAGCTAAACCACTAGAGCCAACATAACCAATAATCTGGCCTTGTTTAACGCTCTTTCCAGAGCGAATTTTTTTATTGTAGCTATTCAAATGTGCATACAGCGTGGTGTAACGGCTTCCGTGTTTAATGATAACTGTTCTGCCGTAACCACCTTTATTGCCTTTATAGATAACTTTTCCGTCACCCGAAGCGCGTACTGGCGAACCTCTGCCTGCGGCATAATCAACGCCTTTATGAGAGCGGAAGCGATGAAGAATTGGATGATAACGTTTAGTTGTGAAACGTGAGCTTATACGGCTGAACTTAACCGGGCTGCGTAAGAATGCTTTACGTAAGCTATGACCAGTAGGCGAGTAATAACCTGTAAGCCCTGTTACCGGGTCAGTGTAACGTAGCGCGCGATGCGTTTCTCCCTGGTTAACAAATTCAGCAGCAAGAATATTTCCGTCTTTAATCTTGCTGCCGTTTTTAAATCGTTGTTCGTATATAACCGTAAATTTGTCGCCTTTACGAATGTCCTGCGCGAAATCTATATCCCAGCCAAAAACATTGGCTAATTCCATTGTGGTGTTTTGTGATAAGCCTGCTTTTGCCGAAGCTAAAAATAATGAAGACTCAATTTCCGCTGTAGCATATGCGCTTCTAACTTCAATGTGGTGTTTGTGAATATTTGCGACAAGTTGGTCATCTTCGCGCTCTACCTGTAAATAACGTATGCCATCTACCTGATAATTTAATGCTAATAAATTACCTTCTTCATCGCTAATTATTTTAATTATATCGCCAGGGTGAATGCGTTTTAGCTCATCAGTGGCTGCGCCTAATTTCATTAATTCAAGTAATTGGGCTGGTTTGATTTTGGCGCGGTCAAATACAACAGATAAACTATCACCACTTTTTACTTTAAACGATTGCCACTGCGGATTATCAATGTCAGTGATGGTTGTGTTGTTTTTTGAAACAATACTTGTTGGTTGTTGTTTAAGCGTTTCTGTCGTGTCCGCATTATGCGTATCGGCATTATCATTGATGGTTTTATAATTAGATAGTTTGGGTAATTCTAGTTGAATACTGCTAGTCAGGTTTTCTTCCTGATTTAACTGCGTATCAATATTCTGGATAATTTCAGATTCATTGACTGAGATGATATCTTCATTTTTTCCTGTGCTCGCAATAACAACACTAATAACGGCGCAACAGGCACCCAAAACCATCCAGCGTAATGCGGGGTGGCGTTGTTTTTCTTCTGTTTGCGATCTGTTTCGAAAGTCTTTGTTTATAAAGTTATTGTAATTCACGGATTTGTCTACAGTTTTTATATTAAAATAGCTCGAAAGACGAGAAAAATCAATTGTTGCGGATCAAAGATTGTATTTTATTTTGTCCAGCATGCAAGTATCCACGGCTATTTTGTTGATCTAATCGAGTGTTTAGGGGCTCAGATAGTTGGTTTAAGTGCTCGAAAACTCCTGATGCAGCGCTGTTAAGTAGTATTTGAGGTTGAAAAATAACTTCGGTATTTAGAATATTAATGGGGATAAATTCAGCGCTATGAAATTTACCTTTATTTAATGTAACTCTGGCAATCACACTTGTTTTTGCGTCCTGGCTATAAGAGCCAAATACAAAATTACCCAAACTATAAATAATTAAGCCGTTATTATATTTTTCGATAGCTTGTAAAACATGGGGGTGGTGCCCTAAAACAACTGCGGCGCCAGCATCTATCGCGGCGCGGGCCAGGGTTGGCTGATAAGGTCTAAGTTTGGTGGTTTTTTCCCTTCCCCAGTGAAAAGAGACAATCACACTACTGGTTTGTGTTCTGAGTCTTTTTATATCGTCGATTATTTGTTGCTTATGGCCAAATGCGGTGCCCGGTGATGTGTCTGTTGCCCAGAAAGACTCGGGAAAAGTGAGGGAGTAACTTAGAAATCCAACTTTTCCGTCTGAGGTTTGTATAACTGTGCCTGTTCTGGCCTGAGTTATGTCTTTACCGGCTCCAACGCTATTAATGCCGATATCACTAAGCGCTTTTATGGTGTCGTACATGCCTTCCGTGCCGTAATCAAGAATATGATTATTGGCTAAATTTAATAAATTAAAGCCAGCGTTTTTTAGTGCTGGGGCAACCTTTTCTGCGGGTGAGCGAAAGATGTACTTTTTATCAAGCTCCATATTGCTATTGCAAATGGAAGTTAATGGGCCTTCGAGGTTGCCAATTACTATGTCTGCATTGGAGAGTATGGGTTTTACATGTTTAAACGGGTAATCGTAATCTTCTCTTAATAAAATTTCTTCAGCGGTTCCGCCAAGCATAATGTCACCTACGGCAACGATAGTGATGCTGTCTTCAGGAAGATTTTGAGTATATAGAGATGTTTCAATATGATCGGAGCATGCGCTCAGTAGTAATTGAGTGGTCAGTATTGATAAAAGAAATGGTTTAGCTATTGCCATATCAGGGTTGCTCTTGTATAAGACCATGCTTTATTGAGTTGTAATATTCTGGAGACATTATGCCATCTGTAGACGAATCACTGGCGTTAATTAAACGCGGCGCCGAAGAAATTCTCGTTGAAGAAGAGCTGCTGAAAAAATTAGAGTCGGGAAAACCGCTTAGAATTAAAGCGGGTTTTGATCCAACTGCACCTGATTTACATCTTGGTCATACAGTTTTAATAAATAAATTGCGTCAGTTCCAGGAACTGGGTCACGAAGTTTTATTTTTGATTGGTGATTTTACCGGCATGATTGGTGATCCGACAGGTAAAAGTGCGACAAGACCACCGCTTACGCAAGAGCAGGTGTCAGCTAATGCTGAAACCTATACTCAGCAGGTTTTTAAGATATTAGATAAAGATAAAACAAAGATAGTCTTCAACTCTGAGTGGATGTCTGAGCTGGGTGCGGCGGGTATGATTCATTTAGCCGGGCAGCAAACCGTAGCCAGAATGCTGGAGCGTGATGATTTTAAAAAACGTTATAAAGCAGGGCAGAGTATATCTATACACGAATTTCTGTATCCGTTGGTTCAGGGTTATGACTCGGTAGCTATGAAAGCAGATGTTGAGCTGGGAGGCACTGATCAGAAATTTAACCTGTTAATGGGGCGTGAGCTGCAGAAACATTATGGGCAAGACCCGCAGACCATATTAATGATGCCACTGCTCGAAGGGCTGGATGGCGTAAATAAAATGTCCAAGTCGCTGAATAACTATATCGGTATTACCGATGCGCCGGGGGAAATGTTTAACAAGATTGTTTCTATGCCTGATTCCCTGATATGGCGTTATTATGAATTATTAAGCTTTCGTTCACTTGATGATATAGATTCATTGAAAGCTGAGATGGAGAACGGACGTAATCCGAAAGAAATTAAAATTGAGCTAGCAAAAGAATTGATAGCCCGTTTTCATGGAGATGAGGCGGCTGCAAATGCGGATAAGTCGGCAGGCAATATTATTAAAGAAGGTGAATTGCCAGAGGGTACGCCAGAAATAGAAGTAGAATTAGGCGGGCAGGATGAGATGCCTGTTTCGGCAATTATAAATAAAGCAAATCTTGCGCAAAACTCGGCCCAGGCAAAAGACATGTTAACCAATGGCCGAGTTAAGGTGGACTGGCAAGTGATAGATGTTAAACATCGTTTAGCTGCAGGTGAATACATTATTCAGGCAGGCAAGAAAAAAATAGCAAGAATCATACTGAAATAACGAAAGATTTTGCAGATTTAAGCGGCTTGATATAAGGCCCAGCCGGCTGCCTTTTGATAACCGTAGCGTCGCTCTGATCAGAGAGTAAAAAATAATATTAAGAAAATGTTAAAAAGCAGTTGACGATGAGAAACAAAGCTGTAGAATGCGCCACCTCGTTAAGGCAAACGAGTCGACCCGAGAGGTTGAACGGCGAAGGAAGGTTGTAAGAAAAAGT
>JAPHSS010000018.1 GCA_026195255.1 Gammaproteobacteria bacterium | reverse complement strand
CTCATTTTATAGGGTATATGGCAGATAAAATATTCATGCTAATACCCCTTAACTTAGTGCCATTCGGGACAGAGCGCAAAAAGCGCGGTCTTTCCCCGACGGATATGTTCCCCGGCAGGGCACAGTTCGATTTCTGGAGATATTTAATATGTTAATCGAACTAATCATACTAATTGTCATTGTGGGCATCGTTGCGCTGGCCTTATTGTGGCCTAGCAAGTAAAGTTCCCGCTACACAAAACCAGATAATCTTTTACATGTCCGAGCTCGCTTTACAAATCTTACAGTCTACCTTTGGTTACAATGAATTTCGTTTTCATCAGAAAAACATCATTGAGCAGTTAATAGCGGGTAAAGATGCTGTTGTATTAATGCCGACTGGTGGCGGTAAATCGCTGTGTTATCAAATACCTGCTATGGCAAGAAAGGGCGTAGGTATTATTGTCTCACCCTTAATCGCTTTAATGCAGGACCAGGTAGATGCATTACAGCAGTTAGGCGTTAAATCGGCTTTTCTTAATTCATCCCTTGATCACTTTGAAGCAAATGAAGTTGAAACCCGTTTATTAAACGGTGAAATTGATATGTTATATGTTGCGCCAGAGCGATTGATGACTGAGCGATTTTTAAATTTGTTAGAACGCTCACCCATTGCATTATTTGCAGTTGATGAAGCACATTGTGTGTCACAGTGGGGACATGACTTCAGGCCCGAATATATAAAGTTATCAGTATTACATGAACGATTCCCGAGCATACCTCGTATTGCTTTAACGGCAACCGCCGATGAGGCAACGCGACAGGAAATTATTAAACGTCTGGCATTAGAGGATGCGGAGTGTTTTGTTTCTGGTTTTGATCGACCCAATATTTGTTATCGCGTAGCAGAAAATACAGGCGCTTCAGCTCGAGATTCTTTATATCGTTTTATTCAAAATGAACATGAAGGTGAAGCAGGAATTGTTTATTGTTTGTCGCGTAAAAAAGTAGAGCAAACAGCAGAATTTTTAAACGACAAAGGTCTTGATGCACTGCCATACCATGCCGGGTTATCACAAAAAGTAAGGCAGCAAAATCAACAACGTTTCTTAAGTGAAGAAGGCGTTATTATTGTCGCCACCATTGCATTTGGTATGGGCATAGATAAACCCGATGTAAGGTTCGTTGCACATTTAAATCTGCCTAAAAGTGTTGAGGCATATTATCAGGAAACCGGTCGTGCCGGTCGTGATGGTCAACCATCTGATGCCTGGATGATGTACGGATTGCAAGATGTCATCATGCTCAAACAAATGATGGAAACATCTGATGCAGATGATGCGCATAAAAGAGTCGAGCGGCATAAGTTAGATTCAATGCTGGGTTTTGCTGAAATTAACACCTGTAGAAGACAGTCTTTATTAAAATATTTTGGTGATATTTTAGAAGAGCCTTGTGGTAACTGTGATACATGTTTAACACCGGTAGAAACCTGGGACGCAACCGTGGCTGCTCAAAAAGCATTGTCATGTGTTCATAGAACGGGCCAACGATTTGGCGTTACTTATTTAACTGATGTTCTATTAGGTAAAGAGAATGAACGTATTATTTCTAATGCTCATAATCAGTTAAGCGTTTTTGGTATTGGTGAAGAATTAAATGTAAAACAGTGGCGTAACCTGTTTCGTCAGTTAATCGCAAGAAACTTATTAAATGTAGATATTCAGGGACATGGAAGTTTATTATTAACTGAAAATTGCCGTGCAGTTTTAAAAGGTCAGGAAAGTCTGCATCTTCGAAAACAAACATTACAAACTAAAACTAAGCAGCGTAAAACTCAAAATAAACAAGTTTCTAATAACGAGTTATGGGAGCAGTTACGGGCAACAAGAAAACGCCTGTCAGAAGAATTAGGTGTGCCGCCATTTGTAATTTTTCATGATGCGACCTTAATTGATATGATGGATAGAATGCCGCAAAATCATGATCAGTTTGCAAAAATAAGTGGCGTCGGGGCAAGCAAGTTAGAAAACTATGCGGATGAATTCCTCGCCGTATTACGTGATTTTGAAAGTAATGAGGTTTCAAGTAAAACAGATACTATAGATGAGACATTTGTTTTATTTAAAAGCGGAATGAATATTGAAGCTATTGCAAACCAACGTCAGTTAACCCAGTCTACGGTTGTTAATCATCTTGCTAAATTAATACAGCAGGGCAATGTACTGTTAAATGAAGTGGTGTCCTTGCCACAGCAGGAAATTACAATTATTCAGGATGCTATTATAGAGCTGGGTGATGAAGCTAAAAAGCTCAAACCTGTTTTTGAATACCTGGATGGGCAATATGATTATGAAACATTGCGCTGTGTGAAGGCTTCAATGGAGTTGGTTTAGTTTTAACTGGTTAGTTGTATAAGTTTATATGTTTTTGATTTTCTTGTTCCCATGCGGGTGCACTTCGTAGCTTTAATCTCGTTCCCACGCTCCTGCGTGGGAATGCATAGGTTTCGATGTACTAGCCCAGACACCGTCCGCTTTCAGGTGCAGAACTTATTCCATCTTTTAAATGCAGCGAATGAACCCCCGCTCATTTAATAAATAAGAAGCTGCTGAGTTGTTTTGTCCCGTGTCGCAGTAAACAACGTATTGTTTGTTTTTATCGAAGGAGTTAATTTTTATGGTGTGAGCTACTGGTGACAGGAGTGAAGAGGCTTGTTGGGTATGTGTTACCTGGTTCGCTATGCATTCCCACGCAGGAGCGTCGGAACGAGTTATTAATTTAACATTTGCGTTTATTTGCGTTCACTCGCGGTTTCTTTTTCCTTTCGCTTTTCAGGATTATACAGGACTGGGTTGCTACGCCGAACAACTGCTGATGGTATGGGTTAAGGGGACAGAGCGCCAAAAATCGGCGTTCTTTCCCCGATGGAGATGTGCCTTAGCAGGGTAAAGCTGTTTAACTGGAAATTCACATTTTTCTTGTTCCTATGCAGGAGCGTGGGAACGATAAAAATAATAAGCTTGATTAATCTTCATTTGAAAATTCAATTTATATTGGTTTTGATTTATATTCCCTCTTGAGCTAGCCAAAAAATATTTCCATCGAGGGGTAAAATTACAGGGATGTAATTTTAAGTTCTGTAAGCCTGGATGGCGCATCTGAACGACCCGGGAACAGGGTAAGAATAACGCAGCATAGAGTAATAACTTTTAATAACATTATATTTTTTGGGTATTCTCATCGCTTTTTGATGAGAACTGGCGAATAAAGGGCGGCTATTTTTTGCTTACTATTTTGCAGCTGCAGGCAAAAAAGTGAGTCGCCACAAAGGCGAAACCTCAGAAATCAAGTTCCCATAAAGCCCAAACATTGTAAGACCAGATCTAAATCTGTGATTGATCTCGTTCCCATGCGGGAGCGTGGGAACGAGTTATTAATTTAACGTTTGCGTTTATTTGCGTTTATTTGCGTTCATTCGCGGTTTCTTTTTCCTTTCGCTTTTCAGGATTATAAAGGACTGGGTTGCTACGCTGAACAACTGCTGATGGTATGGGTTAAGGGGACAGAGCGCCCCATGTCAATTGAAAGTGGGCGTCGGTCTTTCCCCCTATGGAGATGTGCCTTAGCAGGATAAAAGCTTTTTCTCAGAGACACTCTGTGTCCCTGAGAAAAATGATAAATGATTAATCAAAATTAAACGTAGTTGTCGATCCAGCTGTAACGGTCACATTGCTGGTACCAATAAAGTTAATCACATCGTCTGTTTCAATGTCATCATCATTTACCTGGCAGGTGAAAGTTATTGTATAAACACCAGCGTCCAGAAAACCGACCGAGTAATTAAAGGTATCTGATAATAAAGCGGTAGATACAGGTTCTGCATCCAGTCCATCTATATCATCAGGTGTAACGTTTTCACCTGTGAATACATAAACTGAATTTGATTGCTGTGCAGGGCAACTAACATCATTTAGTGTGTTGGCACCAACAATGCCAGAAATATGTCCCATGTTTTCATTATCGATAATTCTAAGTGTTGGTTTGAGTTTATAGGCTGTACTATTGTTTGACGGCGCAATAACAGATTTGCGAAGATCAAAATCAATGGTAAAGCTAATTGCGCCACCATCTGATATATCAAAACCCTGGTTAAGTTTCAAACCTGTCTGGTTGCCACTTGGTACGTATAAAGGGTGTTCAGAGCCGTCGTCAAGCTCAATATATGATGTGGTTGAGTTTTTATCGCCAACTACTTTTAAGCGCATCCAGTTGTAATGTCCGGCGTTTAAAGTCTGGTTAATCAGCAGCGGTTCACTGGCGGGGCCCTGAAGGTTTAGTAGATCAATAGTTTTTGTGAGCGGGTTGCCATCCGCATCAACAAAATCTATATCATAAGCAGAATCATTCTCAGGTTTTATTGTTACGCCGCTGAATGAAACAACTACCTTAGCAGCGCTATCAACGGGTGCATCTGTAATATTCAGATTTAAAGTGCCACTACCAGACGAGGAGGAATCACCGCTGCAGCCTGTTAATGTTAGACAGACTGAAATTATTGAAATAAGAGCTATTTTTGAGGTATTAATCATTTTTACAACCTGAGATAGTTATATGTCTTTAGTGTGGCTGATTCTATCGCTAATATCTCGAGCTTTCTGTGAACATGCTCAAAAATGTACTGAAGTTTAAATTATCTGACTTTGTTGTTAATGTTAAGGCTGCTAAATAGGGCAATGAGATGAAGGCAGCGGTTTGCATGCAACAGGTGCTCGTTACCTTGCTGCAAATGCAAATCCGCTGCTGTAAAAAGTTAACTAGTTAAGTGGCTGGGTAATTGTAAATGCGCCACGAATATCACCCAGTTTAAAACCTCTGGCTTTATCATTCGGGTAACTACTATCAAGTTTCGCAGTTAATGCAGCGTCTAAATTGTCACCATGGCAACTCAGGCATGCTTTACCTGTAGGAATCGCTTTCATAAAACGAAATGATTTAACGCCATTTTCATTTACAGTTTCAAAATAAGCCATTGGTTTAACTTGCTCACCATTTTGTTTTCGTTTTTCAAAATCATGTAGTACTTTAGTTTCCCAGGCGTCAGGAGCATTACTTGAGTTACGTGTTTTTAAGCTGGTTCTGGCAATTTTCCAGCCGTATTTATCAGATAAGTTTTTAGCAATAAGCGGTGCTTTTTCTTTACACACTTCTACTGCTTTAATGGGACCACCTGATTTCATTGATGTTTGTAATTCACCCTGTAGCTGGCCCATGAACTCCTGCACTGCTACTTTACTTTTTCCGGCAAGTTCTTTCTGATGGTTGTCAGCAAAAGCGGGTGAGAGCATGAATGTTGTAACAATGAGCAGTAAACGAGTCATTGGGAATCTCCTGGGTAATGGGGTTAGGTTGCTACTTTCAATATTAGCGTATTCTGATATTTGGTGACTATGATAATTGTCAATCGTGTAATATTTTCGTGAGATTGTCTATATCAAGTTTATAGGCTGAATTGTGTTTTACAATAAGTTTGTTACGTTTAAATTCAGCAATAGTCCGGCTGGCTGTTTCAGTGCTAATACTTAACATGGAGCCAATATCTTCTCGTGTAAATAATTCGCATTCATCGGCAGTGAATTTTTCAGCAAGTTTTAATAACAGGTTGGCCATGCGTTGTCGTGAAGAACCTGTGGATAATTGCGTAATCCAGCTGTCCGCTTCATTAAGCGCAAGATGCCAGCGTTTTAAAAGCTCTTTGTGTAAAACCTGATTTTCTGAACTTAACTTATTAACCACCTCGGCGGGAAGGCGGCACACCTCAATGTCACGAAGTGCAATAGCATGGTGTTTGTAATGCGGGTCGAGCAGTGATTCAAGGCCAATTACATCAGATGAAAAAGCCAGTCTGACAATGCGCTGATTACCATCCGCTAGAAACTGGGTTAACTTCACAACACCTGAGCGAATGGTATACATCGAATGCGCCTCATCACCTTCATGGTAGAGGCTGGAACCGGCGGGTAAGATAAACTGGTTAATCGGTTTGTGAATTTTTTCGAAATCACTTTCATGCAGACCAGAAAATAAAACGCTATTTCTTAATGCGCAATTTAGGCAATCTGCTTCGCCTTTCCACGCTTCACCCAGACTTACTGTTTTCATTTTCTCGCCAGTTTAATTTATATTAAATAATTCAATGGATTATAGACGATATTAAGCTTTCAAAATAATAAAGATAGAGGAACTGTTGTTCCTCTATCTGGCACATACTGTAGTTTCCTGACTAAAGTGATTTTTCACAGAAATACCAGTCGGTGCATTCATAACCCTCAGACATGCGTGCCTCTGCGGCTTCAGCTGTTGCCGGTGGCGGAACAATGACCTTATCACCGGGTTTCCAGCCCTCTGGTGTAGCAACTGCGTTTTTATCCGATGTTTGCAGTGCCGTTACAAGACGCACGAACTCATCTATCGAGCGGCCGTTAGTCATTGGGTAATAAGCCATCGCACGTAGTATACCTTTGTCATCAATTATAAATGTCGCTCTTACTGCGGAGGTGTCTGCTGCTCCCGGGTGTACCATTCCATAGGCATTAGCTACCTTCATATCCAGATCGGCAATAATAGGGAAGGGAATATCAACATTAAATTTTTCCTTAATATTACGAATCCAGGCAAGGTGCGAATAATGGCTGTCTATAGACAATCCCAATAGATCCGTATTCAGTGCTTTAAAGTCTTCTGCTCTGTTCGCAAAACCTATGAACTCTGTAGTACAAACAGGTGTGAAGTCAGCCGGGTGTGAAAATAGAACCAACCAACGACCCTTATAGTCATCAAGGCTTTTAACCCCATCAGTTGTTACGGCTTCAAACTCAGGCGCTCTTTCGTTTAGCCTTGGGAATGGGTTATTTTGTGATTCAATGTTTTCCATCGTTATTTCCTCTAATCAGTTAATTACTCAATGCGTGTCTGTATATTAGGAAACTCTAATAAATAGGTAAAGTTAATTGTTTAAATCATATTGATAGGTAATACCTATTGAGGGTAGAAGTTGAAAAGAGGCGTATTGCGATTAATCAATGACAGGAACAATTAATAGTCATAGTATATAAGAATATTCTTATATAAGGTTCGCAAGCGGGGTGACTTATGACTGGTATTATAAAAAGACTTGAATATTTTCCCGTTTCGTTCTTCTCCATGGTAATGGGCATGGCGGGTTTGACAATTGCCTGGCAAAAAATGCAGCAGGTACTGGCTATCGATTTATCTATAAATACAGTACTAATTTCTGTGATAACACTTGTCTTTATTATTTTAGTGTTTATGTATTTAACGAAAATAATAATCTATCGCGAGCAGGTAATTAATGAATTAAATAACCCCGTTAAATTAAATTTCTTTCCTGCTATTTCAATTAGTTTATTACTCTTATCAGTTGCGTACTTACCTTTTGAAACATCCATTAGCGAGGCATTATGGATAACGGGTAGTATTATGCATTTGATGTTTACCTTATATATTGTAAATGCATGGATTCACCATAGCCATTTTCAAATACAGCATGCTAATCCTGCCTGGTTTATACCCGCCGTCGGTAATGTTATCGTGCCGATTGCAGGCGTACCCCTGGGTTATATAGATGTCTCATGGTTTTTCTTTAGCATTGGTATGTTGTTCTGGGTTATTTTGCTAACAATTATTTTTTATCGATTAATGTTTCATAACCCGATGCATGAAAAATTGATGCCGACACTGTTTATATTAATAGCGCCACCAGCCGTTGGATTTATTGCATATATAAGGTTAACCGCTGATCTAGATTCATTTGCAAGAATATTATATTTTTCTGGTTTATTTCTTACGTTATTGCTTTTAGTTCAGGCAAAACGTTTTTTAGACTTGAAGTTTTACCTGTCCTGGTGGGCTTACTCTTTTCCCATAGCGGCTATAACCATTGCAAGTATATTGATGTATGAACTAACAGAAAAATCAGTCTATCAATATATAGGCTTAAGTTTATTAACACTGTTAAGCATAATTGTTCTGAGTATACTGCTTAGAACTGTATATGCGATTAACAGATCTGAAATATGTGTAAACGAAGATTAAAAATTTAATTAAAATAAGGTTCAATAATATGAAAAATAAAATGTTAATGATTACAGCAATAGTTGTAATGAGTATAAATGCCATAGCCATGGCTGCCCCTAAACCGAGTGACCCTGAAAGGCAAACACCCTGGGATTTATATGTAGATTCAAAAGAAGCCTATGATCTAAAAATGAAACTGGGTGATAAAGCATTGTTTATAGATGTTAGGGAACCTGCAGAAATTATGTTTACAGGGTTTACAGATGTAGTGGATGTTAATATTCCCTTCATGTTTGTAAATATAAAAAAATGGCACCCTAAAAAGCCAGTATTATTAATGGAAAAAAATCCTGATTTTGCACGGGATATAGAAAAGGCATTAATCAAAAAAGGCTTGTCAAAAAATGACGCTGTTTTAATCATGTGTCGATCAGGAGGCACACGCGGGGCCCCGGCAGCAAACATGTTATTTGATAAGGGATTCAAAAAAGTATATGTAGTAACAGACGGATTTGAGGGTGGTGTTGTAAAAGAGGGTGATAAAAAAGGCTGGAGATTAAAAAATGGATGGAAAAATTCAGGTTTGCCCTGGAGTTATAAATTAAATAAAGAAAAAATGTATTATAAAAGCTCGTTTTAAATGAATCAAAGCCAGGTTAATTGTTTTAACCTGGTTTCTGGTCAGGTGAATGCCATGAAAATGTCATGAGAATGCAAGTGGCAAGTGGCAAGTCAAAGTCGAAAAACGCTACGGGTATGCAGACGTCTCGTAAGCTCTGCCTGTAAGGTACAATCGCAGAGGTGATAGTTTGTAACGTAACGTTATAATTAGAAAAATACCGCATAAAACTTAGTTTGTTTTAATATATCGCGGAATATATATACCCCCTGATTAATCAATTTATCCTGATGTGTCGACTAAAACTGATCTATATCAGGAAAAGGTGGGTTTAGTGAGTGCTAATGGATTGTAAAATAATGATATTAAGACTATATATAATGTAGGGTTGTCAGGTAATTCATATAGAGGCATTACTAACAGGCGACAAGATATTATTCATTACATATAGCGTTGTCGGATTTTAGTATGAGTGAGCGTCATTTTAGATTGATAATGGGAGCTGCGCTCTGGTTAGTATTGATTAGTTCGGCCTATTACGAAACGATGTACCCTATATTTGCATTTGCAGGTTTTCTTCTTTTTGAGGGTATCACCAACCTGCGTCTCACAAAAATCATCAATAAAATTCGTTATGGAAAAAGCACTATACACCAGGAGGAAAGTAGCTGTAATACAAAATGGCTCAATAAAATAGAATCAGAGCGTGTTTTACGGTTTATTGTGTCTGGTTTAGTTCTGCTCCCATCCTATGTGATGCCTGATATCATATGGTTTGTTCCCTGGTTTATCGCCAGTATGTTAATCCTCGCGGGTATAACAAATATCTGTCCAATGGTCATGTTTTTAAAGTGGTCGGGCCTTAGATAATGGATAGTATAAAAAACGCTTCTCAAAACCTGGCAAGATCATGGAATGGTAGTATCGCCATAAAAATTACTGCAGTAACGATATGGACTATTGTCGTTCTTTCGTTCTCTTTTACTGTTCCATTTATGTCAACTTTTGAAGAATCAAGTAAAAAGGCTTATACATGGCAGCAGTATCAGCTTATTGAAATGTTAAAAGAAAGCAGTGAAGAGAAGGGGCTTAATAAACAACAAACAAAGCGGATTGAGACGTTAGTAAATAGTAGTGATATTTTGTTTGTTAAGATTATTTCTAAATTCGATAATCTTGAGTTTGGTACTAAAAGCGCTAATAGTTATATATTGCAGTCGAACGTTTTAATAGATTCAAATAAATATGATATATATTTAGAATTTACTTCACTAAAAAGAGCCGCATTGTTAGAACGTGTGAAAGTCGGTAGTTCTATAGTTGTCTTTTCTGTGTTATTCAGTTTGTTCCTTTTCTGGCTTAATAATAAAATAATTCAAAAACCATTTGAATCAATTATTGATTTCACACAAAAAGTTTCAAAAGGTAGTGCTGATATACGCCTTGATGCTGATAGGGGTGATGAGTTTGGCCTTGTTTCAAAATTTTTAAATGAAATGCTGGATACTATTAATGAAAATCAACAAGCATTGAAAATAGCAAATGAAGAGTTAAAAGAAGAAATATATCATCGTGATGAGGCATTAGCTGCCAGTCAGCAAAAAAGTTCATTTCTCGCAAATATGAGTCATGAAATTCGAACGCCGTTAACGTCTATTATTGGTTACAGTGAGCGTATTCGATTTGATAAAGCTAAAAGTCGCGATGAAGAAAAACATATGCTGGATATCGTTCTACAAAACGGAAATCATCTTTTGCACTTGATAAATGATATTCTGGATTTGTCAAAAGTTGAAGCTAATATGCTGGAAATTGAAAAGAGTTACTTTTCAATTATTAAAGTTGTCGAGCATGCGCGTCGTCTTCTTAATGAGCGAGCTGCAGAGAAAAATATTCAGCTTGAAGTAAATTATAATTTGCCGATACCTGAAAATATAAATAATGATGCAATACGCACTAAACAGGTTATTCTAAATCTTGCAAGCAATGCGATTCAGTTTACAGAATATGGTAAGGTCATTATCGATATATCATATGAAAAACAAAACGACATGCTGGTTATAGCTATAAAAGACTCTGGCATAGGTATGAGTGAAGATGAACTCGAAAAACTATTTAAACCTTTCTCACAGGCGGATGTTTCTATATCCCGCAGGTTTGGTGGAACCGGGCTTGGCTTAACTATATCTAAACGTCTGGTTGAGCTTATGCATGGCGGAATTACCGTGCAAAGTGTTAAAGGTATCGGTAGTTGTTTTACGTGTAAAATTAAAGCAGGATTTATTGAATCTGAAAATACACTTATCACTGAGCTTAATGAATCGGACCTGGTGGCACCAGAGTATGAGCAGCCTGTAGAAGGTATCAGTTTAAAGGGTAGAGTTTTATTGGTTGAAGACACCTATGAGATAAGAGCTCTGGTGAAAGCTTATATTGAGGATTATGGAATACATATTGATACAGCAGAAAATGGTAAAGAAGGTTTAGAGCTGGCATTAAATAATAATTATGATCTGGTGTTAATGGATATTCAAATGCCTGTTATGAATGGAAAACAGGCGATTGTTGAATTACGAAAACATAATTATATTAAGCCGGTAATTGCATTAACGGCAGATGCCTTGAGAGAACACGCAACTGAATTTTCTGATATAGGCTTTACAGAGACTTTAACTAAACCGATTATTATTAATGATCTAATATCATGTATTCAAAAATATGTTTCTATAGTCAATCCCACAGCTCAGGAATACAATATTATATCAACAACCGCTTCATTTGAGCACGATGTACAGGGCACAGTTGGGGGCGAAGTCGAAACTACTGCTACTGATGTATGTAATGAAATAGGTGAGTTGCTCGAAGATGATCTGTTATACAATCTTAAAATAAAGTACTTAAAGCAATTGCCTGATTATGTTAATAATTTAAAGCAGTCAATTGATAATAATGAGCTGCACAAAGCGCATGACATTTTGCACCAGCTTAAAGGTATTAGTGGTAGTCTCGGTTATCAGAAATTAACAGATATTGCTGTAGTGGCTAGTGAGTGTTTGAATAAAGGTCAGCTTGATGAGGTGAATAATCAAATTATTTTGATGGAAACGTTTTATTTATCCTGATTGAAAATTTGAGCCACACGTTTTTTTACAGAAACAATATTAAACGGTTTGGTTATATACTCCAGCGCACCATTTGTCAGGCAATCTCTGACACTATTCATATCTTCATTTGCAGTGAGCATAACAACAGGTGTCAGCTGGTTTATCTCCTGTTGTTTGGTGAACTTCAATATTTCAAGGCCATTAATACCTGGCATCATTATATCAAGTAAAATTAAATCAAATCGTTCACTGGCGATTCTCTGCATTGCGACCTGCGGGTCGGTATTTGTATGAACTTCATAACCTTCTTTTTCAAGTTGAAGTTTAATTATATCTAGCATAATTTCAGTATCATCTACCGCTAAAATCTTTTTCATCAGTCTGCCCGGTCATTATATTAAAGAGTATAGTCTCTCTACGAGTTTTTTGAGGCTTAGACTGTTTTTAATTTATCTTGTACCTATGCTCCTGCGTGGGAATGCATAAGAAACTGACAGTATCTCATTTGTTTATAACGGAGCAATAAATGACATAGATTCATAAAGAAAGCTTCTAAAAAGAAATGATAGTGTCTTTATTCGTGTGGGTGAATTTAAGATGGATAGAGAATGACTGTCCGTATGTATTCCACGCTGGAGCATGGAACGAGTTTACATGAATAACACTAATCAATTGAATCACTACTATGAGCTTTTACTTCATAGTAGTGTTTTTTGTTAATACCTGAATTAATTTAAAGTTATAATGAACTCCATGCTTCATCAGCTTTAAATCTGTCACCGTATCTTTCATTCAGCTGAGCTAATCGGGCGCTGACTTCACTCACACCCTGCGCCTGAATATAATGTAACGGGCCGCCTCTAAACGGGGCAAAACCGGTGCCGAATATAATGCCGGCATCAATCAGCCCATCACCTTCAACAACCTGTTCTCGTTTGCAGGCGGTTGCTTCATTTAGAAAGCGCATAATCATTCTGTCCTGAAGTTCCTGCAAATTACCATAAGTGGCTTTTTTATCTTTAATGGGGCGGCCCTTACTCCATTTGTAAAAACCTTCGCCGGTTTTTTTACCGAGTTTTCCATTATCTACCATTACCTGCATCTTTTTAGGTAGGTCTAATGTGTCTCCGCCAGATAATATGACAGCAACAGATTTACATACGTCCAGGCCAACCGTATCCGCTAATTCAATAGGCCCCATAGGCATACCAAACTGCAGTGCGGCTTTATCAATCATTTCAGGTGCTATGCCTTCACCAACCATTTCTACTGCTTCCATTAAATAAGGCATCAGTATTCTGTTAACAAGAAAACCGGGAGAGCTTTTAACCGGTAAAGGTAATTTGTCAATCTGTCTGCCAAATGCCAGTGATTTTTTCATGGTATCTTCACTGGTGTTTTCACCACGCACAATCTCTACCAGTGGCATTAATGCTACCGGGTTAAAAAAGTGTATGCCCACAAGACGATCTGGTTTACTTAAACAGGTAGCCAGTTCTTCCAGTGGTATGCTTGATGTGTTGGTGGCTAGAATGGCACCTTCTTTCATTCGCGGTTCAATGTCCTTATATAAAGTTTGTTTTACATCTTTGTCTTCGAAAATGGCTTCAATTATTAAATCCGCATGATCTACACCTATGCCGCTTGTATCGGGTATTAAACGATCCATGGCTTCGCGTATAGAACGTTTGTCTTTCTTGAATTTCTTTTTGAACATATCCATTGAACGTTTCATAGTACCTGCAAGTGCCTCAGGTTTCTGATCTTGTACGGTAACTCTGAAACCACGTAATGCACACCAGGCTGCTATATCTCCACCCATAACGCCACCACCGATAACATGAATATGTGAAGCTTTAAAATCTTTCTTGTTGCCCTGGGTTTTTAGCTCTTCCTGCAAAAAGAAAACACGCACTAAGTTTCTGGCGGTATCATTTGTTACCAGGCTGGCGACTGATTCAATTTCTTTTTCCAGCATACGTCGCGGGTTGTCCATATGACTTTGCCATATATCGATTAATTGATATGGCGCAGGGTAGTGCTGTTTACTGGCTTTTTTAGCAACCTGTTTACGCATTTGATTGGCAATAAACGGGCGCACGAAGCGGTGGTTCATTATTTTATCTTTT
Organism: Gammaproteobacteria bacterium; assembly: GCA_026195255.1. Taxonomy (GTDB): domain Bacteria; phylum Pseudomonadota; class Gammaproteobacteria; order SZUA-229; family SZUA-229; genus SZUA-229. The sequence continues at coordinate 7,748 of JAPHSS010000018.1, read as the reverse complement.
AATGCGAGTTCACGTTTTGCGGGTCTGTTTATAACAAAGTAACGCGCAGCCCTTTTTAATTGTCGTTTCGGTACCAGGTCATCAACCAGGCCCATTTTCTTTGCTGCCCGGCCCTGTAATAAACGACCAGTTAACATCGCATTCATGGCAGCCATTGGGCCTGCTTTTTGTATACTTCTAACGCTTCCACCGTAACCCGGGTGTATGCCCAGTTTAACTTCAGGTAAACCAACACGTGTTGATTTGTTATCACACATAATGCGATATGTGCATGCCAGCGCGAGTTCCATACCACCCCCTAAACAGAAACCATCAATCATGGCCACCGTCGTGCAGGGCAGACTTTCTATTTTATTCATTACTGAATGTCCACGCAGCAGCATTTCCCTGGCTTCTTCAGTGGTGGTAATTTCAGTGAATTCTTTAATGTCAGCGCCGGCAATAAAACCATTACTTTTGTCGCTAACAAAAACAATGCCCGCGGGTAAAGACTGAACCAGATCGTTAATAATATCATCGAGTTCATCGAGTACATCAGAGCGCAATATATTCGTGCTGGAGTCAGCTACATCCAGATGTAACCAGCAAATGTCTTCATCGTCTTTTTCTACGGTCCAGTTTTTATATGACATTTTTTTTCCTGTTATCTTTAATTCTTTATCTGTCATTCCCGAGACAAATATTCGAGAATGACGAAGAAGTTTGTTAATTAGTATTTAAGATCGTTTAAAAATTGTTCTTAATATAACTTTACAAGTTACTTCTATCTGACTTTAGCTTAAGCTTAAAAATGCGAGTTTACGGATTTGATAGTAGAGCCGTAAATGTGCATTTTTTAACGCAGCCATAAAGTCAAATATATGTAAGCCGAGTTGTTATGGTGCCTCAATCATCATTGCACCACCTTGCCCACCACCAATACAAAGGCTGGCAATACCGCGTTTACCTTTGTTGCGTTTTAATGTGTTAGCTAAATGTAAAACAATACGTGCACCACTGGCACCAACCGGGTGACCTAAACTAACACCACCACCGTCTATATTTAATTTGTCATGGGGTATTTCACCGAGTGCTTTTTCTAACCCCAGTTCATCTTTGCAATAATCTGTATCTTTCCAGGCTTCAAGTACACCTAACACCTGTCCCGCAAAAGCTTCATTTATTTCCCAGTTATCAACATCAGATATAGCCAGTTTATTACGTTTCATAATGGGTGCCATTGCATGTGCAGGGCCGAGTCCCATCTGGCTGGGGTCACAACCGGCCCATTCTGAATCAGTGATTTTAGCTAATATGGGTAAGTTATATTTTTTTACCGCATCTTCAGAAGCCAGTAATAACATGGCAGCGCCATCTGTAACCTGTGCACTATTGCCCGGTGTAACCATGCCGTATTTTTTATCAAAATAAGGTTTTAGTTTTGCCAGGTTAGGCATCGAAGAATCACGTCTGATACCATCATCATAATCAAAAAAGGCACCGGCATTATCATAAACCGCTTCAATTTCTTTTAAATGCCCGTTATCAGTTGCAGCGCCAAGTCTTTGGTGACTGGTTACGGAAAACGCATCCATCTGTTCACGGCTAATGCCAAATCGATAGGCGATTTCTTCCGTTGTTTGGCCCATTGATAAACCAACAATAGGGTCACTTAAACCTCTGACTAGCGCAATAATGGGTTTTAAATGTGCAGGGCGAAGTTTTGTGAAAGCAGATAATTTACTGGTCATTGTTCTGGCGCCCATAAACATACTTAACCAGTTAACCATCAGGTCATTATGTAATATAGGTGCACGGCTCATGGCTTCGGTGCCACCGGCTAAAATTATCTCGGCTTTACCATGTTGTATATTTTGAAATGCACAATCTAATGCCTGCATTCCTGAGGCGCAATTACGTTGCACTGTCCAGGCGGGCACGCTATGTGGAATGCCTAAACGTAAGGCAATTACCCGTGCAATATTGGCTTCATCAGCGGTCGGCATAACGCAGCCCACGATAACTTCGTCCAGTTCAGCAAGATCAAAACTGTTTTCTAATAACAACGGGCGGGCTGCGGCAACCGCAAGGTCAGACGCTAAAAAAGGTCCGGGTTTGCCTTTGGCTTTTAAAAACGGGGTGCGTTTACCATCTACTATATAAACATCACGTGTTTCGTTAGCTTGTTTTGGGCTCATTGAGGTTTCCATCCTTTAGGGCTAAATTCATCTACGCTAATTGCATTTTGAATTGCTTTATGTGCGGCTAATATTTTATCCGCTTCTGATTGATCAATAATACTCTGTGACATGGCTTCTGCCACCGCTTTTTCATAATTTAGTGAGGTAACCAAACCGATGCGTATTGCATCACGTAATTTTCTTTCTGCATCTTCAGCTTCAAGCACGACTTTTAGTGCATGCTCTATTCGGCCCACCGCATCATCAGGCTCATCGGTCATGTACACGCCTTTAGTTAAACGGTCTCTTGCGGATGAGGGTTCTAATAATAAACGGGCAATCTTATGCCCCTGTTTATCACTTGCACCACCGTATGGTTTAGTTAATGGGAAAATAACCAGGTTTAATATCTTACCTACAAACGGCACAGGGAAGTTACGCATAACTGCTTTCATGGCTTCCTGAACGTTATATAATGAATCTTCACAGGCCCATTCTAATAAAGGCAAATCATTTTCTTTACTGCCCTGATCTTCGTAGTGTTTAAGCACTGCGGTTATTAAATACATATTAGATAACGCATCTGCCAAGCGGCCAGATATTTTTTCTTTACGTTTTAATGAACCGCCTAATATTAATACACAGGCATCAGATAATAATGCAAAGCAGGAACTCATGCGGGTTAGTTGCTGGTAATAACGTCTGACTTTTCCTTTTCCCGGTGCGCTGACAAAACGTGCGCCGCTTAAGCCTAACCAGAGTGAGCGAAAGAAATTACTAATAATAAAACCAATGTGACCAAACAGGGCATCATCAAATAAATCTATAGAAGTGTCACGGTCCGGGTGATTCACCGCTTCAACTTCTTTTAGAAGGTAGGGGTGTGAACGTAAAACACCCTGACCAAAAACAATCATGGTGCGGGTTAAAATATTTGCACCTTCAACCGTTATGCTAATGGGTATTCCCTGATAAGCACGACCTAAAAAGTTTTTCGGGCCCAGGCAAATGGCATGTCCGCCATGAATATCCATGGCATGGTTTACAATAATACGCATGCGTTCGGTCATTTGATATTTAACAATACCAGAAATAACCGAAGGCACTTCACCCTGATCTAAACCGGTGAGAGTTAATTCACGGGTGGCGTTCATAATGTAGGTATTACCGGCAATAGATGCCAGCGCTTCTTCGACACCTTCGAAGTAACCAATAGGAATTTTAAACTGTTTACGAATGCGTGAATAAGCACCTGTATAACGTGAAATGTATTTACCTGCACCGGTGCTCAAGGCAGGTAGTGAAACAGCACGGCCTTCTGACAGGCAGTTCATTAACATCATCCAGCCTTTACCCACATACTCCTGATCGCCGATTACCCAGTCCATTGGAATAAAAACATCTTTACCGCGATTCGGGCCATTCATAAACATATGGTTAGATGTGAAATGACGTTTACCAATATCTATGCCTTCAATATCGGTTTTAATCAGCGCCAGGGTAATGCCAATATCAACCTCTTCACCAATTAAGTGGTCCGGGTCATAAAGTTTAAAGGCAAGCCCTAAAACCGTAGCAACCGGGCCAAGTGTGATGTAACGTTTTTCCCAGTTAAGGCGAATGCCTAATACATTTTCCTTGCCATCAAAAGTGTCACGACAAACAACACCCGTATCTGGCATCGCCCCCGCATCACTTCCATTTTCCGGGCCGGTTAAACCAAAGCAGGGTATTTCTTCACCACTTGATAAACGAGGTAGATAATAATCTTTCTGTTTTTCAGTGCCGTAGTGCATTAATAACTCACCGGGGCCTAAAGAGTTTGGCACCATAACCGTAACGGCTGCGGTAATGCTGCGGCCTGCAATTTTCATAACAACACTGGAGTGCCCCAGGGCAGAGAACTCTAATCCGCCATAAGACTTTGGTATAATCATCGCAAAAAACTTGTTTTGCTTTAAAAAATTCCACACGGGTTTAGGTAAGTCATAATCGACCTGATTAATTTTCCAGTCATCAAGCATGGCGCAAAGTTCTTCGACCGGGCCATCTAAAAATGCCTGCTCTTCATCACTTAATTTTGAAGGGGGTAAATCACGAATTTTTGTGTAATCGGGTTTACCACTAAATAAATCAACTTCCCACCAGGTTTTTCCCGCATCCAGTGCTTCCTGTTCTGTTTTTGAAATGCTCGGCATAGAGTTGCGCATAAATTCAAGCAGAGGTTCAGAAATGTATTTCTGACGAATATGCGGCAGATTAAGCGGTACGACAATAGCCAGGAATAATGCCCAGATAATAACCAGTGAAGCCAGGCCAGCTATGCCTGAGAAAGTGAAAAGAAATAAGACAACGCCAAGGGCGGCGCTCCATACAACTTGTGGCAATCTTAAGTAGGCTGCTGTTCCTATAGTAACTATAAAGATTAAAAGCCAGGTAAACATGATGCTCTCCTAAAGGTATTCTGTGTAGCTAAATTATTAATTCGTTTGCTGATCTGTTTTTCGGCTTGCCAGGTCAGCATTATATTTTTTATATCAGGCGGGATTTTTTTTTGCATCAGCAAAATCAAAAGCCTCGTCGCTTACACCGTCTAATTTCTTTTCTACAGGTTCTGTAATGGTTTTTGGTGCGAGCATGCTTAAATCATGCTCGTCATTTAATACAATACCATCTTTGCCCCAGGGCATTCGTTGATATATGGCCAATTCATCAAAATCGAGAACAGGATACTTGATAACATCAAAGTAGGGGGAGTAATCAAAATCTTTTGGGGTAATGAGTCGGGTATTGCGTTTATACATCATTAACTGGCCATCTTCATTACGGCGTAATACGGGCAAAATTGGGTAATGCACAGATGCAAATGCTTCTGCCATCATGGTTGAGCAAACCGTATGCGTAGGTATGCCCGCATTGTGCTCAAATAAACTCGAACGCCAGCGCCTCGGTAAAATAGCGTAAGGAAATAAAAATCGCGCCAAATCGAGAATCTGTCGCACATTATAGTTAGTGCCTAAACGATTAATAGAGTATGCAATGACTCTCTGTGAATCATGACGGGTTATGCTGGTGGGGCGGCAAATGCGTAAGTGATCGTCTTTATATTTACCAATGCTATCGACAATAGTGCCTTCACCCAGTTGTGATTCAATAATCAGCTGATCATCCATTGCACCGGTATAAAACTTCTGTATAAACTCACGCAGCACCGGGTCATCAATATTATGCAGTCGCCCGATATAAATAGCCGAGTGGGTCCAGTTACTCAGTGTGATGGTTTTAATTATTTCACTAATCGGTGTGCGCCCCTCAACCAGAATGACATCACCGGGGCGAATTTCATAACGCAGGCGATCGAAATCTGACAGCGGCATGTCAGAGGTTTCGCGGCTAGTGCTTAACCATCCGACAATTTTATCCCATAATGAATTTCGTATTTTACTGAAAATGTTCAGTTGAGCGTGCTCCGTTTAAAAATCTTATTTCGCTTATAGACAACACTTATACCCATGAGTTTAGTCAATGATGTGCTGTTTTACCGATTATATGCCGGTTTTTTGTTGCTTAATATTACGCTGCTAATCGCCATTCTGAGGGCTAATTCGCTTTATTTTTCTGTGTAAGTATCGACCCATTCAGCGAGTTTTTCAAACTCTGATTTCTGATTATAATAATGGGGAGAAAAACGAATGCCACCACCCCGTAACGCACAAACAACACCTTTTGATAATAGATATTGATATAACAACTGACTCTCAGCACCCTGTTTATTAAAGCTGAAAATGCCCGCATGTCGACTGATGTCGGTAGGGCTAATTATATTAATATCAGATAGTTGTGAGAATAAAGTAACTAATTGCTGAATATTAGCTAATACGCCAGTTTCTATGTTGTGCATGCCTCTTTCTAATAATAGTGAGATGCTGGCCTGCAGGGCGTGTATGCCCATTGTGTTAGGGCTGCCGCATTCAAAACGTCGTGCGTTAGCTGCAGGTTGCCAGTTTTTCATATTAGAAAAATCTGATAAATCTTCAACCATATGCCAGCCAAACTGCTGTAATTGAAGCTCATCGAAACTGTCTTTTTTACAATAAAATAAGGCCAGGCCTTCTGGCCCGAGCATCCACTTATGGCCATCGGCAACAACGAAATCAGCATCCATGTCTTGCACATCAAACTGAACTGCACCAATTTGTTGAATAGCATCCACGCAATAAAGCGCCTTAAAAGATTTACAGGCTTTGCCTAATAACGCCAGGTTCATTCGTAAACCCGATGCATATTGAACGGCACTAATACTCAGTAAACGCGTATTCACATCCATTTGTTCAATAATGGCTTTTTCCGGATAATCTGTATCTGAAATATTCGCGATGCGTAACTCAACCCCCTGAGCACGCAATGCATCCCAGACAATAAAGTTAGAGGGAAACTCTTCATTACTAATAACAATATTGTCACCGGCTTGCCACTGAATGCCTTTGGCAATAATCGAAAGGCCTTCAGAGGTGTTTTTTAACAGAGCAATTTCATCTGCTGATGCGGCGTTAATTAGTTTAGCCAGATCATTTTTTAAAGTTTGCTCAGTTTCTAACCAGTTAAGGTAATGGCTCGAACCAACACGGCCGTTCTCTTCAGCAAACTTTTTCACGGCTTCAACCGAACGCACAGGCCAGGGCGCCACGGCAGCGTGGTTCATATATAAAAGATGAGGATCAAGATTAAAGTCGTTTTGCATTGTTTAGTCCCTTAGATTTTTTAATTTGTTTTTATTGTATCTAATGCCTGATCATAAGAAGATAACATTTATTGGCGTTATAACACTAGACGATTTTCTTGTAACATCATATAAACCTGAAGAATGTAACAAACAGTTAGAGATCATTATGCCCATAGAAATAGAACGTAAGTTTTTGCTAGCGAATAATAACTGGCGTGAACAGGTAAAAACCAGTTACCGAATACGCCAGGGTTATATGGGAGAAATAGATAAAGCCTCGGTGCGTATTCGTGTGCAGGGCGATAAAGCCAATATCAATATAAAAAGTGCGACTTTATCGATGCGTAGAATGGAATATGAATATGAGATTCCATTAAACGAAGCACTGGAGATGTTAGATCAGTTATGCAAACAACCCCAGGTAGATAAAACACGTTATATAGTAGAGCAGGGCAAGTTCAAATGGGAGATAGATGAGTTCTATGGAGAAAACGAGGGTTTACTGGTAGCCGAAATAGAACTGGAAGATGAGCTGGAAAAGTTTGCTAAACCAGAATGGCTGGGAGAAGAAGTGACAGAAGACCCCAGGTATTACAATGTGAATTTGATTAAACATCCTTTTAAGAACTGGTAGTTTTATTGTGCCATGCTCTCACGTCAGGCTCGTTTCCATGCTGCTGCGTGGGAATGCATGCTCTTACCTATTGGTATGAACTAAAAAAATTGACATAGAGGGCGCTGAGACACAGAGAAAAGCATTTAGATGTTCTCGTTCCCATGCTCCTGCGTGGGAATGCATAGGTTTAGATGTACTAACCCACACTCCGTACGCGCTCAGGTGCAGAACTTATTCCATCTTTTAAAAT
>JAPHSS010000032.1 GCA_026195255.1 Gammaproteobacteria bacterium | reverse complement strand
CTTTTCCCGATATATCATCACCTCAGGTGCAGATAATAATTAAAGCGCCGGGCATGTCGCCAACGGAAGTTGAACAACGCATAACATTTCCTATTGAAACAGAAATGCAGGGTATACCTGGCCAAAAAATTCTACGCTCAACTACGAAATATGCATTAAGTATTATTGTTGTCGATTTTGAAGATAATGTAGATATTTATCATGCACGAAACCTGGTAAATGAACGCTTAAACCAGGTTTGGGCTTCACTACCTGCTGACATTGAAGGCGGACTTGCACCCATTACAACACCACTTGGTGAGATATATATGTATCGCATCATTGGTGAAAATTATACTAATCAGGAATTACGCAGTTTACAGGACTGGGTCATCAGACCTCATTTACGTCAGGTAGACGGCGTAGCTGATATCAACTCACTAGGTGGTGAGGTGCGTAATTATGAAGTTGTTATTAAACCTGAAGCGCTGGTAAAACACGGCATAAGCATTGACGAAATAGAAAGAGCACTTGCAAACAACAACCGTAATGCAGGTGGCGACCGAATCAATCGAAATAACGAAGTGCTTTTAGTCCGTACATTAGGCAAGTTAAATGGTGCGGAAGATATTAGAAATATTACAATACGTACTCGCTATGGCACACCATTACATATTCGTGATGTTGCTGATGTTCGTAGCGGTAGTATGACACGTTATGGTGGCGTTACAGCTGATGGCGAAGGTGAAGTTGTTACAGGCCTTGTATTGTTACGCAAAGGGGCTAACAGTTTAAAGACCGTAGAAAAAACAAAACTGGCATTTGAATCGTTAAAAGATATTTTACCTGAAGATATTAGTATCAAGGTATTTTATGATCGTACCGATTTAATCACTAAAGCAGTGTGGACAGTTGAAAAAGCTCTGGGTGAAGCCGTCATTCTTGTTTTTATTGTATTAATTATAATGCTTGGAGATATACGTAGCGCATTAACAGTTGCAGTTATTTTACCCTTATCTGTTTTGTTCACCTTTATTTTAATGAAGGTATTTGGAGTTTCTGCAAACCTCATGTCTCTCGGCGGACTTACAATTGCAATAGGTATTCTTGTGGATGCGGCTGTCGTTGTGGTTGAGAACATTCATACCCATTTCAGTAGAGGCTCAAAAGGATTAAATCGTTTACATTTAATTTATCGTGCAGTACTTGAAGTTTCTGCACCGGTAATATCAGGTATTTTAATTATCGTAGCTGTATTCCTTCCACTATTCAGTCTAACAGGGCTTGAAGGAAAGATGTTCACACCACTGGCTGTTACTATCAGTTTTGCACTACTAGGCTCATTAATTTTATCGTTAACAGTGATTCCTGTTATCGCGAGTTTCTTTATGAAAGTTCATGAAGATTCACACGAAGCAAAAGATGGCAAATTAATCAGTGGTTTAAAGTTTATTTACTTACCTGTAATGAACTGGGCTTTAGTTTATAGAAAATCGGCAGTCGGCATTGCTTTGCTGGCGCTACTTGCTACTGCTCCACTGTTTTCACAGATTGGTAAAGAGTTTATGCCAACAATGGATGAAGGCAATACCGTCATTATCATAGAAAAAGACCCGGGTATTACACTTGAGAAATCACTGGCTATGGATGCACCTTTTCAGAAGGCAATGATGGCATTACCCGAAGTTATTGGTATAACATCAAGAACCGGTGCTGATGAATTACGCATGGACCCTATGGGTTTATATCAAACTGATAACTTCATAATTACAAAACCCAGGGAAGAGTGGGATATTTCATTAAAACAGTTTCAGGAAAATTTACGAGAAATTCTTGATGGTTTTGAAAATATTGAATATGCATTTACCCAACCGATCGATATGCGTGTTTCAGAAATGTTAACCGGTGTACGCTCAGCTATGGCTATAAAACTTTATGGTGATGATTTAAACATCCTCGATCAAAAAGCGGCTGAAATTGAAGAGCAGGTGAAAAGCATTAAAGGGTCTGTAGATGTATTTAGAACTGATATTTCCGGTCAACAATATTTACAGATAGATATTGATCAGAAAGCAATATCTAAATACGGAATCAATGTAGAAGATATAAACACACTCATTGAATCTGCGGTTGGTGGTAAAGTAGTAACTGATATTCTTGAAAACAATCGCCCTATTAATGTACTCATTCGCTACGATGAAAAACATCGTAATTCGCCTGAGGTTATTAACAACATGCTTGTCAGCATACCCAATGGTAATAAAGTACCTCTTAACAAACTGGCCAAGGTTTCTGTTACTGATGGGCCAATACAAATCATTCGTGAATCTGCAAAGCGTCAGATAGTTATTCAGTCTAATGTAGAGAACCGCGACGTAGTGAGTTTTGTAAATGAAGTGCAAAGCTCTATTGCGAATAATATTCAGCTACCGTCGGGTTACTATGTAACCTTTGGCGGGCAGTTTGAGAATCAGCAAAGAGCAGCTAAAACGTTAACTCTCGTCATTCCTATTGCGATTATTCTAATATTTATTATGTTATTTACAACATTCAGATCAATGTTACAGGCAGGGCTTATATTGCTCAATATACCTTTTGCCATGATTGGTGGTGTCATTAGCCTGTATGTTTCTGGCTTATACCTTTCGGTACCAGCTTCTGTTGGTTTCATTACACTCTTCGGTGTAGCCGTATTAAATGGTGTTGTAATGGTTAGTTACTTTAATCAACTAAGACAAAGTGGCTTAAGTTTGACCGAATCAGTTAAACAGGGAGCAGAACGTCGCCTTAGACCGGTATTAATGACTGCGTTAATTGCTAGTTTTGGTTTACTGCCTTTGCTGACTGCTACGGGCCCAGGCTCAGAATTGCAGCAACCTCTTGCTGTGGTAGTTATTGGCGGTTTAATCACATCTACTCTACTAACACTTATTTTACTTCCGACACTTTATGCCTGGATGGAAGAGAAACTGGAAAAAAGAATTGAGGAAAAATCATGAAAAAATTAAGCATGGTTGTACATACATCTTTGCAGCAAACATTATCTGATTTTTTACGTAGCCAAAAACTTGAAACCTTTATGTTTACCCATATTGAAGAGCATAGCTCACACGTTGAGAAAGATAGCTTTTTATCTGCACGTGACAAGGTAGTGGGATATGTTCCTCAAGTTCGCCTGGATGTAATACTAGATAATGAGGCGATTAAGCAACTTTTAGAAAATATTAAAAAATCAAACTGTCCATTTAAAGGTAAAGGCATCTACTGGGTCACAGATATTGATGATTTTGGGAAACTGTAATCCAGCTAACTATTTTCTGAAATCTCTGTTTTAATATGAAATATTTTATGTCATCGACCGAAGCTGTGATGCAGCTTCAAGTCGAATGGCATTTCTAAATACTAAATTTTAATTTCAACCTGCTCATACATTACCGCCTTACCTGTATTACACCCTGTCTGCTTTTAATTCCTTACAAAGGGTGAACCAGCGAATATTAAAACACTACCCCGTTTTATAAAAAAGCTGTCTCTGACAGATTGTTATATACCACTACCAGATGTATATCATGATCAGATAACTATGACTCTAGATTAATCACGGTAACCAGGTTGCCTTGTAAAGGACTAATTGCAAACACGTTTACCTGATTTATGGGCAGTTTCATAAAAACACTTCTTATATTGGAAGATGAGTAAAACTGACGTAGTTTAGTATTTATATATAACTCATTGTTTATTATATCTATTTTATTAACACCCTGAGCTAGCAAGCAATAATTAGTATTTTTTAAATATTAGTGATTACTTATACTTTAGATGATATCCTAGCGCCCCTGCGCTGCATACCCTCCCCGGAGCTGCGTTGACTATTTTAATAAATCTTTTAGAGGCACACACATGGCGATTCAACGCACATTTTCAATTATTAAACCCGATGCCGTTGCAAAAAATGTAATTGGTGAAATTTATAGCCGTTTTGAAAAAGGCGGTTTACGAATAGTTGCTTCAAAAATGCTTCAACTATCGAAACAACAAGCTGAAGGTTTCTACGCTGTTCATAAGGAACGGCCTTTTTTTAATGACCTGGTTAGCTTTATGATCTCCGGCCCAGTTATGTTACAGGTATTAGAAGGTGAAAACGCAATAGCTCGCAACCGTGAATTAATGGGTGCAACAAACCCTGCGGCTGCAGAAGCAGGCACAATTCGAGCTGACTTCGCTGAAACAGTAGACGAAAACGCCGTACACGGCTCAGACGCTCCTGAAACAGCCGCTGAAGAAATTAAATATTTCTTTAGTGAAGAAGAACTTTGCCAAAGAACTCGTTAATTTCAAAGCATTCGATAAATACCTGGCAATATTTTATCTGCTCCACTCAAATTTTGGGCTGAAGCAGATAAGTATTAGCTATTTACAAACTAAATGAGTTAATCCATTAGTTACAATGGGTATTATAAAAAATACGCTAGTCCCACCTTTCGTAGAAGTACAAACCAAACATGTGAATGTCTACCCGTGAAGTCACAATGTCATACGCTAATTATAAACCCAATCTTCACACTTGATAATATTCAAGTCTAGATACATATGCCACACATAAACTGTTAATTTAAAACACCCTCATTAATTAATGAGTCCGTAAAATGCAGCCCTAACACACGGTAAGCCTCTAATTGTTTTTCATTAAAAAATTGATCGGCCGTTGTTTCATCAGGAAAAGCAGGGTTAGATTTTTTATAACTTAATAACTCAGCGGGTATATCAGAAGTTAAAGTTGTTTTAATATAAATCAGGCGACCTGCTGATTCACTTCCAGGATATATAATATCTGCAACGATATATCCTTTACTGGCAAAATCAATATTTTTTTCTTCATCTTCTGAGCACTTCAATAAATCCAAATCTGCTGCAGATACTTTAATATCTACACCAAAATCTACACGAGATTTTTCTATAATATTGGCTAAACTTGAAAATAAAAACTCACTATCCTGCTCAGCATCACTGCAAATAATCAATTTACAATGTCGGCGAATTAATTCGTAAATAGCTAAATTTTCAAAGTGACCGCCATCTGACAGTTGTATGAATTTTGATGTTTCGTTAATTTTATTACGCCCTGTCACACCCCAGAAACCGGGACTCAAAAAACTAGCCATTGTTTTCTGGTTTGGCTGAACTTCTGGATTTGGATTAACCACCCAATAACCAAGGCGTAAATTAAAAATGGTCATTATGGCTGAGATTAATGGTTTTATGGTTAAACCTGAACCAGCAACTCCTGAATCAGAGTTAGCTGCAGCACCTGAGATTGCCACAGCTGTTGGCAGGGTAATACTATTATTGGCAAATTGCTCGCTTCTTCTCCAACCAGTTGCATTCGAGCCGGAAAATAAAGGGCTAAGTATAAAGTTATCACCACCACGACCTCTAAATTTTGGAATTTTTGAACCCACTAAAATTAAATTACTATTAATAATATGATAAGGCATTGTACTTTTATCTGGAGAAAGGCAATCATTTAGAGATACGGTATTAGCCTTGCTAGCTAAAACTGTTTTCTTAGAGGATAGAATGTCAGATACATCTGGATTAAATATCTCCATTAGCCTGTCCCTATAGTATCTGTGTATAGATATTCTATTAATTGGCAGCACTTTAGCCAGAACTATTATCAGTATGCCTAGCGACAATTGATAATAAAATAACTTCAGGCTGCCTGTCATTTCAACTTCTTGTAAAATTAACTGTGAAATTCGGTCAGATAAAACCAATAAGCCTAACAACATAATAAATACACCCACATTCACTATTAATGAAGCAGGTACATAATTAAATATTTTTGATTTATCTTTTGTTTGACTAAACCAGACCAAAGCTGCACCAAAAACAGCAGACACACCACCTACACCTTGAATTTCCTTGGTTATATAATCGTTTAGCCAAAACACAGCTGATAAAATAAATACAATGAGTATTATCTGCATAAGCATACTAATATATATTTCCCATGATCGTCTCCACCTATAAGCAGACGTGGCACAACTAGCATTTGTATATAATGACGAAACAAGAGTACTAATTAATAAACTTAAAACATAAAAAGCCATAGCTGCCAGACTGATCTGTATAGGTGTAAGTGAACTAAAACTATCTGGCAGCTTTTCTATAGTTAAATGTAATAAACTAAACAATAAACTGGCTAATACGATTAATGTAACAAATCCCATAAACATACCACGCAATATGACACCTAAAAGTGAGAAGCCAGTTAGACCATTTCCGGGATTTAAATAACAACCATTTTGGCGTAAATGACGCATTAACATTGCCTGGTCTTTATCCATTTCTTTATCGTCATTTGAGTGTCGCCCACCAACACCATATGGAAAATTATTGCCTGTAAATCCAAACTCCCGCTTAGAATCAGTGCCTTCTCTCCATTTGCCCGACCATAACCAGGATAAAGCGCCGCCAAGGTATCCACCACCTGATACTGTGGATAAATAATCAAACTGTTCTAGTTTATTATGTTTTGCTAATGACTGGATTACACCCAATGAAAAACTCGCGGCTCTAATACCTCCGCCAGATAGTGCAATGCCTTTCAGCTTATCTTCATCAACTGGACGGTTCTTTTTAAGGTGATCAATTTCTGCCTGACAAACTTTATAAGAACCCGCATTAATAGTATCTTTGGGATCATACTTAACGTAACCACTAGAATGTATTTTATTAGTCATTTTTATCTCATTTTTAATTTTCAGATAAATATATTAATAATCTATTTATTATTTTCGTTAACTATATTAACAATCTGCATATCACTTGATGAAAGAAGTTGTTCGCCTAGTTTGTCTTCACTTTTATGGCAATTAAAATCTGTACTTTAATTAGAATAAATAAATGACACAAGCTAATATATAACTAATGTTAATAAATATTTCAGGCAACGCATTAGCTGTAAAAGTCTTATAAACACATACTTCAATTTAATCTCAATTAAATAACTAAATGTATGCAATCATATTACTAGAAGTTAAAACAATAGATTAGAAATAATGTTTTAATTCAAAATTTAATATTAGCCGCGCATACCACTAAACATACATCCTTATATCCCCAGGTACTGCATGCGGGAATTGAGTTATATATACTATTTAACAAACTGCTAATAATCAAGACCAGTTAACATTATTATTTTTATAACGCGCATAAAAAAAGACGTAACTCAGGTTACGCCTTTTAAACAGCTAAATTAGAAAATTAACTAATTATTATTTAGAGGCAACATCATTCAACGCTTTAGACTGAATCATCAATGCAGGTGTACCTGATTTTCTTCGCTACGATCTCTAGTTTCACGTGTTGCTAACCAGCAAACCGCACGTCTTACTACTATTTGCTGAGCAACCTAATCAACCAGGTAGTTCTCAAAAGAGATAACCTGTACAGGCATGCACCTATGGTGACGCAACGGACACAACGTGATTCATTATACTGTGGGTAAACCTTTTTCATCTTCACCGTTCAGTTTTTCATCTGCTTACATAGGTAAGGATAGTGTTGTTAGGGAAAGTACTTATAAACTGAGTATTACGTCCAGCCACATAAGCACACTTATTCACAAGTATATGCTGTTTGTCAGCTTTAGCAGCTTCCAAAACGATAATAGAAAAGATTTATGCGTATTATTTCATTTGATATCAAGCAAAGAACATTAGTCTTTACTAATGCTTATTGGTCTATTAATGCGAATGATTATCATTAATAAAATTAATCTGCCATTTATTGATTAAATTATTTCATTCTTAGTGCAGATTGATACTTTCAGCCCTTAATAAAGTAATCTTATTATTCTTTAAACACTTATATAATCATCTAAAATTAACTAATGGGAATAACCATGTTACAAGCAAATACTAATGCACCTTCTTTTACCAGCATCAATCAAAAAAACGAAACAATCAATTTATCTGATTTTAATGGTAATAAAAACGTTGTGCTTTATTTCTACCCAAAAGACGATACGCCTGGTTGCACAATTGAAGCAAATCAGTTCACCGATCTGGTTGATGAATTCACTAAATTAAACACAATTATTTTTGGCGTAAGTAAAGACGACACCGAAAGCCATCAAGCGTTTATCGACAAGTTTAATTTGAAAATCGATTTATTAGCGGATACAGATGGAAGCCTGTGTGATACCTATGGCGTATGGCAGGAAAAAGAAAAAAATGGTGTGAAAAAAATGGGTATAGTTCGCTCAACCTTTATCATTGATCAGTCGGGTAAACTAGCTGATGTTGAATACGGCGTAGCAGCTGAAGGCCATGCACAACTAGTTTTAGATAAAATTAGAAAATTATAGTAATTCAATTAGTATTATTTAGAGACAAACATAAAACATTGCCTCTACTAACGTGCCACGCCGAAAAAAAACAAGAACATATTAATGACCTCCAATAGCAAAAAAATATTACTTGCACTTATCCTGGGCAGCCTTAGTTTTATATTGATGCAGCTATTTTATACATTAGAGCAAAGTCTGTTAGTCGCAATCTTAGTAATAATGGTCACATTATGGACGAATGAAGGATTACCATTAGCCGTGGTTTCTCTCACCCCCATTGTTCTATTTCCTGCGGCTGGCATTTTAAACACGTCTCAAACCGCACAAAATTACGCCAATCCCATTATTTTTTTATTCATGGGTGGTTTTTTAATCGCTATTGCCGTAGAAAAAACAAACCTGCATAAATGGATAGCAAACCAGATGCTGAATATTTTTCCAGGACATGCAAGAGGTATAATATTTGCCTTAATTATTACTTCGGGTTTACTCAGTTCAGTTTTGTCCAATACGACTACAACACTTTTATTATTGCCGATTGCATTATTTCTAACCGATAGTAATAAACTAAAAGTGCGTTTAGCATTAGGCATAGCTTACGGCGCAAGTATTGGTGGCATACTCACACCAATAGGCACCCCTCCAAATCTGATTTTATTTGGAGTGATGCAGGAAATGGGCTTAGAAAAAATAGCTTTTGCACAATGGATGTGGATGATGTTTCCGCTAGTTATTTTTATGTTCACTATTGTCGGATTTATTTTAAGTAGCGGCCTGAAAGACACCAAAATAACATCTGAGCTTAATATTCCGGCCCTGAATAGTAATCAAAAAAAAGTCATCACGCTAATTTGCTTTTTAATAATCATGCTTTTTTTAAATTCACCCATAGAACCATATTACAAGGGCTTAGGATTAAATGACGCAGGCATTTTACTGTCCGCAGGCTTAATATTGTTTGCACCTCCATTTAATATCTTAAACTGGGATCAGGATAAAAATAATATCCCTTACCGTATTATGTTTCTTTTTGGTGCCGGATTCTCAATTGCTATGGCGTTTACTGAAACCGGCATGGCAAAAGAAATGGCCTCATATTTATTAGAACTAACAACTCTGCCGGTTATCTTATTTATGTTAATTGTTGCAGCTATGGTTACGTTTACAACAGAAGTCACCAGTAATACTGCACTGATTTCTATTATGCTGCCGATAGTATATGAAGTCTGCAACCTGGCCGGTCTTGATGTGCGTTTATTTATGATTATCGCGACAGTATGTGCATCCTATGCATTTATGTTGCCGATTGCCACACCACCGAACGCCATTGCAATGAGCAGTGGCGTGGTTAATGTAAAAACAATGGCCCGTTATGGCATTGTCTTTAATTTAATCGCTATATTTTTGACTGTACTGGTAGCGAATTTTTTCTGGATTCATGTTCTTTAGTGCTTTAAAGATGCGTATCAGACAGAACCTACAGACAAATAATTAACCTACCGGGATACCTGTCAGTACCCGGCCTCGTTAATTTGAGTTTTTTGCAGAAGACTATTAATTACGAATGAATTAATTATTCAACTGATAATAATAGATAGCAGCACCAATAATGACACTGGCACATACCAATACAATGCCCGCAAACCAGATTTTAAACCGATTCAATGATGCCGTCACTCTCTCAGCTTCATTAGGATTCTTCTCTGATGAACCAGGCATTTGTTTAATATCAAAAGGCATCAGTGTTACCTACCACTTACCCGATTTAACCGCTAAACCTTGTGGCTCTTTGGGATTAAACCAGTCTAATTTATCTTTTAATGAAACAACTTCGCCAACAATAATTAAGGTAGGCGGCTCAAAAGTATGCGTTTTCAATGTTTCTTCTAGAGTATCTAATGTAGCTATAACCGTTTTTTGATCGGGTGTTGTACCTTTTTGCACTAATGCAACCGGTGTCGTTGGTGGCAAACCATGGCCCATCATTTCTTTACATAGTGTTGGTGCGCCATGCAAACCCATATAAAAAACAACGGTTTGATTTGGCTGTGCCAGTGCAGGCCAGTTCAGGTCAACCGTGCCGTCTTTTAAATGACCGGTTACAAAAACACAGGCCTGTGAGTAATCACGATGTGTTAAAGGTATACCTGCATAGGCGGCGCAACCTGCTGCAGCGGTAATACCCGGCACCACCTGAAACGGCACACCTTCCTGTGCGAGTAGTTCTATTTCTTCGCCACCTCGACCAAAGATAAAGGGGTCTCCACCTTTAAGGCGCAAAACACGCTTACCTTCTTTAGCCAGGCGCACTAACAGCTCATTAATATTTTCCTGCTGCATTGTATGTTTATCACGTGCTTTTCCAACGTAAATTAACTCCGCATCACGTCGAACCAGTTCTCGAATAGCGGGTGAAACCAGTCTGTCATAAACCATAACATCACAGGACTGCATCAGACGCAGGGCACGGAAAGTTAACAAATCAGGGTCACCAGGGCCGGCACCAACCAGATAAACTTCACCCTGATATTTGGGGTTAGGATCTGCAGCATCTATGGCTTTTTGTAACTCTTCAGCCGCTTCATTTTCATGGCCACTATATACCCGGTCAGCAACAGTGCTCTCTAATATAGATTCCCAGAAGGCACGACGTTGATCAACATTTGTAAATTTAGCTTTAACCTTTTCTCTAAAGTCTGACACTAGCGCACCTAGTCGGCCATATGCAGCTGGAATACAGCCTTCTAATTTTGTACGAATCATACGCGCTAAAACGGGAGAGGCACCACCCGTAGATATTGCAATTTGCACCGGTGAGCGATCAACGATAGAGGGCGTAATGAATGAGCAAAGCGCTGGATCATCAACCACATTCACCGGAATACCACGTCTCTGAGCCAACTCTGAGACCCGCTTATTTACATCATGATTATCCGTTGCAGCAATAACCAGCACCGGTTTTTCAATATCCGCATCTTCAAAATCACGAGCAATATGGGTGAACTTTCCCTCTTCATGCCAGCCTGCAAGTTCATGAGACAACTCGGGAGAGACAACCGTCACAGCAGACTGAGCTTTTAGCAATAATGACACTTTACGTGCAGCGACTTCGCCACCGCCAATAACAAGACAGGGTTTTTGTTTAATATCAAAGAATATGGGTAGAAAATCCACGTGGATTCCTTAAATTTGGAGTTAGCTGAGTATAGTAGTGATTCATGATGTTTGGGTCTATATCCCATTAGCTAGGGCTTTTAAGTATACACAAAAGCCTGAAATACTGAAAAAACTGAATTTTACTTATTTAATAAAGCCTCAAGTTTGCCTTTTTTATCCAAAGCAGCCAGGTCATCAAAGCCCCCAACGTGCACCTCTCCGATAAATATCTGCGGCACCGTATCGCGCCTACTTTCTTTCTTCATAATCGACCAGAGTTTTTTATTTACACCTACGTCAATATTTTGCATTGTTTTAACACCGCGTTTTTTTAATAAAATCTCGGCACGACGACAGTAGGGGCACGATCGGGTTCGGTATATTCGGACCTTGTTCATTATTCAGTTAAAAATCTATATGAATTACTGGAAATCGAAGTTTATCAGGTAACTACAAAACTTGCAGCTAA
Source organism: Gammaproteobacteria bacterium (assembly GCA_026195255.1). Taxonomy (GTDB): domain Bacteria; phylum Pseudomonadota; class Gammaproteobacteria; order SZUA-229; family SZUA-229; genus SZUA-229. The sequence goes on along the minus strand of JAPHSS010000032.1, from coordinate 39,595 downwards.
TGTGCCTATGACTAATGACCAGCCATCAACCAGTACAAATAACATCAGTTTAAAAGGCAATGAAATAATCAACGGTGACAACATCATCATACCCATAGCCATTAAGACACTGGCCACAACCAGATCGATAATAAGAAAAGGTATAAACAACATAAAACCTATTTGAAATGCAGTTTTTAACTCGGACGTTAAAAACGCGGGCATCAATACTGAAAATGGTACTGATTCAGGGCCGTCATAACCATCAGCGCCAGACAGGTTAGCGAACAACTCGAGATCTGTTTCCCTGGTTTGTTCAATCATAAATTTATGAAACGGTCTTTTAATCCGGGCTATCGCTTCATCAGCACCAATCTGTTCGGCAATATAAGGCTGGTAGGCATTTTCATAAGCCTGAGTAAAAACTGGCGACATAATAAAAAAGCTTAAAAAGAGTGATAAGCCGATGAGTATTTGATTTGATGGTGTCTGAGCTGTACCCAATGCCTGACGAAGTATAGATAACACAATAATAATGCGCGTAAACGATGTCATGGTTAATAACAATGCTGGCAATACAGACAGCACGGTCATAAACATTAATACCTGCAAAGAAATAGAATACTCTTTGCCGCCTGATGCCGTGTCTTCAATTATTAAGGCGGGTAATGTAGGCTCGGCAATTACCCCGGCAGACAGCAGAAAAAGAAACACGAAGAAGACTATGTTAAATAAACTTTTACTCGATAATTTAATCATCGATGCATGAGATAAAGATAACATCATTGCCTGTTTTCCATGACTTCTTCAAGTTTCGTCTCAAAAGAACCCTCTGCAACAGAACCTACAGCATTGTCGTCCAGCACATATAATGTCTGAATATGCCCTGGCGTAACCCCGACTAATAAACGTTTATTTTCAATCTCTATTAATATGGCTTTTTCTCTGGTTCCTAATGACAGGCCTCCCAGTACTTTCATATCAACCTGGTTATTATTTGGCAATCGTCCGTATTTTTTTAATACCCAGGCCAGGCCTAAAATAAGCGCAATAACAACCACCAATCCCATTGCCATATTCAGCGCACCCATCATTGAAAAAGCTTCGGCTGTAGCCGGTTTAACAATGGTTTCTGATTTAGAAAAAGCCACCAGGGGATAACCACTTATAAGCAATACTGAATAAGACACAGCCTTTTTGCTAAGCAGACTAAAAATGCAATCAGGTCTTATGTTTAAGAACATACTTTTGATATTACTTATTCTCGAGTTATAGAAATTTTTATTTAGCTGCAACACAAATTACTCACTAATTATTTCAGTTTTTTCACGCGCTCGGCAGGGCTGATAATATCCGTTAAACGAATACCAAATTTTTCATTTACAACCACAACCTCTCCCCGTGCGATTAATGTGCCGTTTACCAGAACATCCATTGGTTCACCCGCAAGACGTTCCAGTTCAACTACTGACCCCTGATTTAATTGCAGTAAATTTCTTATACTTATTTTAGTACGTCCAATTTCCATCGATAAATTAACCGGTATATCCAGCACGACATCCAGATTCACATCTGAGCCTGGTATACTCGAGTCGTTTAACTCATCAAAACTGGCCGCGCTAGCCGCTGCACTCGCATCTGTTGCTTCAGATTCAGCCTGCTCATTTAGCGCATCAGCCCATGGATCTTCTTCAGTATTTTCTTCATCACTCATGGCTTTATTCTCAATTTTCTTCTATTTCTGAAATAAAATTTAAATTCGGGCGAGAAACACGTTCGTTAACCTTTACCGCTGCATTTCCTCTGGATACACCCAGAGAGCACCTGAACAACGGAATTTCTTCTGCTTCTAACACTACCTGCTCAGGCATATCAAAGGGGATAACATCACCAACTTTTAAGTCATTGATCTCAGATAAGTTAATTTCTATTTCTGTCATCAGACTTCTAACTTCAACCTTCGATTCAAAAATTTCATCGCGTAACGACAAGCGCCATCGATCATCAATTTCCGACATATCTGATTGAACACCCGCATCTAATAAATCACGAATAGGTTCAACCATTGAGTAAGGAAAAGTAACATGCAAGTCGCCACCACCGCCTTCAAGATCAACACGAAAAGTGCTCACTACAACGACTTCAGTCGGACTTACAATATTAGCTAAATGAGGGTTAACCTCAGATGATTGATACTCAAATTTCAAAGGTTTGATTGGCTTCCAGGCATCTTCCAGATCTTTAAAAATCTGCTCCAGTAACATACTAATGACGCGCTGTTCGGTAGGCGTGAATTCACGACCTTCAATTTTGTTATAAAAACGCCCCTCGCCCCCGAAATAATTATCTACAACAATAAATACCAGCTTGGGATCAATAACAAATAAAGCCGTACCTTTTAACGGATCGACTTTAATCATATTTAAACTGGTGGGAACGTAAAGACTATGTACATACTCGGCAAATTTCATCATCTGCACGCCACCCACAGCTATTTCAGCCTGACGACGTAACATATTAAACATGCTAACTCGAAAATTACGCGCAAAACGCTCATTAAGCATTTCCAGGGTAGGCAATCGCCCACGTACTATTCGCTCCTGAGAATTAAAATCAAAAGACCTGGCAGATCCATCATGAAGGTCTTCGTCTTCTGTTTCGACATCACCATCATCTACCCCGTGTAACAGGGCATCAATCTCGTCTTGACTTAAAACATCTGCAGTTGCCATAATTTTTCTTCAATTAAAATATTAAAAACTTTAAATCTATTTTCTATGTAATGATTCAGGTTGCCCCAGAAATGTGCCAGATCAAGGCGGGAAATGTAAGCTTACAAGTGTAAGCGTCCATTTCCCAACGAAGAGCTGGTGCATTTATGGGGTAAGCTGAGTCATTACCCTATTGCATTACGAAACTGGTGAAGTATAAAGCTTCTATTGAACTTGCTTCACCAACATTTTTCAGTACATCCTGCATCACCTGTATTGCTTCCTGACTTAATGCTCGCTTACCTTCACGGGTGTTTATCTCGTGATACTGCTTACCACCTAATAACAATAACAGCTCATTACGCACCGCAGGCATATGTGCTTTTAAAGCTGATTCAACAGATGAATCATAAGTCATAATCTGTATATCAACCTGTAAAAAGGATACCTGCTCCTGGTTTTCAAAATTAACAACAAATGCAGGGTGTAAAGGAACATAAATAGGCGTACCTTTTGATTTCTGGCCGTTTGCGCCTTCAACAGCCTCAGCATCTTCGAGTACTTCCATATCTGCTGCACCATCAGACTCTTCATCTCCACTCATAAACATGAAAACGCCCACGCCAATACCAATGAGCAATACTAAGCCGTTTATGAGCAATATAACTTTCATCATACCGCCTTTCTTTTCTTCTCCAGCTTCCTGATTTTCTTCTTCGTCAGCCATTAAGCTTCCCCTATAGGTTATTGTCATAAATGCAAAGAACGTGCCGCTATTAATCTAAATCTTGTCGAAACGATCTAGCTGCCAATCTCATCGATAAAAAAACCAACGCTATCTGTTACTAAGCATAGTATTAATTCATTTAATTTCAATAAGATAGATGATATTCGTAGTATAAAGTAACTATTTATAAAAATGAGTATAAAAATGCAATTTTTGATCTAAAGCGCTAAACTAATGATCAAATAAATAAATTTATAAGCCTTCAGTTCGTCATACTATTGGCCGCTATGAAGTGTAATGGTCAGAAGTTTGCCAAAAAACTGTCACCCAAAAATTTATGATAAACATACCGCCTATAAAACAGAGTTCAGCCGTAAAACCAGAGCTTATTCCTGATATTACTAAATCGTGGAAGGTGGGGCAGGTACTTAATGCAACCACACAACAGGGTGGTGAGGCCTTATCAAAGGTTTTAATACGTATCGGCCAACACACCATAGAAGCGAAAACACCCGTTACGCTTCAAAACGGCCAGGAAATAAAGCTGCAGGTAAAATCTTTAACTGAAAATCAGTCTAATAACTCAGTAGTTAAACTCCCCCTGCTAAGCATCATTGAAACCTCGCCCATTGTGAGTAATTCAAACAAGCTGGCGGCGCTTAAATTACGACAGTTTATTGCAGTACAACAATCATTTAGTCAGTTACAACAACTTGCAAATGAACTTACCAGTAATAAAACCAGTACCGATAAACTACCCGAAACGTTAAAAAACCTATTAGGCAACTTGCAAAACACGCTCCAACTCAACAGCAAAGGTATAAGCCCTGCCCAGTTAAAACAACAGATATTAAACAGTGGCGTATTTTTAGAGTCGAAATTGCTACAGCCGCAAACATCTGCAACTGAGAAGAGCTTTATAAATGACTTTAAATACCAGCTTCTGGCAATTAAGGCTGAATTATCCCGGATATCACCCGCTGAAGAGCAGGCAACAAAACAACCGTTAACAGCACAGCAATTAAATCAACTACAGTCGCTAATTAAAGAATACGCGAACCGACCCGGACACACACTAGCCGAATTAACCGATAAATTATTAACATTTCTGCCAAAAACTTCGATTACACAAATTATCAGCCTGCTTGGTGGAAAAACAACTGAGCTGGTTACATTGAATGACGTTCAGTCATTAGCCAAACTCATAATAACCACCTCACAACAACATGGCCTTCAACTAAGTCAGCAAATACAGGAGTTATTACAATACCGTCTAATGTTGCTAGATCTAAATCTGCAAGTTGAACAGGCAATTAGTAAAATAACAAGTATGCAATTACAGCCAATGAGTCGTGAAGGCGACAATATGGTATTATTATTGTTCAACCTGGTATTTAAAGACAACCATGAACGTTTTGACATTGATTTTAGAATTCAACAGGAAAGTGAAAGCACTGAAAACAATGAAGAAGACTGGTCTGTTACTCTGACTTTCAACTTTAAAACACTTGGAAAGGTGCAGTCTATAATTCATTTAAATGCTAATCAGGTTTCCAGCGTGTTCCATACCGAACTCAAAACAACCGCTGATAAAATAAAACAACTACTACCTCTACTTGAATCCGCATTGAAAAAAACAGGCTTAAATCTTGTTAATTTAAGCGTTGACAACAAGCTGCTTAATAACAGGCCTTTTGTTAGTGATCAGGTTAACCTGCTGGATGAAAAAGCATGAAGCAATCTACACCTATTGCTGTTGCATTAGATTTTGACGGTGAACATGCACCCGTTGTAAATGCACGTGGTGTTGGTCCAATTGCAGACAAAATAATAGAAATAGCTAAACAACACGGTGTTCCTTTACAGCAAGATAATGAACTGGTTGAAATATTATCTGATTTAAACCTGGGAGATGAAATACCTGAGGACCTATATCGTGTTATTGCTGAAATCATTGCATTTGCTTATATCTTAAGTGGCAAGTTCCCAAAAAACTGGAGCCAATAAAACACTCCATGTTTGACATAATAGCGTAAGCACAAGCGATATGAATAAAGCAACGCCAGAAAATGAGTCAGGTTTACTACCACGGCTTCATGCATGGGCTAGTGAAGAAATATTTTTTTCAGGTGATGAGTATTTTAACGACCTGATTAATGGTTTAAAACACGCAAAAACATCGATTGAAATTGAATGTTATATATTTTATCAAGATAGTTTAGGAAAAAAAATCATTGCGGCATTAATAGAAGCCGCTAAAAAAGGCGTAGAAATACATTTAATTATAGATGGCCACGGATCTCTTAACTGGAATAGACAACAGTTATTAAAATTAAAAGACATCGGTATAAAAGTAAAAATATTTCACCCCTTACCCTGGCGACTGTCTTTATATAGTAAATCGACAAGACCGAAAAATTTTATAAATAAATTCATCTACCTTGCTTCACGAATAAACAAACGTGATCACAGAAAGCTTTATATTGTCGATAAAATTTACGCATGGAGCGGCAGTTTGAATATATCTGATTCACACCTTAAACAATCAAATGCTAATTGTGAATGGTTTGACTGCGGTGTAAAAGTAACAGGCGAATCTGTACTCGAGTTATCAGATAATTTCCATGGAATATTTAAACGAAAAATTCACTACCCTAATGAAAACCCGCGCTTGCCATTTAGAACTAATAACAACATTATCCGCCGCCAGCATAAAAACAATGAATTTGTCAGGCTTATTCAAACTTGCAAGCAAAGAGTCTGGATAATTAGCGCTTACTTTGCACCATCCAGAAAAATTGTCAACGCTTTAAAACAGGCTCGTTTAAATAATGTTAATGTAAAACTGATTATTTCCCGTCATTCAGATGTTATTTTTTTTCCGCTGATAAGCACCACATATTTTGCTGAATTACTTGAAGCAGACATTGAAATTTATATACATAATAAATATCTAATTCATGCGAAAACAGTTTTAATAGATAATATAGCGTTTGTCGGCAGCTCTAACCTTAATCATCGAAGTTTTTTACATGACCTTGAACTGGACACAATTTTAAGCCACAAAAAAAGCCTGCAAAAACTAGTCAATGAATCAATACAACTTATCAATGATTCTGATAAAATTAATTTGTCAAAACTAACTAAACTGCCCTGGTATTACCGTATTATGGGAAAAATTATCTGGCGAATACGCTACTGGCTTTAAAGGATTCATCTTAAAATTATGTTTAAAATACTAACATACAATATACACAAAGGCTTCAGCAGTGGAAATCAGCGTTTTATACTACATAAAATTAAATCTGCATTACAGTCTACTAACGCAGATTTGATTTTTTTACAGGAAATTCAGGGTAAGCATACTCATAATGCCAAACGTATTCATAACTGGCCTGATGATTCTCAGTTTGAGTTTCTTGCCGATGAAATCTGGCCTCACCATGCCTACGGTAAAAATGCCATATATAGTCATGGTCATCATGGCAATGCTATTTTAAGCAAAATGCCTTTTTCTAAATATGAAAATATAGATGTTTCTTATATGAAATCTGCGAGTCGCAGTTTATTACACGGGGAAATATACTATCCTGAATCACAGAAACCATTACATGTCATCTGCGTTCACCTGGGATTACTTCCATTTGAACGACAGCGTCAGTTAATTAAACTTGCAACACGCATTGAAGAATTCATTCCTCATAACGAGCCACTCATCATTGCCGGAGATTTCAATGACTGGATGGGTAAAGCTGAAAAACACTTATGCCGTGAATTGGGTTTAAGTGACGCATTTAAATCAGCACAGGGAAAACTGGCTCGGACTTTTCCTTCCTGGATGCCATTATTACCTATGGACAGAATTTATACCCGCGGTTTAGAAATAAAGCAATGCCAGCGACTACATAATAGTCATCTGGATTATTCTCTTGAACATCCACCTGAGCAGAGTTGGGCTGGTTTATCTGATCACATACCACTGCTGGCTGAATTTGATTTTAAGTAAACACTACAATAACAATAATTTTTCAAACTCATCAGCTGGGACTGGCTTTGAAATTAAATAACCCTGTATGACTTCACAATTACGATCTCTTAGAAACTCATACTGATCTTCCGTTTCCACGCCTTCTGCAATCACTTTTAAATTCATACTATGAGCCATTGCGATAACCGCTCTGGCAATTGCTCCATCTTCGCTATTACCCGTAATATCTTTTACAAATGAGCGATCTATCTTTAATACATCTAGTGGAAACTGATGTAAATAACTTAAGGAAGAGTACCCGGTTCCAAAATCATCCATAGATAACTTCACACCCAGCTCTTTTAAATGATGCATTTTATTTATGCTACTTTCAGCATCTTGCATTGCAATCGTTTCTGTTATTTCCAGGTCAACATTTTCTGCTACTATTTCATACTGTTCAATAAGCTGCTTTATCTGATTTACAAGATCAGCCTGCATAAACTGTCTGGCTGATAAATTAATACCTACGCTTAAATTATAGCCCTGTTGATTCCATTTTTTAGTTTGTTTAATAGCCTGCTCTAGAACATACTGACCCAAAGGCTGAATTAAGCCTGTTTCTTCAGCCAATGGGATAAACCTTATTGGAGGCACCAAACCGTAATCTTTATGACGCCAACGTACTAATGCTTCTGAAGCAATAATTTTTCGTGTTTTAACATCTACCTGTGGTTGATAAAAAAGCTCAATTTCATTGTTTTCTATAGCGCTGCGCAAATCTGTTTCCATTCGTAAACGGTCATCTACTCTGCGATTCATATCACTAGTATAAAAATGTTCCTGGTCACCACCCAGGCTTTTCGCTTTTCGCATGGCTGCATTTGCACACTGTATTAGTTCACCTGCATCAGTTTCATCATCCGGGTATAAAGATATTCCTAAACTCAGTGAAACAATTACCTTCTGGCTTCCCAGATCAAAAGCATTTTCTTTTAACGCCTGATTTAAATTACTCAGCGTTTGACTAATTTCTTCTATTGAGGTGACGCTTTCCAGCAGAATAGCAAATTCGTTACCACCAAATCGAGCAACCGTATCACCTTCTTTTACAAAACCACTTAAAAACCCGGCAAAAGCAACCAGTAATTCGTTACCAATATCACGACCCAGGCTTGCATTTATTAACTGAAAGCGGTCTATATCCATTAACACGACTGCCACCTGCTGCGCAGAGTGCTCGGCAACTTTAATAGCGTGTGTCAGGCGTTCTTTAAATAGCGTTTGATTTGGCAAGTCAGTCAATAAGTCGTGATATGCCTGATGTAAAATCATATCCTCTGCGCGTTTTAATGCTGTAATATCCTGTATGGTACCTAATACATGACGGGGTTTTTTATCATCACCCATAATCACATCACATTGCTGATAAATATATCGCTCCTTATTATCAGAGCCCTGTAATCGATGTTCTAGAACAAACCTTACACCTCGGTTTCTGGCATCTTCAAATGCATGAACAACCCGATCACGATCATCTTCTGGTACATGAATAAGAAAGTCTTTTAACGACAGTTCCTGTGAACCATCAATACCCAGCATTTCTAATACACCCACTGGAAATGAAAGTTTTTCAGTTTGTAAGTCCCAGTCCCAATAACCTAACATGGCAACTTTCAATGCATGAGATACACGATGTCGATTTTTGCGTAGTTCAAAATCCATATCACGTGATTTCAGTGCATATCGAACTCGTTGAGTAAATAAACTCCAGTTAATAGGTTTAGAAATAAAATCTGTCGCACCTGCATCAAATGACTTATCAACTGAAGCGACATCATCTAAACCCGTAAGCATAATAATCGGCACAGTTCGATCTGGGTCAATAACACGCATTTCCTGACAAGCTTCAAACCCATTCATGACTGGCATCAATACATCGAGCAAAACCATATCAGGTCTATGTTGCTTAAATAACTCAATACCTTCAGCACCATTTGGAGCTTCAATTGTATTAAAACCCTGTTTCAGCAAGGCTTTCATTAACATTGTACGAATAACTATATCGTCATCGACAACTAGAATTAACGGGGTTTTACGTTCTGCAATTAATAGATTACTTAAATCTGACACAAACATACTTCCATTTGCTGATATTTAATCGAGATAAACTATAAGGACTTTTATCTGAACCAACTAATTCAATAATAATACATTATTGAAGAATACAATCTTGAACACATCTATCACATACCACGTGCCAGGTCTTTCTTAATATCTTCAATATCTTCCAGCCCTACAGCCAGCCGAATTAAACCATCAGCTATACCTGATTGCTGTCGCTGTTCCGGTGTTAAGCGACCATGAGTTGTTGTCGCTGGATGAGTAATGGTGGTTTTTGTGTCACCTAAATTAGCCGTAATAGAACATATTTGTGTGGCATCGATTAATTTCCAGCCATCGTCTTTGCCACCTTTAAGCTCAAATGACAATAAACCACCAAAGCCTGATTGCTGTTGTTTAGCCAACTCGTGCTGTGGATGAGACTCAAGCCCGGGGTAATAAACTCGAGCTACCTGCGGTTGTAACTCTAACCACCTTGCGAGCTCCAGCGCACTTGTACTATGAGCCTTCATTCTGATATCAAGTGTTTCCAGGCCTTTTAAAAATACCCAGGCATTAAAGGCACTCATTGTTGGCCCTGCAGTTCGTAAAAACGCATAAACATCTGTACCAACAACGTCCTCAGTTCCAACAACGGCTCCACCCATGCAACGCCCCTGCCCATCTATATATTTAGTTGCTGAATGAATAACAATATCAGCACCTAAACTTATAGGTTTTTGCAAAGCAGGTGTTGCTAAACAATTATCAACCGCCAACAGACAATCATGCTTATGAGTTATATTTGCAAGTGCCGCTATATCAACCAGTTCTGTTAATGGATTTGAAGGTGTTTCTAAAAACAATAAACGTGTATTTGCCTGTATTGCCTGTTCCCAGCCTGTTAGATCTGACAGATCAACAAAGGTAGTTTCAATTCCCAGTTTGGCCATAAAGTTTGTGAATAACACTGTTGTTGTGCCAAATATACTGCGTGATGAAACAATATGATCACCTGTTTTTAAAATACCCAGACAGGTTGCGAGAATAGCCGACATTCCAGATGCGGTAGCAACACAACATTCACCACCTTCCATACGAGCAAGACGTTGCTCAAATGTTCTTACTGTAGGATTTGTAAAACGCGAATAAATATTGCCTGGCTGTTCACCGGAAAATCGTGCCGCTGCTTCAGCAGCTGACGAAAAAACAAAACTCGAAGTAGGAAAAATAGGCTCACTATGCTCCTGTTCCAAAGTCCGCACCTGCCCGGCTCTCACCGCCTGAGTCGCAAAAGACCACTCGGCTTCTAAATCGTCATAATCGCTCATTTTACTTTACCTGTTTAGCTTTCTTTTATGATCACTTTACAACCTTCTTCAACAAGGTTAAATAACTCAATCACATCTTTATTTTTCATTCTCACGCAACCATGGGATGCTGGTTGGCCAATTTTATCTTCTTCTGAGGTTCCATGAATATAAATATAACGCTGATAACTGTCTATCATATCACCCTGACTATCATTACCTTTGTTTAAACCCGCTTCTTCACCCTGCAACCAGAGAATACGACTACTAATAATATCATCAGGCAAGCTTTCTTTTGACATTTTCAGGTCATCTAATATACCAAGTGGTTGCCGACCCACAAATACTTCATTTATGGAGCAGCCATCACCAATTTTCTGTGCAATACTATGTATGCCTAACGGGGTCTGGTAACTGCCGTTTTTATTACCCACACCTAAGCTTGAAGTCGACACGGGGTAATCAGAAATAATATTTTCATCCTGATCCATGCAATACAAACGCTGCTGATCTATATTTATAATTATATAACTTATATGTGACATACTTTAGTAACTGACAAAACGACTAATTTCTATGCTAACACGCCTTTATCGGATTACACTTCTTTTCTTAATATCAGTTCCTGCTTATAGCCAAAACACGAACAACATCACTCTGTTACAGCCAAACCAGGTGAATGACAGCTGCATTAAGATCGCTAATAAGCTATCCAGCGTTACTTTTAATGAATGTATTTCACTTGAGCTTATGCCGTCTCAGCATCAATCTAATAATAAAAATAACTTATTAATAAAAGAATACCCCCCACTACTAAACAAAAGACAGCCACAGGCAAGAATTCTTATGCTTGGCGGTATTCACGGAGATGAGTATTCATCAGTAACTATTATGTTTAAATGGATGAAAATTCTTGATAAATACCATAGTGGTTTATTTCACTGGAAAGTGGCTCCACTGGTAAATCCGGATGGTTTATTGCAGAAAAAATCTCAACGAATAAATGCCAGTGGTGTCGATTTAAACCGTAATTTTCCTAATAATGGCAGTCCGCAAGCAAGCCTTGAATACTGGAAGGATCGTGCATATAGCGACCCAAGGCGCTATCCCGGCCCGAGCCCATTGAGCGAACCCGAAACCCAGTGGATAGTTAAACTAATTAAAGATTTTAAACCGGATGCTATCGTGTCGGTTCACGCACCTTACGGAATTGTTGATTACGATGGGCCGCCCAGCCCGCCGTCCCGTCTTGGTCACCTTTATTTAAAATTATTAGGAACCTATCCGGGATCACTTGGTAACTACGCCGGTTTACAGGAGGAAATTCCAGTTGTCACTATTGAACTACCCTATGCGGGTATTATGCCCAGCAATCATGAAGTAAGCAGGATATGGGTTGATATGATTAAGTGGCTCAGGGTAAATATTCCGCAACCCCCTAAAGCAAAAACAGCGTTACAGTGAGAGTGCGCATTTAAAATAATCATTTATCAAATCTAGCGCCGTGACTTCGGTTTTTCAGTGGCAAAGCGCCTACTAAACTAAGTCATTCATTTTTACGATTCTGAGCTAATTGAGAATTCAACGGCATTGATATTTCACCTTCAAAAACAATTCGCCATTTACCATCATTTTCCTTATTCCAGTATTGACGTTTCCAGCTCTGGCTTGAGAAATTATCACTGGCATAAGTCTGTAAAAAGGTAGCCACCATAACATCTTCATTCGGATGCTGAAGCAAACTCACATTAGATAAATTTACTTTTACGAAAGTTTTATGTTTCGCTATTCTGCGTTTATGATCAGACCAGTTATAAATATCTTTTTTACCATTGGTAAACCTGTCAGAGTAATGTTGTAAATAACTTTCAACATCCATACTCTCCCAGTCATTTTTCCACTGTTCATGCAGTTGGCTGATGTTATCTTTGTGTAACAGCCACTGCTTCTCAGCAAGCCATGTAATATTTTCACCGATTAATACCGGTGTGCTTTTTAAATCAATGTGTGAACCTATATTAAGCAGATCTTCATTCGGTAATACAACACAACCTTCTGATGCTAATGGCGGTCGATTATATGTGCCACTTCGTGTTCCATGCAGCCATATACCATGGCCTGTTTTTCCATTTAAACGATCCCACGCATTTGGATAATTAATTGGATAAGCACCTGCGCCATACTTGTCAGCCAGTTGATCAGGTGCAATATAAGACTGAATAAAATATACACCTAATGGTGTTTTTAAATCACCTTCAGAAACCTTACCCGCTCCACTGCGCCCCATAGAGATAAAAAAGTCATCTATTAATACGGGTAACGGCTGAGTATTATCAAACAAATATAAACGAGATTTGCTTAGATCAACAACAATAACATATCGATAAAAAGCATCTAACTTCGCCAGAACTTTAGGAAAATTAGTTTTAACGAGATCATCATTAACAGCCTGATAGCGGTTTTTTATTTCTGTAAGCAGCAAAGACTTTTCTAGACTATTGTTTAAGTCTGGACCGGGATTATGAATACCTTTCACTTTAGACATTAAAACATCGGCATAAACCAGTTGCGCCAGTTTAAAATCAGGCATTTCGGAGACCAGCGTTTTTAACTTTGATTCGGCACTGTTTAAATCAGAAGACTGAATATCCTGAACAGCATCGAGCAATCGGACTTCCGGGTGAGAGTTATCCAGTGTCGTTTCTACTGCCCATGCACTCGAGCAGACAGCGGCCCCGACAAGAGTTATCGCTGCTGAATAAAATACTGTAAATATAATAGATGCAAATTTCATTAATTTAAACACTAATCACGTTTAGACTGAATTACCTAAGTTTAGTACTTTTTAATAGTTCTTTCAGACAGTATCAGCCAATTATCTTGCTGATTTTGCATGTACATCTGTTTTAAAACGGTGTCGCTATATGAGTCTGATCTATAGTTCTGTATAAATTCAACTAATACATGTTTTCCCTGACCTTCAACAAAAACCCTTAACTGATCAATTTCAACATTAACGCCTTTGGTAAATTTTAGACGGGCTCGCCTTATATTTTTCCATTCGGCGTAAGACTTTCTCGTATCAGAAGGCACAAAATTAGTTGAATAGGATTTAATATAATTATCAAAATCCCCCTTAGACCATGCTCTTGACCAGTCAGACAACTGTTGCTTAATATGTCTGCCGATGTCATTTTGAGGCGCACCTACCGAAACCTTTTGAGGCTCAACTACCTGCTGATGCTCGACTAACTGAGGTTTTTCTACAAGCACTTCTTTTATAACGACTTTTTCTACTTCTTTTTCTACTTCTCTTTCTATTATTTTTACAGGTTGATAAATTGTCTGAATTAACTCCAGTTCCGGCATAATACTTTGCTGGTCTGAACCCAACGCCTTATCGTATGCTCGTGTTGCAAGATAGCCATATAACTCAGATCGATTTTTCTGAGTAATTCTATAACCCGGCGAACTAATTACGGCTTGCTCAAGCACTGTTATAGCTTCATCTGTTCGGCCTGTATTTAACAAAAGTATAGCTAAATTATTACCTGGTTCTGGCCAATACTGATTACGCTTTAATAAATCACGGTATATAGGCTCAGCCTCTAACCACTTTTTTTGTGTAGATAAGCTCACTGCCTTCGAAAACAACTCTTTATCATCATTAAAAATCTTCAGATCATCCACACCTGCCATGATCGCTGTCGAAAACAGGAGTAATAGCAAATATGTAAATTTACGAAATGCCACGGGCAAATACTGCTGAAAAATTTTATAGTCCATAAAAAACATTAATTATTTTACTGGTTGCTGTATAAGTCAATTCCAGCCAAATTATTCGAATTCTCACGTTTAGATTTAGCTGTATCTGAGCGCGAATCATCCAGGTTTTTCAGATAGGTTTTGTCGATATCGCCGGTAATGTATTCACCGCTAAAACAGGAACTATCAAAACTATCGATTTTCTCATTACCCTGTTTAACCGCGTGAATTAAGTCATCTAAATCCTGATAAATTAACCAGTCTGCACCAATTTCTTTGGTGATCTCTTCAGTGCTTCGCCCATGGGCTACAAACTCTTTTGGTGAAGGCATATCAATACCATATACATTAGGGTATCTGACCGGAGGCGCTGCAGATGCCATATATACATTTTTAGCACCCGCTTCTCTAGCCATTTGAATAATTTGCTTTGATGTTGTTCCTCGAACAATAGAGTCATCTACCAACAGAACATTTTTGTCTTTAAACTCCAGGTCAATAGCATTTAATTTCTGGCGGACTGATTTTTTTCGTTGAACCTGTCCAGGCATAATAAATGTACGGCCAATATATCTATTTTTAATAAAACCTTCTCTATACTTCACACCCAGGTGATAAGCCACATCCAGAGCCGCCGTTCTACTCGTATCTGGAATAGGTATAACCACATCTATATCGTGATTCGGTCTCTCACGTAGAATTTTTTGCACCAGTGTTGTACCCATTCGCAAACGGGCTTTATAAACTGAAATATCATCAATAATAGAATCTGGGCGTGCAAAATATACATACTCAAAGATACAGGGATTACTTTTAGGGTTTTCTGCACATTGCTTACTTGAAAAATTACCATCGATATCAATATAAATCGCTTCACCTGGTTTCAGATCACGTACCAGTTCAAAACCTAATGCATGTAATGCCACGCTCTCAGATGCAACAATATATTCGGTACCTGTTTCCGACTCACGCTTACCATAACAAACCGGGCGAATACCATTTGGGTCACGAAATGCCAGCACTCCTTTACCCACAATGGTTGCGACAACGGCATAACCACCCAGGCAACGCTTATGAACAGCAGAAACAGCTTTAAAAATTTCTTCCGATGTTACCTGTAATTTTTTCAATGCCTGTAATTCATGGGCAAAAATATTTAATAAAATTTCAGAATCTGAATCCGTATTAATATGCCGCATATCATCTTTATATAACTGCGCCTTTAATTCCTCAGCATTGGTTAAATTACCATTATGCGCTATGGCAATACCATAAGGAGAGTTCACATAAAAAGGCTGAGACTCGGCCACTGAAGAGCAACCGGCAGTTGGGTAACGTACATGTCCTATGCCCATATTACCTGATAACTGTGACATGCTATCTGCATTAAACACATCACTCACTAAGCCATTACTTTTACGTAAATGGAACTTATTGCCCTCACTGGTAACAATGCCAGCAGCATCCTGCCCGCGGTGCTGCAATATGATTAACGCATCATATAACAACTGATTAACAGGACTTCGGCCAACAATACCGACTATACCGCACATATAAACCTCAACAGCAAATTTGCTAAATTATTAGAGCAGAAAACAAATATCATGATGTAACTATTGTGATTGCAAAAAAACAATAGAAAACATCATTAATAAGAAAAGTATTTCGCAACATCATCGGGTAAATAACCTTGCAGCCACAACGCCAGGGTTTCAAATCTTTCAATTAAAATGGATGACTGCCACCAGTCATGAGCAGGCGCATTAGTTAAACCGGCGACAAAAACCAGCGCAATAACTACAACCAGTCCCAAAGAACTACCCAGTATCAAACCCAGTACACGATCTAATCCACTTAAACCCGTTTTACTCACAAACTGACGCACTAGAAAACTCACAACTGCTCCAACCATAATAGTAAGAACAAAGAGTATACCCATTGCTGCAGCCAGCCTCATCGGTGGTGATTCAATAGATGTTAGCATTGATGCAGCAAGATTAGGCGCAAAACTAAAAGATATTATACTGGCCGCTAACCAGGTGCCTAATGCAATGGCAATTTTAGCAAAACCCCAGATTAATCCGAGTACCAGTAAAACAGCGATTATGGTAACTATTCCAAAATCAACAAGGGTCATTCCTTCTTTCCTGCATTCTTATTTGTTGTATTAAATTGTCTCATGGATGCTGTACTAACATGCCTTTCATTTTCTCTTTTTTCCCCAACTCAAGCTTAATCTGTTCTAGCCGTTTCTTATCGAGCTCGGGTCCAATTCTTACTCTATACGTGGTTCTATCTGGTTTTTTCAAAACATCAACATAACTCGCGTAACCTTTGGCTCTAAGCTTATCCCGCATCGCTTCAGCATTCGATTCTCTGGAAAAACTTCCTAACTGCAAAGCCCATGCGTGCACTGACGACTCTTCGGACTTTATACGTTTATTAATAGTAACTGCAGAATCAGTGGATTCTATATAATCGGCTATAGGTTTAAACTCTGGTTTATCCGGTATCTCTACTTTATTGCTATAACGTGATTTATGCCCGGCACCATCTAGCCATTCGGGCACTAAAATAACCAGAAAAGCCGCTAAAACAATAGCTCCTATAATACGTTTACGTAGTTTTCTATCCAATCCAGTTCCAGAATTTAATTGTCATTGCACTGGTTAAAATAAGCTGTGGCTTCAGAAACCGTATAAAATGAACCAAACACTATTATACGATCCTCTTCTGACGCTAAAGTTCGAGCTGTTACGCACGCTTCAGTCACGCTTTCACAAACCGAGAGTTTAACATTTGTATGCACACCACGCACCGCCTGTGCCAAGTTTTTTGATGACATTGCGCGACTCGTTAAAAATCCCGCACTCACCCAGTGGTCTATTTCTGGCTGAACTGCTGCCAGCACTTTGCCCACTTCCTTATCGGCAAGCATAGCAACAACAGCAATCGTTTTGCCCTTTACCGGATTTTCAGCTAATGTGTCACTTAACATTCTGGCAGATTGCTCATTATGGGCCACGTCAACGATCACTCTGGGGCTCTCGCAAATTTGCTGATACCGCCCAGCAAGACTGACTTCCTGTAGACCTTTAGCAACAGCGCTGTTTACAAGCTCCAGCTCCAGTAGCGAGATGGCCATTATCGCCGCCGCCGCATTCTGTAACTGAAAGCCACCTTTTAAGGCAGGTACAGGCAAATCTGATAAATGAAGGTTTGCGGCTTTTAATTGCCAGCTTTTACTGGATAACCCCTGATACAAATAATCTTTACCTAAGCTAACCAGTTTCACCTTATGCTCTTCAGCATACTTTAGTAATGATTCTGGCGCTTTAAATATACTCACCACAGCAGGTTTGCCTGGCCGCATAATACCCGCCTTTTCTCTGGCAATAAGCTCTACATCATCACCTAACCAGTCAACATGGTCGATAGCAATACTTGTAATAACCGCGACATTTGCATCTATTACATTTACTGCATCCAGACGACCACCTAAACCAACCTCAAGTACAGCTACCTCTACCTGATATTTTTTAAAAACCACTAACGCGGCAAGTGTAGCAAACTCAAAATAAGTAAGCGGGACATCACCCCTGGCCTGATCAATCACATCAAACGCTTCACACAAAACGTCATCAGAAACCGCTTGCTGGTTAATTTTAATGCGTTCATTATATTTAAACAGGTGGGGAGAAGTGTAACTGCCAACAGAAACATTTGACTGCTTCAAAATAGACTCAATGAAAGCGACAGTAGAGCCTTTTCCATTGGTTCCCGCAACAGTAATAACCGGACAGAAAAAGTCGGCTGAAAAGTTTAAGTTTTTAAATACTTGAGAAACACGATCAAGACCTAGATCTATTTCTTTAGGATTAAGACTCTCTTGCCAGGTGAGCCAGTCTTGAAGTTTTTTATATCTCATATTATTTGCCACAAAGGCACGAGTACACGAAGAATTTTCTACAAGCTGCCCTGTGCCCGTGTGACGAAGACTTAAGCCGCAGGTTTATTTTGCATCATGCTTAATAGACTAGCAATTTTATCTCGCATATCACGACGATCAATAATCATATCAATTGCACCATGCTCTAATAAAAACTCACTACGCTGAAACCCTTCAGGTAATGTTTCACGCACGGTTTGCTCAATAACACGTGGTCCAGCAAAACCAATTAATGCATTTGGCTCACCAATATTTAAATCACCCAACATAGCTAAACTGGCTGATACACCACCCATAGTAGGATCGGTCATAACTGAAATAAACGGCACGCCACGTTGCGACATTTTCTGTAATACCGCAGAAGTTTTCGACATTTGCATTAGAGAAAACAAAGATTCCTGCATTCGAGCACCACCCGATGCTGAAAAACAAACCAGTGGTATTTCTTCTTCAAGACAAATATTTGCAGCTCTAACGAATTTTTCACCAACCACTGATCCCATGGAGCCACCCATAAATTTAAACTCAAATGCAGCCGCCACTAATGGAATATTTTTTACCTGGCCCTTAATTACAATTAAAACATCATTTTCGTTAGTGGCTTTTTGAGCGCTTAAAATACGATCTTTATATTTTTTACTATCTTTAAACTTCAAAATATCAAGCGGTTTTATATTAGCAGCTACCTCTTCCCTTGGCTCTTCATCAAGAAAATTTTCAAGGCGTCTACGTGAATTCATGCGCATGTGATGATGACACTTAGGACACACATCATGATTACGCTCTAACTCTGCACGATATAATACCGCATTACATGAATTACATTTTGTCCACAGGCCTTCTGGCACAGAGCCTTTTTTATCTGCATCACTCGCTTCAGTACGAATTCGCGATGGCATTAATTTTTCAAACCAGTTCATTGTATTACCTTTACATTTGTAGTTTCGCTTATAGGCGAACTTATACAGCTGCACCACCCATAAAATCCATCATCGTAGTAATAGCAATTCCATTTACATTTTACAGCGCCTACAGTTAATTATTTATCCATTGCCTCACGCATTGATGACAGTAATGCGCAAACCTGTTTAGACATTTCTTCTGGATTATCTGCATTTTCTGCAATTCGATTTACAAGCGCACTACCTACAACAACGGCATCAGCGACAGAGGCCACCTGTGCAGCAGACTCTGCATCTCGAATACCAAAACCAACACCAACAGGTATAGATGTATGGCCCCGAATTTGCTCTACTTTTTTAACCACTGACGCGACATCTAAATTAGCAGAACCCGTAACACCTTTTAATGACACATAATAAACAAAACCACTGGCCTGATCACATATCAGTTGCATACGCTCATCAGTACTCGTTGGCGCCAATAAAAAGATCATATCTATTTTATTAACGTTTAATGCACTAATTAGATCAGCACCTTCTTCTGGTGGTAAATCAACCAGTATTAAACCATCAACACCAGAACTTGCCGCTGCTTTTGCAAATTTTTCGTACCCCATTACTTCAACAGGATTGGTGTACCCCATTAAAACAATCGGTGTATCGTTATCTTTACTGCGAAATTCCTTAACCATGCCAAGCACATCAGTCAGGCTCACATTATGTTTTAATGCACGTTCACAGGCCAACTGAATAACCGGGCCTTCTGCCATTGGATCTGAAAATGGAATTCCCAGTTCTAAAATACTTGCTCCCGCCTGCACCATATCATGCATTAAATTCACAGTAACTGAGGGATGAGGATCACCTGCTGTAATATACGGAATTAATGCCGTTTTATTGGCTGACTTTAAAGTCTCAAAGCTTGCTTGTAAACGACTCACAGTTCTATACCTTCTATCTCTGCGATTGTATTAATATCTTTATCTCCACGCCCTGAAAGATTGATAATAATGATTTTATCTTTATCCATAGTCTTTGCCAGTTTCGCTCCATAAGCTAACGCATGGCTTGATTCCAGCGCAGGAATAATACCTTCTGTAAGTGTAAGTACGTGAAAGGCTGCCAGTGCTTCTTTATCTGTAATCGGCACATAACTCGCGCGACCACAGTCTTTTAACCAGGCATGTTCAGGCCCAACACCGGGATAATCAAGACCCGCAGAAACACAATGTGTTTCTATAATCTGTCCATTATCATCTTCCATTAAATAAGTACGGTTTCCATGTAATACGCCGGGGCTACCAGCACATAAAGGCGCAGCATGGTTAGGTGTATCAATACCATCACCAGCACCTTCAACACCGTACATTTTTACATCTTCATCACCCAGAAACGGATGAAATAAACCAATTGCATTTGATCCACCACCCACACAGGCAACCAGCGCATCCGGCAAGCGACCTGCTTTTTCAAGAATCTGTCGTTTTGCTTCACGGCCTATTACGGTTTGAAAGTCACGAACCATCGCCGGGTAAGGGTGAGGCCCCGCAACGGTACCAATAATATAAAATGTATTATCGATATTCGTTACCCAGTCACGCATGGCTTCATTAAGCGCATCTTTAAGTGTTCTTGAACCAGACGTAACAGGCACAACTTTTGCGCCCAGTAGTTTCATTCTATATACATTAGGTGCTTGACGTTTAACGTCCTCTTCACCCATATAAACAACACACTCCATACCAAGGCGAGCAGCAACTGTTGCAGACGCAACACCGTGCTGACCGGCACCGGTTTCTGCGATTATGCGTTTTTTACCCATGTATTTGGCTAATAAACCCTGACCTATTGTGTTATTTATTTTATGTGCGCCGGTGTGATTTAAATCTTCACGCTTCAAATAAATCTGTGCGCCACCCAGTTCATCTGACCAGCGCTGTGCATGATATAAAGGACTCGGGCGACCTACATAATCGGCCAGGTCCTTATCAAACGCCGCCTGAAATTGCTCATCGGTTTTTACTTTTTCATAAGCCTGGCGTAATTCCTCTATCGGCTCCATTAAAGTTTCAGCGACAAATTTACCGCCATAAACACCAAAGTGGCCACGCTCATCAGGCATGGAATAATAATCGTTACAAGTATCTTCTTTCATTTTCACTTATCACTGTTAATCACAATCGGCACGCTTAATTTCACTCATTAATCGCACCATTAAAGTACTGTCTTTTATACCAGGTGCTGATTCAACACCCGAGCTTAAATCGACCGCATAAGGTTTAATCTGTTGTATTGCATCCGCTACGTTATCCGGCTTTAGACCACCCGCCAGTATAATTTTCTGTCGCAATTTCTCTGGAATAGATGACCAGTCAAATGTTTGCCCCGTGCCACCCGCCCTGCCGCTGGCATGACTATCTAACAAGATGCTTCGTGCACTTTTATATTGCTCAAATAATGCAACGATATCAGTTACGCCTTCTACACCCAGAGCTTTTATATAAGGCTTACCAAAAGATTCACAAAACTCAACTGACTCAGTTCCGTGAAACTGCAGACAATCAATATTTACTTCTGCAAGCACCTTTCTCACTAAACTTTCATCCGGGTTTAAAAATAAAGCGGTGGTTGTCACAAAACCGGGAAGTTGCTGACAGATAACCCGGGCGGTTTTAGTGTCTATGTTTCGCGGGCTTTTATTATAAAAAACAAAACCCAGCGCATCTACACCCAATTGAGCGGCTTCCAGGGCATCTTCAAGTCGGGTAATACCACAAATTTTTACGCGGGTTCTCGGGTTCAAAAGCCTAACAAACCTGTCTTGAGTCTAAAAAAAAGCATTTTAACAGAAATTCACTGCCAGCCCGAATATTTCATAACTTTTCAGGTGAAATTTGGTAAGTAAATCCTGCTACTAATTCCAATCTCTTCCGGGTACGTCACCTTCACCAGATAAAGCCCCTCTGCCGGTGCCGTCGGCCCTGCCTGATTACGATCCTTACAGCTCATTAAGTCTGACATCCAGGTAACTGGTTTCACTTCCTGACCGACCATAATCAATGAGCCGACAATATTTCTTACCATATGATGCAAAAAGGCATTCGCTTCGATATCGATATAAATATAATCACCATCACGGCTTACCTTTACCCAGTGAACACGTCGCATCGCATGTTCAGCCTGGCATGCGGAAGAGCGGAATGATGTAAAATCCTGTTCTCCCAACAGTGCTTGTGCCGCCTGATGCATCGCCTCTACATTAAAGGCACCATGTTTCCAGGTAACTTTATTATTTAAAATCGCGGGACGCGCTAACCGGTTCAAAATAATATAACGATATTGTCGCGCTGTCGCACTAAAACGCGCGCTGAAATCATCTGCCACAGGTTTTGCCCAGACAGAGGCAACGTCATCGGGTAAGTGAGTATTTACCCCCATAACCCAGGCTTTTTGCTGTCGCGGTGAGTCACACTCAAAATGCACTACCTGGCCGGTTGCATGTACACCGGTATCGGTACGTCCGGCACAAACCACCTGCACAGACTGATTAGCAACACTAGACAGTGCTTTTTCCACACACTCCTGAACCGTACGAGTACCGTGTTTTTGCATTTGCCAGCCGGAAAAATTACTCCCGTCATAT
This sequence comes from Gammaproteobacteria bacterium, assembly GCA_026195255.1. Lineage (GTDB taxonomy): Bacteria > Pseudomonadota > Gammaproteobacteria > SZUA-229 > SZUA-229 > SZUA-229. The sequence goes on along the minus strand of JAPHSS010000032.1, from coordinate 16,539 downwards.
TCTATGCCTAGTGCGAATTTCATGTATTAATTTCCTGATGCCTGTTATTACTCTATAACGGACACTTCTTCAGTTTTATGTATGAGCGAGAATACGCATATCATACGCATAAAAAAACGGCACCGGTATTAACCCGGTGCCGTTTTATTTACTCTACAGTTTACCAACTAACTTGCCCGCTGAAGTAACTCATTAGCCTGTTGTTGTTGTTCATCATTGCCTTCAGCTTTGACTTCTTCCAATATACTGCGAGCACCATCATTATCACCCATATCAATATATGCTTTTGCCAGATCAAGCTTTGTGCTTACTTCGTCAACATCTTCTGATAACTCAGAAATGTCGAATTCACTGTCATCATCTGAAAGGTCCATATCTGTAGAGGTCACAGCATCATCTAAGCTCAAATCTCCCAGGTCTGAATCATTCAGGTCTGTATCGCCCAGATCTGTATCAGCCAGATCCATATCATCCAGGTCCAACTCACCTAAATCTAACTCTTCACCTTCGATTTCAATTTCGCCAAGGTCATCACCTAGGGCGACTTCAGGCGTTTCATCAAGATCTTCACCAAGATCCAGATCTGCATCCGGACTTATCTCATCTGTCTCGCCTGATTCAGACTCGGACTCTTCAAAACCTAAATCAGCCGCATCAAAATCAAGCGAAAAGTCATCATCGATATCCATCTCAGATGATTCTGCTAAATCTTCAGTTGAGCTTTCAGTTTCTGATGAGATCTCCATATCATCAAACTCACCCAGATCAAATTCTAAATCAGAACTGGTATCATCCTGCTTCTCAAGTTCATTTGCGATATCATCAAGATCACCCGCCAGATCTAACTCATCTTCTGCCGATTCCATACCTGGGTCAGCTGGCGCAGAAAGAACCTGAGTTTCGCCTGAATCATCTTCGAGACCACCTAAATCTGCATCATCAAGTCCCAGATCAAAATCTGTTGATGATTCATCCCCCGCATCCAGCTCAAGATCGGCTTTTTGTGGCTTCTCTGGCAACAATGCATCTGCATCGATGTCACTCAGATTTACATCAGATCCTGAGAATAAGGCATTTTCCGGACAAAGCTCCATTCCCATTGCAATAACACGATCCCAATAAGCCTTATCATCACCTTTACGGGCCTTAACATCTTCGGCTAGTCGCGCGAAGCCTGTTGAGTTTTTAGCAGCATAATGAGTCTCCAGCAATTTCATGCGGTAATCATCACGCTCAGGATTTTCATCTATCGCACTATTTAATAACTCTTCTGCCTGCTGATAAATACCGTAAGCCAGGTATACGTCTGCTTCCGCTATAACATCATCACTCTCAGTTTCCCCAGAAGCAGGCTCATCACCCTCTAAATCAAATACAGTATCTTCAAGATCATCAGCCACATCTGGGGCTTCAATTTGCGTATCACCAAACTCAGATACAGCTTCTGGCGCTGCCATCATCTCAGCTGTAGAGGTCATATCTACAGCTTCAGTTTTAACGGTTGCCTCGTCTACAGCCGCATCTAAATTATCATCAAGGTTAGATAAATCAGCTGGGTCATCCATTGCTGACGCCCACTGATCTTCCTCTTCTGCTTTACTGCCACGAATACGTTTTAATAATAATGCGACTAATAAGAAAACAAATGCCAGGCCACCGCCGATCATACCCAATAACCTGGGGTCTTCCATCAGGCTATCAAGGAAATTTTTGGGTTTTTGCTGTGCAAATACCGGCGTTTCAATCGCTTCTACAGGCTCAATAGTCTGAGCCTGAGGTTCAATTTCTGCTACCTCGCCAGTTACAGTCTCATCGGCTGTTTCATCGGCAAAAATAGCTTCTTCAGTCGGCGCATCTGATGATTCATCTGTGACACCTTCATCCATTGCCGCTTCTGATGGTTCTTCCGGCATTGTTTCAAGCATATCTTCAGCCGGCATTTCTTCAGTAGCAACATCTTCCACTGGCGCGTCTTCAGCCGTAGCGCCATCCATTACTTCAACTGTTTGCTGGCTAGACTGTAAATCCTGCTGCAATTTAGCCAGCTCGCCATCGTCCATTTCTATAACACGCTGTACACGCTGTTCTAGTTCAGCCAGACGTGCACGTAAATCTTCTTTTTCAAGCTTTTCTGATTCAAGCTGCTCCCTGGCCAGGTTCAGATCTTGCTTTAAACGACTTAATTGTGCATCCGGGTCCTGGTTCGAACCCGCCTGTTCGCTGCCGCTTTCGCTTGCACCTACAATGGATAAGTGACCATCTGCATCACGCCGCTGATCTGCTGCCGAATCCCCACTAAAAGCATCTGCTTCCATTGAAGATGCGGGAGAAGCACTTGCTGCGCCCTGACTATATTCACGCCATAATGCCGCATGCTCACGCGCCTGCGCCACCGCCTGCTGCCTGTCTATTTGAGTCGCTTCATCACGACCTGGAATTCGCAGTATGTAACCGCGCTTAACCCCATTAATATTTTCCTGAATAAATGCTTCTGGATTTTTACGCACCATTGCCAGCATCATTTGCTCGACACTAACCGAGTTATCTGGACGCATGCGATTTGCCATGCTCCACAAGGTATCGTTTTGTTGAACTCTATATTGATCTGGTGAAGATGTTGCTGCAGGAAGTGGCTGGTATTGGTAATTAACACTCCGCCCTGCATCAGATGAAATAACACCTGCTTGCATAACAGGGGCGGCCTGCCCACGACTTTGAACAGTTGAGGCACTTTGTTGTTCAGAAAACACCGGCTGAGTTTGCGCCTGGGCATCAGTCGGTTCATTAAAAGGGCTATTTACATCCGTAGATGCGGGTGCGTTATTTGATAAACCACTGGTGTTATAGACAGGCGGATCGAGAAGTAACGTATATTCTCGTAACAAATGCCCTTGCGGCCAGTCAATTTCTAACAGAAAGCTTAAAAATGGTTCACGAATAGGCGTCTTAGTGTAAACCTTTACATAAGGCGAGCCGTTTTTATCAATCATTTTAAACTGGAGTTGCTGTAACAGATGTGGGCGATCAAGGCCCGCACGAATAAAGGCATCACGATCAGCCAGTTTTATAATAATCTGTTCAGCGTCTTCAGTCGCAGCTGATAATACCGCTATTTCTGCATTTAGCTCTTGATTTAGTGCTGAATTCAGCTCTAAATCACCCAACCCTAATGGATATCCGCGAACTGGCAGCAATGCAGCCATCACGGCAAGGCTCAGCGTTAATTTGCGCACAGGTAGTCCCCTCACTCGATCCTATGAATATTTCCTGCAACTACTCAGCGCGTCTATATATAGACCACTATAACCCTGGTCAAATGATAACTTAACAATGCAAGCCAGCATTTTTCGCCTTGATCTGGTGCCCTTTTCTGGCAACCTGAGCAATTACATCTATTTCATTTATTGTTCGTTATTCTGAATTTAGGCCAAAGATACACCTATTTCCAGTTAAAAGCTAAGAAAAAACTTTAGCATGTAGACGTAACTATAGATTATAAATAGTCTTTTATCAAAATTTCTGCAATTTGTACGCTATTTAATGCAGCACCTTTTCGTACGTTATCTGAGACTACCCACATATCTATACCCATTTCATGGGAAATATCCTCACGAATTCTTCCTACATAAGTCGGGTTATTTGTAGCGCCCTCTGTCACCGCTGTCGGGTAACCACCATCAATGTGCTCATCAATAACTTCAACACCGGGGGCTTTTTCCAGCAACTCACGGCATTGCTTAGCACTGATTTTTTTACGTGTTTCAATATGCAGGGCTTCTGAATGACCATAAAACACAGGAACGCGCACCGCAGTGGGGTTTACCTTGATTGTATCGTCTTCCATTATTTTATTTGTTTCCCAGACCATCTTCATTTCTTCTTTGGTATAGCCATTTTCCTGAAACACATCAATTTGTGGTAAAACGTTAAAAGCGATCTGCTTTGGGTAAACCTTACACTCAACCGGTTTACAGTTTAATAATCGCGCTGTTTGACCTGCTAATTCTTCAATTGCATTTTTACCTGTACCCGAAACAGCCTGATAGGTGCAGACATTAATTCTGGAAATACCAACAGCATCCTGTATTGGTTTTAACGCAACCAGCATTTGAATAGTTGAACAGTTAGGGTTTGCAATAATGCCTTTTGTTTTATAATTTGCTATAGCGTGTGGATTAACTTCAGGCACAACCAGAGGAATATCATCTACATAACGAAACTCAGATGTATTATCAATAACAACACAGCCTGCTGCCGCCGCTTTCGGTGCAAACTCGGCAGATATAGAACCACCTGCTGAAAATAGCCCAATTTGTACTTTAGAAAAATCAAAATCCGCTAAATTTTCGACGGTTAACATCTTGCCACCGAAATCAACTTTTTTGCCTGCAGAGCGTTCCGAAGCCAGTGCATAAATATTACCTACCGGAAAATTTCTTTCCGCCAGAATTGATAACATCGTTTCACCTACTGCACCGGTGGCACCTACTACTGCTACATCATATGTTTTACTCATAATTTTTTCCTGATTTTTTTGCCACAGAGTCACAGTGTGCGCAGAGAAAACTAATCATGCCTGTGAAGGAATGACAAAAACAACTCTGTGTCTCTGTGGCTAATTTTTTAAAAATTTACTTATACTTTAAGCGCTTCAACCACCGCATCACCCATGACAGCCGTACCCACTTCAGTGCAACCGGCAGACATAATATCTGCTGTGCGTAAGCCCTGATCTAAAACTTTCCCCACCGCATCATCAATGCGCTGTGCAACAGTTTCATTGTTTAAGCTATAACGTAACATCATAGAAATAGACAAAATAGTGGCTAAAGGATTTGCAATACCTTTACCTGCAATGTCTGGCGCCGAACCATGAATTGGTTCATACATACCACGACCATTTGCATCTAAAGAGGCGGAAGGCAACATACCAATTGAACCGGTTAACATAGCCGCACAATCAGATAAAACATCACCAAATAAATTACTGGTTACCATGACATCAAACTGCTTTGGCCATTTGACTAACTGCATTGCTGCGTTATCTACATACATATGTGACAACTCAACTTCTGGATAATCTTTAGCTACACGCTCCATCACTTCACGCCATAACTCAGATACTTCTAAAACATTCGCCTTATCAACAGAGCACACACGCTTGTCTCGCTTCATGGCAATTTCAAATGCTGAACGACCAATACGTTCTATTTCGCTTTCTTTATAACCCGCTGTGTTATAAGCATAACGCTCACCATCTTTTTCAGTGATTTCACGTGGCTGACCAAAGTAAATACCTCCGGTTAACTCACGCACAATCATAATATCTAAACCTGAAACTATTTCAGGCTTTAGAGATGATGCTTCTGCCAATTGCGGGTACAAAATAGCCGGGCGTAAATTAGAGAACAGTTGCAGTTCAGAACGCAAACCTAAAAGCCCTTTTTCAGGCCGTTTTTCACGAGGTAATGATTCATACTGAGGCCCGCCAACGGCACCTAATAAAATCGCATCGGAATTTTTACAAAGTTCTAATGTGGCAGCGGGTAAAGGCTCGCCATCGGCATCATACCCTGCGCCACCCACTGGCGCTTCGCTAAGCTCGACATCGAGCACGCCATCTGCTTTTAAAAACTCGATAACTTTAACGGCTTCAGCAACAATTTCTTTACCAATACCATCACCGGGTAAAATTGCAATTTTTTGTGTCATGTGATCTATCCTCTTTGCCACAGAGACCACAGAGTTTTTATAACATTCTCTCTGAGCTCTGCGTGTCTTTGCGGCTATATTCTTTTATGAAAACAACCAGGGAGCTGATTGTTTTGTTTTTTCTTCGTATGCTCTTATTTCATCAGCATGTTGTAAGGTTAAACTAATATCGTCTAAACCATTCAGCAAACAATGTTTTCTAAATGCATCAACTTCAAATGGGTACTCATCACCATCTTCTGTGACAACTTTTTGATTAGTTAAATCAACTGTAATTTCATAACCTGATTTAGCGGCTATTTTTTCAAATATTTCATTAACAACTTCAGCATCTAAAACGATCGGCAACAGGCCATTTTTAAAACTGTTATTAAAAAAGATATCCGCAAAACCAGGCGCAATAATAGCCCGAAAACCAAAATCGTCTAATGCCCATACCGCATGTTCGCGAGAAGAACCACAACCAAAATTTTCTCTGGCAATTAAAATATTAGCCTGATCATATGGCGACTGATTTAATACAAAATCAGGATTAATACGTCTGCTTGAATTTTCAATATCTGGCGCACCCGGATCAAGATAACGCCAGTCATCAAAAGCATTTGGCCCAAAACCAGATCGTTTAATTGATTTCAGATATTGCTTGGGAATAATTGCATCTGTATCAACATTAGGTCGATCCATTGGTGCAACTACACCTGTTACTATTCTAAACTTTTTCATTATTTACCCGTCTATTTCGCTTTGTCTCTATTGACTGGTTATCAATAGTTTCAATACCATTGTTGCCTGCATCACCCATGCTTTCGCCGTTTCTTTAATGGCAGCCCGTTAGAGAAGGCGGTGAAAGTAAAATTATTAAAATACATATTTTTTCATAACTTCAGCTTTTAAAAATCTCTAACATCAACAAAATGACCCGCAATAGCAGCTGCTGCTGCCATTGCCGGGCTTACCAGGTGAGTACGTCCACCCTGCCCCTGACGCCCTTCAAAGTTTCTATTAGATGTTGAAGCACAACGCTCACCTGGTTCCAGCTTGTCAGCATTCATTGCTAAACACATGGAGCAGCCCGGTTCACGCCATTCAAAACCTGCATCGGTAAATAACTTATCTAACCCGGCTTTTTCTGCCTGTTGTTTAATGAGCCCGGAACCCGGTACGATCATTGCCAGTTTTACATTAGCGGCGACTTTACGACCTTTAATAATATCTGCCACTTCCTGTAAGTCTTCTAAACGTGAATTGGTGCAGGAACCAATAAAGACCTTATCGATACTTATTGTATCAATAGGCGTACCTGCTTCCAGCCCCATGTACTTTAATGCTTTTTGCATTCCATCAGATTTTACCGCATCTGTTTCGTTTGCAGGATCAGGAACCTTTTCACCTATAGACACAACCATTTCCGGAGATGTACCCCAGGTCACTTGCGGAGATATTGATTCTGCTTTTAAAGTCAGCTCATTATCAAATATCGCATCATCATCACTGTGTAAATCAAACCAGGCAGCTACCGCATTATCCCAGTTATCACCTTTAGGTGAATAAGGCCGGCCTTCTACATAATCAATCGTGGTTTGGTCAACCGCCACCAGGCCGACTCGCGCGCCTGCTTCAATCGCCATATTACAAATCGTCATACGGCCTTCCATTGACAGGTTACGAATAGCTGAGCCTGCAAACTCAATGGCATAACCGTTTCCACCAGCAGTACCTATTTCGCCAATAACCGCCAGAACAATATCTTTAGCCGTTACACCCGCGCCTAACTCACCTTCCACATTAATACGCATATTGCTCATTTTTTTCTGCAATAAACACTGTGTAGCTAAAACGTGTTCAACTTCAGATGTACCGATGCCAAACGCCATAGAACCAAAAGCACCATGCGTTGCTGTATGGGAGTCACCACATACCAATGTCATACCGGGTAATGTTGCCCCCTGCTCAGGACCAATTACATGCACAATACCCTGACGAATATCATTCATTGCAAACTGGGTAATACCGAATTCTTTAGTGTTCTTTTCTAATGTTTCAACCTGTATTTTTGCAACCGCATCGGTAATACCTGCAGCCCTTTCAGACGGAACTGTAGGCACATTATGATCAGGTACTGCTAATGTTGTATCTGTACGCCATGGTTTACGGTTCGCCAGGCGCAAACCTTCAAAGGCCTGAGGTGATGTCACTTCATGCACCAGATGACGATCAATATAAAGCAGGGCTGTACCGTCTTTTTCCATTCGCACAACGTGAGAATCAAATAATTTATCGTATAATGTCTTGCCGGCCATTCTTCTCTAAACTCCCGCTATAGCGTCTTTTGGATATTACAGTCATCTTATTCCTAATGTTAAATTCTATCCCTGAATAAAACATAAAACAAATTCATCTTTTTCATATAAACTATTCCCAACAGGAATAATAGAATATAAACACCTCATGGAAATTCAAAACTTATCTGCATTTATCTCAGTCAGCGAAAAAAAATCGTTTTCCAAAGCGGCTGAGCAACTGTTTATTACTCAACCCGCTGTGAGCAAACGCATATCAGCGTTAGAAAAAGAACTTAATATTCGCCTGTTCGATCGTATTGGCAAAAGCGTTCTATTAACGGAAGCGGGCAAAACCCTGCTACCCAGTGCATTACGTATTTTAGCTGAACTGGAAGATAGCAAACGCGCCATTGGTAATTTAAATGAAAAAGTGGGTGGAAAACTCAGCATTGCAACAAGCCACCACATAGGCCTGCATCGTTTACCACCCGTATTGCGTGCGTTCACCCGTAATCACTCGGAGGTTGACCTCGATATTCGTTTTATGGATTCTGAAGAGGCCTGCCATTGCGTGCTTAAAGGCGAGGTAGAACTCGCTATAGCCACACTACCTGAGAATAACTGGCCGCAATTACAAAGCCAGATAATATGGCACGACCCACTGGATATAGTTATTAGCACTCAACATCCACAAGCTGATCTCAGTCAGATCAGCATAAAACAGCTCAGTAAAATACCCGCTATTTTACCTTCTCAGAACACTTTCACCCGCGAGTTGCTAGAACAGGCACTGGGCCTGAATCAGCAGAATTTGAATATCGCAATGGAAACTAATTACCTGGAAACCATTAAAATGATGGTCTCCATTGGCCTGGGCTGGAGTGTTTTACCGGTATCGATGATCACCCCCGATATAGCCATAATGAACATCAAAGGCATCGGGTTTGAAAGACTGCTGGGTGTTGTGAGTCATCAGCACAGAACCTTATCTAATGCGGCAAAAATGTTATTGCTCGAACTTGAGAAACACAAGTCCTGATAAGACGCCTAATTATTAAGCATCAACAGGAAAATTTAGTATCTGCAGGATTTCAGGCATGAGTTCAGGGTTACCCACTGCAATAACATGATTAGGCGAAGTCAGCGTTAATTTATTTCCATACCAGTCGGTAATTAAACCACCTGCATTATTTATAATAGGCCCCAGTGCGGCATAATCGTGCACTAATGGCCCTGCGGTTATCACCATATCCAGGTGCCCCGCAGCTAGTAATCCATAATCATAGGGCGCTACACCCCATTGCGCCCAATGGCTGGCTTTCCACACCTTATCTATATAGTGGTCTCTGCCTTCTGTATGCCACTCAAAACCAGCACGTGCAATTATTGCTTTATCGACAGATGCGCATTTACGCGTTAGCACTCTCTGACCATTTAAAAACGCGCCATCACCATCAGCACCAATCCATCTTTCACGTGAAATAGCCTGGTCAATAACCCCCAGTATAAACTCGCCCTGACATGCCAGACCCAACAACAGGGCAAATGTCGGGTGCCCGGTCATGAAATACTTAGTGCCATCAACCGGGTCAATCACCCAGACAAACTCAGCGTCAGCCTGATGCGCAGGATATTCTTCACCTAAAATGCCATGATCTGGAAACCGCTTCATAACCATTTCACGCATTACTGCTTCAGACTCTTTATCTACCTGTGTCACGGGACTACTATCATCTTTATATTCAGTAGATACGGGTTGACGATAGTATTTGCGGTGTATTTTTCCTACCGCATCGGCGACTTTATGAGCAAAATCGCTAAATTCTTTAATTTGTTTTTGTGTGGGCATTTTCTATCTTCAAACACGCTCGATAAGGCATGTTATATATCTTCAATTTTTATTTAAGAAGACCGAATAATAGCTGGCCCTTGAAGATAGATACAGAAAAACCAAAATTAAGATATAATCTTCACTCTTTTCAAACCAAACAGAGCAAACAGAGCTAGCTATGAATATAACCACCGACAAAGCCATTACCATCAATTACACATTAAAAGACGATGAAGGTAAGTTAATTGATGAATCAAAAGACTCGAGTTTCATCTATCTACATGGTCACAGCAATATCATCCCGGGGCTTGAAGCTGCACTAGACAACAAAACCAAAGGTGATAAGTTTGAACTGGTACTTGAACCTAAAGATGCTTACGGTGAATATAATGCGGCTATTACACAAACAATAAGTCGCAGTGCATTCGGTGAAGAAAAAATCGAAGTAGGCATGCAGTTTCATGCAGAAGGCGATGATGGAAACCCGGTTTTAATTACAATTAGTGAAATCAATGGTGATGATGTAACCATTGACGGTAACCCACCACTAGCCGGTGTAACTTTAAATTATTCTGTAGAGGTTATAGATGTTAGAGACGCCACAAAAGAAGAGTTAAGCCACGGGCATATACATGCGCAAGGTGAAAGCTGTGGACATAACCACTAAAATCTAAATTCGGCAGGCCTTGATCAGGTTTTTAAAGACTGATGAATGGCTGCTTTATTTTCCAGATTTGTAAATTTTAATACAATCAGAAGTGCCACAAATGAAGTTGTCGCCGCCGCACCGAATATAAGCTGCGGTGAATAAGTATCCCAGTAGGCCCCACTCAGTAATGTGCCAACAGCACCACCCGCACCAAAACTAATCGCAGAATACAAGGCCTGCCCACGGCCCTGTAATTTACCTTTAAATTTCTGATGAAATAATTCAATAGCTACCGCATGATACAAACCAAAACTTGCCGCATGTAAACACTGGGCAAAAATAATCATTAATAAATTATCAACATATGAGCCAATTAACAACCAGCGTATAGTCGTTAAACCCAGAGCAACAATGAGTAATAACCTTGGCGCATATTTTGGCATTAGTTTATGCATAAACAAAAACAAAATGATTTCCGCAATGACACCTAATGCCCATAACCAGCCCAGAGCTGCGTTACTATAATCAAATTGCTTAAGGTATATAGAATAAAAAGTGTAATACGGACCATGGCTCATTTGTATTAAAAAACAAACTAACAAAAGAGCAATAACATGTGACTGTTTTAATACTTTAAAAATGGAGCCATGTTCAATATGAGTGACCTTACAGGGCGCATCATTAACCAGAAAACTATAAACAACAATCAATATATACATTATAAAAACAGATACTGGCACCAACTGGTAACCATACTCATCCAGCAGAGTCCCTATAATAATCACTGAAAAAACAAAACCCAATGACCCCCATAAACGCACTACACTATATTTATGGGTAAACTCACCTAAATGATTCATCGTATTTGCTTCAAACTGTGGCAATGTCGCATTCCAGAAAAAGCTGAATAACAACATGACAACAGCCAGCCACCAGAAACTCGAATTAATAAAGACACCTAAAAAGGCAACACTGGAACAAATACTGGCGATACGGATTATTTTCATACAGTGGCCAGTATGATCAGCAATCCAGCTCCATAAATAAGGCGCAATAATTTTTGTGGCCATCAATATGGCCATTAATTCACCAATAGATTTTGCATCAAACCCGAGTGAATTTAGATAAAGACTCCAGTAAGGTACGACAATACCAAGTGATGCGAAGTAAACCCAGTAAAAACCAGATAGTCGCCAGTAAGGCATTTGCTTAGTCATGCGTGATTGACAGGAAAAGAAAAACGATAAGAAGTCGCGCTAAAATGTAGGGAATATTTTGAACGCACATTAGTGCGGCCCTGAAAGAGCGAAGCGCAGGAGCGCGTAGTAAATGTACGCAAATGAGCGCTAATAAGGCGACTATTAGTATTATGTGCCGCAGGCACACAATATAAACATTTGCGTTTATTTGCGTTCATTTGCGTTTTCTTTTCCGTTTTTTTCTTTAATATTTATTCATCACCCGCCGGAATAACAGGCGTCGCACATTCAACATCACCACATTGGGCATTAAATCTCATCATGTGATCTGCCAGTGTTAAAGCCAACATGGCTTCACAAATTGGGGTAGCACGAATTCCAACACACGGATCATGACGCCCATGTGTAACAACTTCCATTGGCTCACCATTTATATCAACACTTCTGCCTGGCAATCGCATACTCGTAGTGGGTTTAAAAGCCGTATGCACAACAATATTTTGTCCTGAGCTTATGCCACCCAAAATTCCACCTGCATGATTACTCAAAAAACCATCCGGCGTGATTTCATCACGAAACTCTGTACCTTTAGCCTCTACACAGGAAAAACCACCACCGATTTCTACACCTTTAGCCGCATTAATCGTCATCATGGAATATGATATTTCTGCATCTAAACGATCAAAAACAGGCTCACCCAGGCCTGGCGGTACACCTTCTGCGACAACAGATATCCTTGCGCCTACAGAGTTGCCTTCTTTACGTAAGGCATCCATATAATCTTCCATTTCTTTTACTTTATTAATATCCGGACTAAAGAAAGGATTTTGACTTACCTGGTCCCAGTCATGCTGCTCTGCCTCTATGGGCCCTAACTTGGACAGATAACCACGAATTAAAATATTGTATGTATCTTTAAGATATTTTTTTGCGATTGCGCCGGCTGCCACGCGCATTGCGGTTTCTCTTGCTGATGAACGACCACCACCACGATAATCACGGAACCCATACTTTTGCGTATAAGTATAATCAGCATGTCCGGGCCTGAAGGTATTGGCAATATTGCCGTAATCTTTCGAGCGCTGGTCAACATTTTCAATCAGCAAACCAATCGGAGTGCCGGTTGTTTTGCCTTCAAAAATGCCAGAAAGAATTTTCACCTGATCCGGCTCACGTCGTTGAGTAGTATGCCGGGAAGTGCCGGGCCTACGCCGATCAAGTTCAGTCTGCAAATCTGCTTCAGACAGTTCAATTCCAGGAGGACAGCCATCAACTATTGCCATTAAGGCAGGGCCATGTGACTCACCACTGGTTGTTACAGTGAATAATTTACCTAAAGTATTTCCTGACAATTTACTTCCTCTTAGACTAATGCATTTACCTGAACTGGATATTAACATATCGGCTTGCCAGCCGGTGGTAAAAACCTTTATAGTGGAATGAAGCAAATAATAAAATAGAAACCATGTACTTTTCAACTCCTGACGTGCTGATTGTCGAAGACGAAGAATTCAACAGGGAAATTATGGCTCTGCGATTGCAGTCCTGTAATTACAATCTGAGGTTTGCTGTTGATGGCCAGCAGGCTCTAGACATGGTGGAAGAAAAAAAACCTGACATAATTCTGTTAGATATTATGCTGCCGGAGGTTATGGGCCTACAGGTATTACACACCTTGCGACAGTCTCACTCAATGGTTGAGTTACCCATTATTATGGTTACTGCTATTGATGAAGACCAACGTATCGTACGCGCATTAGAACTGGGCGCGAATGACTATGTTTCCAAACCTATTAATTTCCCGATATTAATTGCTCGCCTGCAAACCCAGTTAAGTCTGAAACAACTATCTGCATTAAATAACGAATTTCTCACAACCGCCAGCCATGACTTACGCAAACCTATCGCCGTAATTCAGGATGCTGCTGCCACATCGCGTTTGAAAGTAGCCACGAATCAAGCCCTGGATGAAGATGAAATAATTAGGAATTTCAGCACCATTGCTCAATCGGCAAATTATATGAACTCAATTGTAGAGTGCATTTTAAACGCTCAGGCAGGCGGTTTTGTACAGATAAGGCTAACAAAAATTCCTATCCAGATAGAACCGCTTATTTCAGAAACCATCAACAGGCATCTGGCCTATGCCAGTGAAAAGCGTATCACCCTGGTGAGCAAAATAGAACAAAATACGCCAACTATTGAAGTTGATCGTTCGCGGATCGCCCAGGTACTCGACAACCTGGTCGATAATGCCGTTAAATTTTGTTCAGCAAATGACACCATTACAATCAGCACTAAAGTAAGTGATGACAGTGTATCGGTTATTGTTTCAGATACCGGCCCGGGTTTAAAAGACAGCGACTTTGATCAGTTATTTGTAAAAAATTCAGAACTGAGCAACAAACCAACTAATAATGAATCACACACGGGTCTGGGTTTATCTATTTGTAAACAGCTGATTGATTTACATGAAGGTGAATTAGACGCCATGAACAATAACGACAGAGGCACTAGTTTCTGGTTTAAATTACCCATATTCAAACTTAAGCCCGTTTAAAAGCTAAAAATCAAACTCATCAAGTTGCTCAGCTGTTAACAGAAAAATACCAGAACCGCCTTTCTCAAAATCAAGCCAGTAAAATGGCACATGAGGATACGCTTCCTGCAAAGCGTGCTGGGAATTTCCAACTTCAACAATAATCACACCCTGATCAGTTAAATATTTTCTAGCTTGCTGCAATATAGGAACTACCAGATCCAGGCCATCATCACCTGCAGCAAGCCCCAGTTCAGGCTCATGTAAATATTCATCAGGTAAATCAGCCATATCTTCAGCATCAACATAGGGTGGATTACTAACGATAATATCGTAATGTCGCTGCGGCACATTTTGAAAAAGATCCGATTCAATAACACTCACACGGTCATCTAGTTGATGTCGCTGAATATTTTCTGCAGCCACCTCTATAGCCTGTGGTGAAATATCCACCATATCTACATATGCCCAGTCAAAATTGGTTGCACAGGCAATGCCTATACAGCCACTGCCACAACACAAATCAAGTATGTTTTCGACTGATTCAGCCTCAACCCAGGGTGCAAAATGTTTTTCGATCAGCTCTGCAATGGGTGAACGAGGCACCAGAACATTTTCATTTACCACAAAAGGCAAACCTGCAAACCATGCCTCACCAGTCAGATAGGATGCGGGCAACCGCTCATCTATACGACGCCTCAACAGCGCATGAACAGCCTGTTTTTCTGCATTGGTTAATGCACTATCAAAATAAGTTTCAGCAAAATCATGAGGTAAATTAAGCGCAAACAAACTTAAATAAACAACCTCATCCAATGCACTGGACATACCATGTCCATAATACAAACCTGCCTGATTAAACCGGCTCACACCCCAACGGATATAATCTTTTATGGTTTTTAGCTCTTCGGGAGGTGCTTGTGTAGACATGCTTAAAAACCTGCTAAAAAATGTTGATTGATATATGTGTTTAAATATTACCCTGTGACGAATATAATCACGAGCCTTATATGTATTTAAATAGAAACTTAAATTAATGAAACAATTATATCTTCTTCTTGGTCTGCTGCTCAGTTTCAATATATGTGCGGCTGATAGTTTAAACTTCAGCAATCCACGAATTCCTGAAGCCCCTCCAGGCGCCAGCGTTATGGCGGCTTATATGGAGATTAATAATACAGGTAATGAACAGATTGATATTATTGATATAAAAAGTCCGTCATTCAAATCGATAGAAATGCACCTTTCTAAAGAAGTTGACGGTTTCGCCAAAATGTTACCTCAGAAACAGTTAAGCATCCCGGCCAATGGTAAACTAATACTGGAACCTGGTGGTTACCACTTAATGTTAATTAAACCATCAAAATGGTTCAAACAGGGTGAAAAAATTAAGCTGAATTTTACTCTTTCAAATAATGAAAGCATAAAACTTGAAGTAAGCATAAAAAAGACTCGATCTCGCGGCATGAAATGTGCTGCTGGAAAATGCGGCGGCATGTAACCACTGACTACTTACGATATAAATTATGAAAGCATCATTTACTGACTATCTAAAATCAACACCTTTTTATTTTTTACCTCACCACTTAATTTCAGCAGTGGTATTTAAAATCGCACGTATAAAATGGGCGCCTGTAAAAAACTTCACATTAAAAATATATTTATCACTTCATGAAGTTAATATGTCTGAAGCAGTCGAAGAAAACCCATACGCTTATGAAACGCTTAATGCTTTTTTTACGCGTGCTTTAAAACCCAGCGCTCGCTTAATTGACGACACAAAAAATACCATGGCCTGCCCTGTCGATGGTAAAGTTAGCCAGGCGCAAGCTATAGAAAATGGCCGCGTATTTCAGGCAAAAGGACAGGACTACAGTTTGCTGGAGCTGGTTGGCGGAATTAACGAACTTGCCGATGATTTCACCAATGCAAGTTTTGCTACTATCTATTTGTCTCCCCGAGATTATCACCGTATTCATATGCCAATAGATGGCAAACTGACTGATATGGTATATGTGCCTGGTCGTCTGTTTAGTGTTGCGCCTCATACCGTTAATACTGTGCCCAGGTTATTTGCTCGAAATGAAAGACTGGTATGTAAATTTACAACAGATCACGGCCCTATGATTATGATTTTAGTTGGTGCAGTTAATGTGTCTGCTATTGATACTGTTTGGGCTGGTTCAGTTACTCCGCCCAGTAAAAACAAAATTATTCATACTACTTATGAAAATGTTGATATTAGTCTGAAAAAAGGTATTGAAATGGGACGTTTTAATCTGGGGTCTACGGTTGTTCTGTTAATGAATAATAAAGTTGTTCTTGAT
>JAPHSS010000048.1 GCA_026195255.1 Gammaproteobacteria bacterium | reverse complement strand
TATGCGGGTGTATGGCAATAAACATAAAAACATCATTGCGATTAATGCGCGGTGAGGGGAAGTCTTTGTTGACATTAGAGGGGCGTCCATATATGTCCAATTAGTTCGATTAGTTCGGTTCTTTAGTACTAATTAGTTCTATCCAATTAGTTCTAACGAAGTAGAGTAAGATGATCAATCGTAGATTCAAACAAAGAAAGGCGAAAGTAATGGTCATTGATAGCATTCAGTACGCTATGAAACAGGGCATAGTGGTTCTTCTGGGGCTTCTGAGGGCTCAAGTCGAGCTGCTGGCTGATAGCAAGTTCCAATCCATAATAGCGGTCTCGCCGGGAGCCGTAACAGCCTTGAACAGTTCACAGAGTCGCTGGCAACGGCCTGAGGCCCTGATCTCCATTCCCTCGAAGGAGTCGACATCATGAAGCTAACTGGTAGCTACCACAATGCAGGCTTCGAGTCTGTTGCTGATGGCGTCATGGACTTCTTTGAGCGGCGCCAGGATCTGCAGCGTCCAGGCCTGGCCTTCGGTCCCGGCGGTAGCGACGCAGAGCCTGCCAAGGTCTCGACGGACATCAGCCTCGTAGCGCTCAGCCGCTCTGATCCCGAAGCATTTGCTCTTTCAGATCTTATCGTGCGGGGGGTCTCAGCAGGCCTTGAGCAATATCTGCGGGAGCGGCCTCTATTCCGCGAGGTCTGCCCGGATCAGGAGTTGTTTGTGATGCCGGTATTCAATCTGCAGCGTTACGCTCCCGGCGAGGGCTTCCGCCAGTGGCACTGCGACTGGACGATTAGTGACGAAGCCACCGAGCCGGTGAACCGCGTGCTGGCCTGGATCCTCTACTGCGATTCTGTGGAAGAGGCAGGCACAGAATTCCACTGGCAGCAGCATCACGAGGTGGCAGAGCGGGGCAAGCTGCTGATTTTTCCTGCCTCTCCCTCTCACATCCATCGTGGCCGGGTGAATAACGAACTCAGTAAGACCATCGCCACTGGATGGATCAATGCCGGGTCGCGTGAAGGTTTCCTGAAACGCCTGGCTCGTTCCTGAAATAATTCGGGTAGGTTGGCTCTGGAGTACTCCACTGCGCGTCCCCTTAATCTTTATTAAGGAGGCGGCCTATTAGTGGTTTCACTTCTTAACTATAAAAGGCTTCAACAGTTCCTTTTTGCTTTATCAAAAGCGGTTGTCCCCGACGATCCAGCGCTTTAGGAGAAGGGATTTTTACCCAGCCTTCACTAATGCAATATTCTTCGACATTGAAAAGCTCCCTGCCATTAAGCAGAATGCCAATTTCATTCTCAAAACATTCGGCCACATGGTGTGGGCTACTGGGATTACCCGAAAGGCGATCCGGTAAAGCGGGCAGTGATTTGGCGTCATTCATGTTGGAGACCTGAAGTAAATAAAATTTGCGCCATTGTAGTCAATATAGATCTACTGCTCAACAACTGTAGTTATTAAGGTGGGTGTCATATTGGGCATTATAGTGGTTTAATGTGATGCTGCATTGCAAGACCTGACCCCCGCTGGGTTTTGATTCGAGGAGTCTAGTTTAGAGTTCTAGTGGGCAAAACCTTAATTTATTTTAGAGAGTATTTTTTTAATCATTTGTAATAATTCATCTAAAACAACTGGCTTATATAAAAAACCAGCTAGTCCTGCCTGTTCTGCTGTCTCAGGTGTGATGAGTTCACTATAGCCGGTGCATAAAATAACAGATGCAGATGGTTTGAGTTGTAACATACGTTTCGCCAAATGCATACCCGTTAAGTCAGGCATTGTTTCATCAGTAATTACAATATCGATTTCTTGATAATTTTGTTCGAAATATTCCCATGCCTTTATAGGCGAATTAAAAATGTTTACCTGAGAGCCTTTCATAGTGAGAAATTCAGACATCATTTCTGCAATAGATTCTTCATCATCGACCAGCATAATGCGTGAGCCTGTGATTTCATTAGAGCTGCTTGCTATTAAGTGTGTAGTTTTGTCTTCATCGTTTTTATTCAGAGCAGCGGGTAGCATGATGCTAATTGTAGTGCCACCACCCGGGGTTGTTTCGAGTAAAATATGACCACCTATTTTATGTACCAGGCCATGTACTACAGATAGTCCCATGCCAGTTCCTTTGCCTACTTCCTTGGTAGTGAAAAATGGATTGAAAATATTTTTAGCAATTTCTTTATCTATTCCGCTACCAGAGTCGCTAATTTTTATTTTTACAAAATCACCTTCAAATTGATGCTGGCAAGAGTTGCAATAACTCTTGTTAATATATTCTTTAGTGATAGTAATATCTATATTTCCATACTCGATAATTGCATCGCGAGCATTAATGCCAAGGTTAAGAATGATCTGGTGAAGTTGAATTGATTCGATATGTATCTGGATATCAGAGTCAGAAATTTCATAGTTCAGTGATATAGTGCTAGGGATAGAAGAGCGTAAAAGAGAAATCACTTCTTTAATTACAGGCGTTAAATGTGTGGCAGGTGGCTGCTCTCCATCTACAGTGTTTGATAAACGGCCGAAGCTAAGCATTTGCGCGACTAACTCGGTGGCACGTGTTCCACTCAATAATATTTTGTCTAAATATTCATTCAGTTTGTTAATGTTACCTGAAGAGTTCATGTTCTTAGTGAGCTCCGCGTATCCCATCATCACGCCTAGAATATTGTTGAAGTCATGCGCAATTCCTGCAGTTAGATGACCCACGGCCTCCATTTTTGTTGATTGAATGAGTTGGTCCTGCAATAACTTTTGATTTTCTTCGCTTGCTCTTCGTTCTGTAATATCTTCAGCGGAAGAGAGCAGGCCAATTGTTTTGCCATTATCATCAAAGAGAATAGTGTTGTTCCATGCAAATAATCGCTCTTCGTTATTACCAGTAATTACAATATTCTCATAATAACCAAAATCTTTAATCTCACCACTCATGAGATGATCAAAAACCGCTTTAACGGTTTTTACTGTATGTTCAGGTAAAAAATGCTCAAACCAGTTTTTTCCTAAAATATCCTTTTCAGGAAGGCCTAACATTTCGCAGCCTTTATTATTGATAAGTGTAATGCAGCCTTGATCGTCAATTGACATGAACATTACAGCAGCTACATCTAAATAATTTTTAGACTGCTGTTGTGATTGCTGTAGTTTATTCTCAGCAATTTTACGCGCAGTAATATCGGCTACGATTATGTAAAATCCACAGACTACGCCATCTGAATTAAAATCGGGCAATGCGGTTACCTGCCCATATAATAATTCCCCGTCTGGTGCTTTAATATCAAGTTCAAATGTGACTTTCTCACCAGATAAAGCCCGTTCAAAATAAGGTATTACCTTTGCATAATGTTCAGTGCTAACAGATTCTCGCTGGCTTTTTCCAACTACATCTTCAGGCCGTTTACCAAACCAGCGTTCATAAGCAGCGCTTACAAAAAGATATCGTCCGTGCGTATCAACACGTGCAACGGGTGCAGGTAAAACATCTGAAATCTTTCTAAGTTCCGCTTCTCTATCTCGTATTTCTTTTTCCTGTTGTGATAGCGCATCAAGCATCAGGTTAAAATCTTTGCCTAATAAGCCAATTTCATCTTCTCTATTAAGGTTCACGCGCATATCACGCTGCCCCATACGGTTGCCTTCTACAACATCGACTAAGTGTCGTAAACCTCCGGTTAAATTTTTAGCCATGAAGAACGCAAAGACACTACCAATAAAAATGGCTAGTAACGTATATAAAACTCCATTGCGGGAAATGTTGATCAGGCCCTCTGCTATTCTCTCCTGGCCAATACCAACACGAGCCCAGCCAATTAAGTCTTCATCAATCATTATGGGGTAGGCAATATCTACCAGTGATGCATTGCTCACCAATGTAAGTGGTTGTGCGACGCTAGTAAGTAATTGTCGACTTGTTGAATCTGATAAATACAGGGCATTTTTGCTAGTATCAGTATGCGCAATAACTTTACCCTGTGGAGAGATGACCATAGCGTAACGTAAGTCAGGAAAGCTGGCTTGTGATTGCAATACCTCATCCAGGCCAATGACATCCTGAGCAAGCAGCCAGGAACTGCTGCTAGTGGCCATAGTTTTAGCCAAACCCTCGGCCTGAGAAATACTTTGTTCGTATAAGAAGTCACTTTGTCGGTTTACCAGGTCAGCAACAAAAATTGTCATTAAGACAGCGTGTACAAGCGCAATGCCCAGTATTAACTGACGTCGAATAGATGCCATCCAGAAATTAACGATGAATAAACGCAAACGATTGAACATTTAATTAACAGGCCCTATCTGTGTTTCATATGTTTTAATAAAATCACGTACTGGTGCATAGTCATCATTATCCGCACGTTTAAACTGAGTGAGGTCCATAGCCGACAATACTGCTTTCCCTTCTTCGTCATTTTGCATATTAAACAATGCCTTTGCTATTTTATCTACCAGTTCCCGGGGTATGTCGTCTCGAGCCATCAGAGAGTTATCAGGCATTGCTTCGGTTTGCCACATAACCTTTAGTTCGGCTGCTAAATTTGCCTGGTTTTTTTGAAAATCACGCCAGGCTGGTGGGTAAGCAGTGCCGGCAGCAACATTACCTCGATACACATTGGTTAATGATGACTCCATTGAACCAACATAAATTGACTTAAAGTCGGTATTAACATCAAGGCCCTTACTGTAGAGAAAATACTTTGGCAATATAGTTGCAGCGAGTGCAGTTGGGCCAGGAAAGCTTATGGTTGTACCTTTAAGATCAGAAATAGACTTAATAGAGCTATCTCGACGCACAAGAATTAAACCTCTTAGATCACCTTCATTACCCATCTTTCCGAATACACGATAGCCGCTATCAATACCCTGTACCGTGCCATAGGGGTTAGGGAGAGTGAAATCGAAATGCCGAGAGGCCTGTTTTTTATCATAGGCTGCAAAGTTTCGTGAGGCTTCAAAAACAAGGTTGGCGTCTTTTACTTTTGTATTCAGGTATTTAGTTAAAGGCCCAAATACCTCGCGTAATTTTTTTGGGTTTCTTTGAGGGTGCACACCAAATATATAGTGTTTATCAAGCGTAATGGGTGTGCGTGAAAATTCAGGCTGATATTGTTGATCTTCAGTGTTATTGCATGCAACTAGCAGAAGAACAGGTGAGATACAGAGCAGCATGCAGATGCTGGATAGCACTCTATGACTGTAAGAGCGTGAATGTAAGGTTGTGCTTAGTACTGTCAACATGTTTTAGCCATTTATTAAATAACCGCACTAATTATTAATTTGTAGATTAAGGTTCAAAGTATAGTATATTTTTTTGGCTATAAAGGGTGTATATTCTGCTAAAAAAAATAAGGTATTATTAAAGAAGGTGTCCTATTCATGTCCTATTAGTTTATTTCCGTTTATGTAGCGAACTGAAACAACTCGTTATGCATATTATAAAACCGTATTTAGTATTGTATTTCTAAGATATTGTATTTCATTATCTTTAAAAGTGCTTGAAAAGCCTCGGTCAGATTGAAGATTCAGAAGCAATGAACCTGACCAGAAGATTTGTGAGCCATTATCAGTAGTGTCCAGTTGATGGCTTTCATTAGTTCTGGTATTTGTTATTTTAAAGTTGTAACCATAGTCATAATTTTCCCAAACAGGCAATACTAATGTTATCCATAAATATTCAATACTGTTTCCTTGTAAATAAAATAGAGTAGGCCCTTTGAGGTCTTTTGTAATAAAAACATGATAGTCAGCATCGTCTTTATTTTTCACTATCTCACTAAATAAATTTGTCTTTAAAAGTGTATTCCTTAAAATAAGTGATTTTTCTTCGCACCAAAAATCAAATTTAGTGGTTTTCATAAAATCTCTTTCGCAACCAGTAACGGCAACTTTACCTAATGATATATTAGTTTGATCATGTGTTGTTTCAGGAATGTTTCTGATTGGCATTGAGGTACAACTGTATAATAGAAATAAGGGAGATAATAGTATTAATCTTTTCATAGTATTTTTTGCATAACAGTTATTTAGACAGAAGCAGTACAAATTAAATATTCTGTCTATTCCATTTTTACACACATAATCAAGCAACTGAATTCAGGGGAAGTTTTACAGTATTTTTCCTACAAAAACACCTTAACAATTATCGACAAATATCCTTGGCCATCTAAACAAACTGTGTGCTAGAGTTTGCTTAATATTT
>JAPHSS010000037.1 GCA_026195255.1 Gammaproteobacteria bacterium | reverse complement strand
TATCAAGGCCTTTTAATAACTGAAATTCATTATTTGTCTCGGCCCGTTGTACATAGTGGCCGGTGGCAATAAAGCTGGCACCTAATTGAAGTGCGTAATCTAAAAAAGCCTTAAATTTTATTTCTTTATTACATAAAATATCAGGGTTTGGTGTTCTTCCTGCTGTGTATTCATCTAGAAAGTGCTTGAAAACTCTATCCCAGTATTGGTCTGAAAAATTAACACTATGAAGTTTTATTCCCAGCTTGTCACAAACTTGTTGAGCGTCTTTTAAATCATCTGCGGCAGCACAATAATCTTCATCATCATCCTGTTCCCAGTTTTTCATAAACAGGCCTTCTACTTTGTAACCTTGCTTTATTAAGCCGAGCGCAGCTACGGAAGAGTCAACGCCTCCTGACATGCCAACTATAACGAGTTTTTCTTTGTTAGAATTATTCGAGGTCATCATTATTATTGTAGATTGCAGGCGTAGTTTTTACTTTTATAGTATTACTTTTTTGATAACTGTTATTGCTGTAATTTTTTATAATTCCAGATTTTCCAAGTTCGCTATTATTTGTTTCTAATATATAAAGATTCGAATCGGTTAATGACTGAAGTAATAAACCATAACTCTCAAAGCCAAGCCAGCTTTTCTTAGTAATGGTTTTTCTAACATAATGATGTTTGACCATATGCTGGTCGAGCAAGATACCTAAAATGTGTTTAGTGTTCCTGTATGTGTTTTTAATGCTATTGGCGGTATACAGATCATTTGCAGTGTCAGTTTCAGATGAGCTTTTTGAAATGCTTTGATAAATATCAGACTCAATCAATGAAATAGATGTAAGGATGTTATCCTGTTCATCTTTTAGCGTAGGAAAAGGTGAAGAAAAAATATCTTTCACCTGCGACCAGCATGCATTACTAATTTCAACTTTAGTGGGTTTTTTACAGTCGTCATTAAGACATACTTTAACCAGAGGCCCTGCAACTGTTATATAACTCATTAACAGCAGAGTGATTATTAATAAGCTTTTAATTTTATATGCCATTTATTGAATATCTGTTAATAAGTCTAAAGGGTATTTTTTACCTTTCAGGTAATCATCAATGCAACGAAGAACCATCGGGCTTCTTAATTTATCAGGCATTGCAGCGAGTTCTTCACGGGATAGCCACAGGGCTCTAATAATTCCATCATCCAGTTGCTGGTCTTTATCGTGGTTTTTACAGCTTCCGACAAAAGCAAAACGTAAAAAACAACGATTCGTACTGCTTTGCTCCCAGCGATAAATGCCACTTATGTATTCAGGGGTAAATTGCCAGGCTGTTTCTTCCTGTGTCTCACGTATTGCCGCAGTGAGCAGGCTTTCACCCGGATCAAGGTGTCCAGCTGGCTGGTTATATACGCGCTTCCCAGCTGACATTTCTTCTACCATTAAAAACTTACCATCTTTTTCAATAATAGCAGCGACGGTTGCATGGGGTTTCCATACATCTTGCATAATTAACCTTTTTGATTCTTACGATTTAAGAAACGGATCTTTTTGTTTTTTATATACTTAATAATATGTAATCGCCATAGTAATCGAATAACCGTAAAACCCGTAATAGAGCTCGCTACACCCAGTGTCAGGCAGCCTAGTAAGAAGGGTTGCCAAATAGATTCCATTTGCTGAGCCAGCCAGTGAAATGAAGCTTCAAACTCTATATTACTCGGAGGTATGCCAAGCATCCAGTTACCCAGTGCATAAGCCGAATAAAACATGGCGGGCATGGTTACCGGGTTGGTTATCCAGACGAGTGCTACCGATAGAGGCAGATTACAGCGCAATAATATAGCAGCACCCCCGGCCAGAAACATCTGTGAAGGCAGGGGTACCCACATAAAAAACATTCCGACAAGAAATGCCATAGAAACCGATTTACGATTCATATGCCATAAATTAGGGTCATGTATAAATTTACCGAAGATACGTAATGATTTCGACTGGGTAATTTTAGTTGGGTCTGGTAGAAACTTACGTAAAAACTTTTTTGGCATAACTCAATTATAACTAAAGTATTGTCTAATGCAGCGTGTGAGCCATATACTGACTTGGCAAGCCTGCTTATAAAGTATAAATTATAACAGACAGTTCTAATAATAAGGATTTTAGTTGTGTTTGAAGCAGGGAAGTTTCAAGTCAGTTCCTCATTACCCAAAATCGCCTTATCTTTATTGCTGGGTGTCTGTTTTTTACAGATTCAGCCCGATATCACTGTTCCTGTCTGGAGCAGTGCTGAAATGTTGATACTTTTACCGATTTGTTTATGGTTTTTTTACCTGCTTCGCAACCAACGTGTCTTTATCGCCTTTCTTATTGGTTATCTGTGGGCGCTGTTATTTGCCCAGCTTTATTTTTTACATCAATTACCTGAAGAACTGCATGGGCAGAATATTCTGCTTGAAGGTGTTGTT
This sequence comes from Gammaproteobacteria bacterium, assembly GCA_026195255.1. Lineage (GTDB taxonomy): Bacteria > Pseudomonadota > Gammaproteobacteria > SZUA-229 > SZUA-229 > SZUA-229. The sequence continues at coordinate 21,701 of JAPHSS010000037.1, read as the reverse complement.
GATAATTTACCAGCTATAAACGAGACGTCAGTGCGTTTTAACTTAAAGGTTAAGCGTTATCTGTCAATTAATGGTCAAAAATCAGATATTTTACCTGCTAACCTGCCTGACAAGGTGCGTTTAAGCTGGTTTCACTATAAAGAAGAAATCCATAACGGTGAACATTGGCAACTTCTCGTACGTTTGAAACAACCCCATGGAATGTTCAACCCGGGTGGTTTTGATTATGAAAAGTGGTTATATCAGGAGAATATTCAGGCAACGGGTTATATAAGAAAAAGTCATCAAAATATTAAATTATCGAAAAAAGATAACGGTATAAACAGATTAAGAGAAAAATTACAGCTTATTTTATCTGACCTACCTGATTCTACTTATAAGGGTTTATTGCAGGCTCTGACAATAGGCCAGAAAAGTAAAATAAGCAGTGAGCAGTGGGAGGTTTTAAGGCTTACAGGTACCAACCACCTGATGGCTATTTCAGGGTTGCACATCGGTCTGATTGCGGTAATGACTTTTGTGCTGGTTAGCTGGCTAGTTCCAGGTTTTCTTTGTTTGTATCTAAGTAGTAGCCAAATAGCTGCTTTAGCCAGTTTATTAGTGGCTGGATTTTATGCCATGCTTGCGGGTTTTACGGTTCCCACACAACGCGCCTTTATTATGTTGTTAGTAATGATGCTAGCTATTTTACTAAAGCGGCCTGTGTTTAGCCTAAATACCCTGGCGCTTTCCTTGATAGCCGTCCTCATAATTAATCCGGTGAATGTTTTATCAGTAGGTTTCTGGCTTTCGTTTATTGCTGTGTTAATTATTTCACTGGTTTCTAATTCAAGAGTACAGGTTAAGCAGCTTCATTTAAATACCCTGTTACAAAGTATTCGTGTGCAATGGTTAATTGCACTTGGTATGTTGCCGTTGAGCGTTTTACTGTTTCAACAGGGCTCGTTAATCTCACCTGTAGCTAATATGTTAGCTATACCTTTAGTTGGTATGTTAATTGTCCCTTTATGTCTTCTGGCAAGTTTAATTTCTGTGGTTTCATTAGATCTGAGTGTCTGGGTATTCACATTAACCAGTGATGTATTAGCTTATATCTGGTTAATACTGGAGTGGCTATCCGAGCTGCCATTCAATAACTGGCAAAGATCTACGGTACCGTTATTACATAGTGTATTAGCTTTAATCGGGGTTGTGATTTTACTTTTGCCGAAGGGTTTAACTGTTCGTTTTTATGGTTTATTTTTATTAATACCGCTTCTTAACTATGAATACCCAAAACCGCAGCAAGGGGCATTCTGGATAGACGTACTTGATGTAGGACAAGGATTATCCGTGCTCATTAGAACGCGTGAAAAATCCCTGTTATACGATACCGGCGCTAAATTTAGTAAAAACTTTGATATAGGTGAAAAGGTGGTGGTGCCTTATTTGAAGTACATAGGGCTTAATCAGTTAAATACTTTAATGATAAGCCATGGTGATAATGATCATGCTGGAGGGGTTAAGTCAGTATTGAATAAGCTAGGTACGCAAAGCATCCTGGGTGAAAGTAGTTATATCAAAAAAGAGTTATCAACTTATAAAACAGCTAATTTCTGTAAAGCGGGGCAAAAATGGACATGGAATGCTGTTAACTTTGAAGTCTTACACCCTGTATTATCATATAAACGTTTAAATAATCGAAGTTGTGTTCTTAAAGTCTGGAATCAGCACTATAGCCTGATATTACCGGGTGATATTGAAAGTAAAGCAGAACGTGACATGCTCAAAAATTCAGCAGATAAGCTTAAAACCGACATTTTATTAGTACCACATCATGGGAGTAACACCTCATCCTCTATAAACTGGTTAGAAAAGACAGCACCTCAAGTTGCGATTGTATCTGCCGGTTACAGGAATAGATTTGGTCATCCAACAGACAAAGTACTGAAAAACTATGAAATAATGACAAGCAGGGTCTTAAATACGGCTATTTCAGGAATGATTCAAATAAAAGTCCCTGCATTACAATCTGCAGAATTAATTAAAACCACGCAGTATCGAAAAGTTAGAACTCATTATTGGAATCATCGCTTCTGATAACGTATTATGTGTGCATTATAATTACATCTCAATGAGGCAATATACGTGTTTGAAATGGTAAAAGCAGGTGGGTGGCTAATGTTCCCCATAATTGCAGGTTCAATTATAGCCTTTGCAATCATTCTTGAGCGTTTTTGGTCCCTTCAGAAGAAGAAAGTTATACCTGATCACCTGGTTGCAACTATCTGGCACTGGGTAAAAGAAGGCCAGTTAGAGCGCTCAAAAGTTGAAGAAATCAGTAAACAGTCTGCCCTGGGTAAAATTCTTGCAGCTGGCTTAAACAATCGTCATCTGGAACGTGATCGCATAAAAGAATCAATTGAAGAAGCGGGTCGTCAGGTTGTGCATGAAATGGAACGTTTTTTAAACACACTCGGAACAATCGCTTCAATTTCTCCATTATTAGGTTTGCTGGGTACAGTAATCGGCATGATTAAAGTGTTTAATGCGATTACAAGTGCCGGTGTCGGTAATGCCGCTCCATTAGCAGGCGGTATTTCCCAGGCACTTGTAACAACCGCAGCAGGTTTGACAGTGGCGATTATTGCCTTAATCTTTCATCGTTATTTTCGCGGGCGAGTTGATGAACTGGTTGTGAAAATGGAAGAAGAAGCAATCAAAATGGTTGATGTATTACATAATAATAGAAATGTTTCTTCTGTTGATGGGGCTAAGAAGGCGGCGGAGAAAGCAGCTTGAATCTTAAACCTGATCGTAGAGATGAAATTGACCTGAACCTGACACCGCTGATTGATGTGGTGTTTTTACTTTTAATCTTTTTTATGGTGTCTACAACATTTGAAAAGACATCCAAATTAAAAGTAGATTTACCTGAAGCATCAAATAAAGCGACTCAGCAGGACAATAAAAAAATAGTTATTGGTATTGATGTAAAAGGGCGTTATTACGTAAATGAGCGTCAGCTGGTTAATACGCAATTAAAAACCTTAAAACTGGCTTTACTTAAAATAGCCGGCGATGACAAAGATATACCGATTGTCTTACGAGCAGATGCTAAAACGCCACATCAATCAGTAGTAACCGCAATGGATGCGGCATCTCAAGTTGGTTTAACTCGATTATCAATATCAACCTTAGAAACATCTGGTTCCAAATAGTTTATGCATGATTCAACTGCACGTAATGAAACTGAACAAGTTCATGCAAAGGTGACCTATGGACGTTTGTTATCTTATACATTCGAAAATAAAGGCGTATTTGCGTTTGCTGTTTTCAGTATGATACTGGTGGCTTTGTCACAACCTGCTTTTGCTGCATTAATGGAACCGATGCTTGATGGCGGTTTTATAGATAAAGACCCTGAGATTATACGATGGTTACCTTATGCATTTATTATTGTCTTTTTAGTTAGAGCAATTGCAGGCTTTGCATCAGATTACTGTATGACATGGATAGGCCGTAGAGTAATTCAAACACTTAGAGCACAAATGTTTGAGCGTTTAATTTTATTGCCAAATAACTATTACGATAATACGTCTACCGGTGAAACTATTTCACGGTTTATTTATGATGTTGAACAATTAGCTACCGCTTCAACTACGGCTGTCACAATATTAATTAAAGATTCACTAATGCTTATTAGCCTGGTGGGCTGGATGTTTTATTTAAGTCCTATGCTGGCAGGTGTGTTTTTAGTACTTGCGCCAATAATGGCGCTGATTGTTACAGTGGTCTCACGTCGCTTTCGAGCTATATCTAAACGCATTCAGTCCTCTATGGGTAATATTTCACATGTATTGGAAGAATCGGTACAGGGACAGCGTGTTGTTAAAATATTTGGCGGTCAAAAATATGAGTTAGAACGCTTTTATAAAAACAATAACCATAACCGTAACCAGAATATGAAGTTAATGGTAAGCACTTCATTGAGTACAGCTATATTGCAAATTATTGTTGCAATTGCATTGGCCGGTATCATCTACGTTGCAATTCAGGAAGGCCTTAAAGATAACCTCACAGCAGGTACATTTACAGCATATATTACTGCGGCAACCATGTTGTTCGCGCCCTTAAAACGCTTAACAAATATTAACGCAGTTATTCAAAAAGGTGTGGCGGCAGCTGAAAGTGTATTTGAATTTCTTGATATTGAGTCTGAATCTGATAGAGGTGATTATTCAGCAGACAAAGTGCGCGGTGAATTAAGATTTGAAAATTTAAATTTTTCTTATACAAATATGTCTGATAAAAAGGTTTTAAATAATATTAATTTAGTTATTAAACCTGGTGAAACTGTTGCTTTTGTAGGCCAGTCAGGCAGTGGTAAGTCTACTCTGGTTAATTTAATTCCACGCCTTTATAACGGTTATGATGGAAAAATATTATTAGACGGCGTTAACCTGGATGATTATAAAATTGCCAACTTACGTCAACATATAGCTTATGTGGGACAGGAAATAGTTCTCTTTAATGACACTATAGAACACAATATTACCTATGGCATTGATGATGTAGATAAAGAGAAGTTAAATGAAGCCGCTAGGTCAGCTCATGCCATGGAGTTTATTGAAAGACAGGAGCTTGGTATGCAAACACTAACCGGTGAAAAAGGCGTGTTGCTTTCAGGTGGCCAAAGACAGCGGTTAGTTATTGCCCGTGCATTATATAAAGATGCACCTGTATTAATTATGGATGAGGCAACATCTGCTCTGGATACAGAATCTGAGCGAATTATTCAAAGTGCTCTGGAGGCATTAACCAAAAATCGTACCACACTGGTTATTGCGCATCGTTTATCTACCATTGAAAATGCAGATAAAATAGTTGTTATGGATAAAGGAAATATTGTTGAAGTAGGTACTCATCAGGATCTATTAAACAAAGGTGGAGCATATAGTTTATTACATAGTATGCAATTCTCAGAGTCAGAAAAAGATTCCTGATTAATGAAAAGACTAGATTACTACTGGTACAGTTTTAACTTTATATCAATATTACTTTTGCCTGTTTCTGCTCTGTATTGTCTTCTAAGTTCAGTGCGGCGTTTATTGTATACAACAGGTGTATTGCCATCTTATAAAGCGCCTTTACCTGTTATTGTTATTGGTAATATAACAGTGGGTGGTACGGGTAAAACGCCAGTAATAATAGAGTTAGTTAAAATTTTACAGTCTCAGGGTAAGAAACCGGGGGTTATCAGCAGAGGTTATGCTGGTAAAGCTCAAAGCTGGCCGCAGATAGTAAATGAATCAAGCAATGCAGACCTGGTGGGTGATGAGCCTCAATTGATTTTTCAATCTACACAATGTCCCGTGGTGGTTGGCCCTGATAGACGTCAGGATATTGAACTTTTAAATAAACAATTTGACTGTGATGTAATTTTATCAGATGACGGCTTACAACATTATAAAATGAAACGAGATATTGAAGTAGCGGTGGTTGATGCAGTTAGAATGTTTGGTAATGGCTTGTGTATACCGTCTGGACCATTAAGAGAAAGACCATCAAGACTTAAACAGGTTGATATGGTTTTGTATAATGGGGGTGATGAAAACGATATTGCGTTTTCCTTGCAACCTGGCAGATGTCAATCTGTTGGTCGTGATAATATGACAGCAGTAGAGCTTGATTCTTTTTCAGGAAAAACAGTCCATGCTGTAGCCGGTATAGGTAACCCAGAAAGATTTTTTAACCTGTTGGAAAAATACGGTATAAAAGTTATTAAACATGTTTTTGCGGATCATGCTGACTATAATAAACAGGATTTGTGTTTTGATGATGAATATCCTGTTTTGATGACAGAGAAAGATGCAATAAAGTGTTTTAAGTTTGATTTAGCCAATCATTGGTTTGTACCGGTTCAGGTTAAATTTACATCATCAGCACAAACAGCCTTGCAAAAAATATTTAATATAATTAATTGAAAAAACATTAGAGAAGATAATGGATAATAAACAAATACAAATGATGGTATGCCCCGAGTGTAATGGCAAACTTGAATATGATAAAAAAAGCAGTGAGCTGATCTGTGAAAGCTGCCAACTGGCGTTTCCAGTTAAAGACGGCATTCCAGTCATGTTAATTGAAGAAGCTCGTAAAATGGATGATAAATAGTATAACAATGTTTGATTATCATATAGTAATACCAGCAAGATTCGCCTCAAGTCGATTTCCAGGTAAACCTCTGGAAATGATTAATGGTAAAACTATGCTGCAACATGTTTATCAGGTTGCAGAAAAATCATCTGCTAAAAGTATCGTTATCGCGACTGATGATCAACGGATTTTTGATGTGGCAAATACTTTTTGTGAGCAGGTGTTAATGACATCAGATCAGCACCAATCTGGTACTGATAGGCTGGCAGAGGTGTGCAAAATAAAGCAGTGGGCAGATCAGGAAATAGTTGTTAATTTGCAAGGTGATGAGCCTTTAACACCACCTGAATTACTTGACCAGGTAGCGCAGAATATCCATGAGAATACATTAGCTTCAATATCAACCCTAAGTACACCTATTACAGATATAGATGAAATACATGATGCGAATATTGTAAAGGTGGTGTCTGATATCAATGGTTACGCTTTATATTTTAGTCGTGCCTGCATACCTTTTCAAAGAGATACTGAAAATTTAACCTTAGCTAATTATTATCAACGACACCTGGGCATTTATGCGTATCGTGCTGGTTTTTTAAATGTCTATAATGAAATACCCCAGTGTGAGCTTGAAACGATTGAAAAACTGGAACAGTTACGTGCCATGTATCACGGGCATAAAATACATATACAGCAGGCTGTAAAATTACCCGGACCTGGCATAGACACCCCGGAAGATTTACAAAAAATCCATACAATACTGGCATCACATTAATGAAAGAAGACAATATATTTTTTGCAACCTGTTCCAAAGGTATTGAGGATTTATTATTTAAAGAGCTCAAACAGCTGGGTATAGAAACCGCGAAACAGGAGTATTCCGGTGTTAGTTTTACTGGCTCACTAGAAATGGCATATAAGGCATGTTTGTGGTCCAGGTTAGCTAGTCGTGTATTTCTCAAGTTAAAGAGTTTTGAAGCCGAAACAGATGAGGCCCTATATGCTGGAGTACAAACAATAAACTGGCCACAACATGTTGCTATGGATGGCACACTAGCCGTAAGTTGTGTACTTAATAAATCAAAGATTACTAACTCGCATTATGCTTCTTTAAAAACTAAAGATGCAATAGTTGACCAGTTTAATGAACTCTATGAAACAAGGCCTTCAGTTGACAGAGATCAGCCAGATATAAGAGTAAATGTTCATATAGATCATGATGTGGCTGATATAAGTATAGATTTATCAGGCGGGCCACTGCATAAACGGGGTTATAGAATTTCTAGCGTTCAGGCGCCTTTAAAAGAAAATTTAGCAGCTGCTATTTTATTAAGGAGTGGCTGGATGTCTGGTAAAGATGATCAACCTGTTGATCTTCTTGATCCAATGTGTGGTTCTGGTACATTTTTAATTGAAGCGGCAATGATGAGCCTGAATATTGCGCCAGGATTAAAACGTAAGACCTATGGTTTTACTAACTGGAAAGGACATGATCCTGAAATCTGGAAAAAATTATTAAATGATGCCAAAAAATCAGTTAAATCTTTCAGCGATATTAAAAATAGATTTACCGGTTACGATTCTGATAGAGACTCAGTTGCAACTGCACGACAAAATATTCATTCGGCAGGTTTACAGGATTTAATTTCGCTTGAGCAGAAAGATTTTACAGCAAGCTGCGCAGATATGATTGATAACGATGATGTTAATGAATTTAGCATGGTGATTGTTAATCCGCCTTACGGAGAACGTTTAGGTGAGAGGCAGGAATTAGCTCATTTGTACTCTGAAATGGGTGATTGCTGGAGAGAGCATTTCCCTAACTGGAAAATTGCTCTATTTACGGCTAATGACGAACTCATAAAACATATCGGCTTACGTGCTCATAGAACTAACAGTTTCTTTAATGGCGCGATTAAATGCAAACTCCTTCAATATCAAATAAGACCCGCTTTATCTGCTGAAAGAAAACTGCAAAGGGATGTTAAATATACTGAACACAGAACAGCTATATTAAATCGCTTGAAGAAAAACTATAAACATATTGGGCGTTGGGCCAGAAAAAATAAAATAGAGTGTTATAGATTATATTCCGCAGATATTCCCGAATATGCAGCAGCAATTGATGTTTACGGTGATAAAGTGCATGTGCAGGAGTTTCAGGCTCCATCGACTATAGAAATTAATAAAGCGAAACAACGATTTGATTTATTAATTGATGTTATCCCTGAAGTTCTGGATTTAAAGAAAGAAGATATTGTTGTAAAAACAAGGCGTCAACAGAAGGGTTTATCACAATACGAAAAACAGAATGATGATCGTAATTTCTTTATAGTAGAAGAGGGTGGGTTTAAGTTTTATATAAATCTTACCGATTATCTGGATACAGGCTTGTTTCTAGATCAGCGGTTAACCCGACAAATCGTGTTTGATAAGATTAAAGCTGAAAAAGAGCCTGTTGAATTTTTAAATCTATTCTCATATACCTCATCAGTTTCGGTTTATGCCGCATTTGCCGGAGCGAAAACTACCAGTGTTGATATGTCTAACACATATATCAACTGGTCTATACGAAATTTTAAGCTTAATAACCTCACGGTAAACGACCATGAGTTTATAAAAGCAGACTGCATCAAGTGGTTATCGAGTGATGCGAATGCAAATAATCGTTATAACTTTATTTTTATAGATCCGCCAACATTTTCAAACTCAAAATCTATGCAAGATATGTTTGATGTGCAACGGGACCATGTTTTTTTGATTGAGTCAGCCATGAAGTTATTGGCTGAAGACGGTGTTATTTTATTTTCTAATAACTTTAGAAAATTCAAACTGGATAAAACCTTAAGTGAAAAATATAATATAGAGAATATTACAGCATCAACTATTCCTGAAGACTTTAAGCGAAATCAGAAGATTCATCATTGTTTTGTTATTAAGAAAAAATAACTAAGAGCTATCTTTGTTAAGTAAACCCCAGCATTCTTTATTGTTATGAGTATTAAAGAATGATGAGCTTTAATTATAATATTATTGTAACATTGCCTCTGACTCAGGTTCCGGCGTTAATAATGTATTAATGAGCTGGTCTTCTAGCTCAATACGAGTTGCTAACTCTTCGCCTAATTTTGAAAGCTCTTCTGGTAACCTGTCTTTTAATTCCCCTGTAAAGCTATTCGTTGTATCGTAATTATCGTTAAACTCAACAGCTAGTGTTGTTGTTTTTTCAATACGTGGATAAATTGTATTGGCAAGTTTAATAATTTCGTTACGTCTTTCTTTTCCTTCAGATATTCGGCTATATAGCTCAAAGTGACCAGTTGCAATATAATCAATTAGCAACTGACAAAACTCCTGTAATGTTTCACCATCAATATCGTCTGCAGATGTTATTTTGCTTCCATCACATCCTGCGAGGTTACAATAAAGTGCTAATACTTCGTTTCTCTCTGTGATTAGCTGTTTTATTTCTCTGCGTGTGCGTGCGCGACGGTCTGTTGCTGGTTGTATATCGACAGAATCATTCATACTAAATCTCATGATGTGTTGTTGTGTTTTTAATTCATTTTATGGTGTGTTTTTAATTGGTTTCCGTAGAAGTTAATTAAACACTTTTTTATATAATAACCTATTAAAACATAGTTTTGTATTAACTACACATAAAAATACTATTAAATAAAAACAGTTTTAGAAATATATAAAGTCCGAGTATATTCTGTTCTTTTATTTATATAAATACTTCAAACAGGTGGTATGATTTTATTGATGGCAAATTATTCGTCCTTAATATGTGTAATTTAAGTTGATTATATTTGAATAATCTAATTAATGGGTTAAATAACAGCTTAAATCTCAATGTTTATGCGCTAATACTGGTTTTATTATATTCAAGCTGTACTTTTTAAGGCTATTCAGTTTCTTTATATAAGGTGATTTCTACGAATTATTTGAATATCCATGTAAAAGGACACGCTATTAATGATATTTTATAAGTAAATCTAATATTGTTATTTATCTCAGTCGGTTCATAATTGTGAATAACTTAGTGAAATATGTTATTCAAGTATATTACTACACACTTAAATTCCAACTAATAAGTAACTGATCATGTTATCTGGCAATAAAAACTATAATTTACCTGATGTCGAAGAGGCGTTACCTGGGCGTGAGCAGAAAATGCCTGTTGCTGATTCTCATTTTGTTAATGGTAATACATTAACAGAGCCATTTCCGCAGGGCCTTTCTAAAGCTATTTTTGGTTTAGGCTGTTTCTGGGGGGCGGAAAAGAAGTTCTGGTTACAGCAAGGTGTTTACACAACTGCGGTTGGTTATGCAGCAGGTATTACCAAAAACCCAACTTATCAGGAAGTCTGTTCTGGAATGACCGGGCATAATGAAGTTGTTCTTGTAGTATTTGATGAGTCAGTTTGCAGTTATGAGCAACTGCTAAAACTCTTTTTTGAAAGTCATAATCCGACACAGGGTATGCGACAGGGTAATGATAAAGGTACTCAATATCGCTCGGGTATTTATTATTTTTCAGAGCAACAGAAAATAATTGCTGATTCAATTAAGAGTTCATATCAGGAAAAATTAACACAAAAGGGGCTACCCGAAATTACAACCGAAGTAATTGAGGCTACTGAATTCTATTATGCTGAAGATTACCATCAGCAATATCTGGCAAAAAATCCAAATGGATATTGTGGTCTGGGTGGAACAGGGGTTACTTTTTAAGTAGCTTTGTATTGATTCTTTTATTGCTGGTTAGTTGTGATGTTTACTACTTGCTGTAGTGAACTGGGCTGGGTTACTACACTGAACATCTTCTTCTGGGTTGGGTTAAGGGTCAGAGCGCTAAACAACAGCGGTCTTTCCCCGATGGAGATGTTCCTTGGCCAGGTAAGGTTGCTACTTTAAGGGTTTATATTTGATCCTGTGTGGGTTGGCAGCATCATCTCCAAGGCGTTTCTTACGGTCTTCTTCATAATCTGAGTAGTTGCCTTCAAACCAGGTTACCTGTGAATCACCTTCAAAAGCCAGTATATGGGTCGCGATACGGTCGAGGAACCATCTGTCATGAGAGATAACAACAGCGCAGCCGGGAAAGTTAAGAATCGCTTCTTCTAATGCACGTAAAGTCTCTACATCAAGGTCATTGGTAGGTTCATCGAGTAATAACAGGTTGCCGCCTTTTTTCATTAACTTGGCAAGATGTACTCGATTACGTTCACCGCCGGAGAGTTGCTTTATTTTTTTCTGCTGAGATTCACCCTTAAAGTTAAAGTGACTGACATAAGCGCGGGAAGAGGTGGTGTAGCGGCCCACTTCAATATTATCCAGGCCGTCAGATACCTCCTCCCAAACAGAATTGTTGCCATTTAAAGAGTCTCTGCTCTGATCAACATAAGCAATTTCAACAGATTCACCAATGCGGAATTCACCAGAATCAGGTTTTTCAGTGCCGGCAATCATATTAAACAGGGTCGATTTACCCGCCCCATTCGGGCCGATAATGCCAATAATTCCGCCTTTGGGCAGGTTAAAGTTAACATTTTCGTATAACAGACGGTCACCGAAGCTTTTACTGATATTTACCGCTTCAACAACTAAATCACCCAGCCTTGGGCCTGGGGGAATATATAGAGACTGGGTCTCACTGCGTTGCTGGTAGTCATCTGATTGTAGCTCTTCAAAACGTGTTAAACGTGATTTGCTCTTGGCATGGCGGCCTTTGGCATTAGAACGCACCCACTCAAGCTCGGCTTTGATGGCTTTCTGTCGACCGGCTTCTTTTTTCTCTTCACGTTCAAGTCGAGCTTCTTTCTGCTCTAACCAGGAAGAATAATTGCCTTCCCAGGGGATGCCCTGACCACGGTCCAGTTCGAGTATCCAGCCTGCCACATTATCAAGAAAATATCGATCGTGGGTTACCGCGACAACCGTGCCGGAGAATTCTGCAAGAAAACGCTCTAACCAGGCAACGGATTCAGCATCAAGGTGGTTGGTTGGCTCATCAAGAATCAACATATCGGGGGCAGAAAGTAATAAACGACAAAGTGCAACACGACGGCGCTCACCACCGGATAACTTGCTTACATCAGCATCCCAGGGCGGCAGGCGTAGTGCATCGGCAGCAATTTCGAGTTTATGCTCGAGATTATGCGCATCAGCCGCCTGAATAATGTTTTCAAGCTGTGCCTGTTCAGCGGCCAGCGCATCAAAATCTGCATCTGGTTCTGCATAAGCGGCATAAACCGCATCGAGTTTGCTTTGCGCTTCTTTAACAACCTTAAGGCCTTCTTCTACATTACCGCGAACATCCTTGCTTTCATCAAGTTCCGGTTCCTGCTGTAAGAAACCTATATTAATGCCAGGCTGAGGCCGCGCTTCACCAATAATATCCGTATCGACCCCGGCCATAATGCGTAACAGGGTGGATTTACCCGCGCCGTTATAACCTAAAACACCAATTTTGGCGCCTGGAAAGAAGTTAAGGTTAATGTTTTTAAGCAGTTCTTTTTTAGGTGGGACAATTTTGCCCACGTCATTCATTGTGTAAATATATTGTGCCATAGGATTATTATATTTTTTTGTGAAGTAAAGTAGGTAGTTTAATTTAAGTTTAGTATACTAGAGTTAATGAACAATATATTCAAATAACAATATAACCCAAACAGGGTATATTGAACCAAAGGAAGTTCTTAGTAACAAATACTCTATGACAAGCTTATATAAGATTATATTATTTTTTCCTATTCTAACAATTATTGGCTGTTCCGGCTCTGGTTCATCAAGCTCTACTGTAACGAGTAATGGCGCTGTTGAAACCTGCTTCGATGTAGAAGTAAAAAATGCTGGAAACAGTCAGACTCAAAATATTTGTACTACAGTAGAGAATGGTGGTTATAACGGCCTTGGTGTTGCACGCTTTATTAGGTTTAGTGTGAGTTCACCTAACACTAGCGTTTCAGTCAGAGCGACTCGAACATCGGGTTTAAATCCTGCTGATCCGGATATATATTTATTTAAAAACGGCGCTATCATTAATTATGCAGAAACTACCCAGTCAAATACAGAATATTTAACGGCTAATTTAGGTATCGGAGATTATGTGGTTGAGATCAATGAATACGGTTACTGGAGTTCTAGTGATAAACCAATCGTTAATTCAACACTAACACAGAAAACTTCTGAGCCTGTTTTGTTTCAGGCTACTTCGCCATCAACAAACTGCAATGATGTATCAGGTTCTAGTACAGTTACAGGCACAATTACTTTCGACAGAGTACCCCATCTTGGTAATGCACTTGATTATAGAGTCGCAAGTATTACTCAGGAGCCGATTCAGCAAGCTGTTGTAGAAGTTATATGTGGAAATGGGACTTATGGTACTTCTGTTAGAACTGATCAAAATGGGTTTTACAGTATTAGTTACCCTCACAATACATCTAGTTTTATCCGAGTAAATGCACAAATGTTAAGTGCATCCTGGGATTTTTCAGTTGTAGATAATACTATTTCAAACAAGCCAATTTATCGAAAGGATAATAATGTAGTACTAACTACTGGCCCTGTTGATAACCATGATTTTAATGCCGAATCTGGATGGGGCGGAGCTAGTTACACAGGAACTCGTTTTGCTGCACCATTTGCCATTCTTGATAGTGTCAGAAAAGCTAAAGACAAAATTATAAATTCAGATATCAATCCAGTTGTGTTTCCAGCATTGAAAATAAACTGGAGTCCTAGTAATTCCTCATTAACTATTAACACGTCATTTTATGATGGTACGGAAATATTTTTATTGGGTGCAGAAAACAGTGATACCGATGAATATGATGAACATGTGATTATTCATGAATGGGGTCATTACTTTGAAGATAAATTCTCCCGAACAGATTCAATCGGCGGGCCGCATTCTGGCGGAGATATTATAGATATACGTGTTGCATTTGGTGAAGGTTTTGGAAATGCATTTTCATCTATTGTTTTAGATGATCCTAACTATATAGATACCTCAGGCCCACAACAATCAGTTGGTTTTTCTATTAATATGGAAAACAATAATTGTACTAATGCAGGCTGGTATAGCGAATGCTCAGTACAGTCTACTTTGTATGATATTTTTGATACAACTAATGATGGTGCAGATAATATAAGTTTAGGTTTTACTCCTATCTATGAAGTGTTAGTTGGCTCGCAAAAAACCACAGCGGCCTTTACCAGTATATTTAGCTTTACGAAAGTATTCAAAGATGAGAATCCAGCTAGCGCAAATGTACTTGATTCAATTTTAAGTACGCAAAATATTGATTCAGTTATGGACATATATGGCAGTTCACAGATGACATCAAATCCGGGTGTCACAGATCAATTGCCAGTATATGGCGCATATTAAGTTTAACATTGAGAAGAAAATGAAATATATATTACTTACTTTACTATCGTTTTTATTAATTGCCTGTAATCAGGAAGCACAAACTAAAAATACAGTGTCGGCAGATAAACCATCTCACAAACATTTTATAGGAAAGCCCCAACCGGGTATTTCAATGGAGTATGAGTTCCTTAATTCTAAAGAGTTAAATGAAGAGCTTGAGATTAAACTTGTTTTTAAAGTGTCACGTGATACAGAAGCACTTTATGTTAATTATCGTGTGAACCCTGGGTTGAAACTGCTTGATACACAATCTGAATACCAATTCAATAAATTATCTAAAGGGGCAAGCGAAGAAATAATTGTGCGAGTTATCCCTGAATCAGCGGCTGAACAGGTTATATATATTAGCGCTGCCATTGATATAAATGGAGTTAAGCAATCAAGAGCTTTTATGGTTCCTGTTACAACCGATTCAACAGAGCAGCATAAATCTAATCAAATTGTGCCAGCTAAGAAGGGTAGCAGATACATGCCATTTAAAAACGACAGTTCAATACCTGAATCTGAATCCAGTAAATAAACACTTCAATCTCGATATTTTCTGACAAACCGGTAAGGTTTGTCAGAAAATACACTATTTCTACAAATTCATATCTATATGTAGTATCTCCACTAGCCTCATACCCCTATATAAGCTAAGCTATGGGGCTTTTAAAGCTAGCATAAATTATTAATCGGAGATAACGCCACATGTTTTCAGCAGATATGACTATTCAGGGATATGACGACGAATTAATGGACTCTATTAACGAAGAGGCCCAACGTCAGGAAGACCACATAGAACTTATTGCCTCTGAAAACTATACCAGCCCCCGTGTAATGCAGGCTCAGGGCTCTGTGCTGACAAATAAATACGCCGAAGGTTACCCAGCAAAACGTTATTACGGTGGCTGTGAATATGTCGATAAAGCCGAGCAATTAGCGATTGATCGTGCGAAAAAATTATTTGGCGCTGATTATGCCAATGTGCAGCCTCATTCAGGTTCACAGGCCAATGCAGCGGTTTATATGGCTTTATGTCAGCCAGGCGACACAATATTAGGTATGAGTCTGGCTCACGGTGGTCACTTGACTCACGGCTCTAAAGTGAGCTTCTCTGGCAAAATGTATAATGCTGTTCAATACGGTTTAAAAGAAGAAACCGGTGAAGTTGATTACGACCAGGTAGCTGAACTTGCGCGTGAACACAAACCAAAAATGATTATAGCCGGTTTCTCGGCTTACTCGAAAATTATGGACTGGCAGAAATTTCGCGATATCGCTGATGAAGTAGGCGCCTATCTATTTGTTGATATGGCTCACGTTGCGGGTCTGGTGGCTGCGGGAATCTATCCAAACCCGGTTCCAATTGCTGATGTGGTTACATCAACTACCCATAAAACATTACGTGGCCCTCGTGGTGGTTTGATTCTGGCTAAACAAAACGAAGAAATCGCTAAAAAGTTCAACTCTGCAATCTTCCCGGGTATACAGGGCGGCCCCCTTATGCATGTAATAGCAGCAAAAGCGGTAGCCTTTAAAGAAGCCATGGAACCTGAGTATATTGAATATCAAAAACAGGTTGTGGTAAATGCACAGGCCATGGCAAAGGTATTTATGGATCGTGGTTATGATGTGGTTTCCGGTGGAACTGAAAATCATTTATTCCTTGTGAGTTTTATAAAAGCAGGACTGACAGGTAAAGATGTCGAAAACGCATTAGGTAAAGCGCACATTACGGTTAATAAAAACTCAGTGCCTAATGACCCACAATCACCTTTTGTAACATCGGGCATTCGTGTGGGTACACCGGCATTAACAACCCGTGGATTTAACGAACAGCAATCAGTAGATCTCGCAGGCTGGATGTGTGATGTTATTTCGAATATGGATGATGAGGCTTTAATACAGGGTGTTCAGGATAAAGTTTCTGAAATCTGTGCCAAACTACCGGTATATAAGTAATTTTTTTTAATAAATAACTAGCAACACATAAACACTAAATAGATGACAGGGTAAAAATGCATTGTCCTTTTTGTAAAGCGCCTGATACGCGCGTAGTAGACTCAAGACTTGGAGGTGATGGCGATCAGGTTCGCCGTCGCCGTGAGTGTGTTGAGTGTTCTGAGCGTTTTACAACTTATGAAACAGCCGAGTTAAGTTTACCTCGTATTGTTAAACAGGATGGCACTCGTCAATCTTATGATGAAGCAAAACTACGTTCCGGTTTTACTAAAGCACTAGAAAAACGCCCGGTAAGTGTTGAAAAAATTGAAGAAAGCATTAGTCATATAAAACATAAACTAATGTCTCAGGGTGAGCGTGAAGTAAATGGTCGTACTATCGGTGACTGGGTTATGGAAGAATTACAGGCACTTGATCACGTTGCTTACATTCGTTTTGCTTCTGTTTATTTAAGTTTTGAAGATGTAGATGCTTTTCGAAAGACCATAGAAAAGCTTGAACAGCAGTAGATTAACTAAGCTGTTTAACAGAACATCTATTAACTAAAAACATTAGCGGTTTTCAATCCATAGTTGATAATTAAATATCTAAATAAAACCATCAAATCATGACTCAATCTTCAGACGATAATCTTTATATGTCACAGGCGTTAAAGTTGGCAGCTAAAGGTTTATACAGTACGCAGCCAAACCCAAGAGTGGGTTGTGTCATTGTATTAAATAATGAAATTATCGGAGAAGGTTACCATCAGCAGGCGGGTGGCCCGCATGCTGAAATTCATGCTTTAAACCAGGCGGGATTAAAAGCAAAAGGCGCTACGGCTTATGTGAGTTTAGAGCCATGTAGCCACCATGGAAAAACTCCACCCTGTGCAGACGCGTTAATAAAATCGGGTATAAGTCGCCTTGTGTGTGCCATGTTAGACCCAAACCCTTTAGTTGCAGGTAAAGGTCTTGAAAAATTGCAAAAGGCCGGCATTAAAACCCATAGCGGATTAATGCAGGCCGAAGCTGAAGATATTAATCCGGGTTTTATTAAACGCATGAAAACAGGTTTACCTTTTGTGCGCATTAAACTGGCGATGAGTTTAGATGGTCGAACAGCTATGGCATCTGGTGAGAGTAAATGGATTACAGGAACCCATGCCAGGTTTGATGTACAGAAGTTACGTGCCCGCAGCTCGGTAATTTTAACCGGGAGTGGTACAGTAATCGCAGATGATCCGTCAATGAATGTACGCATTACGGCGCAAGAGTTAAAAACCGATATTGAAATACATCAACCGCTTCGAGGCATAATTGATAGTCAGTTAAAAGTCACCGCAAGTAGTAAAATATTTCAGCAGCCCGGTGAAACACTGGTGTTTAGTACTAAACAGGCAGAACATGTTATTACACTACCTGAAAAAAATAATAAGCTTGATTTAGAGGCAACTCTAAAATACCTGGCAGTAGAGCGGCAAGCCAATGAAGTGCATGTTGAAGCGGGTAGTGAGTTATGCGGTGCATTATTAGATCAACAACTTGTTGATGA
Source organism: Gammaproteobacteria bacterium (assembly GCA_026195255.1). Classification (GTDB taxonomy): domain Bacteria; phylum Pseudomonadota; class Gammaproteobacteria; order SZUA-229; family SZUA-229; genus SZUA-229. The sequence goes on along the minus strand of JAPHSS010000037.1, from coordinate 3,643 downwards.
AATTGTGCTATATATGGCACCACATATTATGGGTGATTCTGCTAAAGGATTATTTCATTTACCAGATTTAAATGATATGTCAGAACGAATTGATTTTGAAATAAAAGATATCCGCTCAATAGGAAAAGATTGGCGGATTACGGCAATACCAAAGTATTGATATAGCAAATAAGATTATTTGCCTGTGCATTTTTTATAGTGACACAGTAATTAGAAATAAATAATAAGAGAGAAAACTATGTCCACAATAGTCGTGGTCAGAAAAAACGGTCAAGTTTGCATTGCAGCAGACAGTTTAACAACATTTGGTGACCTCAGAATGGGCGCAGCTTATGATCGTGAGTATGACAAAATACAGGCTTATAAAGAGGGTTATTTTGGTATTGTCGGCAGTGCAGCCCATGCATTAGTTATGGAGTCTGTTTTAACAGAAGACAAAATTGTAATCGACTTTGATTCGCGTCTCGGTATATTTGAAACTTTTCGATCATTGCATCCCATCTTAAAAGAACACTACTTTTTGAATTCTAAAGATGAAGAAGATGACCCTTATGAAGCAACCCATATTGATGCATTAATATGTAATAAAAAAGGTATCTTTGGCGTGTATTCATTACGTGAAGTTAGTGAATATCATAAATTCTGGGCCATTGGTTCAGGTTCTGAATTCGCATTGGGTGCCATGTATACTTTGTATGATCGATTAGATACGGCTGAAGAAATTGCCCGTGCGGCTGTTGAAGCAGGTTGTGAATTTAACACTTCATCAGGTTTACCTATTAGCGTTCAAGTGATGTCACTGGAAGAATAATGTTTACCGGAATCATAGAATCTTTAGGCAAAATTGAAAGCATAGAAGACAAAGGCGGGGATGCGCGTTTCTGGATTCAAACGGGCAAAATGAATATGCACGATGTTCAACTCGGCGATAGCATTGCCATGAATGGTGTTTGTTTAACCGCAATTGAACTTCGTGTTGATGCTTATTGTGCTGATGTGTCTGGCGAAACTTTATCACTGACATCACTTAAACAGTTAAAAGAAGGCAGTACAGTTAATCTTGAAAAGGCCCTGACCCTGCAAACCAGGCTCGGTGGACACCTGGTAAGTGGGCATGTGGATGGCCTGGGTGTTGTTATAGACAGGTATGATGATGGGCGTTCTGTGCGTTTTATTATTGAAGCACCAAAGTCGCTTGCTAAATATATCGCCATGAAAGGCTCAATTACTGTAGATGGTGTAAGCCTGACAGTTAATAAAGTAGATGGATGTCAGTTTGAATTAAATATTGTGCCGCATACACTGCAGGAAACTATAATGGGTGGTTATCAGTCCGGCTCAGAAGTTAATCTTGAAGTTGATCTGGTGGCGCGTTATCTTGAGCGCCTGGTCATGGGTGAAAATGCAGCTAATGGCAGTGATAATAAGTCGCAACAAACAGAAATTACCAGAAGCCTTCTCGCAGAGAATGGTTTTTTAAAGTGAAACTACATTAAGAATAACGCATATGTCATTGAATAGTATAGAAGAAATTATAGAAGATATAAAACAGGGCAAAATGGTCGTCATTATGGATGATGAAGATCGTGAGAATGAAGGCGACCTGTTAATGGCAGCCTCAGCCTGTAGTGCAGATGACATTAATTTTATGGCGCGTTATGGCCGAGGTTTAATTTGCCTTACATTAAGTGAAGAGCGTTGTCGTCAGTTGCGCCTGCCGCAAATGGTAGATAATACAGATGATATGCATGGTACTAACTTTACCGTGAGTATTGAAGCGGCCGAAGGTGTTACTACGGGTATTTCTGCGGCTGACAGAGCAATAACTATTCAGGCTGCTGTAGCTGAAGGTGCGTCGTCACAGGATATTGTTCAACCTGGCCATGTGTTTCCATTAAAAGCTCAACCAGGTGGCGTTTTAAATAGAGCAGGGCATACAGAAGCCGGTTGTGATCTGGCTCGTCTTGCAGGTTTTGAAGCCGCAGCGGTTATCGTTGAGATTTTAAATGACGATGGCACCATGGCGAGGCGTCCTGATTTAGAGGCTTTTGCAAAAGAGCATGATCTTAAAATAGGCACAATCGAAGATTTAATTCGTTACCGCATACAAAATGAAAAAACCGTTGAGCGTGTTGCGGAAAGTGATTTTCCAAATGAGTTTGGCCATTTCCGTTTATATGCTTATCAGGATGCAATAGGTAATGACCTGCATCTGGCATTGGTAAAAGGTGAAATCGATCCGGCAAAACCTGTTCGTGTACGCGTTCATATGGAAAACACCATGTGTGATGTGCTTTCTTCGAGTAAGAAATGCGGCTGGCCATTACGTTCTGCAATGAAGTCTGTTGCCGGAGCAGATGAGCCGGGTGTTATTGTCATTTTACGTGAGCCGGAATCAGCACGTCAGATAGTGCAATGGATGCTGGATAACAAAGAAGAAACTAAAGAAATAAATGACTCCCCTGAAGAATTAAGAACCCACGGTATAGGAGCGCAGATATTAATGGATTTAAATGTGCATAAAATGCGACTTTTATCTGCGCCTAAACGTATTCACGGCCTCGCCGGTTTTGGTCTTGAAGTTGTCGATTATATTACCGGTGAAGAATAGCCTGTATACTTTGTAAAATTATTAAAAATTTAATTAAGAGAATAAAATGTCAGATATAAAAACACTAGAAGGCGAGCTGCAATATAAAGAAGGTAATTTTGTTATTGTTAGCGCACGATTTAACAGTTTTATTGTAGATAGTCTTGAAGCGGGTGCGATTGATGCACTTAAACGTCATGGCGTATCTGAATCAAATATTACCGTTGTAAAAGTTCCCGGTGCATATGAAATGCCACTGGCTATTCAGCAGTTAGCACAAACGGGTAAATATGATGCAATTATTGGTTTAGGTGCTGTTATTCGTGGCTCTACACCGCATTTTGATTTTGTAGCAGGTGAAGCATCTAAAGGCATGGCAAATGTTTCACTGGATCATAATATTCCAGTAATAAATGGCGTCTTAACAACTAATACTATTGAGCAGGCAATCGAACGTGCAGGCACCAAAGCCGGTAATAAGGGTGCAGAAGCTGCTATCAGTGCACTTGAAATGGTTAATTTGCTGAAGAAGTTATCTTAATGTCGGTATCCCTGGCAAAAGGCCGAAGTAATGCCCGTAAAAAAGCCACACAGGCTTTGTATCAGTGGCTTATGTCGGCTAATGACCTGATCGAAATTGAAGAACAGTTCTTTCAGGAACAGAATATGGAAAAAGTTGATACAGCTTACTTCCGTAAGCTGTTACACACGGTGCCAACGCAGGTCGCTGAATTAGATGAGTTGATTCTTAAATACAGTGAACGCAAAGAATCAGAGTTAGACCCAATTGAGCTTACTATTTTAAGACTCTCAAGTTTTGAATTAAAAAATAGTTTAGATGTGCCTTATAAAGTAGTTATTAGTGAATCTATTACACTGGCGAAAATGTTTGGTTCAGATAAAAGTCATGCGTTTGTAAATAGCATACTTGATAAGCTGGCGAAAGAGCTAAGGAAAGTTGAAATAGAAAAATAAAAAATGTCGTAAGTTATAAGTTTAACTTGCAGTCAAAGCAGATTAAAAATTTAATCCTGTAGACTTACGACTTACGAC
>JAPHSS010000010.1 GCA_026195255.1 Gammaproteobacteria bacterium | reverse complement strand
CTCATTTTATAGGGTATATGGCAGATAAAATATTCATGCTAATACCCCTTAACTTAGTGCCATTCGGGACAGAGCGCAAAAAGCGCGGTCTTTCCCCGAGGGAGATGAGCCTGAACAGTGTACAGAGCTGGTGGTGTAACTTGATTGTATTGGTGACGGTAGATATGTTTTAGCCCTTAATCCAGGCTTGTAGTATTCATCAATTACCCGTATAATCGCGCGCCTGAGTCATGAGGCTTAGATTTTTTTAACTCCTTGTTCTACTGGCAGCGAAGCTGTGCAGAGGGCATTAACCGTAGGGAGCATACAATGCGTCATTACGAAATAGTGTTTTTGGTCCACCCTGACCAAAGCGAGCAAGTGCCAGCGATGATAGAACGCTACAAAGGCATTATCGAGTCAAATGGTGGAAAAATTCACCGTTTAGAAGATTGGGGCCGTCGTCAACTGGCTTATTCAATCAATAAAATCCATAAAGCTCATTATGTACTCATGAATGTAGAGTGCGGTAACGAAGAAATGGCTGAGCTAGAATCTGGCTTCCGTTTTAACGATGCAGTTCTGCGTAATATGGTAATCAAGTGTAAAGAAGCTATTACTGAGCAATCTCCTCTAATGAAAGAAGAAGAGAGCAAAAAGTCTGATAGTCGTAGTCCTCGTGAAGATAAAGACGAGTCAACTGCTGAAAAGCCTGTAGCTGCTGAAGCACCTGTAACCACTGAAGAAGCTGCTCCTGAAGCAGACGCTTCTGCTGAATAATTGAGAGGATATCAAAATGGCATATTTTCGTCGTAAAAAATTCTGTCGTTTCACTGCTGAAGGTATTACACAGTGTGACTACAAAGATCTTAACCTGCTGAAAAATTTTGTTGGTGAAACAGGTAAAATCGTTCCAGCACGTATCACCGGCACTAAAGCAAAATACCAGCGTCAGGTAACAACTGCAGTTAAGCGAGCGCGCTTTCTTGCATTGCTTCCTTACACTGACCAGCACTAAAACCCACTGAGGATTAAATAATGGAAATTATTCTATTAGAAAAAGTTGATCGCCTGGGTAAGCTGGGTGATGTAGTAAATGTAAAAAATGGTTTTGCACGTAACTTTTTATTACCATTTGGTAAAGCTAAAATTGCAAACGAAGCAAACGTTAAAGAATTAGAAGAACGTCGTGCTGAGTTTGAAGCTAAAGAAGCTGAAACATTAGCTACTGCAACAACGCTAAAAGCTAAGCTTGATGAGATGTCTATTAGCATCACGTCTAAATCAGGTTCTGAAGGTAAGTTGTTCGGCTCAGTTGGTAATGCTGACATTGCGGAAGCAATTGTGGCTGCTGGTGTTGATATTGAGAAGAAATCAGTTCGTCTTCCAATGGGCCCTATTCGTTCAGCAGGTGACTACGAAATTGATCTACATTTACATTCTGATGTTAATGCAGTAGTCAAACTAACGATTATTGGTGAAGAATAAGTTATAAACTTAGAATCATTAAAAACGTTATCAACAGCCGGGCAATGCCCGGCTGTTGTCGTTTAAGGGGCGCAAGTTTTAAAATTTCAGTAAGAAAAAATACTAAAATTGTTTTTAAGAATTATCACCATGCACTGCTTCATACATAGCAAGGTATTCTGTTTCCATTGAGCTAAATTCATCCTGCAGTTTAGCAAATGCGACATCTTTTTTGATAGACTCTTCTTCAAGTTTACTAATGGTGCTCTTCAGGTCATCTAATTCAATGTTGTCTACTGCTTCCCCTGTGCTGCTACTTTCTGTTTCAGCGGTAGAGGAATTAAGTCGTTCATTTTCTTCTTCAAGAATTGATATACAGCTCATCATTTCTTTAGATGTTCGTGCAAAGTCGCCGATTGTTTCTTTCAGTTTTTCAGCCTGTGCTGCATCAATTTCCAGTCCTTCAATAGTATCCATCAAATTCTGTATTCTGTTTTCCTGCTGTTCTACTACTTCTTTCATCTGGCCCAGGTCAATGAGTGAGTCACTGTCTTCGGCTTTTTCTTTCTCATCGTCTGCGAATAAAGATTCATGGCGACTATCAATATTATTAACTTCTTCCTGAAGTCGGTTGTTTTCCATTTCCAGTACATCCATGCACATTTTTGAGTCGTTTAACTGCCTTTCAAGGGCTGCCAGCTGTTCTTTGAGTGTGTCCAGAAATTCAGGGTTTTCGGCATCTTCACCCTCAAGTGCCTTTTTCATACTACTTAATGCGTTTTCCTGTTCGTAAATTATGTCCTTTAACTTATTAACTTCACCATCGATTTTTTTACCTTGCGTTTCAATATAAAATACTTTTTCTTTGCTCTGTTCAACTGGCGTACTGTCCTCAGATGAAGACTGTATAGTGGTTGAAAATTGCTCAAGAAGGCTGGTCATGCCATTGTAAATACTGTCCCAAAAATGTATCTCGTGTTCGGACTTTTCTGCAGCTGCTTTTTCCATAAGTAGAAATTGCTCACGTGCATGAAGTAAACTACTTTGGGCTTCATTAGGCGCGGGTGATTTACTTTCATCTGCTTCATCAGATTCTTTAGAATCTGATGGTTCATTTTCTATTGCTTCCTGTTGCTTTGTTTTGGTTTCATTTCGCAACATAGCTTTTTCAAGAAAGTCTATGTAGCTATTGCCAGGACCCGGTGCATCTAATTCTTCTTCGGCCTGTTGGTTTATTGGTTCATTAGTGGTTTCAGCTGATTTAGGTTTTCGTAAAAGAATAATTGCTAAAGTTACACTGATGCCTAAAAGCACAAGTAGTACTTCGACCATGATCAATACGTATATTAATGAAATTTGCATATCGTTAATCTATTCTTCTTTACTGGTGTTGGTCGAACTTGTTTTGTTTGATTTGAAGTGGCGATATATTAAAAAGCCATTTAATCCAATGAAGATAAGCACAACATTAAATATACCAAAGTAAATTAACATTTTAGTCGTATCTTCACCTTCTTCATCATCTACTGGAACAGGCTCAGGTTCGACAACAGGTGGCTTTTCTATTTCAGGTTCTTTTACCGGCTCTTCTATTATTTCGGGTTCTGTTGGCATGCTGTTTTTAAAAGAGAAAGTTTGCTGCCTTTGAAAGGTGCGTGATTTCGCAATTATTGATGCTCCATACACACCGTCTAACAGGGGTTTATAATGGATAATAAATTCGCCGGCTTCATTAGCGGCGTCAACCGGGAATGTTTCAATAGTGTCATCAGGATGTTCAATTTCAAGAGTCACCTGCATATTGTTTAATAATTCCTGGCCTGCTTCAGTTTCTTCGTTTTGCAGAAACCAGGATTTAATAATTATTTCGGGTTGATAGCTCTCCTGATTGAATTCGAATCGGGTTCGTAGTTTTATATCAGTTACAATATATGCACGATTATCATCATCACTAAATAAAATTTTCCACTCGCCTTCATCAGGTTTTTGAATTGTGATCATGTCAAAACTTGTAGAAACAAACCATTTTACTTTTTCAGATTTAAAGGTTGAGTTTATTTTTTCACCACCAGGTGGTTGAAGGTAGATCTGGCTGTTTTCGGATGCCTTATTAGCAATAATGGTGATTTCATTAATACTTGCATCAACTATAAACTTGTTCTCATTTAAGGGCAGCATATCCGGTTGTTTGGTTTGTTCAAAGATTTTGCTGAAGACTTTATGTAATACGTCGTCACTGGCTGCAAGGGCATAGCGACCGTCAGTGGCATCGGCAACTTCCTGTAAAAGCTCCTGATCAGAAGCTTCAGTAAATGCAATGCTATATATTTTTATATTATGTTCAATGAGTTGTGGTAATAGATCTTCGAAAATCTTTTCTCTAAGTTGTGCCGATTGTTCTTTATTGCCAACATCCATTTGCCCATCAGACATTAGAATAATAATGGGTTCCCTGTTGATCTGGTCACTTTCTTTTAAAAACTCGATACCTTTGGCAATGGCAGAATGTATATTGGTGTACATGCCTTTATGGGATATTTTATCTGTCGCGCGTAATGCCTGGTTAAGTTGTTTATCGCTTTCAAGTTGAGTCAGGTAGGTAATAGGCCAGGCTTTGCTGCTAAAGCTAACTACACTTAATCTGTCCTGATTATCTAATAGTGAAATAAATAATTTTGCTGCGGGTTTTCTTAGTTGTTTAGGGTCTGTTTGTTTCATGCTGCCGGAGCTATCCATGATAACAACCGTATCTAGCGGAAGTTTGTCCTGAGCTGGATTATTTTCGGCGTAAACAGGAACACTAAGCATGTTAAGTAAAAAACAGGCGGAAATTAGAAGTTTATTATTTAATATTATATTTGGCACAGTCTATGCCCACATTTTATGATTATTCTTACTAAAGGGTATAATCTTAATAAAAAATTAAGCAAACACCCCTAAGTCCTTCATTTTATTGTAGTACATATATAACAAACTGTTATCTAATGGCTTAAATTAGGTATTAAAGGCTTTTATTCTGAAAAACAGGGGTAAAAATCAGTCTAAATGTTTAAGTAAGGTTAGTTTCAGCTTTTCCATTGATGAATCATCTAATAAGGGGTTGTGATTTTTATCGGTTATATAAAAGCTGTCTAATGCTTTTTCACCGGCAGTTGCAATTTTTGCATGGTGTATGAGTATTTCACATTCAACAAAGGCCTGAGCGATGCTTGCTAATAAACCGGGTCTGTCTCCTGAGATAATGGTTAACACGGTAATATCATTACCGACTAACTGCTCAAAGCTTATTTTTGTTTCTACTGAAAAAGGTTTATGGTTTCTGTTGGAGCGGTGACCTGTATGCTCCGTTTTATAATCTTTATTAGTTAATCGAGACTTAAGTTTATCGGTGATTTCAGTCATTCTGTATTCTTCAGTCGGGCTGCTACCGTCTTCTTCTAATACTTTCAAACTATTGATGGAAAAATTATCTTTAGTAACGCTAATTTTTGCATCCGCAATATTTAAGCCTAGTTGTTCTAATGTTGTAGCAATAGTCACAAAGAGTTTTCCATCGTCTTCACTATATATAAATATCTCAGCTTCTTCACGTTGGTTGAAGCGGGTATTAATTTTTGGCAATTGCTGCTCTTTATCAAGCAATATTAAACTATGCCAGTTAATTTCATCGGGGGTATGGTTAATGAAATAATTATCTGAGAAAGGCATCCATAACTCGTTAAGCTCTTCTGAAACAACACCGTGTTTTGCAAGTAAGCGGGACGCGGAGGTGCGTGTTTCATGGCAAACTATTTCTCTTTGAATCGGGTTGTTCAGGCCTGCTTTAATAGCGGCTGCTGCTTTATGGTACAACTCTGATAAAAGGTTGTCCTTCCATGAGTTCCACTGCTTTGGGTTGGTTGCGCGTATGTCACACATTGTTAACAGGTAAAGGTTATCCAGATGAGCAAGGCTGCCCATTTCATTTGCAAAAGCAAAGATGACTTCCGGGTCGCTAATATCTTTACGTTGAGCAACCATAGACATTAATAAGTGTTTTTTGACTAACCAGCCAACAAACACACTATCTTCGGCAGACTGTCCATGGTTAAGGCAGAATTCTTCAGCATCAATCGCGCCCAGCTCCGCATGGTTACCTCCACGACCTTTAGCAATATCGTGAAATAAACCTGCCAGGTAAAGTAGTTCTGGTTTTTTTACATGATGAAAAATGCCGCTAGCAAGCGGGTGTTCATGTGCAAAATTGGGTACTGATAATCGGCGCATATTTCTGACTACAAACAGGGTGTGCTGATCTACCGTGTAGGCATGAAACAGGTCGTATTGCATTCGCCCTACAATTCGCTCAAAGGCTGGAATGTACGCAGCTAGTATGCCGTAGCGATTCATTCGTCGTAATTCATGGGTAACGCCGCGCGTTTGGGTAATAATGTCTATAAAGAGCTGTTTGGCCGTCTGTGACGCACGGAATTTATCATCGATAAGGTAGGTGTGTTCGCGTATTAAACGAATCGTCTGGGCATGTACACCGCGTATTTCAGGGTGCAGCTCCATAATTAAAAATATTTCCAGCAACGAGCTGGGGTGCTCAATAAAGGCGTTGTCCTGACGGGCAGCAATGTAGTTATTAATAACATGAAAGCGACGGTTTATTCTAACCGGCTCTTCCAGCTCATCCGTATAGAGTATCTCCTGACGGAATAGCTGCAATAAAAGTTCGTTTAAGCGTTCCAGTTCGAGTACGGTGCGATAGTACTTTTGCATGAACTGTTCAATGGCCAGATTGTTTTCTCCATCCTCATAACCGAAAGAAGCGGCGAGTTGTCTTTGTAAATCGAACAACATACGGTCTTCATGTTTTCCCGTCAGAAAATGTAAATGCACACGAATTTTCCATAAATAGGTCTGGCACTCAATCAGTGCTTCAAGCTCTTTTTGGGTGAGGAAATTGTGCTGCCCGGCAAGTTCGCTCAATATACGTGTGCCAAAGTGGCGTTTTGCAACCCAGCCGATCATTTGCAGATCGCGCAAACCGCCCGGGTTTTCTTTGATGTTGGGCTCCAGGTTGTAAGCGGTACCGCCAAATTTACGATGGCGTTGAGTTTGCTCATCGAGTTTGGCTTTAAAGAAATCTTTACTGTTCCAGATATGTTGCGGGCCGGTAGCCTCCATCATGTCATTGAATAAAAGTGAGTCACCGGTTAACAGGCGTGACTCCATTAAGTTGGTAACAACCGTTATATCTTTAGTGGCCTCTTCTATGCACTCTTCAAGTGTGCGTACACTGTGTCCAATATCTAGTTTGCTATCCCAGAGTAGCACTAAAAACTGTTCGAGTTTTTCCTTGGTGGCAGGGTTCTCGGTATCTTTTAATAAGAGCATTAAATCGATATCAGAAGCGGGGTGAAGCTCACCACGGCCATAACCACCTACCGCTATTAACGCGATGGCCTGATCGCATTCAGCAAAATAATGGTCAAATACATGAATTAATAATTTGTCGATGATTGATGCACGGGTATTAACGAGTGCCAGGGTATCGGCATTGGCTTCAAAAGCCTGTTTTAATGCGGCATGACTGGTTTGAATAGTTTCTTTAAGTAAACTAAGAATTTGATCGGGTCTGGATTTTAGCTTGCTGGTAAACTCATGTTCATTAAAGATTTCAATGGATTGCAGTTCAATGTTGGCCATGATGAATAGAAAGATCCAGGGTTAGGGTTGTTAAATCGAATTCGCTTCTGTTTTTGTAAGTCAGATAAATGGTCGCCGCGATTCAGATCTCGCAGACAGGGGTATTAGGCCCCTGTCTGTTATTAAATTACTTCGCCTTCTCTTAAGGTAAGCACTTCATAACCTGTTGGGGTAACCAGTATAGTGTGCTCCCATTGAGCTGAAAGGCTATGGTCTTTGGTGACGACTGTCCAGTTATCTTTAAGTACCTTAACCTGGCGTTTGCCAATGTTAATCATGGGTTCAATGGTAAAGATCATGCCTTCCTGTAGGGTTACGCCAGTGCCGGCCTTGCCATAATGCATAACCTGAGGGTCTTCATGAAAGCCCCGGCCAATACCATGACCACAGTATTCGCGCACAACAGAAAATCCTTTTGATTCAGCGTGTTGTTGAATTACTTCGCCAATATCGCCTAACTGGGTGCCAGGTTTAACGAGTTTAATGCCTTTAACAAGGCATTCACGGGATATATCGGATACACGTGTGCCTTTTATTGTTGGTTCACCAACATGAAACATTTTGCTGGTGTCGCCGTGATAGTCGTCTTTTATCACGGTAATATCGATATTGATAAGATCGCCTTTCTTTAACTTTTTCTCGCATGGGATACCATGGCAAACCTGGAAATTGAGGGAGGTGCAAATCGACTTGGGAAAGCCGTGATAGTTAAGGGGTGCCGGAATAGCTTTTTGCTTGTTGACGATGTGATCGTGACATATACGATCAAGCTCATTGGTTGTAATACCGGGTTTCACATAGGGCTCTATCATCTCTAATACTTCTGCAGCTAAACGGCCTGCGATACGCATTTTTGCTATTTCATCCGGGGTTTTTATTAGTATGCTCATATATTACATTTTAGTTGTGATTTTAATCTTGGGAAGCGATTAGGCCTGAATTATAGACGATTTTCAAGATTTCCTTATATTTCTTGGACTTAGCTGTTTTAATTACATGAAAAACACGCTTTTTATTGTTAAAAACTACTGAATATGGTATAAAGCCGCCGCGCATATGCGCAAACGACATTTTTTTAAATACGCACACATACCATCACCGTGTAACTGGGTGCCTGAACGGGGTTAATTTCTGGATCAGGTTGTTGCAAGGGGTATGTGGAGGCCTAACCCTAACTGGAGTTAAATAATGGCTAAAGTAACCATGCGCCAAATGCTTGAAGCAGGCGTTCATTTCGGACATCAAACACGTTTCTGGAACCCTAAGATGGCAGAATACATCTTTGGTGACCGCAACAAAATTCATATAATCAATCTTGAAAAAACATTACCTATGTTCAACGATGCGTTGAATGCAATCAGCAAAATTGCTGCTGCTAACGGTAAAATCTTATTTGTAGGCACTAAGCGTGCAGCTCGCGGCGCAATCGCTGAAGAAGCAGCTCGTTGTGGCATGCCTTTCGTAAACCACCGCTGGTTAGGTGGTATGCTGACTAACTTTAATACAGTGCGCCAGTCTATTCGTCGTCTTAAAGAATTAGAAACTATGTCTACTGACGGTTCTTTCGACAGGATGATCAAAAAAGAAGCGTTAACAAAAACCCGTGAAATGGAAAAACTTGAAAAAACACTGGGTGGCATTAAAGACATGGCAGGTTTACCTGATGCAGTGTTTGTTATCGATACAGGTAATGAAGCAATTGCAGTTCACGAATCAAAAGTATTAGGTATCCCGGTAGTTGGTGTTGTTGATACTAACAACTCACCTGATGATGTTGATTACATTGTTCCAGGTAATGATGATGCGATTCGCTCAATTAAGTTATATATCGAAGCAGTTGCAGATTCAATTATCGAGGGTAAAGCGGCTTCATTGAATATTGGCGCAGCTGAAGCCGAAGAAGGTGTTGCAGCTGAAAAAGCGGCACCTAAGAAAAAAGCAGCAGTAAAGAAAAAAGCCGCACCTAAGAAGAAGGCTGCGCCTAAAGCTGAAACAGAAGCTGCTCCTGAAACAGAAGCTGCACCTAAAGCTGAAACAGAAGTTAAGTAACCAATATATAGAGCGGGCTCATGTCCGCTCTAACGCCCCTTATTTCTAGATTGATATTTAGTGAAAGGGAAACGGTTATACAATAAACAAATATTTGATGAGGTGAATACTATGCAGATCACTGCTGCTATGGTTAAAGAATTACGTGAGCGCACCGGCTCCGGTATGATGGAATGTAAAAAAGCCCTACAGGAAGTAGATGGCGATATGGAAACTGCAATTGAAAATATGCGCAAATCTGGTCTCGCAAAAGCGGACAAGAAAGCGGGTCGTACAGCTGCAGAAGGTTTGGTTTCAATTGCTCTAAGTGATGACAAAAAAGAAGCTGCTATTGTTGAAGTAAACTGTGAAACAGACTTTGTTTCTGGTGGTGATGAGTTTAAAGCTTTCACCGCTGGTATTGCACAATGTGTACTAGTTAACTCACCAGCTGATGTTGAGGCTTTAAGTGCACTGACGCTTGAAAGTGGAAAGACAATTGAAGAAACTCGTCTGGAAATGGTTGCCAGGATTGGTGAGAACATCCAGGTACGTCGTTTTGAGCGTAAATCTACGGATGGTGCATTTGGTTCATATAACCACGGCATACGTATGGGTGTACTGGTTGAGCTTAATAAAGACGACCAGGAATTAATTAAAGATCTTGCTATGCATATTGCAGCAACTAACCCTACTTGTGTTAATGAAGCAGAAGTACCTGAAGAAATGTTAGCAAAAGAAAAAGATATTCTTGTTGCTCAGGCAAAAGAAAGCGGTAAGCCAGACGATATCATTGAAAAAATGATCGGTGGCCGTATTCGTAAGTATCTTGCTGAAATTACTTTAGTTGGTCAGCCTTTCGTAAAAGACCCGGACCAGACAGTTGAGAAACTACTAAAATCTAAAGATGCTGAAGTTAAAAGCTTTACTCGTTATGAAGTAGGCGAAGGCATTGAGAAGAAAGTAGAGAACTTCGCGGATGAAGTAATGGCCCAAATCAGCGCCACCTAAAAATAACGGCCCAGCTCACGTCTGTGTGACTCCAGCTCTTCGTTGGGAAATGGACGCTTACATTTGTAAGCTTACATTTCCCGACTTGATCTGAAGTCTCACAGACGCGACCTGAATCGTTATTTAACTAACATATAGTTGGTGCTCATGGATGAACTTAAGGCCGGGATTTATTTCCCGGTTTTTTGTGTGTAAAGTAGGAAGAATTAGATAAATATTAATTGTAATTAGCTTCTTTTGGAGATATCACTGCTCTTAGATACAAGGTAGCGATTACATGCTTAAATAATCATAAACAGGACGATTAATAATGAGTGAATCTAAACCCGTTTATAAACGTGTTTTATTGAAATTAAGTGGTGAAGCTTTACAGGGTTCACAGGAATCGGGGATTGATCCTGCTATTATTGGTCGTATTGCTGAAGAAATAAAACAGATTGTAGATCTAGGTGTGGAAGTTGGCGTTGTTATTGGTGCGGGAAATATCTTTCGAGGCGCAGGTCTTGCAGAAGCCGGTATGGATCGTGTTACTGGCGACCATATGGGCATGCTGGCAACAGTAATGAACTGCCTGGCTTTGCAGGATGCAATTGAAAGAGTAGGGCCTAGCTGTCGCGTTATGTCTGCTTTGAGCATTCATCAAGTCTGCGAAGACTATGTTAGGCGTCGTGCAATTCGACACCTGGAAAAAGGCAGGGTAGTCATATTTGGTGCAGGAACAGGTAATCCCTTCTTTACAACTGATAGCGCAGGCGCTTTACGGGCCATAGAAATAGAAGCTGATGTGTTGATAAAAGCGACTAAAGTTGATGGGGTATATGACTCTGATCCAATGAAAAACCCTGATGCGAAGCGTTATGAAACCTTGAGTTATGATGAAGTTTTAGTTAAAAACCTGGCAGTAATGGATGCTACAGCCATTGTTTTGTGTAAAGAGCAAAATATGCCATTACGAATTTTTAATTTAAATGAAACTGGTGATCTGGTGCGTACAGTATCAGACAAATCGATAGGTACAACCATAGTACCTTCAGTTTAGTTGTCTTTAAAGTCGGAGAGATAAATGATTGATGAAATAACCCAGGATGCAAAATCACGAATGATAAAAAGCGTGGAATCCCTGAAAACCGAGTTAACAAAAATTCGTACGGGTCGTGCCCATCCCAGTTTGTTAGACCAGGTTATGGTTGATTACTATGGCAGCATGACACCAATAAAACAGGTCGCTAATGTGGTTGCGGAAGATTCAAGAACACTTGCTGTAACACCCTGGGAAAAACCAATGGTGGCAGCAATAGAAAAAGCTATTATGTCGGCAAATCTTGGTTTGAACCCGGCTTCACAAGGCACTGTCATTCGTGTGCCAATGCCGATGTTAACTGAAGAGCGGCGTCGTGACCTGGTTAAGGTAGTTAAAAGCGAGGGAGAAGCGGGTAAAGTTGCTATTCGAAATATTCGTCGTGATGCAAATAGTGATTTTAAAGAGCTGTTAAAAGAGAAAGAAATTTCTGAAGATGGAGCACGTAATGCTGAAGAAGCAATTCAAAAACTAACAGATCAGTATGTTGCAGAAATAGATAAATTGCTGGAAGCTAAAGAAAAGGAAATGATGGAAATTTAACGTGTTATTTTATTTACAAAATAACACGTTAAATTACTGCGTAAGATCAAGATAATGACAGTTACTTCAATTAACAAGACAAGTCAGGAAGATAGTGAGCGGCCAAAACATATCGTGGTTGTAATGGACGGTAATGGTCGTTGGGCAAAGAAACGTTTAATGCCTAGAACTGCAGGTCATCACGCGGGCGTTAAAGCAACACGTCAAATTGTTGAAGAATGTATTAAGGAAAAAATACAGGCCTTAACACTATTTGCATTTAGCAGCGAAAACTGGAAACGTCCAGAACAGGAAGTGAGTAGCTTGATGGAGCTATTCATAACTACACTGCAGTCTGAAGTTAAATCATTACATAAACAAAATGTACGTGTACGCTTTATTGGTGAGTGTTCTGCCTTTTCTGAAAAGCTACAGATAAAAATTAATGAAGCAAAAAGCCTGACAGAAAATAACACAGGGTTACAGTTAAATATTGCAGTTAACTATGGTGGGCGTTGGGATATAGCTGAAGCCTGTAAATCTATTGTAAGTAAAATACAGCTGGGCGAACTTCAGATAGATGATATTAATGCAGAATTAATTAATGAGTATGTTTGTTTAAAACAACTAGCAGAGCCAGATTTGTTTATACGCACGGGCGGTGAAAAGCGCATAAGTAACTTTTTAATCTGGCAACTGGCTTACACAGAATTATATTTCACAGATGTTTTATGGCCTGATTTTAAATCAGAAGAATTTTTAGAAGCTTTAAACTGGTATGCCGGTCGTCAAAGGCGTTTTGGGCAAACAGGTGAACAAGTTGATACTACTCAGACGCAACAGGTTTAGTTAGCGATGCTTAAACAAAGAGTATTAACTGCAATACCCCTGGCTGTTCTAGTGATCTGGGGTATTTTAACTCAACCAGAAAATATAATATTTTATTCGTTATTGGTTGTTATGCTTATTTCTGGTTGGGAATGGGCCCGACTTAGCGGGATTCAAAATAGCGTGTTGCGAGCTGTTTATGCATTGTTGATAGTGACGGGCGCATATTTTTCACAGACAGTCATAACGAATAACCCTCAATGGTTAACTGCGGTTTTATCGTTTACAGTGCTGGCCTGGTTTATTGCTATTTATCATATGTTTTCAAAAGGCCCGCAGGTGGCTAATCAGTCTTTATCAACCGCCAAATTGTTTATCGGAGTCGTTGCATTAATACCGCCTGTGCTTGCACTTGTGCTGGTTCGATCTGAAGGTTCCGGG
The DNA here is from genome assembly GCA_026195255.1 of Gammaproteobacteria bacterium. Classification (GTDB taxonomy): domain Bacteria; phylum Pseudomonadota; class Gammaproteobacteria; order SZUA-229; family SZUA-229; genus SZUA-229. Next base: position 66,341 of record JAPHSS010000010.1, on the reverse strand, counting down.
TGGTTGTTTTATTGCTTAAGTATTATCTGGGTGGCGGATATTGGTGCTTATTTTTCAGGTAAACGTTTTGGAAAAAATAAACTGGCACCTAAATTAAGCCCTGGAAAAACCAAAGAAGGTATGTACGGAGCTGTTTTTGCAACTACTGTTTATAGTTTTCTTGCCGCTTTCTTATTTGAGTTACAGGTAATAGAGACTTTCATGTTACTGATCATTTCTTCACTTGCCACATTTATTTCAGTTGCAGGAGATCTGTTTGTTAGTTTGCTTAAGCGAGAAAAAGATTTAAAAGATACGGGGCGTATATTGCCGGGGCATGGCGGAATTTTAGATCGAATTGATAGTGTATTATCTGCAGCGCCTTTTTTAGCTCTGTTTTTAAGCCTGGTGATATTTAATGTCTAAACAGGGTGTGTGTATTCTTGGTTCTACCGGCACAATTGGTGTGAATACACTAGATGTAATCAATCGTCATCCGGAAAAATATAATGTTGTGGCGTTGACTGCGAATCAGGCAGATGAAAAACTATTTCAACAATGTATCAAGTTCAAACCTCAATATGCCGTACTGGTCAATGAAGATGCGGCGCAGCGATTAGAAACAAAGCTGCGTACAGCTGATGTAAACACTGAAGTTTTATCAGGAGTAGAATCACTGGAAAGAGTTGCAGGCTTACAGGCTGTAGACCAGGTAATGGCAGCTATTGTTGGTGCGGCAGGTTTATTACCAACAATAGCTGCGGCCCGTGCAGGCAAGCGCATATTACTGGCTAATAAAGAAGCACTTGTTATGTCGGGAGACCTCTTTATTAATGAAGTAACCAGGCACAATGCTGAGCTGTTACCCATTGATTCAGAACATAACGCTATTTTTCAGTGTATGCCTGATAAATTTGAGCTGGGTCTGGAACAACAGGGCGTTAATAAAATATTGCTCACCGCATCGGGTGGTCCATTTAGAACGCGGGATATCAATACTTTGCATAAAGTGACACCAGAAGAAGCGGTGGCTCATCCAAACTGGGTGATGGGGCAAAAAATATCTGTTGATTCGGCCACTATGATGAACAAAGGTCTTGAGGTCATTGAAGCTTGCTGGTTATTTAATACACAGCCATCAATGGTTCAGGTAGTGTTACATACGCAAAGTATTATACATTCTATGGTTAGTTACACAGACGGATCTGTATTGGCACAAATGGGTAATCCCGATATGCGAACACCTATTGCACATGCTATGGCCTGGCCAGAAAGAATGTTATCAGGCGTTGAACCATTAGATATTTTTGAGGTCGCAAGACTAGACTTTGAAAAACCGGATTTTGTGCGCTTCCCCTGTCTTGCCATGGCATACGACGCATTAAATGAGGGAGGAACATCAACCACAATTTTAAACGCGGCAAATGAAATTGCTGTTGATGCTTTTTTAAATAAGAAATTAAGTTTTACGAACATATCTAAGGTAATTGAAAAAACATTGGAAAATACGACAAAAGTTGAAGCAGATAGTTTGCAAACTATTTTACAGGCTGATTCAGATGCACGTCATGTTTCGTCTGACTGGGTAAATAAACTGGAGTTTAATTTATGAGCGCAGGTGGTCTGTTACACAATATTCTTTTCTTTATTATTGCAATTGGTGTTCTGGTTGCATTTCATGAATTTGGTCACTATTGGGTTGCGCGTTTACTTAAAGTAAAAGTTTTGCGTTTTTCAATTGGCTTTGGCAAACCGCTGCTAACCTGGAAAAGACAAAAGGGTGAAGACCTGATTGAGTTTGTTATAGCTGCCATACCGCTGGGTGGTTACGTGAAAATGCTTGACGAGCGTGAAGGTGACGTTGATGAATCACTAAGGCATCGTGCATTTAATACTCAGCCAGTAGCCACTCGTTTCGCAATTGTTGCCGCTGGCCCAATTTTTAATTTCATTCTTGCAGCGATCTTTTATTTTGTCTTTTTTATAAATGGTGAGGATGGCATAAGACCGGTTATTGCTGAACCGCCTGTCGAATCTATTGCTGCGCAAGCTGGATTCAAAGATGGAGATGAAATGCTTGCTGTTGGCAGTGCACAGGTGCAAACCTGGCAGGAATTTCGAATAGCACTTATTGATCAGGGTATTGATGGCGGTGTTTTGCCTGTAACGGTTAAAACAATCGACCTGCATTTAACTGAGCGTTTAATACCTATCGGTGATTTACATATTCTGCAGGAAAAATCAGACGTAACAAAACTTATGGGTTTCAAGCTATGGAAACCAGAAATACCCGCAGTGATCGGTGGAACTACGCCTGACGGAGCTTCTGCTTCTGCAGGTTTAGAAGCTAAGGATTTAGTGCTTTCGATTAATGATGAGTCAGTAAAAAACTGGCAGAGTCTGGTTTCAATTGTTCAGAGTAGTGGGGGTAAGTCGCTGCAATTTTTGATACAACGTGATGGTGAAGAGCAATCATTAACGCTAACACCAGTGAGCAAAAAACGCGGTGACAAGCTGGTTGGCTTTATGGGGGCATACCCTGAAATACCAGAAGGTTTAATGGAAAAGACAAAAACTCGAATTGAGTATACTCCTACTGCTGCATTTTTCAGGGCAGTTAAAGAAACATGGGTTTTTTCCGCATTAACATTAAAAGTTCTTGGAAAAATGGTAACGGGTGAAGCTGCACTCGAAAATATTTCGGGCCCGATCACTATAGCTCAGTATGCGGGTATTACCGCCAGTATCGGTATTCTTACATATATAAAATTCCTTGCGATGATCTCGGTAAGTCTTGGTGTTTTAAACTTATTACCTGTGCCTATGTTAGACGGTGGGCATCTGATGTATTACCTGATTGAAATTGTTAAAGGTTCTCCGGTGTCACAAGGTTTTGAAGAATTAGGTCAAAGACTCGGGTTAACTCTTTTATTTCTATTAATGAGCCTGGCTATCTTTAATGATATTCAGCGTCTAGTTAATTAGTTTTTAATTTATATTTATTTGGCGAAATTGTGCGCAGGTTATTACTTTTAATTTTTATCTTGATTTTTCAACACAGTGTATATGCAAGCGGTAGCTTTGTAGTGGAAGACATTCGTCTGGAGGGTCTTGAACGGATACCCGATGGTACTGTATTAAATTACTTGCCAGTTAAAGTTGGAGATCCGTTTGAAACCTCTCAGTCTACATATGTTATACAGGAGTTATATAACACTGGTTTCTTTAAAGATGTAAAACTTTTAAAAGATGGCAATATTCTGGTTGTTAAGGTGCTTGAGAGGCCAGCTATATCTGAGATAACCTGGTCTGGTAATAGTGATATTGAAGACGCACAGCTTGAAGAAATTTTAACAGATATAGGAATAGTTAAAGGTCGTGTATTTAATCCTTCCGCTTTAGATAAAATAGAGCAGGGTTTAAAGCAGCAGGCGTATTTTAGTCGCGGTAAATATGCTGTACGTATTACTACATCTGTAAAAGAACTGGAGCGCAATCGTGTTGATATTGATATTGTGATATCAGAAGGCGTCGTTGCGAAAATCAAGCAGGTTAACATTGTTGGAAATATGGTATTTGATGATGATACTCTATTGTCAGAATTACAGTTAGGCGTTCCAGGTACATGGGACTGGTTTAGCAGTATGGATGAGTATGCTAAACCCAAACTGGCAGCAGATGAAGAAACGCTTAAATCATATTATCAGGATAGAGGTTATGTGCGTTTTGCTGTTGAGTCTACACAGGTAACGATTACACCAGATAAGAAAGATATTTATGTCACCATGAATGTAACTGAAGGTGAAAAATATAAAGTTAAAGATGTGACTCTGGCTGGTGACTTGAAACTAGAAGAGAAAGAACTTAGAAAACTTATATTTATAGAAACTGGCGATGTTTTTTCACGGGATAAAATGGTTCAGGGTAAAGATCTGATTACCCGCAGACTGGGCAATGAAGGATATTCGTTTGCAAAAGTGAAAGTGGCTCCGATTATTAATGATGAAACACTTGAAGTTGATATAAGTTATTTAATTAGTCCGGGTAAAAAAGTTTATGTAAGACGCATTAATTTTACGGGTAATTATAAAACTAATGATGAAGTGTTACGTCGCGAAATACGATTAATGGAAGGCGGTGAGTTATCTAATAGTAAGTTGGAACGTTCGAAAATTCGTTTACAACGTCTGGCTTATATAGAAGAAGTAACGGTTGATAAAGACCCTGTGCCCGGTACAGACGATTTAGTAGATATCAATATTAATGTTACAGAGCGTTTGTCGGGTAGTTTTAATGTCGGTGCAGGTTTCTCACAGAGTCAGGGTTTTGTCTTTAATCTTGGTATGACGCTGGATAATTTAAATGGTACCGGTGAAAAGCTTGCGCTTAATCTAAATCGCGAAGCAGCAGGTCAGACATATAGTGTGTCATTTACTGATCCTTACCACACAATAGATGGTATCAGTCGTACAATTGCCCTGTCATATCGAGAAAGAGATACATCTGAAGATGATATTATTAATTACCTGGAAAATAATTACGGTTTGAATTTATCCTATGGAATACCTTTATCTGAGTTTGATCGGGTAAGATTTGGTGTAGGTTTTGAGCAGACGGACATACTTCGTGGAACAACAACGGTAACAGACGATGTGTTACAGTTTTTGGCAGAACATGGAGCCTATACTGATCAGGACAATCTGGAAGCAGGCGTTGCTGCATTTACTATGTTAGCCAGTTACACTCACGATACTCGAAATAGAACAGTTTTTGCTACACGGGGTAATAGTCAGTCAGTTTTACTTGATTTAACTACACCAGGTAGTGATTTACAGTATTATAAATTAACTTATCGGAATAAATTTTACTTTCCAGTCACTAATAGTGTGACGACATTAATTCGTACAGATATGGCGATTGGTAAGGGGTATTCTGATACGCCGAATTATCCTTTCTATGAACGATTCTTTGCGGGTGGTTTAAGAACGGTTCGTGGTTATGACTCAAACTCACTAGGACCTCGTTTTGTAAAAGATGCGGTTTTTGATGCTGATGGTCTAGTTGTAGAATCCGCTATAGACGATCCTATTGGTGGTGATATAAGAACGGTAGCAAGTGCAGAGTTAATATTCCCAGTGCCATTTATGGAAAAGGCACCAAACTCAGTACGTTTAAGTGTCTTTTATGATATTGGTAATGTGTTTTTACAAAATGATTATGTAGAAGGTGGTATTGCTATAGAAGGCGGTTTTAATGCGGATGAGCTTAGAAGTTCATACGGTGTTTCATTTGTCTGGTTGGCACCTATAGGTCCATTAAGATTCAGTTACGCTGAAACCATTGATGATAAACCAGGTGATGACAGGCAGGCATTTCAGTTTAGTATAGGTTCATTCTTTTAGGAGAGATTTAGATGAAGAAATTAGTATCAGCGTTATTTTTAATGAGTATGTTAACGGTTCCTGCAGCGAGTTTTGCGCAGAAAATAGGTTTTGTAAATGTAAATATTCTGTTTAATGAATATGCCAAAGTTAAAGGCATTGATAAAATGCTTGAAGATAAGTTTAATGGCCCTAAGCAGGATCTTGAGAAACTGGTTATAGATATTAAAGCATTAGAAAAAGAGATTAAAACTAATGAACTGTTGATGACAGAGAGTAAGTTGACTTCGTCAAAGAATAAATTAAAGCAGATGATTGGTGAGTATCGTGAAAAAGGTACAGCACTTGAAAAAGAGCTAAAAGTTATGCGTAATAAAGAAATGACTGATTTTAGAGAAGTTGTTTTTGAAGTAACAAAGAAGTTTGCCGCAGAAAAAAAATATGATCTCATTTTAAATGAAGGTGTTATGTTTGCAGCTGATAAGGCGAATATAACGGATGAAATTTCTGCGCTTGTTAATAAAGCAGCCAAGTAGAAACCGTAGAATGAGTTATAAATTGAAACAACTGGCAGAGCTTCTGGATTTGACTGTGCAGGGTGATGAAAATGTTGTTATCAATTCCGTGGCTTCTGTTGAAAGTGCTCAACAAGGAGATATATGTTTTGTTTCTAATGCAAAATATATGCACGCTTTACGTGAAACAAATGCCAGTGCAGTAATTATTAAACAGGACATGTTAGAAAATACGCATGTTGCTGCACTCGTCGTAGATAACCCTCGTGCTACTTATGCCCGAATTGTTGACTTGCTCTATCCACAACAGTTACCCGTTGCAGGAATACATCCAACGGCCAGTATTCATGCATCTGCGAAGGTATCTGATTCTGCAAGTATTGGTGCAAATGTTGTTGTAGATGCAAATGCTGAAATAGCCGATGAAGCTGTTATTGAAGCGGGTTGTGTGATTGGGCGTAACAGTCAGATAGGCAAATCCACACATTTATATCCTAATGTTACCGTATACTACGGCTGTAGCATTGGTGAGCAATGTATACTTCATTCATCTTCTGTTGTCGGATCTGATGGTTTTGGTTTTGAGTTTGATAAAACCGAGTGGTTAAAAATATCTCAGGTAGGCGGTGTTAGAATAGGCAATAAAGTTGAAATTGGCGCTTGTTCTGTTGTCGATAGAGGGGCTTTAAATGATACGGTTATTGAAGAGGGTGTAAAACTCGACAATCATGTGCAAATTGCCCATAACGTTCATGTTGGCGCTCATACTGTAATGTCCCGTGGAGTAGGTGTTGCAGGTAGTACTAAAATAGGCAAAAACTGCATAATTGGTGGTATGGCAGGTATACGTGATAATATCGAGATTACAGATAACGTTATGATAACGGCTATGACGATTGTATCTAAATCTCTTAAGAAGCCTGGATCATATTCATCAACCACACCCATTGATGAAACAAAATCATGGCGTAAAAATAGTGTGCGCTTCAGACAGCTTGATAGTATGGCTAAACGAATTCGTCAGTTAGAAAAACAAATAAATAATAAAGGTTAAGGTGTTATTTTGAACACAATGAATGTTGGTGAAATTAAGAAACTTCTGGCGCATCGCTATCCATTTTTACTTGTCGACAAAGTACTTGATTATGAAGTGGGAAAAACCTTAACAGCTGTAAAAAATGTCACTATTAACGAACCTTTTTTTCAGGGCCACTTTCCTGATTATCCTGTTATGCCCGGTGTTTTAATTATGGAAGCACTGGCTCAGGCGACTGGCTTGCTGGGTTTTAAAACAATGGATGAAAACCCGGAAGAAGATACATTGTATTTATTTGTAGGTATAGATGGTGCGCGTTTTAAAAGACAGGTCGTTCCCGGTGATGTACTAACTTTAGAAGTTGAATTAGTTAAAAAAATGCGTTCTATCTGGAAGTTTAACTGTAAAGCACTGGTAGATGGTGAATTAGCTGCGAGTGCTACTATTATGTGTGCCGCTACTGAAAGACCTGCCTAAAAATAATTAATCATGATAATAAATGAGGCGTTATAAATGATTCACCAAACCGCAATTATAGATGCAACTGCCAAAATTGCTGATGACGTAAGCATTGGTCCTTATAGTGTAATTGGTGCGGATGTTGAAATTGATTCTGGCACCTGGGTCGGGCCACATGTGGTTATTAACGGGCCGACAAAAATTGGAAAAAATAATAAAATATTTCAGTTTGCATCAGTTGGTGAAGAGCCTCAGGATTTAAAATTTTCTGGTGAAATATCCTACCTCGAAATAGGTGATGAAAATACCATTCGTGAAAATGTAACTATCTCACGTGGCACAGATGATGGTTGTAGTGTCACGCGTATAGGTAATAATAATTTACTTATGGCATACGTGCATATCGCACATGACTGTCAAATTGGCAATCACATTGTTTTTGCAAATTCAGCTTCCTGTGCTGGTCATGTTGAAGTAGGTGACCATGCTATTTTAGGTGGCTTTACGCTTGTTCATCAATTTACAAAAATCGGTAACCAGGCATTTACCAGTATGGGGTCAATCATAAACCAGGACGTACCGCCTTATGTAGTAGTTGCTAGTAACTACGGCAAGGCGGGGGGCATTAATAAGGTAGGTTTAAAACGTAGTGGTTGTAGTGATGAAGTTATACGCGCAATTGTAAATGCTTATAAAATATTGGTGCGTTCTAAAAAACCCAGAGAACAGGCTATGAAAGAAGCTGCAGAGTTAATTAGTCAGTATCCGGAAGTGAAGTACATGGCTGACTTTATTATCAATTCTGAACGAGGGATTGTTCGTTAGGTTTCAACTGATTATAAGTGGTAGTTTTTAGTTTATATAACAATTGTTTTTTTACCCTGTTAGGGCTCATATCCCTCACTGATACCATCAAGAGTTTTACGGAGCAGTATGCCTGCACCGGCAGCTCTTGATGGTATGGGTTAAGGGGACAGAGCACCAAAAAGCGGTGGTCTTTCCCCGAGGAAGATGTTCCATAGATGTGTGAAAAACAATTAATCTAACATCTCCAGAATCAATTCAGCCATATTATTTATACCACCTGTTTTTCCAAGTTTGTTCTGTACAGCGTTTAACTCCTTAATCATATTGTTTCTATATGAATCATTATCCAGAATCAAATTTATCTCATCGGCTATCAGCTGTGGTTTTGCGTCAAACTGTAAAAACTCTTTTATAATGTATTTTTCTGCGACGATATTTACAAGTCCAATATGTTTGATTTTTACCAACTGACGTAAAATCAGGTATGAAATAGTCGCTATTTTATAAACTATACAGTTCGGGATACCCATTAATGCTATTTCTAATGTCGCCGTTCCTGATGAAGTAATTATGGCATCGCAGCATTGCATCACATTGTAGGGCAGGTCTTTTACCAGTTTGATATTCAGGTGTTTATAATTCTCAAGATAACTAGTGAACAATTCTTCGTTTAAGGTACTGGCGATGGGCAGTATGAATTGTAAATCGGATTTGTCTTTAAGTAATTTATCGGCTGCTGCAAGCTGGATGGGTAACACGCGTTTAATTTCACCACCACGACTACCGGGAAACAAACCCACTACTTTTTGAGTATTGTTTAATTTATATTCACTAAAGCAGGCCTGTCGATCTTTATTCGGGTGGGTTTTATCGGTGAGGGGGTTACCTACAAAACGCACCGGCACATTGGCATCTTTGTAGAATTTTTCTTCAAATGGCAAGATAACAGCCATCATATCTATGATTTTACCTATTTTATGAACCCGATGCTGGCGCCACGCCCAAACCTGAGGGCTGATATAAAACAGAACCTTTATACCCAGTTCCTTTGCCGTTTCGGCCAGTTTGAAATTAAACTCCTGATAATCAACCAGTACCAACAGATCAGGAGGGTTACTACGTAATGATTCACGTAAGGTATTAAGTGCTTTCATTATTTTACGGTAGTGGAATAAAACTTCTATTAGACCGACCACGGCAATATCTGAGCAATCAATTAAAATTTCTGCGCCAGCATCGCGTAATTGCTGGCTCCCCATGCCATAAAACTCAACATCCGCATCCATTGCATGTAGTGCTTTTAGGATATTGGCTGCATGCATATCACCGGAAGCTTCTCCGGCACTGATCATTATTTTTTTCATTATGGGTTTAGCTATCTTTTGATGTTGGCTTAATAAATCCGTTAAATATCAAATTTGAGGCTGTAATTTTAGGCCATATTTATGGTTTTTAATGTTATAAATCTTACCCTTTAGAAGAGCAACTCTGTATTATACATTGTTAGTTTAAGTAAATGGATTGTACCGGAAAACATGATTGACGACATTGATATTGACCTAAGTGCTTATAAATTTATTGCAGGTGTAGATGAAGCGGGCAGGGGGCCACTGGTTGGCTCGGTTGTAGCAGCGGCAGTTATTTTGGATGATTTGCAGCCAATCGCTGGTTTGAATGATTCAAAAAAACTTACAGCTAAAAAACGAGAGCTGTTGGCTGAACAGATAAAGCAGCATGCGAAAGCCTGGTCAATTTCATCAGTTGGGCCTGAGATTATTGATGAAATTAATATTCTACAGGCGAGTTTGTTAGCCATGAAAAAGGCAATTGAGGGGCTCCCGGTTGAGCCGGATTTTGCTCTTATTGATGGTAATAAATTGCCGAATTTGGCGTGTAAAGCTGAGGCGATTGTGAAGGGTGATGGCAGAGTAAAATCAATAGCAGCGGCGTCTATTCTTGCTAAAGTTGAGCGTGATAAACAGATGCTCGATTTACATAAACTGTACCCCCAATATGAATTTGACAGGCACAAAGGTTACCCCACAAAAGTCCATATGGCATTACTCGAAGAACACGGTTCGTGCCCTGAGCACCGTAAAACTTTTGGCCCAGTAAGGCGTTTGCTGGAAACGTAAACGGTCAGGTTTCTGCGTAAAGTCACATACTATTTCATCTATAATTCTGGCGTATTTTAGTCATTAATATTTCAAATATTTTACCATGCTGAGGCATTTCTCCATCGGGGAAAGGCCTTGCTTTTTAAGCCCTGTCCCCTTAACCCATACCACCAGGAGCTGACAGTGTAGGGTGTCGACTCCGTACAACTTTTGGTGGTATCAATAAGGGGACAGAGCGCCAGAAAGCGGCGGTCTTTCCCCGATGGAGATGCGCCATGGCTTTGAGTTACACTACTGTTGTGTTTTTTCTTAGCACTTGCTAAATAATAATATTAAGATTGTAATTATATAGATATCAATAACTTATATAAGTTTGTTAATCTGTTTATCTGCTCTGCGTAAAATAAAAATACTCTGACAATCAGGTCGGCGGCCCAGTAACCCAAAAAGTGGTTAATTTATATCTGTTTTTAAGCTTTTTTACCTTAAAAGTGGGTAAACATCCTTATTTACAACCGGGTAAAACAAATTATAGTGGTAAATAGTGATTAGTGATTGTTAGTCAGTGGTTTCTGTTTCATAATGGATTCAATAATTACAAATAAAAAATATTGACCTCATTCCTTATAAAACAAACAGTTACATAATATATTTAAAGTAGATTATATTTAAATGAATCCGCGATTTATACACCTACGTTTACATACAGAATATTCATTAGTGGATGGCGTGGTTCGCATCAAGCCTTTGATGAAAACCGCTGCAGATCAAAATATTCCAGCTATCGCTTTAACAGATCAATCTAACCTTTTTGCTATGGTGAAATTTTACCGGGCAGCCATGGCAGCGGGTATTAAACCAATCATTGGTGTCGATATCTGGGTGCGTCCGGCAGTTGAAACAGAGAAGCCATCACGTATGGTTTTGTTGTGCCAGAACAATGAGGGTTACCTTAATATCACACAGCTTATTTCTCGTGCTTATCTTGAGGGTCAGCATGGTGGAATTCCCATGGTTGAGGTTGACTGGCTAAGAGAATCTAGCGCAGGAATTATTGCACTTTCGGGAGGTCGGGAAGGTGATATTGGTCGAGCCTTATTGTCTGGAAATCAGATGCAGGCAGAGGCCTTACTAAAAGCCTGGAAACATATCTTTCCTGATCGATTTTATCTCGAATTGCAACGCACTGGCCGGGAAGAGGAAGAGGAGTATTTACATGCCGCGGTGAGCCTGGCAATGACGACAAATACGCCAGTAGTTGCAACTAATGATGTCAGGTTTTTGAAGACTGAAGAGTTTGATAGTCATGAGGTGAGAGTCTGTATTACCGATGGTAGAACGCTGGATGATCCTCGTCGTCAAAAATTATATAGTGATCAGCAATATTTACGCACAGAGGAAGAGATGTGTGAGCTGTTTGCGGATATTCCAGAGGCATTACAAAATACGGTTGAAATTGCTCAGCGCTGTAGTCTGAATGTTCGCCTGGGTGAAAGCTTTCTACCTAATTTTCCAGTACCTGAAGGCGACACAATTGAGTCCTATTTCATAAGGGTGTCCAAAGAAGGTCTTGAGAAACGACTTGAGCTTATTGTACCCCTCGATTCTGAAAATGCAGCTGAGCGACGCAAGCCCTATTATGAACGGCTGGATACTGAACTTGGCGTAATTAACAGTATGGGCTTCCCGGGTTATTTCCTGATTGTTGCGGATTTTATACAGTGGTCCAAAGATAATGAAATACCCGTAGGTCCGGGTCGAGGTTCAGGTGCCGGTTCCCTTGTTGCCTATGCGTTACTGATTACTGACCTTGACCCGTTACAGTATGAGTTATTATTTGAGCGATTTCTTAATCCTGAACGTGTTTCATTACCGGATTTCGATGTCGATTTCTGTATGGAAGGGCGTGACCGGGTAATTGCTTATGTAGCAGATACCTATGGACGAGATGCGGTTTCACAGATTATTACCTATGGTTCAATGGCTGCCAAAGCGGTAATTCGAGATGTAGGTCGCGTCTCCGGGCTGGGATATGGTTTTGTTGACCGAATAGCTAAAATGATTCCCTTTGAAATTGGCATGACGTTAACTAAGGCACTGGAAGAATCTGAAGACCTTGCAAATGCTTATAAGTCTGAAGCAGATGTGACTGAACTTATTAATATGGCTTTGTCACTTGAAGGTTGCGCCCGTAATGCGGGTAAACATGCAGGGGGGGTTGTTATATCACCGTCGGTATTAACCGATTTTACACCTCTGTACTGTGAGCAGGGTGGACATAGTATAGTTACCCAGTTTGATAAAGATGATGTTGAAGCCATTGGTCTGGTTAAATTCGATTTCCTTGGTTTAAGAACATTAACCATTATCGACTGGGCCGTGCGAAATATAAAAGCCCGACATGCTGATCAACAGGACCTGAATATAAACCTGATATCACTCGAAGATGAGAAAACCTTCAGGCTTCTAAGGGCTGCTGAAACAACCGCCGTATTCCAGCTGGAATCCAGTGGCATGAAAGACCTGATCAAACGCTTACAGCCTGACTGCTTTGAAGATATTATTGCATTAGTCGCGCTGTTCCGACCAGGGCCTTTACAGTCGGGCATGGTTGACAACTTTATCAACCGTAAACATGGCAGAGAAGAGGTTTCATACCCCGACTCCCAGTATCAACATGAATCACTGAAAACAATACTAGAACCAACATATGGCATTATTCTGTATCAGGAGCAGGTAATGCAAATTGCCCAGGTGCTGTCTGGTTACACCCTTGGTGGCGCCGACATGTTACGTCGAGCCATGGGTAAAAAGAAACCAGAGGTTATGGCTGAGCAGCGCGCTATTTTCGAAGATGGTGCTAAGGCCAATGGTATTGATGGTGAGCTTGCAATTAAAATCTTTGACCTGGTGGAAAAATTTGCCGGTTATGGATTTAATAAATCTCACTCTGCTGCTTATGCTTTATTGTCATATCAAACAGCCTGGTTAAAAGCACATTACCCTGCAGAATTTATGGCCGCGGTTTTATCTGCAGATATGGATAATACCGATAAAGTGGTTACTTTAATTGAAGATTGCCACCGAATGGAGTTAGATGTTTTAACGCCGAATATAAATCGTTCAATTATTAAGTTCTCAGTGCCTGATGATAAACAGGTTTTATATGGTTTAGGTGCCATAAAAGGCGTGGGTGATGCGGCACTCGACGGTATTATTGAAGAGCGCAGTAACAACGGTGTTTATAAAAACCTGTTTGATTTATGTCGTCGTGTAGAAGGTCGAAAAGTTAACAAGCGTGTTCTGGAGGCATTGATAAAAGCCGGTGCACTTGAAGAATTAGGCCCAAACCGGGCAACTTTAATGGCACGTTTACGTGACGCAATGCAGGGTGCGGAACAATATCAGAAAAATGCCAGTGTTGGTCAGGATGATTTATTTGGTAGTGCTGCAGAAGAAAATAGTATAGCCCCCATAGAAGAAGTCACAGTCGCTGAATGGGAAGAAGAAAAACGTCTGACGCTGGAAAAAGAAACCCTGGGTTTATATTTAACCGGGCATCCTATAGAGAAATATGAAAAAGAGCTGAAACGATTTATAGATTGTAATCTGGGCGCTTTGGCTGATCAAAGTGATCTTGCCTCTGGCGCTGGCGGCGGTTATATGTCACAGCGTAATGCAAAAAGTTACAAGCTGGCTGGTTTGATGATAGGCATGCGTGTTCGTAGAACTAAAACCGGTGGAAAAATTGTATCAGCGGTATTAGATGATAGAACTGCGCGTGTTGAAGTAAGAATTTTTGAAGAAAAGTTTGAGCAATATAATTACCTTTTAAATAAAGATAAGTTAATAATTGTCGAAGGTAAGGTTATTTATGATGATTATTTTGGTGGTTACCGGATAACCGCAGATATCATTTACGATATAACTGAAGCCAGGCAGAAATTTGCTCAACGTCTGGAAATTAATTTAAAAGACAATAATGGCGATCACAGTATAGTGCAGCAACTCAATCAGGTGTTAAACCCTTTTCGAGAAGGTGCATGTCCGGTATGGATTAATTATACTCGAAATGACGTTGTCGCAAAATTATCATTAAGTGATGATTGGCGAGTGCAGCCCAGTGATGAATTAATTAATCGCCTGGACAAACTGGCAGGTGAGGATAATGTTTCAATGGTCTACTAAAGGACCCTGGGGCAGTAGCCTGTTATACGCTAAAGGAAGTGGCATCAGATGTTCTGGTGTTGCTTGTGGAAATGTTGTAATACTTATATTTTAAAATTAAAAATCAGCTTCTATGCGTAACTTTCAAAATGTAATTAAATCTAATGCAGTCTATTTAATCAGGTCTTTAATGGGAACTGGTTTAGCATAATAATATCCCTGAAACATATCACAGCTTAATTCTTTTAGTAAATCTACCTGGTCCTGTCGCTCAACACCTTCGGCAATGACGTTTATATTAAGGCCGTGTGACATGGCAATGATTGCGCGCACAATGGCCGTGTCCTCGTTGCTATTTGGTAGGCCTGTAATAAAACCTTTATCAATTTTAAGTTTACTAACAGGAAAGCTTTTTAAATAACTCATTGAGGAGAAGCCAGTACCAAAATCATCAATCGCAATTTTAATTCCTAGTTTTTTTAAGGCATTAACTTTTTTAATAACAAGGTCACTATCGTCCATCAGTGTACTTTCAGTTAATTCAATTTCCAGGTGTCTGGGGTCTAAGCCCGTCGAACTTAATGAATCGGTAATGTTTTTTATAAATGACTTGTCACGAATCTGAATGCCCGATATGTTGATAGATACTGTAAAGTCAGTTATGCCTGAGTCGATGAATTGATTAGCGTCTATACATGCTGTTTCAATTAGCCATTTTCCTAACGGCAGTATTAAACCTGTTTTTTCGGCTATTGGAATGAATACATCTGGCGATATTATACCGTTCTCATGATGAGTCCATCTCATCAATGCTTCAAAACCTATGATCTGATCACTATTAGAATCTATTTGTGGTTGATAGTATAACTCCAGCTGGTTCATGGAAATGGCATGCCTTAAATCACTTTCAATTTGAAATTTATGGCTATGTTTTAAATTCATCCCATGGTTATAATACTGGTAATTATTTTTTCCATTAGTTTTTGCTTCATACATTGCCATGTCAGCATTAATCAGTAAGTCGTTTGATGTGCTGGTATCATCTGGGCATATGCTTATACCAATACTGGCACCAATAAAGAAAATATTTCCATCAAGTTCGAAAGGGTTGGACAATATTTCAATACATTTTTTAGTTACCGTTGAAATATCGCTAATATCATTAACATTTTCAATAATGATAGCAAATTCATCTCCGCCTATGCGGCAAATATAGTCATTCTGACGTAATACGCCAGTTAAGCGAGAAGATGCCTGTTTGAGTAACAGGTCGCCTGTTTTATGGCCGGCTGTATCATTTACAGTTTTAAAATTATCAAGATCTAGAAAAAGCAGAACCATTTTTTGATTGCTGGAAATAGCCCTTTTAACAGCTTGATCTAGTTGTTTGTGAAAAAAATGCCTGTTAGGCAAGTTTGTTGTTACATCAAAGTAGGCTAGTTTATCCAGGTGTTCTTCTGTTTTGTTACGCTCAGAAAGCTCATGTTCAAGACGTTCATCATTAACCTGAATGTAAGCTAACATCTTATTAAATCCTTCAGAGAGTACACCAATCTCATCTTCCGAGTGATTCTCTATACGGATAGTATAATCATCGTTTTTTATTACTGTGCTCATGAGTTCTGTAAGTCTTAACAGCGGGCGAGTAATATTTTTACTTAGCTTAAAAAGAAGAAGCGAAGCGAAGATGAGACAGGTTAGTGCAATGATAACTGTATATACAAGATAGTTAAAAATATCAGCATATATTCTCGATGTGTCAACTTGTATGTATAATGTGCCGATTGGC
Source organism: Gammaproteobacteria bacterium (assembly GCA_026195255.1). GTDB lineage: Bacteria > Pseudomonadota > Gammaproteobacteria > SZUA-229 > SZUA-229 > SZUA-229. The sequence continues at coordinate 50,091 of JAPHSS010000010.1, read as the reverse complement.
TCATCTTCAAGTATAATCGATTCATTTATATGGAACTGGTTGTTAAATATATTCGATGAACCCTGTATGCTTTTTATTATATTGTCGTATTTGTTGTTTGGGTTCGTTTTTTCTTGTTTTATATAACTGGCAAAAACTTTTCCAAAATCATCATAGATTGTGGCGCTGTGTATATCTGGTGATACTGTAAACGCTTCTAATATTTTCTCTGCTCCTGTTTTGTCTTTAAAAACAAGAGTTGCTGTGGTGTTATTGGCAATAATTTTTGCCTGTATTTGAATTGATTTTAAAAAGAAATCGTGTTGATTTCTGTATTCGCCTACAACAGCTATAGTTGATGCAAAAAATAGTGTAATTATTACAACAGACATATTTATAATAATTAATTTGTTCTGAATTGATAATTTTTTGCTGATTTTATTTGTCTTATTCAAGGCCATTTTTATTTAACCTTATCTGCTATTACCAATAATTTAGAGCTTATTTTAAGGCCTGCTGATTTTGCGGCTGTATAATTTATTTCAAAGGTTACCTTGTTGTCTATAATTTCAAAACCAACCATAACACCAGAATTGATAGCCTTTCTTGTGTCTGACATGGTTAGGATGTGCGTGTTTTTTATTCCGCTAATTATTTTTACAAGTTTATTATTTTCAGATGAATTTATATTTAAAAACACAACGTGACATGATCTAATGTTTTTGATTATATTGGTACGTAATATTTTTATAGTTCTAGAGCCTGCTTTCTTAGAATTTAGCTGGTCAATATAATGTCCGAAAGGGTCGTTTCCGTATATGCATATTTTAAGTTCAGTGTTGTTGTCAGGCCATTGTGTAAATCTGGCAAAATTATAAATAAAGGCGGCTTTTATTTTGTATTCAGGTACGCTGTCAGAGTGGGATTCAGTTGATATTGTAATTAATAATATTAAGATAAGCGAAAGCCATAGTTTTTCCCGATAAATATTTAAACTGTTTATCTTTGCTTGAGATTCCAACATATGTGAAAAATTAAAAATCATATGTTAGTTTAACTCTGTAGTTTCTTCCGTCTTGAATTATGCTGTTCTGTAGATGCTCTTCAGAGGCCGGATCGGCATATTCTTTGTCAAATAAATTATATATACTAGCTGATAACTCAAGTTGGTCGTATAGTTTATGGCTTGAAATAGTTAAATTGGTTGTGCTATATCCTTTTACCGTGTCACCCTGAGGTGTGATTCTCTCGCTTAGGTATAGTAATTCAACGCCTAGATTAGCTTTTTTATTAAAAATCGGATTTGTTAAATTAAATTTAAAACTGTTTTCTGGTGAGTTACTTAATGTTTCTCCCGTGCTTTTTATTTCTGTTTCTACGTAACTATAACTTGAGCGTAACCCGAGGCCTGATTGACTAATATATTCTACTTCCAGGTCTGTGCCGATGGCATTAACCGTACCGATATTGTCATAATATATATCGCCATTAATATCACTATTCAATTCAATTAAATTAGTCGTTTCATTTGTATATAGTGATGTTGTTAACTTTAAGTTATTACTGAAATAATGCTCAATATCAAACTCGTAGGTCTCAATCTCTTCAGGTTGAAGGTTGGTACTTGGCAAATAATCAAGTGCTTCTCCGTAATACAACTCATATGCATTGGCATTTCGGTAAGCAGTGCCGTAAATTAATTTTAAAGTTGTTGCTGTTTGTAAAGAGTAGATAAAGGCAATACGAGGGTTAACTATGTTCTGTTTGTTGTCGTTTGATGAGCTTGAATCCATTTTATTTCTATCGTAGCGTATGCCTGCATTTATTATAAAATCTGTAGATAAACGAATTTCATCCTGAATGTAGATGCCATATACTTCACTGCTACGTGTATCATCAAGATAACTTACAAATGGATCAGTATCAAAATTAGCCTGATATTGTTTGTAGTTGTTTTGGTACTCTATACCCAGAGTTATTTTTTGCTTGTCAATATGAGATGTTTGATAGCGTAAATCTAAATTCCACCATTTGCCTATAGAGTCATCTTTGTTGATCGTTATGGGTGGCGAGTCGTATGTAAAGTCGCCATCATAATTATAATTAGCATATGATAATTTACTAAAGATTTGTGATTCATTACTAATGAAGGTTTTATATGATAATGACATTAAACCGAGCGTATCAGTTGTTTCACTGGGTGGAGTATTAAACGCCTGATCATAAGATGCGGTAGGGATACCCTTGATTCTATCGTTATAGGCGGTTTCAAATTTCCAGTCTTTATAGTTTAGCTTTAATAACAGCTTGTTCGATTCCTCGTAATCAAGTTGTTCAGCAATGCCATTGTTGCTGTCTGGGGCGTCAAACTCTGCAAAATAAATATCTGCACCATCACTCTTATATTGTGAAATGGATATAAAAACTTCAAGATCATTGTTAACGGTGTTAGCTGCGGTGATTCTTGCTGTTCGGCTGTTTTCACTGGCATAATTAATAGATGCTGTTACGCCATCCACTTCACTGGCGTTTTTAGTGATGATATTGATAACGCCAAAAAAGGCATTGGCGCCGTAGATTGCTGACCCGGGGCCTGAAGAAAACTCTACACGGCTTATATTGTCGACATTAACAATACCTTCATAATCTATACCAAAACTATCGTAAATGTTTTCATTAACTCTCTGGCCATCGAGTAATAATAAAACACGGGTATTGTAATCACCCGCCAGGCCAAAACCGCGCACCCCCAGATAACTGTAATTACGATCATTTGTTGAATATAAACCAGGCATACTATTAAGTACGTCTTTTAATGTTCTGTATCCGTATTGCCTGATTGCGTCAGCATTAATGACAGTGACTTTAGATGGGGCTTCACTCGATTTCTGGTTAAACCTGGAAGCCGTAAATACTTCAATATTTAACAACTGGTCTAATGAGAATTCTGTTATGTCTGTTGTGTTATTATCTGCCAGGCAGATGCTTGAAACTGCTAGAAATGTTAATGGAGTTAACTTGTTCCTGTAGTTATTACGCATTATCGTACCTGATATGTAAACAAACACTGTGATCTGAATAAGTTACATAACTAAACTGGAGTTATATAACCGTTATTCTTATTACATATTATTCGTTTTGCATAATTATATATATCCCTCAAATAGGTCAAGATATGGCTATTTTCAGGTAATTCCACTGTTTATTTTATTTAACTTTCTTTAATAAAACGTAAACTGCTCCGGTTCCACCGTCTTTTGGTATAGCGCTAACAAAGGCTAATACCTCTGGAATGCTCTGCAGCCATTTATTAAGCATGGCTTTTAATACGGGCTGACTGCCATCAGAATGGTGTCCCTTGCCATGAACAATACGTACTAGTTTAAATGACTGGTGTTGTGCATGATCTAGAAAATCTAATAATGTTTTTCTTGCGTCATCCCGGCGATAACCATGTAGGTCAAGGTGATCTTCTATGGTTACTTTTCCATTTCGAATTTGCTTGAGATAAGACTTTTGTATACCTGGGCGCATAAACTCTAAAAAATCATCACACTCGGTTATGAATTCATCACTTAAAGTGTCTTCAATTTTTTTCTCTATGTTAACAGGGCGCTTTTTAATAGCTCCAGGTTTCTGTTTTAAATCAGCCTTGTTAGTTTCAAGCGTGTTCACACCCCGCATTGCTTCACTAAAAAGTTTGTCTTCATCTTCTTTGTTCATTATTTTGCTCTGTGCATATGTTGTTAAATTCTATATCATTAACATATTACCCACTGAGTGAATTCCTGTGCAAATCTTATTAAGTAACGACGATGGTTATCTGGCCCCGGGGCTGGGCATAATGGCTACCTGTTTATCAAAACTGGGTGAGTTATCGGTTGTGGCACCAGATAAAAATCGTAGTGCGGCAAGTAATTCACTGACTTTATCGCGGCCTTTAAATATTCAGTTAGCGGATAATGGCTTCTATAAAGTAGACGGTACACCGACCGATTGTGTGCATCTGGCTATAACCGGTATCCTGGCTAAAGAGCCTGATATTGTTATTTCGGGCCCTAATGATGGGCCAAATATGGGCGATGACGTGCTTTATTCCGGTACGGTTGCGGCGGCAACCGAAGGTCGTTTTCTGGGTTTGCCAGCAATTGCAATATCGATGGGCAGTTTTGATCCTCAGCATTTTGAAACCGCATGCTGGGCAATAGAAAAGCTGATTGCCAAGTTGCAGCATCGGCCGCTAACCGACGATACAATTTTGAATGTAAATGTACCAGACCTGCCCATTGAGCTAATAAAAGGCTTTAAATGTACCCGTCTTGGCAACCGCCATAAATCATCGGGGGTTATTGAGCAAACTAACCCCAGAGGTGATTCAGTATACTGGGTTGGTCCAGCGGGTGCAGAGCAGGATGCTGGAGAAGGAACCGATTTTTATGCCGTAAAACAGGGTTTTATTTCAGTTACCCCTTTGCAGATCGATTTAACACGGTATGATAGCCTGCAAAATTTGAGTCAGTGGTTAAACAACCTCTAAATTCTAACAATCAAACCGCGATCCAGAGGTCGCATCTACAGGTCCCTATGTGTTACAGGTTACTTAAATAGTGAATTTATCTGATCCCCGCGTGCAGGGTATAGGCATGACGTCCCAGCGGACCCGTGATCGCCTTATTGAGCGATTACGTAGTAAAGGAATACAGAACGAACAGGTGCTGGAGGTAATGCGTTCCATGCCCCGGCATCTATTTGTAGATGAGGCCATGAGTTCTCGCTCATATGAAGATTCTTCATTACCCATTGGTCACGGGCAAACAATTTCCCAGCCATTTATTGTCGCGAAAATGACTGAAATTTTACTCAGCCGGGGTATTCCTGATGCCGCTCTGGAAGTGGGTACTGGCTCCGGTTATCAGGCTGCAATTCTGTCTCAGTTAGTGCCCAAGGTTTACTCAGTTGAACGTATAGTGTCGTTGCAAAGTCAGGCTCGAGAGCGTTTTCACATGTTGGGTATTCATAATATTTCGCTAAAACACTCAGATGGTTCGTGGGGTTGGCCTCAACATGCCCCATATAAGGCGATTATAGTGACAGCGGCGCCTGAAAAGGTACCCCAGGGTTTACTAGAGCAGTTAGATATTGGCGGTATTATGGTCATACCCGTTGGCGGACAGCGTGGCGCACAGAAGTTATTATTAATTACCCGTGAAGTTGATCAGTTTGTGGAAGAAGAGCTGGATGCGGTGAAGTTTGTGCCTTTATTAAATGGAGCAATTAGTTGATTTTCGCAGGTTTATATAACCGGGCAATGCTATGGGCAGAGCATCCGAAACGTGAAAGATACCTGGTAGGCGTGAGTATCTTTGAGTCTTTTATCTTTCCTTTGCCGACCGCACTGTTAATGATTCCAATGGTAATTGCAACACCAGATAAGGCAATTCGTCTGGCCACCATCACCACTGTAATGTCAGTATTTGGTGCAGCTATTGGTTATTTATTAGGCTGGGGTGCAATGAGTATTATTGAACCCTGGATTACGCAAATGGGCTGGTTACCAAAGCTGGAAAGCGCACGGGCTGATTTTGTCACTTATGGTGTTCTAGCTGTGGGTATTGGGGCGTTTACACCGGCGCCGTTTAAAATATTTACAATAACTGCTGGCATGCTCTCCATGTCATTCATCCCTTTTTTGCTGGTATCTCTGGTGGGCAGGGCAGCACATTTTTACATGATCGCTTTATTAATGGCCTGGGCTGGTCCTAAAATGGAACCAGTTGTACGTAAATACATCGAATGGTTAGGCTGGGCTATTATTGTTATAGCTGTTGTTGGTTTTATTATTCATAAATATATGTAATGTCATTTGAGAAATAAAATTCATAAAAACAAACATAAATTTTATTTATTTATTTTTCTGTTTAGCCTGTTACCAGCCTGTGGAGAGATGCCAAAACATTGGGATCCTCAAGGTTATACGGTAAAGCGGGGAGATACGCTTTATTCTATTGCCTGGCGTTATGAAAAAGATTTTCGTCAAATTGCGCAAATTAATGATATACAGGCACCTTATGAAATTTATCCGGGGCAACGTTTACGAATGCAGGCTGCCGATAAAGATGGCACCCTGACTGATGAGCTCAGACCGCAGATTTTGACCGAGCCTGAAACAGGTCAGGTGATTGTGATTGATGAGCCTGATTCTGAACCCGTAATGGCTACTGAAATTACGCCTGATAAAAAACCGTCTCATAGCACCGTGCAAAAAAACGATACGCTTTATTCAATAGCTCGTCGTGAAGGTTACTCACATCATCAACTGGCTCGTTGGAATCATTTACGCTCACCTTATGTTTTAAAACCCGGGCAGTCATTACGTTTGAGCCCACCCAGTAGCTCACTTGGGGGCGATACAAGAACACCGCAAGCAATTGCATCAGCTCAGCCAGTGACTAAACCTCTGCAGCATAGTGTGATTAAAGCAACACCTCTGGTTGCTGAGAAGATCGTTTCAAAACCTCTACCCGTTAAAGTTGCACGTTGGAACTGGCCAGTTAAAGGTAGAGTGGTGCAAACTTATCGAGCGAATGATACAGCAAGAAAAGGTATACATATCTCAGGTAAGTTTGGAGCACCGGTTAAAGCAGCGGCAGGTGGAACCGTTGTTTATAGTGGTAACGGTTTAATTAATTACGGTAATCTGGTTATTATAAAACATAGCCACTCTTTCTTAAGTGCTTACGCTTACAATAAATCTCTTTTAGTTAAAGAGGGTGACTCGGTGAAACGCGGACAATCTATCGCCAAACTGGGCAGGCTGGAAAATAAAGCCAGGCTGCATTTTGAAATTCGTCGCAATGGCAAACCCGTCAACCCTCTGAACTATCTTCCAAAGTCATAATGAAAACCACCCGAATGGGTTATTTGTCAAACAAAAATATCAAAAAATAGCAAAAAAACCACCAAATTTGCAAAATAAGTCATATTTTTCTTGTTTTATATTTTAATATGGATTAAAAAGGATGCATAAGTTAGTGATTTACATGGATTTATTAATCTTTTCTAATATTAAGAGGAGCTAATTTAGGCTGATTTATGCATTATTATAATAACCTAGCTCACGTGGGGAGGGCTTCATATGACTGCATCTTGTGAAAAAAAACTACCAGATGAAATACAGCAGGCAGGACTAAAGGTTGAAGATGATACTTCAGAAATATTTCTGAATGATGTCGTTAAAGATGACGAGCTGGATTTGGAACCCAGTATTAAAAAGGATGTAAAAGAAACTACCGCAAAAAAGAAGTACACAGCTGGAAGTGTTAATAGAAAAGAAATGGATGCAACTCGATTGTATTTACGCGAAATTGAATTCTCACCATTATTAACCGCCAAAGAAGAAGTTTATTATTCACGTCTGTCTCGAAAAGGGGTCGGGTCAGCACGTAAGAAGATGATCGAATGTAATCTGCGACTGGTTGTAAAAATAGCACGACGTTATATGAATCGTGGCTTAGCATTACTGGATCTGATTGAAGAGGGTAACTTGGGTTTAATCAGAGCTGTCGAAAAATTTGATCCTGAAAAAGGCTTTCGTTTTTCAACTTATGCAACCTGGTGGATTCGTCAAACCATCGAACGTGCATTAATGAACCAAACCCGCACAATCCGTTTACCTATTCATGTCATTAAAGAGCTTAATGTTTATCTACGTGCTTCGCGTAAGTTAGAGCAATCTATCGAGCATGAACCAACGGCTGATGAAATTGCCAGGTTAGTAGATAAGCCCGTAGCTAATGTTGAAAAAATGTTAGGGTTACGTGATCGTGTTTCATCGGTTGATGTGCCCGTAGGTAAAGAAAACGACCGCCCACTACTGGAAATTATTCCAGATCAGGCTAATCCTGAACCATCTGCTATTTTGCAAAATGAAGATGTTATGGCTAACCTTGAAATGTGGCTAAACCAGTTAGATGACAAACAGCGTCAGGTTGTAGTTCGTCGATTTGGTTTGCATGGTTATGAGCGCACAACACTGGAAGAAGTGGGTCGTGAATTAGGTGTAACACGTGAACGTGTGCGTCAAATTCAAATGGATGCATTACGTCACTTGCGTAAAATTCTGGAAAGCCACGGTTTCTCAGAAGAGTTATTGCTAAACGACTAGTTTCGAATAACTAATAACTATAATCGTTGTACTATTAGGGGGGCAATTTTATTGCCTCCCTTTTTTATGCTCTGCCATTAAGCTGAGCTTATAAAATAATTCCCGCTATAACAAACCTGTCTTCCGATACCAGTACATTGTAAGTTCTGCAGGCCGCTTTGGTGTCCATGAACTCGACCCCTATGCCCATATCAATTGCCGGTGCATAACTGGCAGGGTGTGGGAAGATTAAAGAGCTGCCGGTGCCTATTAATATTACTTCCGGGTTATGCGAGAGAAGGGCCTGCCAGTGTTCGGGTTCCATCTGCTCGATATGTGAAATACTCCAGTCATCTATGAGTAAGTTATTGCCGATTATCAGGCTTTTATCATATGTCTTATTGTTTACATCAATCGTTGTATCTGTGAATGAGCGTATGACATTGGTTCCAGTTGCATAATCTTCGCTGAACTTCATAACATGAATAACTCTTAAGTGTTCGTTTTATGGTCGTATCGCTTTGGCTTTAGTATTAGGTTTAGTGCTACATAAAGATCTGTGAATGTGGAAACTAAAACCATTTCCCTATATTATCCATCTCAACTAAAAGAAACAATATAAGTCAGCTCGTTCTGACAGCGGAGTAATAATAAATGCAACCCGTCAAAATCGGTTTAATGGGCCTGGGAACAGTAGGTGGTGGCACAGCTACTGTTTTAATTAGAAATTGTGAAGAAATAACACGTCGTGTTGGGCGCAAGCTGGAAGTAGTGCATGCGGCAGCACGTGATATTGCAGAGCAGACTATTCTGGATGGCTCTAAAGTAAGGTTATCTGATGATGCGGCCAGTGTGGTAAATGACCCTGATGTCGATATCGTTGTTGAGTTAATCGGTGGTTATTCACCGGCTAAAGAGCTGGTACTTCGAGCTATTGAAAATGGTAAACATGTGGTTACCGCCAATAAAGCGCTGATTGCAATGCATGGTACTGAAATATTTAAAGCAGCAGAGGCCAGGGGCGTGATTGTCGCTTATGAAGCAGCTGTTGCCGGTGGCATTCCCATTATCAAAGCGATTCGTGAAGGCTTATCTGCAAATCAGATAGAGTGGGTTGCGGGAATTATAAATGGTACGGGTAATTTCATACTGACTGAAATGCGTGATAAGGGCCGTGACTTTGATGATGTTTTAAAAGAAGCACAGGCATTAGGTTATGCTGAGGCTGATCCCACTTTCGATGTTGAAGGTATAGATGCGGCGCATAAGTTAACTATTCTGGCATCACTTTCATTTGGCATTCCCTTGCAGTTTGATAAAACTTTTACTGAAGGTATTAGCAAAATTACCCGTGAAGACGTTAATTTTGCAGAAGAACTGGGTTACCGAATAAAACATTTGGGCATTGCGCGTAAAACGGCGAAAGGCATAGAGATGCGAGTGCATCCTACACTGATCCCTGAAAAGCGTTTAATTGCTAATGTTGATGGTGTAATGAACGCGGTATTAGTTAAAGCTGACGCTGTAGGCCCAACACTTTATTACGGTGCGGGTGCGGGAGCTGAACCAACCGCATCAGCCGTTGTAGCTGATCTTGTTGATGTGGCAAGGGCGATGGACTCAGATGTAGAAAATCGCGTTGCTATGCTGGGGTTTCAGCCAGCTTCATTACTGGATACACCTGTTGTATCAGCTGATGAATTTGAAACCTCATATTATGTGCGATTGTTAGCGGATGATCGCCCGGGTGTCTTAGCTGATGTAACACGCATTTTTGCAGATAACGATATTTCAATTGAAGCGGTTATTCAAAAAGAACCCACTGAAGGGCAGACTCGCGCCTGTTTAATTATGATGACATCATTAATCAGTGAGAAAAACATGTCAGAGGCGGTGGCTAAAATTGAGGCGCTTGAGTCTATTGAAGGTGATGTCGTTAAGATACGTCTGGAGCATCTGGATTAATTTATAATATTCATTACATTTATTAATCTTTAGCTCTATAAAAAGCCGCAAGTTATTAATTAGTTTGTGGCTTTTTTATGCAGAGAAAGGAGGGGGCAACCTGGAAAGCAGCAAGGATATGATTATAGTTATCACTTCATCACTGCTTTATTGGTGAGTACCTTGCATATCTACTCCAGTGTGTTGATGTTAGTACTTATAGTGTCAGAAATTTAATCTGTTAAAGCTGTTTTATATAACGATTAAATAAATCACTCCAGTTATCTGGCATAACAACCTGATGTGACTGTTGTAAAATATTAATATATTCAGCGCGAGATATCATCTTTGCACCTAATCGTTCTAGATGTTCAGTATAAACCTGTGAATCTATTAGTTTAAAACCATTAAGATTTAAAAACTGGCATAGATGGACCAGTGCAATTTTTGATGCATTACTTTGTTTGCTAAACATAGATTCACCACAAAAGACCTGTCCTGTATGGATGCCATATAATCCGCCAACCAGTTCATTTCCATCCCAGCACTCAACACAATGTGCATGCCCTGCGTAGTGCATATTGATATATGCCTGTTTCATCTCATTCGTTATCCAGGTGCCAGGCTGGTTTTTACGGGGCTGACTGGCACAAATGGATATAACCTCTTCAAAAGCCGTATCCATACGAATTTCAAAATTATTATTTCTCACATTTTTGCCTAAACTTCGGCTAATTTTTAGCTCTTGAGGTCGTAATACAAAACGTGGATCAGGGGCCCACCATAATATAGGCTCAGCATCGCTATACCATGGAAAAATGCCTTCTTTATAAGCACGTACCAGACGCTCTATAGAAAGGTCGCCACCGGCGGCTAATAAACCCTCGGGTTCATCAAGTGAGGTTTCTACCGCTGGAAAGGCTGAAGTTGATTCGTCTTGTAACCATTGCAATGAGATCATTAGCGAAGTTTAAGAGAACTGCTACACTCAAACAATAACTATGATGTTTTAAAGGAAGATAAATGCCGGAAAAATCTTTAGCTGAGCTTTCTGTGCTTATGGTTGAACCATCTAAAGCACAGGCAAAATACATATATCGTGAGTTAAAAGCGGCAGGTATAACGCATTTTGAAATCGCCATAGATGGAGAATCTGCATTGCAAACCATGTTGCAATTTAAGCCAGATTTAGTGATTAGCGCTATGCATCTTCCTGATATGACAGCGACTGAATTAGTACATAAAATGCGAGAAGATGAATATCTGAAAGATATCTCATTTATGCTTATTTCCAGTGAAACGGGGTTTGATTATATAGATCCTATCCGGCAGGCAGGTGCAACGGGTATATTGCCTAAGCCTTTTAAATCAGAGCAATTAAAAAGAGGTTTGTATAATGCGCTTGATATTCTCAGCCCGGATACTCTGGATTTAGGTGGCTTTCATGTTGAAGATTTAAGAGTTCTAATCGTTGATGACAGCACTATGGCGAGAAACCATATTAAGCGAGTGTTAAAAGGTTTAGGTATAGAAAACATAACAGAAGCTGATGATGGCGTTAATGCGGTACCTTTACTTGATGAATCTTTTTTTGATTTTGTAGTGACAGATTACAATATGCCGCAAATGGACGGTAAAGCTTTATTAGAACATATCCGCGCCAATAGTAATCAACGTTCAATACCGGTTTTAATGGTTACCTCGGAAGGTAATCATGGCAAGCTTGCAGCAGTTGAGCAGGCAGGTGTGTCGGGTATCTGTGATAAACCATTTGAAACTGATACGGTACGTTTGATGATTAATAGAATGATGTCAGATGTTTAGGCAAAGATATAAATTATTAGTCTTAAGTCCTAAGTCGTAAGTCGTAAGTCGTAAGTCGTAAGTCGTAAGTCGTAAAGCATAAGGTTTTGACTTAAGACTTATGACTGTGTTTCAGGTACAATTTCTCCGTTATTAAAAATCAGAATCACTCAGAATAATGCGTAAACATATCAAGACCTCTGGTCGCTGGCTAATATCACACAAAGACTGGAAAGCTAATTTAATATTTATGTTAGGTGGTGCGGCTGTTGGTCTGGTTGCGGTGTTTATGGCGGTATCAAGTGACTGGGCGAACCATACTTTCTTTAAGGTAGTTGAAAAAAATCATTATCTGCCATTTATTATATCCCCCTTAGGTTTAATTTTAATTGTTTACCTCACTCGAAAGTATTTTCCAGGAGCAGAAGGAAGTGGTATTCCACAAGTGGTTGCAACGCTTGAGCTAGGCCATGAAAAAGAGCGAAGTGTATTGCTGACTATGCGTATTGCATTTGGCAAGGTTATGTTATGTATACTGGGTTTATTAAGTGGAGCATCAATTGGTCGTGAGGGCCCAACGGTTCATGTTGGTGCGGCGATTATGTTTTATTTGCGTCGTTTTGTGCGGTTTCGTATTTATGATATGGAGCGTGTTTTAATTATTGCGGGTGGAGCAGCAGGTGTAGCCGCTGCATTTAATACACCATTAGCAGGTATCGTTTTTGCCATAGAAGAATTAAGTCGCTCGTTTGAAGTGCGCACGCGTGGTTTAATGCTGGCGGGTGTAATGGTTGCGGCTATTGTTGCAATTGCTATTTTAGGTGATTACACGTATTTCGGAAGCACCAGTGCAACAATTGAATTAAATGATGCGCTGGTGCCGGTTTTAGTGTGTGGCATTGTTTGTGGTTTGCTGGGTGGTGTATTTAGTTTAATGTTAATTCATGGCAGTAGACTGGTGTCACCCTTTAGAAGCCAGAATCCATACGTTCTAGCAGGTTTGTGTGGATTAGCCCTGGCGTGTATTGGTTTTTATTCCGGTAGTTTAACTTATGGAAGTGGTTATGAAGAAGCTAAATCTATTATGGCAAATACCGGTGAGATCGGGGCTGATTACGGTTACCTGAAACTACTGGCTACCTTTGTCTCATATTTAAGTGGTATTCCCGGTGGAATTTTCGCACCTTCATTAGCGACTGGTGCAGGTATCGGTGTACATATTGCAGAGTGGTTAGTTAATTATCCATACGGTGCAATAATTTTATTTGCTATGGTGGGTTATTTTGCCGGAGTTGTGCAAGCACCAATCACGGCATTTGTAATCGTCATGGAAATGACAGATCAGCATGAATTGATTTTACCTTTAATGGTCACTGCTTTTATAGCAACTGGTATATCGAAATCTATTTGTAAAACGCCAATATATACGACCTTAGCAGATAATTTTTTACCTGAAGACAAAAAAATATTTGGTAAAAAAGCGCTGCTAGATAACAATAGTTAGTTTATTCGCGAACTAATAATTTGGCTATATTGATAAGCGTAAGTTGCTTAATATCAGCTGATTGTTGTTATATTTGTATGCTTAGGGTGAGGCCGTTTAGAATATCAGGGTATCCTTCTCAATAATATGAGGGTGCCTTAATAAATTTATCTTAATAATGCTTTTGGGTATTTATACAATAAGGTGTAATATAAACAGTGCTTTGTCGGTGTTACCTGTATTTATAGCCTCGACATTGGCATCTAATTTGAGTCAGAGTTAGAAGGAGATAAAAATGTCACAATGTTGTTCATCTTCACACACCGCAAACAAAACTCCTGAAAAACATATCTGCCCAGTAAATGGCAATAGATATTCTAGTGTGCCCCAATCAACAATTTTGCTGCACATCAACAATCCATGGGCATGGCATAACAAAAGTCAGGCTTACTATTTCTGTGATGACCCTGAATGTGAAGTAGTTTACTTTGGCAAGGATAATTCCATTCTTGAGAAGTCTCAGATGCGAACCACAGTAGGAATAAAAGAAAAATTAAATAACTCACTTATTTGCTACTGTTATGGCGTTACTTTAAAAGAGGCAACGAACAACACAAACATTAAAGAGTTTGTCATTCAGCAAACAAAACAACATTCGTGTGCTTGTGAGTCACGCAACCCATCAGGTAAATGTTGCTTGAAAGACTTCCCGGGTAAAAAATCTCTTACAGGTAAATTGACGCAAACCAAAAACAGTTGAACTGCATTGTTTTTAGAATGCTACTAACTACTACATTAACGACCAGCTAGCTTCTATTATTGTCTGGCTATTAGAATGTTAGAGTGCAAATAAAGATATGATAAGGAATGAAATCACAAGCTTTCAAGACATACCAAATGTTGGTAAAGCTATCGAAAAATATTTTATTCTTATAGGCTTAGAAGAACCTGTAGAGTTAATCAACAAAGATCCGTATCTAATGTATAATGAGCTATGCGATATTACACAGCAAAAACTTGATCCATGCGTTATAGATATATTTATTTCAGCTGTGAATTATATGAAAGGTGGCCCGCCTGAAAAATGGTGGAAATTCACACAACAACGTAAAGCTAAATTGAGTGGTGAATAATGTGCTCTAGCAAGTCGTTTGATTAGTTTCGAGAAAAAACACGCTCACTACACAGCTAAAACGTTATGTTAATAATTTAAACCTCAAAAACCAGGAATTTTAAATATGGTTACGTCTATCGTTCTATTAAATGTCAAAAGAAATAAAGTAAATGAAGTGGCTGAACAGCTGGTCGGCATGACTGGTATTTCTGAGGTCTACTCGGTAACAGGAAATTACGACCTGGTTGCTATTGTGCGCGTTAAAACAAATGATGAGCTTTCCGAGCTGGTGACAGGCAAGCTTGGTGAAGTAGAGGGTGTTAAAAAAACAGATACAATGCTGGCTTTTAAAGCCTATTCAAAACATGATCTGGATGCTATGTTTTCTGTGTAAACAAGTTATTTATAGCAGGAATACAAATATATAATGAGCGGACCAGGTGCGACGGGAAGGAGTCTCGCGCGCCTCAGTTCTGCAGTCTTCTGAATACTATTAATTTCGCCCCAATGTTATGAAAAATTACACTGTTGAAAAAATAGATTAAAAATACGAAAAATTTGAAAGGTATCTAAATCAAAAGCTTATTGACTATAGCGTAACCGAAGCAGGTGGAAATAAGCCTAAGTATATCTTTTACTGCATTAAAGATGACGAAAATAATTATATAGGCGGTATAAAAGGTTATGCCATGCTAAATTTATTTTATATTTCGCAATTATATGTAGATAAAAAGTATAGAAATATCGGCCTCGGATAAATGTTACTGTCCGAAATAGAGAGTGTAGCGAAAAATCATGGATGCAATATGGTTCGTTTAGATACACTCAATAAAAAGTCACATTCATTTTATATAAAATATGGTTTTGAGAAAACTTTAGAGATTAAAGAGTACATGAAAGGCTTTGATCTTCTTTTTTTTCATAAATACATTTAGTGAAATCATTTGGCAGTATGATGTATATATTGTAGCAAAGTAGCTAACAGTGGGTGCCTTATAACCCAAAAGGTAAAGTGCTTTTTGTGGTACTTCGTTATGATGCTAAAAGTTATTAGAGATACTGTCATCATATACTATTTATAGTCACTGTGAAATCCAGCAGTATAGAATTGTATTTGATTTTTATATTATTTTTTTGAATGCCTAACTTTATCTGGTCTATGTTATCAATTATCAGGTTGAGGCGTAGTTTGTCTGCTGGTGTCGCTATTTTTTTTGCATTGTTTAAGTTTTTTACCGACCGATCCAGTGAGATGACTAAATTATTTTGCTTCCAGTTGTTCTGATTTGATTCGGTAAGCAAGATTAAGTTATTAACTTTTTGTGCTAATTTGTTAACGAGTGGTTTTATGTCGGCTCTGGCTATGGCGCTCGCTTCATCCAGGTACTCCAGAGCGCTCTCTAGCTCGAGTTTTGCATCGCTAGAATCATGGCTCACAAAAATGTCGTGATCGGCCCTGTAAAAATGCATTTTTGCATCGAGTAGATGTTTGAGCGTTCGGTTGTTATTCGATGATTCAGTGTAGCTATGAAATAGATGTTCTGATTCTCTTTTTATAAGTGATGATGCCTGGTGTAGGAATTGACCCAGGTTATTTTCTTCAGGTGTTTTATTTAAAGTTAAAAGAAAGCTGTCAATTTCCGTGGCTAATTTTTTGGATTCAAGTTTTACTTTATCAGACTTGCTATGATTTACAGCTTTGTATAACCATTCGCTTGCTTTCTTTAGGCTTTTACGTGACTCAGGAATATTACCCTTGTTGTATTCTTCAAAGGCTATTGTCAGCTGATTTCTGGCAACATGCAAATAAGTGTTTTCGCTGTTAGTCGGCTGCTCAGTCTGAGCATATAATGGAAGCGTGTATAATAAGGTAAAAATAATGAGGCTGAACTGAAGTGCCTTTCGTTTTAAAATGGCCATTTACTACTCCAGTAAAGTGTGTGAATGTGGTTTGTTAACAGTAAATATAACATAAAATCAGAAAGGGGTTCGAGTCAAACCGGATAAGTTAACAGTTTCAGTTAGTTAGATTACTAGCCAGCTTGATTAAAGCCGTAGCTAGTTATGCTTAAAAAGTTTAATCAGTATTTCTATATGAGTACAACTTAAAAAATATTTTAATGACTATTTTTATAATTCTCATTAGGCTTATCTGATTGTTAGTTTTCTTTCCACCATTTAGCAATAATCTCGCCCACAGCCGGGTTTACAAGATAACCATAAGAGCGGTGGCAGTTGAGGCCTTTATCATTACGGTAAAAATTATAAATACCTTCACAATGATCTTCTATAGAGTCAATTAATTCGTACTTCAGCATTTCTGAAAAATCGTTATTAATGCACCTGTCAACCGCTGTGATATCGCCGACGGATGAAAGGTTAATCCAGCGATGGATATTGTCTGGAAATTTATGTTCTCTTTTAAACTGTCTTCCCTGCAGTTTGTGCTGTACAAATTTGAGACCCAGTGGGCTACCTATACTGAAAAAGTCTACTTTACCCGGGTGTGTTTCATTATGTGAAAGCTCCCACAGGGTGTCATAAGTAATAACTGAGCCAAGACTATGGCCGATGATTAATACTGATTCATTATTGTTGAGTATCGGGCGTAAGACATTCTTCAGCATGCCACGAATTTCGGAACCGATATTATTTCTGTTCTCAAAATAGTGATTGGTTTCTTCAACGTTTTTTCTTGTTGCTTCTGGTAGCAGGGGAATTAACCAGGGAAGATGATCGACCAGATTATATAAAAAGCGGTTGAAATTAATTGACCAGGATGTGGCTTCACGCATGTCCTGTTCAGTTGGTCCGTGTTTGTTAAGTAATGCATCTATCCACGGAAGCTCCTTAGCCGTGTCGCGACTTTCCTGATAAAAGGCATAGTTCCACGCAATCAGGTGAAAGTTTTCTTTGTGTTGTTCTATATTAATGGCTATCTCAGGTTCGGCCCTGCGTATACCTTCTAGTAGTGTGCGCCATAACATATCCCTGTGTTGTTCGGCAGGGGGTTTGGGGTTTTTACCTGGAACAAAAATAATATGTTTTTTATTCATCTGTATCTAATATAATGTATTTGTAATGTTTCATTCAAGCGGGTTATTACCTCAGGATATTAAGTAATGAACAAAAAACATAAAGTTGCTGTTCTTGGTTATGGTGAAATGGGTCACGCCATGGAACATTTGTTATGTGCAGAGCATGATATCTCGATATGGGATAAATTCCCTCAGGAAGATTTCCAATCAAAGCTGCTTGAGGATATCATCCCACCGGCAGATTTTATACTCTTCTGTTTGCCGGTAAACCCTCATAGAGAAATCGTCATGCAAATCGAACCCTTGTTAAAACACGGGAGTATCTGTTTAAGTATAGCTAAGGGGCTGGATGAGAGGGGTCAAACGGCTGCACAGATATTTAAGGCGAGTCTGCAGGACAGGCACCGTTATGGTTTGTTATATGGGCCGATGATTTCTGAAGAAATTCGTGCGGGTCGTTATGCCTTCGCTCAACTTGGCTGCCAGTACAGAGATTCGTTTGAGATGATCAAAGAGCTTTTCAGAAACACACGCATGCATCTTGAATACTCGTCTGATATTAGCGGTATAAGCTGGTCGGTTATTCTGAAAAATGTCTACGCAATCCTTTTTGGCGTGTCTGATGAACTGAAATTTGGCGATAATATGCGTGGTTTTCTTACTGTTGAGGCGCTTCGAGAACTTGATAAAATTGTACGAAGTATGGGGGGTGAAACAGGCAGCCCTTATCATCTAGCTGGTCTGGGTGACCTGATTACCACCGCTACCAGTGAGAACTCGCATCATCATAGTCTTGGTAGAAAATTGGCCAGGGGTGATAGAACTCATGTCACAGGTGAAGGTGTGCACACTCTTGAAATGGTCGATAAGTTTAATCTTTTTAAAAATGAAGATTACCCTTTATTTTCACTGGTTCATAACATTGTTCAAAAGCCAATTGATATTGAGGCTGGGTTAATCAGTTATATTAACGGTCGATAGTCAGGAAGATTAATAATTTCAGTAGTGGAGACAATTGAAAGTTATTATCTTCTGAATTTGGTTCATGGTCTATTTAGTTTCCAGCCTATGGCTTTTCCACTTATATCTAGCGTGCTATAAACTGCCATATTTAAGGTGTTCGGTAAGCCTTCTTCAGGCCAGGCAAAACCAGTGTGTGTGCCAACTAGAGGTGCACAACCTGTGAATGTAATACTTACTGCTAACTCACTTTTTGTTCCATCTATGTTTGATAAGTTGCCACTAGCAGTGCAGGGCCCGTTTCGCTCAGCGGTAAAACTTCCGTCTGTATTATCAATTATGAATACCCAGTTATTTGTATTGTAAACATCATTCCATGTGCCACCTAACGAATCCAAGTTCAGTATAGAGTCATAATGTCCATCAGCCGAAATTTCTACACTCCCATTCGCTTCTCGTTTAGGATTGTAGTAATTAAATACAAATTTAGTGTTAGTTAGTTTTGTTTCTGGTGTTATTTCGGTGGAGTATGCGAAGCTGCTGAAATAGTGCGCCGTGTCATTACCAGCTTCAATTACATAAAGCTCAGAGTTCCCCGTGAGTATGATCATATCTTCCTGGCTGGTAACCAGTGCGGTTGGAGCCTGAAATGTAGTGACTTTTCCTGATGCTGAGGTATAAGTCTGAATACCTGTTTCAGACCATATGCCTTTTAAAGGCGTTAAGTCTATTTTAGCTGTGGATGTTGGATTACTAGCGGTGTTATCGCTGCCACCGCCACCACCGCAGGCTGTAGTAATTAAAGGTAAACTGGCTAGCAGGCTGCTGATTTTTTTCATAAGGCTTATTTCACACAAAAATACACCAGTTCAATATACATTACATAACGATATTGTGAATGTGAGTTATTTCACAGCTCTGAAAGTTTGCCGGGTTGTGGTTCATCAAACTCGGGGATGGACCTCGCTTTTTGAGCTCCGTCCCCTTATTGATGCCATCAAGAATATTGCGGGGTCGATAACTGCACTGTCGGCTTTTGGTGGTATGGGTTAAGGGGACGGAGCGCAAAAAACGCGGTCCATCCCCGATGGATAAGATCTTTAACCGTTTACTAAGTGGCTTTAAAAGGTGAGGCGCTGATAAGGTCTCTGCCATAATTCTCTAAAGCAGCTGATTCTCTTTCCAGATGTTGTACTAATATACGCTTAAACTCGGGATGGGCTATCCAGTGAGCTGACCAGGTTTTTACGGGTAAAAAACCGCGAGATATCTTATGTTCACCCTGTGCACCCGGTTCAAAAGTCTGCAACCCATGTTTAATACAATAATCTATACCGGTGTAATAACAAACCTCAAAGTGCAAACTGTCGTAGTTTTCATTACAGCCCCAGTGTCGGCCGTATAAGGTGTTGTTACCTAAAATACAGATTGCACCCGCGACTATTTCATCTTTATTATATGCAAAAATAACCAGTAATTTATCAGCAATAGATTTAAAAAAGTTAAGACTGAGTGTCGGTGAGCCAGATTTTTTCATGAATGTTATCTGATAGAAATAATAAATTTTATCCCACTGTTCATCACTTAATTCTGTGCCATTGAGTGTTTTTATATCAATGCCCTGATCACGAACTTTACGTCTTTCCTGTTTAATATTTTTACGTTTTTTAGGCTTTAATTCATTTAGAAAATCATCAAAATTTTCATAGTTATTATTTTTCCAGTGAAACTGGTAATCAAATCTTTGTAATTCTGTATGTTGTTTAAGCAGTTCAAAATCATCTTTTAAATTAAATAACCAGTGAGCGCCTGAGTAACTGTTTTTTTCAGAGAAATCTATAGCGAACTTAATCAGTGTTTTTTTTATTTCACTATCATTGTCTTTAGCAAGAATTCTTGGCCCCTGACAGGGCGAGTAGGGTATTGAAATAACTAACTTTGGGTAATAATTAATTCCAGCTCGTTGATATGCATCCGCCCATGCCCAGTCAAAAACGAATTCACCATATGAATTATGTTTTTCATAGGCGGGCATAGCACCAATTAATTCATTATCATTTGAATGAATTAAAAAGTATTTTGCAAACCAGCCAAATTTATCCAGACATTGACCCGTTTCAAAGGCGAGTAGAAATTCATGCTGAATGAAGGGGTTGGTATTATCTGTGAGAGCATTCCATTGTTCTGCCGGAATATCTTTCAGTGATTCACATACGCTAAGTTGCATGGGGGGAGATGCCGCCTGTTTAACCCTTCTACAATAAAGCTTTTATTGTAGAAGGTAGCAATGAGTTTATTAAGCTTCCTGTTCGTCCAGATATTTTTCTGCATCTAATGCGGCCATGCAACCCGCACCTGCAGAGGTCACAGCCTGTTTGTAAATCTGGTCTGCGACATCACCTGCCGCAAAAATACCCGGGATAGAGGTCGCCGTCGCGTTGCCTTTAGTACCGGCATTGACTGTAATGTAACCGTTATCCATTTCTAACTGGCCTTCGAAAATACTGGTATTGGGCTTGTGTCCAATAGCTATAAATACACCGGCTAAATCAATTTCTTTTGTGCTGTCATCTTTTGTGCTCTTGATGCGAATACCAGTGACACCGCTATCATCACCTAAAACTTCATCAAGTGTACTGTCCCAGGCAATGGTTACGTTTCCATTTTCAGCGCGATCTTTTAGACGATCAGCAAGAATTTTTTCAGAACGGAACTGGTCACGTCTGTGAACAATGGTTACATGGTCGGCAATGTTTGCTAAATACAAGGCTTCTTCAACAGCCGTATTACCACCACCAATTACTGCTACATTCTGTCCACGATAGAAAAAACCATCACAGGTAGCACATGCGGAAACACCTTTGCCTTTAAAGGCTTCTTCAGACTCCATGCCCAGATACATAGCACTGGCACCGGTTGCGATAATTAGAGCATCACAGGTATATTCATGAGAGTCACCGCTTAACTTAAACGGCCGGGATTTTAAATCTGCAGTGTGGATATGATCGAAGATAATTTCTGTACCGAATCTTTCAGCATGCGCTTTCATGCGCTCCATTAACTCGGGTCCCTGTACACCTTCATTATCACCGGGCCAGTTGTCTACATCTGTAGTGGTCGTTAATTGACCACCCATCTCCATACCGGTAACCATAACCGGGTTAAGGTTAGCACGTGCAGCGTAAACAGCGGCTGAGTAGCCCGCGGGGCCAGAGCCCAAAATCAGTAGTTTGCAATGCTTCTTGTCACTCATGAACTTCTCCGGAAATAACGGGTTGTTTAATATTAGGCGCTATTCTAGCAAATCTTTCTTAAGTAATCTTTAAGCAAAAAAAATCTCTTAAAACTTACGACTATAATCTACATATAGTAGACAGGAATAGCTAATGAAGATTGGAGCACCTAAAGAAAGTAAAGTTCTCGAAGGTCGAGTCGCGTTAATACCCGATGCCTGTGCTGCGTTAATCCGTCAGGGTAATGAGGTTTTTATAGAGTCTGGTGCGGGTGAATTAAGTGGTTATAAAGATGAGCAATACAGTGCTCATGGTGTGGTTATTAAACAAACAGCTGCTGAGTTATACAGCGAAGCCTGTTTAATCGTAAAAGTAAAAGAACCGGTTGATGATGATTTACAGTATTTGCGCAAAGACCATATTTTGTTCTGTTATTTACACCTGGCAGCAAATCTTTCATTAACTCATCGCTTATGTGATATTGGTTTAACCGCCATTGCGTTTGAAACCGTAACTGATGAAGCGGGGCGTTTGCCCTTGTTAAAACCTATGAGTGAGATCGCAGGCATGTTGTCAGTTCAAATTGGCGCACATCTGCTGCACCAGCCACAGGGGGGTAAAGGTGTAATGTTAGGTGGGCTTGCTACAACCGAGCCGGGGCATGTTGTGGTGCTGGGGGCTGGTGTGGCGGGAAGTGCAGCTGCCCGCGAGGCGGCTGCAATAGGTGCCAGAGTGAGCCTGATTGATCGAGATGAATCCCGTTTTGAAACTTTAAGTCAGTTATACCCCAATATAAAGGGTGAACTCTCATCAGAAACTAACATTGCACAGGCTGTAAATGAGGCCGATTTACTTATTGGTGCTGTTTTGCTGCCGGGTTTACACGCACCGAGACTGGTCTCGGAGTCGCAGGTGAAGTGTATGCAGGCGGGCAGCGTGGTAATTGATATATCGGTAGATCAGGGTGGCTGCATTGAAACAATCAGGCCGACAAATTATAGTGAACCGACTTATCTCAAACATGACATTCTTCATTTTGGGGTGACGAATATGCCGGGAGCCGTGCCCATAACTGCCTCTCAGGCTTTATCGGCGGCCATTCTGCCTTATGTGCAGCGCTTATGTGAAAGTCGCTGGAAAAGTGATAAAAACCTGCAAAATGGTATAAATGTGCGTGATGGTGAGATTGATAACCCGTTGATTGAGCAGGCCTTAAAACAATAAAGCATAGGATGGAATTAAGCTGGTATAATTCTGATATTATAAAAATAACCATTTTAATCAAGTAATTGCATCGTAAGCACAAGGGCTCAAAACATTGGCACAGGCGCGCCGTAAAAAAGATGATAAACAGAAATCAGGCCTCACTATCCACATTAGTCGTGGTTTGCGTGAAGCGGCCTTATTTATACTGCTGGCAATTTCATTATTTTTACTCACAGCATTAATCACACATAATATTCAGGACCCTGGCTGGTCCTACACTGGTCCGTCAACCAGTATAAGTAATATGGCGGGGATTGTTGGCGCCTGGTTCTCTGATGTTCTGTATATGCTGTTTGGTTACCTGAGTTATCTATTTCCGATCATGATTGCCTACAGTGGCTGGCTGGTGTTGCGTGAACGCACCGATGAGGGAGATATTAATTTTCATGTGCTGGGCATTCGCTGGTTAGGTTTTTTTATGACGCTGGCTACTGGCTGTGCGTTAACCAGCTTACATTTTGTTATACCTGTAGATACATTACCATTAGATGGCGGCGGCATTCTTGGGCGCTGGATCGGTGACGCGATGGCATCTGCTTTAGGTGTGCTGGGTTCAACACTTATATTACTGGCGGTGTTTTTAGCCGGCATAACTGTTTTTACCGGTTTATCCTGGTTAAGTTTGATGGATGCTATCGGTGATAAGCTATTAAGTACTTATGAGTGGTTACAATTAAAAATTGCCGAGTACAGAGAACTACGTGAAGAGAAAAAAGAAGGCGAAATTGCCAGGGAAACACGTGAAAAAGTTGTTAAAGCTGAGACCAAAAAGAAAGAAGCGCGTAAAAATCCGGTTCGTATAGAGCCTGTTATTAACAAAGTTGAAGTGAGTGAAAGGCATTCCAGAGAAAGTCAGATTTCATTATTTGATGATGCCTCAGGTGGTGATACAGAACTACCTCCATTACGTTTGCTTGATGAAGCAATACGTTCGGGTAAAGGTTTATCAACTGAATCACTTGAAGCTCTGTCCCGATTAGTTGAGATCAAACTTAAAGATTTTAATATCGAAGTAGAAGTGGTCGCGGTACACCCGGGGCCTGTTATCACGCGTTTTGAAATGCAACCGGCACCCGGTGTTAAAGCCAGTAAAATTACTGCATTATCTAAAGATCTTGCGCGTTCACTGTCTGTGCAATCAGTTCGTGTTGTAGAAGTTATTCCAGGTAAAACCTATGTTGGTTTGGAAATTCCAAATGAACATAAAGAAATCGTTTCATTAAGTGAAATCTTAATGTCTAAAGCTTACGATAAAACCAGTTCGCCCTTGACCGTGGCATTGGGTAAAGATATTTCCGGACAACCTATGGTGGCTGATCTGGGTAAAATGCCGCACTTATTAGTTGCCGGCACCACAGGTTCAGGTAAATCTGTGGGTATCAATACCATGCTAATCAGCCTGTTATATAAAAGCACCCCTGAAGATGTGAGGTTAATTTTAATTGACCCTAAAATGTTAGAGTTAAATGTATATGATGATATACCTCATCTTCTAACACCGGTTGTAACGGATATGAGCGAAGCGGCCAATGCTTTACGTTGGGCAGTTGGTGAAATGGAAAACCGATATAAATTAATGGCGGCCCTTGGGGTAAGAAATATTACCGGTTACAACCGTAAAGTTAGTGACGCAATTGAAGCAGGCGAGCCGATTAAAGATCCATTATTTACTAAGGATGAATTTTTAGGTGGTGATGACAAGGTGCAGGATTTAAAAGCCTTACCTTTTATAGTGGTTGTCGTTGATGAATTTGCTGATCTCATTATGGTCGTGGGTAAACCAATAGAACAGTTAATTGCACGTCTGGCACAAAAAGCGCGAGCATCAGGCATCCATTTGATTTTGGCAACCCAGCGACCTTCAGTAGATGTTATTACGGGCCTAATTAAATCTAATATACCGAGCAGAATTGCATTTCAGGTTTCTTCGAAAGTTGATTCAAGAACCATTCTGGATCAGATGGGGGCAGAGCAATTACTCGGTCATGGCGATATGTTATTTATGAATGCGGGCAGTAGTATTCCTGAGCGTGTTCACGGGGCTTTTGTTGATGACCATGAGGTGCATGCTGTATGTGAGCACGTACGACAACAGGCTAAACCAAATTACATAGAAAACCTGATTGCGGATAATAGCGACATAATAAAACTTCCCGGTGAAGGTCCGTCACAGGCAGAATCTGATGCGGAAAGTGATGTTCTCTATGATGAGGCCGTGCAAATAGTAACAGAGTCTGGCAAAGCGTCTATTTCATATGTACAGCGCCGATTAAAAATTGGTTATAACCGTGCAGCGCGCATGGTAGAGCAGATGGAAGCATCGGGGGTTGTTACTGCGATGCAATCAAATGGACAGCGCCAGGTTTTAGCGCCACCGCCACCTGAACTTTAAGTATAAAATTCAATCAAATAAAAAAGTCATATTAGGTTTATTTAAGAATGCTAAAGAAAATATTTTCAATAACGCTACTGTTATGCAGCTTTAATATATATGCGGAGCCAGTATCTTCACAGGTAAAACTGGAGAAGTTTCTCGATAATACCAGCAGTTTCTCGGCGCGTTTTCAACAAAAACTGGTTGATAAATATGGTTATTTGTTACAGCAATCTGCGGGTAGTTTAAATATGCAACGCCCGGGTAAATTTAGATGGGACTATATATTACCTTATCCGCAAAACATTATTTCTAATGGTAAAAAAATATGGATGTATGATTCAGAATTAGAACAGGTTAATGTGCGGCCATACGATCAGGTTCTGGCTTCATCACCTGTTAATCTTCTAGACAATAATCAGAAACTTGATATTGAATTTAAAGTAGCAGATATGCCCAAAAAAGATGGGCAATACTGGGTGAAACTTATACCCAGAAACATGGAGAGTGACTTTAAAGAAATGCAGGTCGGTTTGTTAGATGGAAAGATAAAAACAATGCGTTTTATTGATAATTTCGAACAGCAAACGCAAATAGAATTTGAGCAGTTAGTTGTGAACCCGCAATTCGAAGATTCAAAGTTTGAGTTTGTAACACCTGCAGGAACTGATGTGATTGGTGACTTTTAAGAAAACGTAATTTAAAAGTTATACTGTTAAAAAATACTAAATATGCCTATATCAATCATCGCGGGTTTTATACTGGGATCACAGAATCCGGAGCCACAGAATAATGTCTGATAATGATTATCGACCTTTAGCTGATCGAATTAGACCGGATAATTTGAATGATTATCTGGGGCAGAGCCATATACTTGGCAAAGACAAACCCCTTAGAGTTGCAATTGAGTCGGGCAAGCTCCACTCGATGATTTTCTGGGGGCCACCGGGCACAGGCAAAACAACACTTGCCAGGTTAATATCAAATTATTCAAATGCACAATTTTTATCAGTGTCAGCAGTTCTTTCCGGTGTAAAAGATATAAGGGCGGCTATTGAGAAAGCCCATCAATTTTACGATGTTTATAAGAAACCCAGTATTTTATTTGTAGACGAGGTGCACCGTTTTAATAAATCGCAACAGGATGCTTTTTTACCTTTTGTCGAAGATGGCACCGTTAGTTTTATAGGCGCGACTACAGAAAACCCTTCTTTTGAATTAAATAATGCACTTTTGTCTCGTTGCAAAACCTATGTTTTAAAGTCAATACAAACAGATGAAATGACGCATTTATTAAAACGTGCGCTTAATAATAAGGAAGTGGGTCTGGGCGAGAGCAATGTAAAGATCAACGAAGACATGTTACAGCTTATAGCAACACAGGCTGATGGTGATGCCAGGCGAGCACTAAATTTTCTTGAAATAGCGGTGGACCTGGCGACAGAAGTAAACGGTCAGTTAACCGTCAATGAAAACATTATCCATGAAGTTACCTCCCAAACCCTGCGACGTTTCGATAAGGGGGGGGATTTATTTTATGAACAAATTTCAGCTATGCATAAATCTGTAAGAGGTAGTAACCCGGATGCGGCATTGTACTGGATGTGTAGAATGCTTGATGGTGGGTGTGACCCGATATATCTAGCACGAAGGGTAGTGCGCATGGCTTCGGAAGATATCGGTAATGCTGACCCAAGGGGCCTTGAAATATCCCTCAATGCCTGGCATACCTATGAGCGATTAGGTAGCCCGGAGGGAGAGCTGGCTCTCGCTCAGGCTGTCAGTTATCTGGCTTGTGCACCAAAATCAAATGCGGTTTATATGGCTTATAAATCAGCAATGCAATTGGCAAAAGACAGTGGTTCAATGGATGTGCCAATGCATATCAGAAATGCACCAACAAACTTAATGAAAGACATGGGTTATGGAAAAAACTACAGATATGCTCATGATGAAAACGATGGTTTTGCGGCTGGGGAAACGTATTTTCCTGATGAGTTAGGTGAACATGAAATTTACCATCCGGTTGAACGTGGATTAGAGATAAAAATTAAGGAAAAACTGGATTATTTACGCTCACAAAATAAAATAAAAAAATAGAGTCTATAAAGATAATGGCTAAAAAAATTATTCCAACTTTAGGTGTTGCTTCGTGTGTGGGGGCGCCATCTAACTCCTGTGCCACTGCGCCGGCTGTATTGAAAGCTTCAGGCTATTCATCTTTATTGGATTATAGCGAACTAAAGTGGAAACCTTTACTTGAGGTCTCTAATAAAAACAAAAACTCACTGAATGTTTTAAATAAGCAAAGCTGCCTCATTAATCAGTTTTCCCGGCAACAAATAGAAAACAAGAAGTCCTTCCTGGTATTAGGCGGTGATCATTCATGTGCAATAGGCACATGGGCAGGAGCCATGAACCAGTTGCCTGCAGAATCAACGTTTGCATTAATCTGGATTGATGCACATATGGATGCACACACTATGGAGTCATCACCTTCGGGTAATTTACATGGTATGCCAATTTCTGTTTTGTTAGGCGAGGCTGGTCATGACTTGCAGTCATGTTATCCATCAGCGAGACATATAGATGGACAAGATTTATATCTTTTCGGTGTGAGATGTTATGAAGCTGAAGAAATGGTCCTGCTAAGTAAGAAAAAAGCAAATGTTTTTGATATGCAAAGAATAGATAAAGATGGGGGGACTCAGAAAGTTCTTTTTCAACTTATTGAAACTATATCTCGCTGTTATGATTATTTTGCAATTAGTCTTGATCTAGATGCAATTGACCCAAAGGATGCACCAGGTGTTGTAACAAGCGAAAAAACAGGATTGAGTGCAAACGACTTATTAAAAACATTTGAAAAGCTTAATTTTAGTGATAAATTTATAGGATTGGAAATTGTAGAATTTGATCCTGCGAATGATGGAAGCCGTGAAACCGAAAAACTGGTGTATGAAATTATCAACTCTATATATAAGTAAAAATATGTTATATGCAGATAAATCTGAGAAATTATTTTTCATATTGCGGAAGTCTGAAATAGAAAAATATTATTAGTTTAGCTAATGTTCAAGAAAGTGCTTCTTTTAGCTGCTGAAGAGATTTAGGTCCCATTAAAAATGCCATATACCCTGTTATTTTATCTGAACTTAGCGTGACGTCTATATGTATAAATAATGCTGTGTAGTTTTTATTTTCAGAGACATTTAATAAATCCAGAGGGTTTGATAACTCAAATATAGAAAAACCCATTTCAAACTCAGTATTTAAGACCTCAGCGAATGAAGTTATACAGGCATCCAGTATAATATTACCAATTTCTGAGAAAGCTTCTTGTTGTAACTCTTCTACTGTTTCGTCAGGGAGATCCTGGCCAAGCAAATGGCGAACAATCTCCAGGCTATTTTTTTCTGTAAATAATACCATTGACTGAGCAGAAAAAGGCCCGCCTAACATTTTTGAAACACTGCATATCGTATTGTCTGCCCCCAGTTCATGGGCAAGCTCTGCCACTGATGAAAAATTAACATGTGGTACGTAGAGCGTAATCTCCTGGTTTACCATTGTGCTTAATGAAGAAGCTGCGTTGCTGGCACCTAAATTAAATGTCCCGGTAAGCATATCTAGCTCTGAGTCTGTTAACTTAACTGCTTTCGTCATTAAAAATACTCCAGCATTGATATAATACCTGTTTCACTAATAAGTTTATTTACACATTTTGTACCTGTTAGTACGGGTTTGTTTTGTATTGCTTTCTGACTGTTAGCTGCCTCTATACAAATAATCTCGGGAGATTTTTTTAATATTATGCTATTAATCATTATTCTGAAAATCTAGAAGTGCATCTTTAGCTTGTTCATATGCATTAATAACCAGAATTATCTGCGACTTTAACTCTGACTTATCTTTTTTATTTCTACACATATCTTCTAAAGTTAATGCGTAAGCAGAAATAATTTCAGCGCCCACATTAAGGCTGCTAGATTTCATACTGTGTGCATATCTTTCCAGAGTTTTCATATCACCTTTTTCAAGAAGTTCCAGCATACTATTTATCATGTCATCTGACTGCTCTATATAGGTGGGTATTAACTGATCGAAAACAGGTCCTATTGCAGCTTTCATATTGGTTAGCGTTTTAAAGTTAAGTGCTGGTTGAGTCGAAGTATTAGCTGTAATGTTTTTAGTGTCATCGTTCATGGCGTTATCTTTATAATCCTGTTTAAGGTTATTTTCTGTAGAAGGCTTCAACCAGCGAGATAAAATATCTATAAGTTGTTGGCGATTAAAAGGTTTAGCAAGGTAATCGCTCATACCTGCCTGCTCGCATTTATCCCTATCGGTAGATAATGCATTTGCAGTTACCGCGATTATAGGAATTTGTTGATTGGTTTCACGTATTTTACGGGTGGCCTCGAATCCATCCATGATGGGCATCTGACAATCCATAAGTATTAAATCGTATGTGTTATTGCTAAATTTATTCAAAGCTTCTTTGCCATTGTTAGCAACATCTATCTGTAGATCAAAACCGCCCATTAAGCCCAAGGCGACTTTTTGATTAATAATGATATCTTCAACTAATAACACTTTACCTTTTAAATGTGTTACTTCTGGATTACCTTCTGTTTCATCTTCTAAAACTGTGTGACGGGTAAGAAAAGTGTCTTCATTATCATTATTCTCACTTAAACCTAATACACGAGTTAAGGTTTTATATAATAAATCACTCAAAATAGGTTTCGTTAGATATGCAGAGAAACCAATGTCTTTAAATATTGCCGCATCACCCATGACAGTTGCGGATGTTAATAAAACTAATGGTATGTTAGTTATATTTTCATGTTTTTTAATTTCACGACCCAGATCTGCACCACATAATATTGGCATCATATTATCTATTATAACCAGTTTGTAAGGCATTCCTGCTTGTTGTGAAGCCTGCATAAGTGTTATTACCTGCAAAGGGTCTGAAGTTTCATCGACCAGCATATGTAATTTTCTTAACTGCTCTCTTAAAATTTTCAGGTTTAGTGGGCTGTCATCTACTATAAGGACACGTTCATTCTTTAGCTCAAGTTTTTCAAGTTTTTTAGGTGAGCCGGTTTTTTCTAGTTCGATCTCAAACCAGAATGTAGAACCTTTACCAGGTTCACTTCTAACATCTATTTTTCCATTCATTAATTCAATTAGTCGCTTGCAAATGGTTAAACCAAGACCGGTTCCGCCATATGTGCGACTGGTTGAATTATCTGCCTGGGTAAACGAGTCAAATAATTTTTCTCTTGAATTGTTGTCAAGACCAATACCTGAATCAATTACTTCTATACATATATTTAACTTGTTATCTTTTTTCTCAAGGCATTTAACTTCTATTATGACCTGACCAATATTCGTAAACTTAATGGCATTACCAACAAGATTTAACATGATTTGACGGATTCGTCCGGCATCGCCTATTACATAGTTTGGGCAATCAGTGTGGTAATAAAAAATAAGCTCAATACCTTTTTCCTCGGCCTTAATAAGTAATAAGCGGGTGACATCATAAATGGTTCGTTCTAAGTTGAATGTTATGAGTTCTAGTTCAATTTTACCGGCTTCAACTTTTGAATATTCAAGTATGTCATTAATTATTCCTAATAAAGAATTTCCAGAATCAGAAATAGTTTTAATAATGTCTGCTTGCTGAGGGCTCAAAGGCGTGTCCTGTAATAATTCAGTCATGCCTAAAACACCATTCATAGGGGTTCGTATCTCATGACTCATGGTGGCTAAAAAATTACTTTTTGCCTCTGCCGCAGACTGTGCCTGATTTTTTGCATTTATGAGCTCTGTTTCATTATGCTGTCTTTCTGTATCGTCTCTAATGATAGCGGAGTATTTTCTTTTACCCGCTATGATCATTTCACTAACAGATAAGTCCATGGGAAAAGTCGAGGCGTCTTTTCTACGCCCTGTAACATGTTTTACTCTTCCTATGATTTTCTTTTCACCTGTTTTTTTATAATTTGATAAGTAACTATCATGCTCAGAATGATATGGTTCAGGCATTAGTGTTTTTATGTTTTTTCCAAGAATTTCAAGTTTTGAATAACCGAATAATTGACAGGCTGAATTATTAATGTTTTCTATAATGCCTTTATCATTTATTGAGATTAAGCCATCTACTAGTGAGTTCATTATTGTTCTATTTCTAATTTCACTTGATTCTAAAGAGGCTTGGGCTTTTTTTCGAATATTCGACTGTAAATCAGCTTCTTTAAATGCTTTAAAAACACTAATGCATAAACCAGTTAATACACAGAGGTATGCCAGATTCTTAAATAAGTGAGCAATATCAAACTGAGCATCAAATAAGCCGCTGGAGATTGGCATTACAAGTTGGGCAACAAGATTAACAATAATGGCAAGTATTAACCAGTGTGATAAATCATTGCTTCGCCAGTCACCCAGCTTGATAAAACCAGTTAATGCGGCCAGGAAAAACACTGCGGGTATCAGGTCTTCAGGTCTGTAGAAATAAACATTCTCAATGTAACCACTTGGTAAGGGCACTAACGCAAAAAAAAGAAAACTAACAAGTGTTAAAACAAGAACAATACTGTAGACCAGTTTAGGTGAGATTTTGTCTGGTAACTTGCTAGTTGATTGCCATTTGAGGATAAAATACAGCGAAAGCAGTACACCAGCTAGAAACATTCGAGAAGCTAACCAGCTCCAGGGTGCCAGGGAGGGTAGATCTGAAGGTAAATGAGACTCAAACCAGGTTGAGCTAACAACTGCGTGGTAACCATCTAACAGGCTAACACCAATAAACCCGGCTCCAAGTATTAAAAAGTCAGTACCGCCTTTACTGTAAAATCGTAACAGGGAAAGTACTCCAACAAATAAGGCAAGCAGCGTTGCTAGTGCTTCCATAAGGGTGTGTAGCTGAGTAGTTGTTTGCCAGCCCGAACCGCTGAGCAGAAAAGAGCCAACCGACAGTGCTATTGCAACAATTAGATAAGTCTGAAATCGTTTGTTTTTAATATACATAAATATTCGGTTATGATTGTTACTTAATTAACTAAGCATAGGTTATAAATGTTGACTAAGTACTGTTTTATATGAAGTTTTTAAACCACATTAATAATGTGTGTTCAGGTAGAGAAATTATATTACTCGTTTGAAATTAAAAGCAGGCTGTGATTTATAGCCAGTATATTGAATGCTATTCATTTAATTAATTTCTCGTGCTAGATGTTTTTTAAAAGTTGATTGTGCTGGAAAATGGGTTACTGCAGTTAGCAGCTACATGGGTTGCGGCTTTCCATAATAATAACCCTGCGCATAATCTACGCCCATATCTTTCAGTAAGTCACTAATCGCTTTGTCCTCTACAAATTCAGCAATGGTTTTTAAGTTCATCGTGTGACCAATGGAATTTATGGCTTCTACCATTACACGTGAGGTTTCGTCTTCTACAATTTGCTTAATAAACATACCATCTATTTTCAAATAGTTAATAGGCAGGCTTCTCAAATAGCCAAACGAGCTTAAGCCGCTGCCGAAGTCATCCAGGGCAGTGTAACAACCGAGCTCCTGTAACTGGCTTAAAAATTCAGTGGCATTTTGTAAATTGGCTATAGCTGAAGTTTCGGTAATTTCAAAACAGAGGCGTTGATGTTGAACTTGTTTGTTTTTAAGTGTTTCTATGGTTCGTTGTGTAAATTTATTGTCAGCTAAACTTTGTCCTGACAGGTTTACAGCATATATTGAAGCGGTGGTATCTGCCTCAAGTTGCTTAAGTACGTTTTTGATTACCCAGTCATCGAGCTGTGGCATAAGGTTGTATCTTTCAGCAGGCGGAATAAAAGCCATTGGAGGTATGATTTTATCATCCTTGTCTAACATACGAATAAGCACTTCCTTATGTGTTTTTAAATTTCGGTCATTATGCAGTGGAATAATGTCCTGACAATAAAGCGTAAAGCGGTTTTCGCTTAACGCGTCATTAATTCGGTTAACCCATTGTGTTTGTTCACGTTTCTCAGTAACGTTTTTATCGTCATAGGTAACGGTATGAAACCGGTCGCGGCCTTCGTGTTTTGCCATGTAACATGCGGTGTCAGCTGCGTGATATAAATTTTCATAATTTGATACCTGTGCAGGTGCGTCAACCAGACCAATACTTGCACCAATTCTAAATGCTTTATTGCCCCAGACAAACTGATATTCGCGTACTTCGTTTAATATTTTTTCTACAATTTCTTCAGCTTTACTTTGATCGATATTAGATAAAAACAGGGCAAATTCATCACCACCAATGCGCGCGAATAAATCGGTCTTTCTTAATAGTTTTTGTATCTTTGCGGAAATTTGTTTTAACAGCTCATCACCGGCGGTATGACCTAATGTATCATTAACAATTTTAAATCGATCTAAATCCATTACACATAAAGCATGTGTGGTGCCTTCGGAATAGAGTATTAATGATTGCTCTACTTTGTTTTCAAATTCCCTTCGGTTAAGTAACCCCGTTAAAGCATCGTGTTGTGCCTGGTGTTCTATACGTTTGGCGAGTAATTTTTCTTTGCTGATGTCCTGGAAAGTAGTGATTGTGCCTAATACATTGTCGTTAGTGTCCTGAATTGGTGCGATGGTCTGTGATATATCGATTAATTCGTCATTTGAATCATAAAGAATAATGTCATTAGACGGCATATTGTAACTACCATGTTTTAAATAGTTCATTATGCAGTCAGCTAACCATCGCTCATTGGTTTGATCATATGCCTTATATATTTCAGTTATAGGTTTTCCGACAATGTCATGTGTGATGTAGCCAGTGAGTTTTTCAGCAACAGGGTTCAGGTAGTCGACCATGCCATCTTTATTGGTTGTGATGATTGCATCACCCACGCTTCGTAAGGTGATTTCAGCTTTTTCTTTTTCAAGAAACAACTCTTTCTCTATGATAAAACTGCGTCGGATAACATAAAAAGCTACCATTAATGCAGATAGTAAAATTATAATAAAAATCGTACTTTGAAGTTTATAAGATTTTTTATACTGGACTGATGCTTTTTCCCTTGATTCAAAAATTATATTTTTCTGATAGTTTAATAAACTCATGAAATTATCAATGATTTTACGTTGCAGGGGGTACACGTTTTGAATCATAACCTTCTGAGCTTTTTTAATGTCTTCTATATCGTTGCTGAGAGCCATTTGGGCTGCCTGCCTTTGTTGGCTTAGTGCGGGTACAATAGATTCATCTATAGCTAACATGATTTTTCTTTCATTTTCAGTCAGGCCCAAGTCGATTAATTGTTGACGTAATTTTCTAAACTGTAAAGAGTATTTATCGAGCGACATACTAATATCGTCTTTTATAAATGCATCACCCTCGTAGCTCATTTCTAATGTTAAGCGGGTTCGTGTGCGAGCTGTTTCTATAAGCTCAACAATTAGCTTCATCTTGTCACTGGCCCTATTACTACCTTCTATGGTTTCGTGAGAGATTTTCATTTGCTCAAGGCTGCTATAAGCAAAGAAGGTGAGTAGTAGTATTAAAAAACTGAAACCGAGTGTCAAAATGTAAAAAGACTCGGATTTCCGTAACTTTGATTTGTTCATCAGTGGACCGAAAAGTTAAATATACATATTAGAATAGCATGATCTATTTAAGATGCAGCTGAATGGTAGTATTTGTTTATTTCAGCGTGACGGGTTATCTAAGTTTATGATTATGATGATGTTACGACATTGGTCGATGGGAAGGGTGGCGAGCTATAGCAGGGCACAAAACATCAAGTATATAAAACGGTTAATTCCTGCTTATAATTTGCCCGTGAAAATATACCCTGCTCTGGAACATGACCATCAGGGACAGTCCGGTGCTTTT
The DNA here is from genome assembly GCA_026195255.1 of Gammaproteobacteria bacterium. Taxonomy (GTDB): domain Bacteria; phylum Pseudomonadota; class Gammaproteobacteria; order SZUA-229; family SZUA-229; genus SZUA-229. The sequence goes on along the minus strand of JAPHSS010000010.1, from coordinate 14,859 downwards.
TAGCGCCCTGTCCCATGTGGTAATTCCGATCAGATTGGCAGAGTGATGAGTGACTCTGCTCAATTCTTGCTGGTAGCAAATTTAATCTCACTGTCTATCTATCTGGAAACCCACAGTAAGAAATGGTGGTTCGCATCCGCCCATCTCTACCAATATCATTAAAAATTGCTCCTGCATTTTTAAGATACCGCACGTTCGGTGCATAAAAGAGGGCTTTTGAAATACAGGGTGATTTGGGTGATGGCTATTTTGGTAATTTGTAGAGGGGAATTATGAAACACATCCCTGTGTTTCACCCCTTCGGGGCCATAGTCATGAAAAGCGATGACTATGTTAAAAATCGTTCCAGACGATTTTTTGAACCCATTGGGGGTTCGCATCCGCCCATCTCTACCAATATCATTAAAAATTGCTCCTGCATTTTTAAGATACCGCACGTCCTGTGCATAAAAAAGGCCCCCTGAAAAACAGGGGGCCTTTTTTATATTGGTGGAGGTGGGGGGAATTGAACCCCCGTCCGCAAGCGATCTGCCACTGGGTCTACATGTTTAGTTTTCGCCTTTTAATTTAATATCACAAACTCCGGCGGAACAGGATTTTGATCAACGAGCCCGTTTAAGTTTTAGTGTTCTGGCCTCAGGCCGATCAGATCACGATCTTGTATAGGATGACTCCCGAAATCCAACGCCTACAAGCAAGCATTGGCCGGAAGGCAATCTACTGGTGTTTAGGCAGCGATTGCGTAGTTGTCGTCGTTGGCAACTAAAAGTTTGCAGTTAGATTTACGAGGTACTCTGCCCCTCGACATGCACCAGTGGGTTCACAACCCACGTCGAAGCCATGTCACCCCCAATAGGTTTATATATTATATCCTATATGACATCGATTGGTAGCGATAGTTCGTACATTGCTTTAAAATTCACAACCTTATATAAATCTCTTAATTTTCAGATAAATAACGAATAATTTGAAAAATAAGGGCTAATTTGATTTGTTATTGAGGCCATAAATGCAATATTTCCGTGGATCCCCCGCGTTATCTACTTTTCGCGTAGAAAAGTTACTTTCTCAGCTTAAATCTAAGGTTCCCACTATATCAAATGTACAGGCTGAATTTGTGCATTTTGCCGATATTGAGGGCAATTTATCAGCAGATCAGTCAAAAGTTCTGAGTAAGTTATTAACTTACGGGCCGGCTTTTACTGCTCAGGAGCATGAAGGTGACTTATTCCTGGTTATTCCACGGTTTGGCACTATCTCTCCCTGGGCTTCCAAAGCAACAGAAATCGCCGATCATTGTGGTTTAGGCTCTATAAAAAGGCTTGAGAGAGGTGTTGCATATTATATAGAGACGGAATCAGGCAGTTTTAGTGATTCAGATATGCTGTCCATAAAATCTTTGATTCATGATCGTATGACTGAAATGGTATTGTCTGATTTTGCGTCAGCCTCCGCTTTATTTGATAAATCGGAGCCTAAAGAAGGTAGTCATGTCGATGTAATGGGTGGTGGTCGAGATGCCTTAGTAACAGCTAATACCGAGCTCGGGCTGGCTTTATCAGTCGATGAAATTGACTACTTGCTTGAGTATTTTAAATCCATAGGGCGTAACCCGAGTGATGCAGAGCTAATGATGTTTGCTCAGGCAAACTCGGAGCATTGTCGTCACAAAATCTTTAATGCTGATTGGGTAATTGATGGAAAAGAGCAGGATATATCTCTGTTTGACATGATTCGTAATACCTATAATAAATCACCAGAAAATATTCTTAGTGCCTATCACGATAACTCATCAGTTATTGAAGGTAATACAGCGGGTCGTTTTTTTGCTGATGGGCCAAATGGAGAATATACGTGGCATCAGGAATCTATGCCTATCTTAATGAAGGTGGAAACCCATAACCATCCTACTGCTATCTCACCCTTCGCGGGCGCTGCAACGGGTTCCGGTGGTGAAATACGTGACGAGGGTGCAACCGGGCGTGGCTCTAAACCTAAAGCTGGTTTATGTGGTTTCTCTGTTTCAAACTTACAAATTCCCGGTTTCTCACAAGCGTGGGAAACAGATAACGGTAAACCCGATAGAATTGTTTCCGCACTGGATATTATGGTTGAAGGCCCATTAGGCGCTGCGGCATTTAATAATGAATTTGGGCGTCCGAATATCAACGGTTATTTCAGAACATTTGAAGAAAAAACACCAGGTACAGATGGAGACGAGATTCGCGGTTATCACAAACCAATTATGTTGGCGGGTGGTTTCGGTAATATGCGTAAAGAGCATATTGATATGATAGAAATGCCAGTGGGCACGCCGATTGTTTTACTCGGCGGGCCGGCGATGTTAATTGGTCTAGGTGGCGGTGCCGCATCATCTATGGCTTCAGGCGAAAGCGCTGAAAATCTTGACTTTGCTTCAGTGCAACGGGGTAATCCCGAGATGGAACGTCGTTGTCAGGAAGTGATCGATCGTTGTTGGGCTCAAAGTGATAACCCGATTGTCTGGATTCACGATGTGGGTGCCGGTGGTATTTCAAATGCATTACCCGAGTTAGTTAATGACGGTGGTCGTGGGGCCGAGTTTGAACTGCGCGAGGTGCATATTGATGAGCCCGGCATGTCACCTATGGAAATCTGGAGTAATGAATCTCAGGAGCGTTATGCACTGGCCATTGCAGAAGACAGGTTAGAAGAATTTAAAGCTCACTGTGAACGTGAACGTTGTCCATATGCGGTATTAGGTTTAACAACGCAAGCCAAAGAATTAAAAGTTCACGATAAACATTTTAATAATTATCCGGTTGATATGCCATTAGATGTTTTATTGGGCAAGCCACCTAAAATGTTGCGTGATGTAAAACATGAAAGTGTAAAGCATAAAGCGTTTACAACAAAAGATATTGATATTAAAGAAGCAGTAAATCGGGTTTTAAATTTACCGTCTGTTGCGAATAAAACATTTTTAATTAGCATTGGCGACCGAAGTGTTAGCGGACAAGTTGCGCGTGATCAGATGGTCGGCCCGTGGCAGGTTCCGGTTTCTGATGTGGCGGTAACCACGACATCCTTTAATGTACATAGTGGTGAAGCTATGGCAATCGGTGAACGTTCGCCGATTGCTTTATTAGATGGTGCTGCATCCGGGCGTATGGCAGTAGGTGAAGCGATTACCAATATAGCCGCCAGTGCTATAAATAAACTGGGTGATATAAAACTTTCCGCAAACTGGATGGCACCTGCGGGACATCCGGGTGAAGATGCTATTTTATACGACACAGTGAAAGCGGTGGGTATGGAGTTATGCCCGGATTTAGGTATAGCTATTCCTGTCGGTAAAGACTCTATGTCGATGAAAACCGTGTGGCAACAAGATGGTGAAGAGCGTTCAGTTACTGCGCCTTTATCATTAGTAATTACTGCATTTGCCCCGGTCACTGACGTGCGTAGCACTATGACACCACAGTTGAAAAACAAACCCGGTACATTATTAGTTTTAATTGATCTGGGTGAAGGTAAAAACCGTTTAGGTGGTTCAGCGCTTGCGCAGGTATATAAGCAAATTGGCGATATACCTGCAGATTTAGACAAACCTGAATTATTGAAAAGCTTTTTTTCTGTCATTCAGGATCTAAATCACCAGGGTAAAATTTTAGCCTATCATGATCGTTCTGACGGTGGTTTATTTACAACACTTTGTGAAATGTCTTTTGCGGGTCACTGTGGTGTGAGCATTGATGTTGCCGGTATGTCAGAAGATATAATGGCAGCTTTATTTAATGAAGAGCTGGGTGCAGTCATTCAGATTGAGGCCAGTGATGCTGAGTTCATTATTAATGACTTAAAAGCAAATGGTTTAGGTGATCACAGTTATGTTATCGGCACCACTAATGAAAAAGACACAATTCGATTCTTCAATGACGTAGAACCTGTTTTTGAAGAGTCACGAATTAATTTACAGCGTACCTGGTCTGAAACAACTTATCAGATGCAAAGCCTGCGTGACAATCCACAATGCGCACAGCAGGAATTTGATTTAATTTTAGATGAAAAAGATCCCGGTATATCACCCATACTAAGTTTTGATATTAATGAAAATGTATCAGCACCGTTTATAGCAACCAATGTAAAGCCTAAAATGGCTATTTTACGTGAGCAGGGTGTAAACGGGCAAATCGAAATGGCGGCTGCATTTGATCATGCGGGTTTTGAAAGTTTTGACGTTCACATGAGTGACATTTTGTCTGGTCGTGTTTCATTAAATGATTTTAAAGGGCTCGTTGCCTGTGGCGGTTTTTCATACGGTGATGTGTTAGGTGCTGGTGAAGGCTGGGCTAAAACCATTTTATTTAATGAAAGAGCCCGTGATGAATTCAGTGCGTTTTTTCAACGAAATGACAGTTTTGCATTAGGCGTATGTAATGGCTGTCAGATGATGGCGAACATTAAAGAATTAATTCCTGGTGCTGAGCACTGGCCTCATTTTGTGCGTAATTTATCAGAGCAGTTTGAAGCGCGTTTCAGTACAGTAGAAATACTTGAATCACCTTCCCTGTTTTTACAGGGTATGGCGGGTTCAAAAATGCCTATTGCCGTTGCTCATGGTGAAGGTCGTGCAGAATTTAAGGGAGGTGCTGATATCAATGCAAGTCATCAGGCCATGCGCTTTGTTAACCATTATGGTGAAGCAACTGAAACCTATCCGTTAAACCCGAATGGTTCTGCGGATGGTTTAACGGGTTTTACAACTGATGATGGTCGCGTAACGATTATGATGCCACACCCTGAGCGTGTGTTTAGAAGTGTCCAGCATTCATGGCACCCGCAAGAATGGGATGAAGATAGCCCATGGATGCGTATGTTTAGAAATGCCCGTGTTTGGGCTGGTTAGATTTTTTGACGCAGAGGCGATGAGACACAGAGTTCTCTTAAAATAATTGTTTCTAACATTACAGACAAAGTATGAATCTGCTGGCTTCTAGAAAAAGTCATTTTTATACTTAAACTGCAATCCTGGATATGATATTAAAAATCTCTGAGTCTCTGTGCCGCTGTGTCAAATCAGTTTAAAATAAAGGAAAATTATGGAAAAAGTATTAATTGCAGGTGGCGCCGGTTTTATTGGTTCACATACAGCTGACCTTTTAATGGAAAAAGGAATTAATGTTCGTATACTTGATAACTTAACTTCAGGTCATCGTTGTAATTTACCAGATGAGCATCCATTAATGGAATTTGTTAAAGGTGATATTCGAGATGCAAAAACAGTAAAAGAAGTAATCAAAGGCATTACGCACGTAGTGCACCTTGCAGCACAGGTTTCAGTTGTCGCATCACTTGAAGATCCTGAGTTTTCTGCGCAACAAAATATTATTGGTTTTTTAAATGTACTGGATGCAGCTAAAAATGAAGGTGTTAAAAAAATGGTTTACGCATCGTCTGCGGCTATTTATGGTGAACCATATGTATTACCTTTAACCGAAGATGTTCCAATGAAGCAGCTCTCACCTTATGGTTTAGAGAAAAAATTTAACGAAGATTATGCCGACTTATATCATCGCTTATATGACTTTAATTCCGTCGGCATGCGTTTCTTTAATGTATATGGTCCAAGACAAGATCCAAAATCACCTTATGCAGGCGTTATAGCATTATTTATGGACCGAATTAAAGATCAACTACCGTTTGTTGTAAATGGCGATGGTGAGCACACGCGTGATTTTATTTATGTGCGTGATGTTGCAAGAACAAATGTTGCAGCATTAGAACTAACATATCACGGTGCTGTTAATGTTGCTACGGGTAAGAAAACATCACTACTGGATTTGATCAATGTTTTATCTGAAGTATCGGGAAATAAAGCTGACTACACTCATGGTGAGCCAAGAGAAGGGGATATAGTCCACTCATTAGCTGATCCGTCAAGAATGAACAATGAGTTGAAAGTGGTAGCAGAAACTGAATTAAAAGAGGGGCTGTCTAAACTGCTGGATTCAGTTGCCTGATTTTAACTAGGCGTGCATTACTAGCAAATAAAATATTAATTATTATCCTGGCTTTTTAGCTGGTATGCAGGATTTAGTTTTGAGGCCGTTCAAATATTGTTACAGGAGTTATGTATAAATCAGGGAGGAATCTCTCACTGCTACCAGGGCATCATATTGTTCATACCATTCATTGCGGGTGCAACACTGTTGTTCATCACACGGTTCATTTGCCCGGTGTGTATATTTAAGGCGCGCGTATCCTGACTAATTGTATCCATTCGGCCAGACATGTTATTAACGGACACGGTTATATGTTGCATATCATTTGACATGCTGCTCATGGCATTTTCCATTATAGTCACAACATAAAACATATAAATTACGGCTACTACTGCCATGATACTGCCGGGAATGGCTATCCATTTATTACGCTCTGACTGTTGCTGTTGTACCTGATGTAAGTAACCTAATTTTTTATCTGCCAGTGCTTCCTGTTCCTGCACTTCTTTCATAGTGGCTTCGTGGTCACGCATTATGGAATCAGTTAACTTCTTAATTGAGGCTGCGCTGAGATCTTCCCGGTCATTGTTAATAGCATCAGCTCGTGAAAATGCGGTATCAAGGCCTTCAAATAGCTGAGATAACTGTTTATCACGACTCTGTCTTTCCGTTTTCATTTCATTGAGTACAGATTTAATGCTCTCAAGCGCCTCTAGAGTCGCCGCAGATGCGGGGGCTGCTTTTTTCTTAGCTGCTTTTTTGGGGGCAGAAGACTTATTTGTTGGGTCATTATCAGTCATATGGCTTCTCCGTACAGGGGTTACGTTAAAGTTTAAAACCTGTGTAATATAAAACAGTGAGTTAGTTCTCGTATATTACTTGTCACTAATGTGTCTGGGGTCATTAATAGCATATTTTCAGGTTGTATAATATGACCTGGATTAAGAGTTTACGATTGAATTAACGTATAGAAAAGCCTATCAGTCTTAAATCATATTATAGCGCGGTATCAAGCAGTGCGTCTCGTATTTGCATATAAGCTATTAGAAACTCAAATAATAGTCGCCAGAATAGCTCCATCAATAGAAAGCAAATTATTAATATAAAACCAAGCTTGAGTTGTTGTTTAAAAGTTAACGATTTCAAAAATAGTGTTTTACCTGTTTCAAAACCCGAGTTTAAAAAATTATATTTGTGTATAAGCCATTTAATACCTATCCATAAGCCGACTGGCATTACAATTGCACCAAGGTAGTAAAATATAATTAAAACCTCAGTGCTAATGAATTGATTAAAAGTTAGAAAATCCATTATGTTATTTCACCTGCGTAAATATTCTTCCATTTTTTATTCGTGATTTTATATAATACATGTAATCTTAAAAGCGGCTCCTGGAGAATAGTCGGGTATTCAAAAGTATGATTTTTATTAATCATGTTTATTCGTTCCATTACTTTTCGAGGTTTGTGTTTGATACGCAAGTTAAGTGAATAAGCTTCATTTAAATAAAGTTCTTCATATACAGACTTTAAACAGACATTCTCAGTTTAAGTTTTCAATATTATCACTATCATTACAATTTAAAAGCTCCGCATAAAAGTCAATAATTTTCGAATTCGCATTTATACAGTCAAATAATGACATGGCGTAGTTATGCTAACATCTTAATATTAATCTATCAGTCCCAAGCTGTGAATATTAGTGATTTTTAAAAAAACGTCCTCTGAAAAAAATTGTTATTAATTACACATGCTTTAATTAATAAAAGTATATTATTTATATAAATTAAGCTATTAAAGTCTGATTATGGTAATGTATTGATATGCCTCAATACATGTATCGTTATCGAATGGTTATCAATATTATATTACTCTAATGTAATAAGGAATGGGTTATGCAGACATTAAATGCAAATTCAACAGCTGATTTAACAGCTTATCAAATTAAGCAGGCATCCAATAGTGCATTAGCTTCTCTTTTAAATCTAACTTTTCTTCCTGGACTTGCTTTTATTTATCTTTTATTTAATTTAAAAAAATCAAAAACAGGCAGAATAGACCATTATCACGCATTATTAGCTATAAAACTTAATCTTCTTGCTGCTTTCTCGTTATTTGTTGTAAGTGGTTTGATGATTGTTATGGGGGGCTTTGAATCGCCATTAACATGGGTATATGTGATTACTTATTTTACTTTTGTGCATACTGTTTTTATATTAATTGCGGTTTGGGCAATTGTGCGAGCCTGGTCTGGTCAAAAAATCAGGGGCTAATAATTGATAAACAGACTTATTCAGTAGAGTTTTTTTGAGTGATGGTAATTAAATGAATATTAATCACGGCTAAACTTTGCTTTAGCCGTGATTGCTATATCTAAAGGGCTTATTTTAAGCGGCTTTCAAATAAGTTTTACAAACATCTATCATATCTGAACAGCTATTTGCACAGGCTTTACATTCCGCATGTTTATCTTCATGTTTACGGCAGGCTTTTTCGCATTCTTCACAAACATTCTGACAAATTTTCACCATAGCCTTAAGGTGTTTAGAGTCGGCTGCTGCATGATAACTTACAGCCTGACACATAGGTATCATTAGTTGAACGCTTTTTGCGCACTCAGCCATCTCGGTGTCGCCATTTCCCAGTAAAATCAGGCAGTGAGCAATGCAGGCATTTCCTGTAGCGGTGCAACTTGAAGCAGTTTTAACCAGATCAGGATTTGATGGGCCATGATGGTGGTGATGTTTAGAATCAGCTGCAATAACCGTACTTGATGCTGTAGCTGTTGCCAGAGCAAGTGAGCCGGCAGCTAATAGAAAGTTTCTGCGATTTGAATCGTTGTCAGGGGTCATGCTACATTACATCGTTTAATTTATGGGTGATAGTTAGTTTATACGGTTTTGGTTATTTTTAATCAATTAAACTTGTTTACTGTCTTTAAATATGCAGTGTTAGAAATAAAAGCCAACTTAATGTTCACAATTATCATGTTTTATCTTATACATGGCACTATCGGCGATAGCGAGTAACTCATCCATTGTCTTACCATTATCAGGGTAGGTCGCAACACCAATACTGCAATCCACATAAATATTTTCATTATCTACGATAAAATTAGTTTTTAAAGTAATGGTAATTGTTTCAAGTATTATTTTTATATAACTTTTATCGGTAATGTTTTCTAAAACAAGAATAAACTCATCTCCGCCAATTCTGGCAACCGTATCAGAGCTGCGAATGCATTGCTTAAGACGTAATGCTACTTCAACTAATATCTGATCACCATAGGCGTGACCTTTAGTATCATTAAAATTTTTAAAATTATCTAAATCAATATAAAACAGAGCAAAACTAAGCTTGTCTCTTTTAGATCGGGCTATTAAGTGCTCAACACGGTCAAATAATAAAGAGCGGTTTGGAATTTTTGTGAGGAAGTCATAATGCGCTAAATGTTTAAGATGTTCAATTTCATTTTTACGTTCAGTGATGTCTCTATTTATGCCTAACGCACCAATCATTACTTTATTTTCATCAAAAATGGGTACACACATTGATTCGATCCAGCCAATGTGGCCCTGTTTATGTAACATTCTTACTTCACCAGACCATTGCCCTGATTTTTCTACGGTAGTTATAACTTCTGAGGTAATGCTTTGCGTATCTTCGGGAACATGTAACATATTAACAGGTTGACCAATAGCCTCTTCTTTTGTATAACCATACAATTTTTCAGAGCCTCTGTTCCAGTCAATAATTATTCCCTGTAGGTCAGTAACAACTACGGCATCAAAAAGGTAGTCAAAGGCTATTGCTCTATGTTTAATTATGTCTAAATTCATATTTATAACTGATATTGACAGGCTCTGGATTTAAAAGGCTAATACAGCTGATTACGTATTGAATGTAACGTATTAGTAAAATAACATCACAAATGTCTAAGCTAATTATAAGCTATAGATCTCGCTGATAAAATGCGCCGCAGGGACTAATTTTTGATTTAGCGATTTTTAACACCAATATTAGTGATAATGCCATCTATGCTGAGCTGGTTTTTGTCTAACCAGTATTCTCTGATGGCTTCTATACCTTTTGCTTCTGCCCATTTGGTCAGTAGTTTTCTATCTTCAACGTAATCATATAACGGCACAGACATTCCACATGAAGTTTGCACCAGGTCTATATCTAACTCAAATATCTGTCGGGCACCCATTGTGGGTTTAAAAAGTGAATATAAAACGTCCCATTCTGAATCGTTTTTATGAATTACTTTTGCATTACCATATAATCTAAGAATGAGAGGTTTACCTTCAAAGGCGGTAAACATAATGGTCATACGTGGGATTATTTGTACATGTGCAGATGTTTCATTGCCACTACCGGTTAAATTTAACCACACAACTTTGTTTTTACTAATCACCCGTAATGAGTCCATACCTTTAGGGGATATATTTACTCGGCTATCAGCTGTGGCTGTGCCGACGAAGAATATTTTCTGTTCTTCTATAAAACTTATTAGCTGATCTGATAAAGATGCAAATTGCTGGCTCATTTGTAATATTCCCTTAAGTATTTTAAGTCTAGCTTTTTATGCGTATTTGACCTGGCAGTGGGAAGCTATAAATATAATTATTTATAATCGCTGTTTATCTTTTTAAATTGTTCGATTAATTTGTCACATTCTGGCTTGGCCGCTTCACAAAGTGTGACTATCTTAGTTTCAATACCATTACCTTTTGCAACAATAGATTTCTTGATGACAGCAGGATAGGCAGTATGTTTTTTGGGAGAGAAATACCAGATAACATGATTGCCGTTTTCAACTAAAGAAATAATAGTCCAGCCTGCCTGATAGCTGGTGTTAGCGGAACTTTTGTTTTTTAAAGTATTCAATGCATTTTCTACAGATGAATACTTAATAGGCTTTGCGTTATTATTGGCGATCAAACTATGTGAATATAATATTAAAAGTGCTGCAACTATTTGTAGTGCTTTCATAGCGACTCAATATAAGGGTTAAATAATTATAACAGTTAAAAACTAGATTGTTGTGTTCATAAAAGTTCAATTTTCAAAATATAACTGGCAATGTTCAGTGTTTATCGTACGGTCGATATTGGCGTCATCGTTCAGGTCTCTTTTCATTGGCGCACAACAACTCTGATCATATTTTCATTGTATAACCTATTTTACTTGCAGATTATTATCTAGTTATATGAGACCTGTAGAGTGTGAAATCCACTGCCATAATAACTTACAATAAATTGAGATGTCTATATTGTTATAGTGATTATTACGAGATGATGCTTTGGGCCCTACATGGCTGTAGGGCGATTAGAAAAATGCTGCTTAAATCATCGGTATAATATTATGATTTAAATTATGAGTAATACAGGTAATGCTGGTTATTGCATTACTCTTCGTTTTTTTCTGTCCACTCCTGCTGTTGCTCAAGTATTAATGCTTCCTGGCGTAGTTTACGCATGGTTTCTTCATACTTCTGCCGTTTTAGAGCAGCTTCTCTCTCTTTATTCTTCGCTGATTTCTTAATACGCGCTTTTTTAGGTGCCGCTTTGACAGCTTTAGTTTTTTTCTTAACGACTTTTTTTGCTACTTCCGGTTGCTTCTTCTCAGCAGGCTTTTCAACAGCTTTGTTTTTTGAGGCGATTTTTTGCTTAATTTCGCCAATTTCTCTATCGACTTCTGTGTGGCCTAGAGAACTAGCTTTACTTAATAATTCGATCGCCTTATTTAGGTCTTTTTTAACGCCAAGTCCGTGGTGATGCATTTGGCCAAATAAAATTAGAGCGTTGGCTCTACCATTTTTTGCCTTTCTGGATATATTAGAAAGCCAGTTAGCATGCGAAGATTTCTTATAACCATGTTGTTTAATATCAAGATAAAGCAGCCGATCGGTTGCTGGGTTGTATTTCTTTTTAGCTGCTTTTTCATACCATATTTTGGCTTTTTCAGTGTCCGGCTTCACTGAGATACCAAATTCATAGAAAGTACCTAATTTGTACTCTGCGAGAGTATTGCCCTTTTGGGCCTGCTTTTCCTGCATAATAAAAATTCGGTGGCCGAATGAATTTACATCTGCTTTTAGAAGCGTGCTCTGGAATAATATAAAGTTTAAGAAAAACAATGAAAGCCATTGTTTTGTATTTAATTTGTTCAAACTAACACCCGCATAACGTATGCTTAAAAAGATTAATAACTCTAAAAATTAACATAAGTAGAGTATAGTGTATAAAAAAAATAACACACTTGTCTTGTAAGTGACTGATTTAGCTAGGTATTATGTTGTTTTTCTTTAATATGTTTAAAACACTAAAAGTTAAAATAATTTTTGACTATCTTTAGAAGCCATGTCGGGTATGCGCACAGCTTAGTGATGTGAGCCTTTTAAAATACGTGCTTTGTCACGGTTCCAGTCACGATTTTTCTCATCTGCTCGTTTATCATGAAGTTGTTTACCTTTAGCCAGGCCTATTTCAAGTTTTACATTGCCTTTGCTCCAGTACATTTTTAACGGCACCAGTGTGTAGCCTTTTCTATCGACAGCACCCATTAGTCTGTCTATTTCATGTCGGTGCATTAAAAGTTTTCTTGGGCGGGTAGGTTCCGGGTTCACATGGCTAGAAGCGGTGAGCAGGGCAGTTATCTGGCCACCTAGCCAGAATATTTCATTGCCTTTTATCATGACATAAGTGTCAGTCATCTGAACACGGCCTTCACGTATGCTTTTAACTTCCCAGCCTTCGAGCACTACACCAGCTTCGAATGTTTTTTCTATGCTGTAATCGTGACGAGCCTTTTTGTTGAAAGCTATTGCGCTGCCTGGTTTCTTGCTTGTTTTTTTATTTTTCTTTGCCATTCTTAAATATGTAATAGTTATACTGGTGATTTTAAAGTTTGCTGATTATACGTTAAATGCAGCGCAGGGTTTGAAAACGTTTATCGAATGTTAATAGTCGTTTAAACTTAGAGTTCATAACTAGCATTTTTAATATTTATGTTTGTAGGTTTAATCGCTAATAAGTTTATTAAATTGATCATAAAGTCCATAAAATACAATAAGATAATAATTATACATAAAGTAACTTACCGTTGGAGTCTCAATGTCTGAAGAAGTTCGTACCTCAATTCATGGTCAATGGTCGAATCGTATGGTTTTTATACTCGCTGCAACGGGTTCCGCTGTTGGTTTAGGCAATATATGGAAGTTTCCCTATATTGCGGGTGAAAATGGAGGTGGGGCATTTGTTATTGTTTATCTGATATGTATAGCCGTTATTGGTGTTCCTATTATGATGGCAGAGGTCATGCTAGGGCGCCGTGGGCGACAAAGTCCTATTAATACTATGTCTGCCCTGGCTGCCGAAGAAGGTCGACCTGCCTCCTGGGCTTTATTAGGCTGGTTAGGTGTGGCAGCGGGTTTTCTTATTCTGTCTTATTACAGTGTGATTGCTGGTTGGGCCCTTTCTTACGTATTTCGCACCGCATCGGGGGTGTTTGAGGGTGCCACAGCTGATGGTGTGAGCAGTATATTTACTAATTTTATTTCTAACCCTGAAAGCCTACTGGCCTGGCATACCATATTTATGGTCGCGACCATGATTATTGTCTCAAGAGGTGTTAAAAATGGTATTGAACGAGCCGTTAGTTACCTGATGCCGACGCTGTTTGTGTTGTTAATAATCCTTATATTTTATTCAATGTCGACGGGTTATTTTTTTGAGGGTCTCGATTTTCTATTTACCCCAGACTTTAGCAAACTGACAGCAAGTTCAGTATTAGTGGCAATGGGGCATGCCTTTTTTACTCTAAGTTTAGGTATGGGAGCGATTATGGTTTATGGCTCATATCTACCTAAAGAAACCTCAATTGCCAAGTCCTCAATGATGATAGCGGTTGCAGATACTCTGGTTGCGTTATTGGCGGGTATGGTGATATTTCCTATTGCATTCGCAAATAACCTGGAGCCGGGGGCAGGCCCTGGCCTCATATTTCAAACGCTGCCTATTGCATTTGGTCAAATGGAAGCCGGTGTATTAATAGGCACATTGTTTTTTGTTTTACTGGTGTTTGCTGCCTGGAGTTCATCAATTTCGCTAATAGAACCTGCTGTAGCCTGGTTAGTTGAAAATAAAGGTATTAGTCGGGTTGCTGCTTCGGTTTGGTGTGGTTTTGCTACCTGGTTAGTGGGGATTGGCAGTGTTTTGTCATTTAATTTGTGGGCTAAAAAAACCTGGAGTCTTAGTTTGTTTGGTGAGACCTTATTTGAGAATAAAACCTTCTTCGATACTCTGGACGGCTTAACCGCAAATATTATGTTGCCAATGGGGGGCTTATTTATTGCGATTTTTGCTGGCTGGTTGATGAAGTCAGAATCTAGCAAGAAAGAGCTTAATACTAAAGAAAAAGGGTATAATCTCTGGCTACTGCTGGTTCGAGTTGTTGCGCCCATAGCAGTCATGGTTGTTTTCTTAAATGTAATTGGCGTAATTAAATAAAACAGGTTTTAGGTGTGACATTAATATCCCGCAATGCACTGGTTTCATATTCAGTCGAAGAAATGTATGTACTCGTAGATGATATAGAGGCTTATGCCGAATTTTTACCCTGGTGTCGTTCAACTGATGTAATTTTCAGAAATGAAAATGAAGTTCAGGCAAGCATAGAAATAGCTCGTGGTGCACTGAATAAATCTTTTACCACCTTAAATCGTTTACAAAAAGATAAAATGATCGAAATGCGTCTGGTTAAAGGGCCGTTCAAGCACCTTCAGGGTTATTGGCGATTTGATGCATTAAAAGATAATACAGCGAGTAAAATTTCACTAGATCTGGATTTTGAATTTGAAAATAAACTGCTGG
>JAPHSS010000005.1 GCA_026195255.1 Gammaproteobacteria bacterium | reverse complement strand
TATGCGGGTGTATGGCAATAAACATAAAAACATCATTGCGATTAATGCGCGGTGAGGGGAAGTCTTTGTTGACATTAGAGGGGCGTCCATATATGTCCATTTAAGCCCCATTTAAGCCATATCCATTTAAGCCATAAACCTCTAAAAGCATGAAAAATCACTAAGCAATTACTATCGAGCATAAATATGCGTTATGGTTAAGCAGGCTTCAGGCAGAACCTGACTAGCGGTTTGCCTGCGGGCAAAACCATATTGGTATTAAACAGGCAGCACAACAGCGTTATACACGGTTTAGTTAACAGCTAAACACAGTGTTCTCAGCGTTGTTTGCGGCCTTACACGGCAACTAAGAGCTATCGGAAATAATATGAAAGAAAAAATACGCAACTTGCTCGACCAGATAAGTGAACTGGAAGGTGAGTTACGCAGCGCACTGCACGATGAGGAAGGTGGTTTGCTGTTTAAAATTAAGGGCAAACGCATTGAGTTTGAACGTGACATAAAGCAAAAGCACCGTAAACTCAAAATGGGCATTTTCCGATGGATAGTAACCAACCGCCCGCAAAACCTTATTACCGGGCCGATAATTTATGGCATGTTTATTCCGCTGGTGATAATGGATATTTTAGTTAGTTTTTACCAGGCCACCTGTTTTCCTATATACGGTGTTCAAAAAGTGCGCCGCGGTGATTACATGGTGTACGATCGCCAGCATCTCGAATACCTTAACTTCATCGAAAAATTTCACTGCACGTACTGCGCTTACGGTACTGGTCTTGTTGCCTATATGAGCGAAATACTTGCGCGCACCGAGCAATACTTTTGCCCAATAAAACATGCCCGCAAAATGCACGCTACACATGCACGTTACGAGCGTTTCATAGACTACGGGGAAGCAATAGACTACGAAACAAGGTTAGAGGAATACCGCAAGGCACTGGGTAAGCTAAAGTGAACTACTAATTAAATTAGAGTATTTAAAAAGTCAGTAATAAATGAGAATAATTCATCTTACTATTTGTTAAAGAGCACTTTAATTGTTACGATTTTAATAAAATTAATAATAAACCTGATAACACACTAAGCACAGGCATCTCGTGACTAGTGAACTGAATCAACAAAAGGAGTTTAAATATGTTTACACTTACCCACGATGGAGACGACATTGGTTTCTCCAGGTTAGAACGAGGCGACCCATCATCACACACAGTTTCGGGCGTATTTAATAATATGGGTGGCGCTAAAGCGCTAGCAGGCTGGATTAAAAGTATAGGCGGCGAAGAGGATGAGGGTGTCGTGTTTGTTACGTTAAATAAAGGTTTTACCTTGCTTGATCAGACTGGGAAAGTCATTGAATTTCAAGATGGCAATCTGATTTCGATACCAGAAGATGACGAAGTCTTTCTTGATATCACGGGAATATCTGAAGAAGTTTACAAAACTTACTTTGCAGAACACATTTCTGCTATGGAAAATTAGAACAGGTGCTGAGCACAATAAATTCTTATATTAAAGATTATTGTGCTACAGCTCTAATTATTGACAGTTCTTTATAACGCAATGAGCAATTATTAAAAAACTCACTTGTTTCTATTTTAAATTCTAAAAAAATTATTTGAAAATTATCTTTCACCATTCATGCACTTTATAGGCGAGTGCTAATTGCGTGCGCTGATTATCAGTTTTTAAAAAAGGTTGTTTTTATAACGACAAAAATAACGGATAAAACTATCGGTTAAATAACTTATAAAATACAAATACTGAGTGATTTACACAATGAGTTTTTAAGAAGCCCTCTGGCTAAACTTTTACATAAATGGTCTGGTTGTATGCCCGAAACAGATGCAGATATTATCGTCCTGGCAGGAGATATAGATACATGTTTAGATTATGGTGATTACATAGAAGATAATGTACGATTTCCTGGTGCTACATTGTGGACTGATTACAATACTTTTATGACTCTTCCGAAAGAACAGGTCATGTTCAGTATAGAAAATGGTTTAGCCGATCACCGAAAAATACCTATTTCTAAAAATGGCAGCTATAAATAGTTTAAACCACAACATGCACTTATACAGCATAATTTAGAATTAAACTGATTTAAGAAAAAGCGAGCAGAGCCGTTTAATGGAAAAATAGTTATTGTCTTCCATCATGGAATGTACCCGGTATGTCAGCTTCCCGGCTTTCCTGTTGATGAATTAAGTGCTGCTTTTATTCAGATTTGACATATATGTTTAATGAGTTTGATATCGATGTTTGGTTATATGGTCATACACATGCAAATATAAATGAAGTTATAAAGAATACATTTGTGGTTTCAAACCTGGCTGGCTAGCCGGGTGAAAATATTGAAAACTTTAATGCAGGTTAAAATATAAATTTAAGCTTAAAAAAAATAGGGTTATATCGTGTTTATTAACATATATCTGCGTGTTATTCTATTTACCTGATCCACACATATTTAATTATCGCTCTGCACTTGAAAATTCTTATATCATACCCATGTTACCTTTTAACGTGTTATTTCATAGATACTATGATTAACAAAACATACAGATAATATTTGCAATGAAGCAGGAGAAAACTATGTTTGAACCAATAACTATTCCTTTTGGTGCGGTTATGTTATTTAACCATGTAAAACTAAAAGAAGGTGTGTCAGTAGAAGATGTAGAACTTGCTTTGGGTGAAATGTGTAACGTTGTTAAAAACACCTATGGTGATGATGCTGGAGGTTTTATTGGTGGTCAGGTTTTTGAAAACTCCGGGTTTGTCTCTGAGCAGGGTAGTTTTGATTCATCAGAAACAGCGGATCATGACATCGTTATAATGACTTACTGGAAATCATTTGAGCAACATGAAAAATCTCATGCTGACCATGTCTTTAAAGAAAAATTTGATCAGGTTGCAGAGTACTGTACAGAGACTAAGGAGTTTGGCTACAAGATGTTATGGCAAGGTGTGCCTGAGTAATCACCCGGGCCATGTAATTAAAAATTAATATAAAACACAATGGGCTGGGTCTTGTATTTTGCTGTCCAGGTGGAAAGCAAAGGAAAAATACATGACCTGCCCCATACTTATTTGACCCTGTATCATCTTTTACAGGGCTCAGACAACAGATTCTTAAAAAACTAGTGGCCTGTTTACACTGCAGCTAGATAGAATACCTGTCATGACTGAACAGACCCCTGATAAACCCCCTTATCGATTTATCCCTTTTCGTAAGCGTGATGTTGTCGAAATGTGCCTGCAGGATGCAAAACTGACAGGACATGAGGACGACTTCCGTCAATTGTATTACATGCTGAGCAGCGTTTTTCATTTCGAATTCCACCAGATCATCGAGTCACTCAAGGATAGTTATGCTCCACTTGATCCTGACACTGATACCCGTGCGTATAAAGGCGCTCAACCTTTGTCTAATCTCAATTTTGTCGAATTGCTGGGTGGACTGTTAGAGAAAGCGAATTACGAACAGATAACTGAAGATGAACTCAACCAGGCGTTGAACGAGGCTTCGATGTTTAAAATTCGGCTGCATGTAGATTTTGATGATTTTTCTGAAGTGTTATTGTTCTGTCGCGGTGTTACGCAACGAGAGGAAACCCTCGCAAGCCTGTTTGGTTTAATCAAAAAAAAGATCTGTTTTACAAATTATGACCGTGTTGTGTTGTATATTCGATTTCGTGATGATTATGATGGTGCCAATGCCGGTATGCCGACGTGCAAACCGGGGGCGACTTTACTGAAGTTGTTTCAGAATGTGCCGAAGGCCGATCTGGAAATGCTGTTTCCTAATACCGCGGTACGTATGCGACTGATGGACAAAATGTTGATTGGTGTGCCGGCGGTAATCAGTGGCGGTATCGTGCTAACAACCAAGTTGGGAGCATCTTTGGTGCTGCTTGGCTCCTTGCTGGGTTTCTGGTTAGGTCTGAGTAGTGAGCCGGTTGAGCTAAATAAAACAGGTTTCATGATTTTACTTGCCGGGGTGGTTGCACTGGGAGGTTACCTGTGGAAACAATTAAATAACTTTAAAAACCGTAAACTACGTTTCATGCAGGTGTTAACACAAAACTTGTATTTCAAGAATCTGGATAACAATGCTGGTGTGTTTCATCGTCTGGCGAATGATGCGGAGGAGGAAGAGTGCAAAGAAGCGGTTCTGGCATATTATTTTTTACTCATCAACGAAACAGCAATGACACGTGCTGAGCTGGACAGGGCGATTGAACACTGGTTGTACAAAAAGTGGCAGTGTACTGTGGATTTTGAGATTGATGATGCGATAAACAAGTTACTGGCGCTAGGACTGGTTAGCGAGTCTGAAGATAAACTGAGGGTAGTTTCGATTCAAGACAGCATTAAAATACTAGATAAACGCTGGGATGACTGTTTTGTGGCAGATTGATTCAAGAAAAGTACAGTTGCCAGGGGCTAATATAGGGGCAAGCCCGCTAAAAACATGACTTTTTGAATTAATCGTGGACTAACCCTATAATACTGGACAAGGGTCGTGGGTATCACTTTAATTAAGCATTTAAATTATGTGAAACAATCGTGGTTTGTCTGCGCATTCATAGCCCATTTTATGCCTGACAAATGTTATACTCTGCAAGGATGACTGGAGTTTAATGGTTCCAGTGAATAGCAGTTCAAATCATACCCGTTTCCTTTTTTAATAAACCACTAACGCTTTGTTTTTTACTCATGTCTGATTCAACAATCCCCGGTTATAAAGTTCTAAAGAAAGTTGCTAAAGGTGGCATGGCCAGTGTTTTCATTGCAATTCAGATGTCAGTGGGGCGTACCATTGCATTAAAAATTCTATCTAAAAAATTATGTGAGGATAGCAGTTTTTCCAGGTTGTTTTTACAGGAAGCGAATTGCGGTGTCCTGAATCATCCTAATATCATTACTATTTATGAAGCCGGTGAAACCGACAGTCATTTATATATTGCAATGGAATATTTACAGGGTGGTGATTTAAAGCAGAAAATTAAAGCTGGTTTAAGTCAGGAAGAAACAATAGATATTATTACCAAACTGAGTGAGGCACTTGCCTATGCTCATAGTAAAGGTTTTATTCACCGCGATATAAAACCGGGTAACGTTCTTTTTAATGAAATCAAGCAGCCTATACTGGCTGACTTTGGTATTGCCAGAGCTATTAGTTTCAACGACCAGACAATTATAGATGGCATGATGATGGGAACGCCTCATTATACAAGTCCGGAGCAGGCCTCGAGTAGTGAGGTAGATCATCGTACTGACCTTTATAGTCTTGGCGTAGTTTAT
This sequence comes from Gammaproteobacteria bacterium, assembly GCA_026195255.1. Lineage (GTDB taxonomy): Bacteria > Pseudomonadota > Gammaproteobacteria > SZUA-229 > SZUA-229 > SZUA-229. Next base: position 102,140 of record JAPHSS010000005.1, on the reverse strand, counting down.
TATGAAATGTTAACAGGCAGTAAACCTTTTATTTCCGATACACCGTTTGCTTTAATATATAAACACCTGGAAGAGCCACCACCGCAACTTGATAGTGAATTCGAAGAACATCAGCCCATAATACATAAATTAATGTCGAAGAAACCAGATGACAGATATGCGTCTGCTTTTGACTTAATTGAAGATCTCGCGAAATTAAGCAGATCAAAAAATGAACAGGCTGCAATACGTAGTGCGCGAATGCGAACCTATAAAAGCATTTCGCTGTTTGTTGCCCTGGTTCTGGTGTTGTCGGTTATAGTTTCTGATAAATTATCTAATTATAGAGAGAAGCAGTTTTCAAATTTAAAAACCTTTGCCGCTCGAACCACCATGCTTACTAAAGACTTTTTAAATGAGTTAGATGAAAAGCGAAGTATTGTCGAAAAACAGGAAGAAGAGATACATATATTAAAAGCACAAATTAATAAAAATAATGTAATTGACAGGCATTTATATAAAGCGGCTAATTATATAAAAAACAGCCAATATATAATGCCTAAAGATGCTTCTGCTTTATATGAGTATACATTGGTTTTATCTATTGATCCTGATAATGTTCAGGCACAATCTGGCATTAGTGTTATTACAGAACATTATTATCAGTTAGCCAAAAATGAAGTATCAAAGCGAACTTACTTCGAGGCACTTGATAAAATCGATAGCGGATTAATTGCTAACCCCAATAGTGAAAAATTAGCTCAGCTACGTATCAGTATTATAGCCAGAATGAGTATCAGTGATAAACGTATGCAATTAGAAAATGAGTTGCTTTTGGCAAAAAATCTGATGAAAAAAGGACAGCATGACCTGGCGTTAGAAAAGCTTGAGTTCCTTCAAACAATCAGTAAGAAAAATCAACGTATAATGTCGCTGATATCAATCGCACAAAACCATCAAAAAGAAGAAATGGAATAATCGATTTTATAAATTCAAATGAAGCAAAGACATTCATCCTAAACTCATTTTTTCAAACGCCTTTTATTTGTTTGTTACCACACCTTTTTAATTAGCCAGATCTGTTAATAATCCACTAAAAATAGAGACGGAAGAAAAGTTACTAAATGATAAGAACAAAAATAAAAGTGAATATGCTTTTTTAATGAGGCATTATAGGTTGGCTCATTTTCACTAAATAATAACCAGCAAATCTCCTCTCCGGGTTTGGAGAGGAGATGGTCGAATATAATGTTTTAGTTTACGTTTTGTTTGTTAAAGTTCATTTTCATGACAATCTGTACATGTGACCTGGTAACCCCTGGGGAATAATTGCTGATTACCATCCGGGCAAAATTCAGTTTCATCGTCACATTTTAACAAACGATCAGTAAACATCGCAGAAAGTACAGTGCCTTCACCGTTTTGACCATGACAGGCGCGACAGGCATCCGGGTTATCTTTTGCCGGGCTTTCATGATCACCTTTGGCGAAATCTCTACCTGCTCCTCCTACAGCATGCATGCCATGTGGTCCATCCAGTGTGCTGCCTAAATCTCCCGTATGACAGCTACTACATTCGCTAATCGTACCGGTATGTCCTTGCAGTTGTAGTGAAGTTACATTGTCATTCGCATTGCGATCGGCATTTGGCCAGATGCCATGGGTTGCGCCATGACAAGATTCACATAATACACCTTCATGTCCTGTACTCACCCTGTATAGCTTTGGATTTCCATTAGCAGGATTTCCTGGTTCATTCACCGTGTTCTCTGCAAAGCGTTTATTCACAGGTACAATCGGTGTTGCTTTTGCATCGCCAATTAACCAGGCCTGCATTAAACGTATATTATCACCCGGTGAACCGACACTGCCTGCAACATCGCGCATATTATCCATTGCATCACCCGTATGGCAGGAACCACAACCCGGCTCGTTTGCCCAGGGGACACGCGGCGTTTCAGGGTTCGTGTAATAATCTGAATGTAATTCAAACGCACCGGCATTCTGTGGGCTCACATTACGTGAAAAGTCATTACCTATCTGTTGCATATCTCCGTGACAGTCCTGGCATAACATGCCACCGCTTGCCATGGCTCCCCGTAAACAATCGGTGCGCCGTCCGGGATGACACTGATAACAGGTTTCCATTAAAATATTATTAGCCAATGACGCATTTCTATAGTTACCCGCTGCATCAACTGGTGGTGGCATGGATGGAAACAGTTGTTCACCGTTTACACCTTTTACTGTGGCGTGATGACTATGCATTACATTAGACATAGATTTATTTTTAACCTGGTCACGGCCATTCGATGGATTACCTGGGCTTACATCATTTTCCGGCCCTTTAGGCCCGACCTGGGCGAGATCTAATGCGGGCGTGTAATGACAGCTCTGGCAAACAACCGGCGTAGACGCCTCTAACATTGTGCCATGTTTTTGATCATGCAACCGCACAATATTCATATCCGCCGCATACTCTTTACTCACTTCAAGTGGTATCTCTCCTAACTGCGGGTCATCAAGTGATGTGGCTATAATGCTGAGCGCCTGTGTTGCTGAACCATTACCTCCATCGATGGTCGCTCCATGGCAAGCCTGACAATTCGCTTCACCAGAAATTGGCAATACGGTATCAACCGACGCCAGTGTATTGCCATTTATATCCAGTGCCTGTACTCGATAAAGTGGATAGGGGTTTTCACGCCCCGCATCATCAAATGATGCCAGCGGAATACCCGCTGCTTCAAACCAGCTAACGTCTGATGCGATATAACCAAATGGGAAGTTTAGGAAAAAAGGCAAGTCACCCACAAACTGTTCAAATTGCTGTTTATTGTTTACTACGTAAGGTGCGGTTATACCCGGCATGTTCTGATGGTCTGCTGCAAGCACGCCATCACCCAGGTATAAACGCTCTACATCTGGCATAGGTAAACTTTGATCTGCTGAAGGTGCAAAGGCATCTAACACACCCGGAGGATAAAAAGGTCGGTAAGCATTTAATGCGATGGTTTCAGTTGTGCCCATCACAATATCCCAGAAATTAGTTTTGAATACTTGCCCGCCAATTACACTTGATAATACCGGTAAACCACCTGGGCTTATACCACTGAGAATGGGGTCAAAAGGATTTGAGGATGCAGAGTAAACCACATTAATTCCATTTTCTTCGCCGAGGATGTCAGGTGAGGAGCCTTTTCTAATCACCTGTGCATGCAACACATTAAAGGGCGGTAAAATACTGGAAATTCGTGTGTCAAAATCACCACAATGCATGCCAAGATCATTTATGGCAAAAACGGAATAACTACCCTGGCCAGCTAATGGTAACTCTGGAACGGCTGGCATTAATGGGCCATTTTGACTTGTCGAGTTAATAGAAATATCGCCTGAAGAAGGTGGCGGAGGTTGTGTATCTGAAAGGTTACAGTCGGTCGGTGCATGTCTAACATTTTTCTCATCTACTGCACCATCTGTTTGTAAGGCTTTAACGCGACAGGGCACAGTTTCAAGTTGATATAGCCGTAAAGACCATTCATCACTAACAACTGAATCAGAACCCAGTAGTAGTTCAGATGACGCATTAGTCACATTCACACTAAGGCCGCTTCTGCCTTTGCCTTTTACTTCTAGTCGTTGTTTTTCGCTACTCCATTTAACTTCTTCAATTTTAAAATCTGTATCCGCAATTGCGCATGTAAGGCTTAAATATAAGAGACTTAAAAATGATGACAGGGATAGCAAACTTGATAATGGACGAAATACAATGTGCTTAGCCATAGCAATATACTCCTAATGTTTATAATAAAAAGGATGTAAATATTCCTGACTAAACAGCTCAACAAAACAACAGCTTATAAATTTATTGTTTTGATTTTCAAAAATGAAATGAAATTCATAATGAAATTTTATTGTAAATAATAAAAGCGCATAGAAATGTAGACATTATCACAAACAGAAAATATATCTAATAGAAAATATTAATAAGGAAAAATCCCCAGATGGCGCTTGTCATAAGTGATAAATCAGTTATCAGAGGGGGGTATAAGCTGGTTTTTCATGCTTTATAATTCGTGTATTCATGAAAATAAAAAATATTTATAAAGACCTTTTACAGGGTTATATTTGAAGGCTTTCACGGCTTGTTTAACTCGTTCCCATGCTCCTGCATGGGAGTGAATTAATAACTGATAGTACTTCATTTATTTAAGAAACGTGTAATAAATGCCATGCAGCGATAGATAAAACTTTTATTCAGAAACTCTTGTTTTGTTGTGAAGCTCAATTTATATACTGGTGGATTAGGTGAATCTCGGGTGAATAATCGTGGCTTGATAAAGATTGAGTCGGAATATGGTTTAATTTGAAAAACATTATGATTTAAATACTCTGGTATGCTATTTAAAATTACAATTGAAGGGGCGTTGATAGCTACGATTTTCAGGGTGATAAAAATAACTACTGGCAATGCATACAGATTATTTTTTATCTGGTTTTGGTTTCTGAGATTGTTGTCCTGACTGTCATTATAAAAAACAATTACCTGAATTTAAGTTATTTTTTTATAGAAAGTCTTGCTCTGTTATAAATTAACCTGACGCAATTAATAAATTAATGTTTATGATGGTTTTATAAAAACATCAGTTTTAAATTACTGGCATCGGCTCATGAAACGAGCGGCCTTGCCATGGCACACATCTGTTGCTTTTTGTGTTTCGTTACTGGCAATGGCTTTGTTTGTAACCGGCGCCTCTTCAACAGGTTTGTCTTTAACAGCCTGTTTTTCTGCAAGTTGTTTTCTCATGGCTTCAAGTTGCTTTCTTTCTCTAGCAAGTTTTTTGCGTTCTGCCTCAAGGCGTATAAGCTCTTTGTTGTTATTTGAAAGTTGTCTTGTAGGCTTATGTTTTGCTGGTTTGTTTTTTGCGATTTTCTGCTTTTGGGTTTCTCTCTTGAGTTTGTTTTTTTCAGCCTGTTTTTTCTGTTCTTCTTTTTTAAGTGCTAATAACTGGGCTTTATGCTTCTGTTCCTGCTTTTGTAGCTGGTCTGCTTCTTTGGCTGATATTGCCTGTTCAACTCTATTAAGGTGAACTTCAGCATCCGTGTTTCCTCTGTTAACAGCATATTTATAATAACGTCGTGATTTTTTCAGGTCCTTTTCCACACCCGTGCCGCTCTCATGTATCTTACCAAGAACCAATAATGCGTTTTCATCACCTCTTTTAGAGTCTCTAAAAACAGTTTTTAACCATTCTTCATCCTGTGGTTTAAAACCAGATTTTTTAATATCAAGGTATTTTAGGTATCTTGTGGCTGCTTCAAGGTTGTTTGATGAAGACTTTTTAAACCATGTCATTGCCAGAGAGTTGTCTTTCTCTACACCGCGGCCATTTTCATACATAGTTGCCAGTTTATACTGAGCCTGTGCATCACCACTTTTGGCGAGTTTTTGCTGAAACTCAAATACCCCGGCATCATAATTAGCCGCAAAGCTGGTAGAAACTGATACAACTAATATAGATAGATATTTTATAACGAAATTAAAAGTTTTATTTTTCATAATATTCATCAATATTTTCCTTAGTATACAGAACCATATTCAATCATTGGTAGATTAGAAAACAGCCTTTTATTAAATACAGTATTTTTTATGTAAAAGAAAATTAAGTAACATGAAAGAACTAATAATTTCAGTAAAAAATTATTTAAAATTAATGTTTAATCTTATTTTACAGTTCATTGATCATTTATTATGAAAGCAACCAGAATGGGGTGATTGTAGAAATCATGGGGTGTGCTTTTGTGAACTCAATATATATTACTGATGCCTGTTCTAAAAGGGCTTTCCGATAAGTGGTAGTATTTTATTATATTCACTAATTCGAATGGGGGATAAAATCATTGAAATGTGTGTCGGGCTCATTTTTTCTTATAAATCGAGCGATGTATTTTATCATGAATTAACTGAAGAGCGCTCACTTTATATTACAGTTTTCGGAAATCGTCACGATGCTATTTGCTTGTTGTTATGTGTATCGGGTTCGTTATGCATTCCCACTGGGGGACAGTGGTAACGAGTTAATTCAGAGCAAAATACTATTCAGTTATAGTGTGCTTATTCTATCTAGATAACATTATAAACAACATTCGCGTTCATTAGCGGAAAGTGCTTTTGCTTTTGAACTTGATTAACTGGAATCACCACGAGAAGTTGTTTATGCGTTCCCACGAAATTCCGTGGGAACGAGTTGATGAAGAGCAGGGCGCAAAGCAACGAATTAATTGAGGGCTGATATTAGCTTAATCAATCAAAGGCACTGTCTCTTACACGATGACATCCACTGCCCGCACAATCTTTATTCTGTTCGATGGTGCCGTTTTTACCACCAATGTGATCATCTTTTGAATCGAAATCATTTGCATGACAGCCAGCACAAAATGGTGCGTATCTTAATTGATTAGGATAATTGTCACTGTTAATGCCAGAGCTTAGTGAGCCTTTGTGACAACCTGTACAGCCCGGATCTCTTCTATGGTCACCCGGGTAGTTGCCTTGAGAGCTGTGCGTGAAGTCGGTCGGTGCCCAGGCATTAGTGGTATGGCAAACGTCGCATTGTTCGTTTGTATTTAAATGCCCAGATAACTTGTAGCGTTTCGCGACGCTGCCATCAAAGTGACAGCTATTACAGTTATTAGCCGTCGTGGAATCATGAACCCATGTGCCTCCCTGGAATGTTGCCGTCGTATGACAGGAGCTACAATCCAGCGAGGTAGGAATGTGCGCTGGGTTGGTTTTTGCATCTTTACCAATCGCCGTACCGCCGTCATGACAGGATTCACAGTTGTTCACTATACCCGTATGGTCGAACACGCCGCCGATAAAAGTAAGCGGGGTGCTTGTGTTATGACAAACGCTACAATCCTGGTTTGTTTGTACGTGAGTATCTGTTTTACCTACGGCAACTGCGCCATCATGACAGGACCTGCAGTTATCTAAGATACCAGTGTGATCAAACGTTCCCGGTATAAAACCGGTGGTCTGGTGGCACACGTAACAATCCTGAGTAGTTGGCAGATGATTTGGCGGTGGTGTTTTACCTCTGGCAGTTGCCCCGTCGTGGCAGGATGCACAGTTGTTAGTAATGCCCGTATGGTCAAATGCGGCACCAGCAAAAGTGCTGGTGTTATGACACACCGAGCAATCCTGCGAAGTCGCGACATGACCGATATTCTTCTTGGTTACCGCTGTTGTTGCGCTATCACCGTGGCACGAGACACAGTTATCTATGATTCCCGTATGATCAAACACTGCAGGATTAAAGGTGCCGACCGTGTGACAGGAGCTGCAGTCCTGCGTGGTTGGGAGGTGACCTACATTCTTTTTGGGGCCTACTGGAGTCGTCGTGGTGGTTTCACCGTGACAGGATGCGCAATCACTTACAATTCCAGTATGATCAAATGTGCCATCGTTGAAATTGTTGTTAATTGAATGGCAGGCTCCACAGTCTGCGGTGGTCACTGGGTGAGTTGCTGACTTTGCTCTGGCACCAGTTGTTACAAAATCTCCATTGTGACACGAGGTACAGTTACCGCTTATACCCGCATGGGCAAATTGTGTAGGAGCTGTAAACGAAGCGCTGGTATGACAAACGTCACAATCCTGGGTCGTTGGTAAGTGGTTAACGGGTTTTCCGTAGAGATTGGTAGATATGCTAGTGAACTGACCACTGTGACAGCCTCCACATCCATTAGTAATGCCGGGATGCACATTTCCAAAAAATGTAGATATTGCAAAACCGCCAGTAACGGTGGTGTCATCGTGACACTCACTGCATTCAGCCTGTGCTGGAATGTGATTGAGTTTTTTAGGCAGAGCAATACCGGTGTTATGGCATGATGCGCAATCGCCGCTGACTATCGCTGGATTATGAATAAAAGTGCCCGCGAATGTAGTAAAAGTACTGGTCGTGTGGCAGGAGGAGCAGTTCTCGGCGGTGTTTACATGATCTGGTGATTGACCCTGACTGATATTTCCGTCGTGACAGGCCAGGCAGTTGCTGGTATCTGTTGAGTTGTGATCAAACGTGACATCAGCAAAGCTAGTTGTGACATGACAATCGGCACAATTCTGATTATCAGGGCTGGTTGGTATGTGATTTGGTAACTTACCCACACCAATTACATTGTCGTGACAGGAGTTACAGCTACCTACGTAAGACGGGCCGCTGTGACTAAAGGTGCCCGTTCTAAAGGTACCGGGAGTATGACAAACCTTACAGTCTTCGGTGGTTGGCATATGTGCGTAAACGGCAGTGCTAGCCGGTTTGCCGCTAGCGCTAACACCGTGACAGGAGTCGCAACTGGCGGCTAGTACCGCCGGGTCAGTGTGGTCGATAGCAAATACGGGGCTAAATTGCTCTGTGCTATGGCACGCTCCACAATCGCTGTCAGTCGCTGGGTGGGCAGGCGTCGCAGACGATTTGGCGGGTGCATTAATGCTCGTATTATCGTTGTGGCAAGACTCACACGACTGGACTGTTACATCCAGCAAGGCGTGATTGAATATACCACCGGGCATTTTGAAACTCTGAATGTTATGACAGCTATTACAATCGGCATTTGATATTGGATGGCCGGTGGATTGACCTCTTGCTGAGCCTGAGCCGTTTGCAATATGACAGGAATCACAGGTGAAATCTGTTACAGCGGGGGCGGTATGGTCGGGGTAGGCGCTCAGAAAACTACTCGTAGTATGACAGCTGCCACATTCAGAGTTAGTTACCGGGTGACTGCCGGGAGGTGTGTCGGATGGGCCAGGTGTTTTACCTATAGCAATTATATTGTTGTGACAGCCAGAGCATGATCTGGTTATATTCGAATGATCAAAGCTGCCGTCCGGCCCTAATTCCAGAAAATGGCTGGTATTATGACAGTCGCTGCATTCGGCATTGGTTGCTGAATGAAATTCAGATTTACCAATTGCTCTGACACCATCATGGCATCCGCTGCAACTCCCAAAGACTTCCTGATGATCAACATAGGGGATGATGTTGTAACCCTGTGGAGTATGGCATGACTGGCACATATTACTGCTAGCAGGGTGGTCTGGTACTTTTTGAGGTAGAAAATCGCCTTTACTATTTCGGGTAAAGCCGTCGTGACAACTCCCGCAATTAGATGATATGCCCTGATGGCCAGGAAACGGGCCGATTAAACTTTCGTTTTCATTGGTAACCACCACCATCGCTACGGCGCGTGGGCTGGTTACGCCCTCTGCGCTAACCAGCAGTTGCACCATATAAACACCCGCAACATCGGCGGTAAAACTGGGGGTTGCTGTTGTGGCGCCCTGTAATACGGCTTTACTGCCATCCGGTATATTGGAAAAAGACCAGTTATAACTCAACGGTTCGGTTGATGTGGTAGATGACTGGCTGCCATCTAATGTCGCCACTCCGCCCACTCTAATGCCAGACATGGGGCCAGGTACGGCGGTTAGCTCATTATAAGTTGAAGAAAAAGGTGATGGGCTTATTGTTTCGTCTTTAGGTTGATCCCCTGATCCGCTGCCACAACCGACGACAATGACAGTTATCAAACACGTTAATAAGTAGGTGGTTAGTGCTTTTAGTCTATTCTTGACGTCCATTATCTAAGTACCAAATATGCTATTGAAAGTGAAACAGTAGATGTGACGCTTTCTGTTTGTCTTTCATATAATTTTTTTAAGTTTAGTCACACGCCCTATGACCTAATAAATAAGGTCAATAATTGCGCTGTGCTTGAAGTTATGGGAATATTATCCCACTTTTAGCGCTGTTTTTGTCGACTCCTCTACAAAAAATCATATTAATTAGAGATTTGAACAGCTATTTACCATAAATTCTGCAGCACCTTAATTAGCGTGCAGGGCAAAATCGACTGAACTGTAGCGATTCAAGTTTAGGTTTTAGTTGCCTTGCGGCGTTAAAGAAATATGTTTTTTACAAACAGGTAATACTTGCATGCGAATATTTATTCTGACATTTTTTATAATATCAACGCTATCCACAGTTGCGTTTGCTGCTACACCCGGTGAAGTCGAGAGTGGTGAATATCTGCGCGAAGCGATTATGGATGGGCTTAATGGCAAATCAAAAAAGCTTTCTGATTTTAAAGGCAAACCACTGATCATTAACATCTGGGCCAGTTGGTGTGGCCCCTGTCGGGATGAGATCGGTTCTCTGCAGCGGCTTGCACAACGATATAACGGTAAAGAGTTCAACCTGATTGGTATTTCCACGGACGACTATCGTGTTAAGGCGATGGCTTTTATTAAACAGAGTAAAATTACCTTTGAAAATTTTATCGACAGCAAACTGTTTCTGGAAAACATGCTGGGTGCCAATACTATTCCGCTGACAGTTTTTGTCGACGCTAATGGTCGTGTGCTGGAAAAAGTTCGCGGATCATACAATTGGGATAGCCCGATAGCTATAGATGTAATAGGCAAGGTGTTTGATATAAATCTGACGTCTCAAAAAAATTAAATTGAATGAAGCTTCTGCTGTGAAAAACTGACGGCTGTCTCAAACGTACTATCAACAGTTACAGTTAGTACGTGATGGGATCGACATTACGACGACAGTTATAGTACAAAAGTTTGAAAGCTTTAAGTATTAAACGCTAAACTAACTAATCTGCATAATAAGAAATTGAGCATATATTTATGAAAGCTATTCGCTTGAGCCTCACGCCAATATTACTACTGCTTGGTTTCTCTCTAAGTTTTCTGGTTCAAGCTGCTGACGCAAAAAGGGGATTCGATCACTTTGAAACAGGTTTTCCGTTAATAGGTAAACACGAAACTGTTGAGTGCTCCGATTGTCATTTTAACAGTCAGTTTAAAGGTACACCGCTTGTATGCTCGCAATGCCATAATGGTAGTCGAGCTCCCGGCAAACACCCGCAACACGTTAACAGTAGTAATTTTTGTGATGATTGCCATTCAGACTATACCTGGACGGGTGCAAAATATGACCACAGTGATGTTCAGGGTGCATGTCAAACCTGTCACAATAATGTTGTTGCAATTGGTAAATCGGCATCACACATTCAGAGCACAGCAATATGTGAAGATTGTCATAATACAATTACTTTCGATCGTGTTTCCAGGGTTGATCACACTGCTGTTATCGGCACCTGTGAGTCATGTCATAACGGGGTAATTGCCACGGGCAAACATGCTCACCACATACCCACTCTTAGTGCGTGTGATGATTGTCATCTCACTACATTAACATGGCTTGGTGTTACTCTTGATCATTCAACTGTAAGCGGAGCCTGCTCAAGTTGCCATAATAATGTTATAGCAACAGGTAAAGCCCAGGATCATTTAATTACTACAGAAGAGTGTGGTTTTTGTCATACAACAAATTCATGGCTGCCGGCAACTACCCCATAACGAACTTGCTAACTATAAGAACAAATTAACAGACTTGATAATTTAACGGATTAACATTATAAAAAATTAATGTTAATCGATTTTCTGTTTGTAAAAATATAATAGAAAATAACTGGTCTGCCAACTTAGCTGATTATTATTTATTAAAGATGTTTGCTTTAAGGTCTAATTTATAAGTATTTTGCCCAGTTAAATGTAAGTCTGGTTAGTCGTTTTTCATGTTCAAAGAAGTTTAAAGAAAAACCTGAGAATACTTAAATTTTAAAAATCGAGGCAATAAATCAGCTCAGAGAATAAGCTGGACGAATATTAGAAATAATTGATGTCCGGTGCTCATATAGGCCACTTGTATTGTGTATTACTTGGTATAATAGCGTTTTAAACATAAGTACCCCCCTATGTCCGCTATTTCAGTACCCGTCGCCAGAACTGCCTTATTTGATTATCCACAATACTGGGCCGAGTGTTATGGCGTGGCCGAGTTCCTGCCAACTAGCCGTGCTGAGATGGACGCACTGGGCTGGGATTCCTGCGATATTATTATTGTTACCGGTGATGCTTATGTCGATCATCCTTCATTTGGCATGGCAATTATTGGTCGCCTGCTTGAAGGACAGGGCTTTCGTGTGGGTATTATTTCACAACCTGAATGGGGCTCTAAAGACGCTTTTGAAGTGCTGGGCAAACCTAATCTGTTTTTTGGTGTTGCGGCGGGTAATATGGATTCGATGATTAACCGTTACACGGCTGATCGTAAAATTCGTAACGATGATGCTTATACAGCCGGCGATATCGGCGGTAAACGGCCTGATCGTTCTTCACTGGTGTATGCGCAACGTTGCAAGGAGGCCTGGACAGAGGTGCCGGTGATTCTGGGTGGCATTGAGGCATCATTACGTCGTATCGCGCATTATGATTACTGGCAGGATAAAGTGCGACGCTCAATTCTGGTGGATGCAACTGCCGATATGTTGTTATACGGCAATGCAGAACGGGCGATTGTTGAAGTGGCCCATCGCCTTGCACAGGGTGAAAAAATTGAGCAGATTACGGATGTGCGCGGCACGGTATTTGTGCGTCATGATACTCCCAAAGACTGGATGGAAATTGATTCGTCGCGCATCGACCGCCCAGGAAAAATAGACAAAATTGTAAATCCGTATATTAATACACAGGAGATGAGCGCCTGTGAGCGTGAGCGCCGTGACAATGCTTTTTATGGTGCGCAATACAATGAACAGGGTGAGGAAATTGAGCTCAAAAAAATAAAACTAGATCGCGCTCAAAGTGTCATCCGTTTGCCTGCATTTGAAAAAGTCAGTAATGATGCGGCTTTATATGCGCATGCCAATCGTGTTCTACATCTTGAAACTAACCCGGGTAATGCACGTGCACTGGTGCAGAAACATGGAGCTGTTGATGTGTGGTTAAACGCACCACCCATTCCACTCACCATGGATGAAATGGATTACGTTTTTGCGATGCCATTCGCACGCGTGCCGCACCCGCAATACAGGGGTAAAAAAATTCCAGCTTATGAGATGATTCGTTTTTCAATAAACATTATGCGCGGCTGTTTTGGCGGCTGTACGTTTTGTTCTATTACTGAGCATGAAGGTCGTATTGTTCAAAACCGTTCTAAAGAATCTGTTCTGCAGGAAATTAAAGATATTCGAGACAAGGTGCCGGGTTTTACCGGTGTGATTTCTGACCTTGGTGGGCCTACAGCCAACATGTACCGTATTGCCTGTAAAACACGGGAAATTGAAGCGGCCTGCCGAAAACCGAGTTGTGTTTACCCAGGTATTTGTCATAACTTAGTGACGGATCATTCTGCGCTTACGCAAATTTATCGTGAAGCGCGTTCTTTACCCGGTGTTAAGAAAGTTTTGATTGCATCGGGCTTACGTTATGATCTGGCGATACGCGACCCTGAATATGTAAAAGAGCTGGTTACTCACCATGTGGGTGGCTGTTTAAAAATTGCACCGGAACATTCAGAAGACGGGCCATTGTCGAAAATGATGAAACCCGGCATGGGCAGTTACGACAAGTTTAAAAAGATGTTCGAAAAATATTCCAGACAAGCGGGTAAAGATCAGTACCTTATTCCGTATTTTATTGCGGCACATCCGGGTACCACCGATGAAGATATGATGAATCTGGCGTTGTGGTTAAAAGGTAATGGTTTTAAGGCAGATCAGGTGCAGGCTTTTTATCCGTCACCTATGGCGACGGCAACAGCAATGTACCACACTGGCAAAAACCCGTTACGTAGTGTTAGTTATAAAAGTGAAGAGGTGGAGAGCGTTAAAGACCCGGAACAGCGTAAATTACACAAGGCCTTTTTACGTTATCACGATTCTGCAAACTGGCCATTATTACGTGAGGCGCTAAAGCGAATGGGGCGTGCAGATTTAATTGGTGATGCAGACAGGCAGTTGATACCGAAAGATCAGCCAGCAACTAATAAAGATTACGCCGCAGCACGTAGAAAAAACTCTGCCTCGGGGCATAAACATCGAACCCATTCTAATATAGGCAAAGGTAAAAAGATGCTTACCCAACATACGGGTTTGCCGCCGCGTAAGAATAAATAGTCAAATTACTTTTTAAGTTTTCCACGCTATAATTTATGTATTTTGCTTTGTGGTTTTCCTGATGTCAGGCACAAGCGATAGAATGTAACTAAACCTAGGCCAGGTAGTATATTTAATAACTGTGATTTCAGTTATACTGCCCGCGTTTTTACTGTTAAGTAGTAGTTTTATATGTCTTTAGATTTTCAAGCCCTTCAAGATCGATTAGTTCATTTACGCGAGAATAAAATATTCGAAACATTCGTGATTGTGGTTATTCTTGTTTCTGCCTTAGTGATTGGTGCAAAAACCTACGCTATTTCACCTGCAGCATTTAATGTGTTAAAGGTTTTAGATATTGCGGTTACTGGAATATTTCTTTTTGAAATTATCATACGTATGTTTGCTGAAAAAAATCTATTCAGGTTTTTTAGTAAAGGATGGAATATATTTGATTTTATAATTGTAGTGGCCAGTATTCTGCCTATTGAACATGGAGAAACGGCGATGTTGGGTCGTCTGTTACGAATATTTCGTGTATTGAGGCTTATTTCTATAATTCCTGAATTGCGTGTATTGCTGGCCGCATTTGTCACGGCAATTCCACGAATGGGATATGTCTCGTTGTTAATGTTTATATTTTTCTATATCTATGCCGCGATGGGCAGTATATTTTTTGCAAATATTAATCCGGTTCTCTGGGATAATATTTCGATATCAATGTTAACATTATTTCGTATTGCTACATTTGAAGACTGGACAGATGTAATGTATGAAACAATGGAGGTTTATCCATTTAGCTGGATATTTTATTTGTCGTTTATTTTTATTGTGGCTTTTGTCTTTTTAAATATGATGATTGGAATAGTATTAGAAACCTTACAGGCTGAACATCAGAAAAATGACCGTGAAAATGGAGAAGGCGAAGCAGGTGAAGTGCATATTATGGAGCAAAGAACACGAGACATGGATCAGCGCTTAATTAAAATAGAAGGTATGTTAGAAAAACTCTTAAAGAAGTAATGATGCTGGTAGCTAAATAGATTAACTTTATTTAAATTTATAAAATTCAAATGCCTTATCAATTATGGATGGCATGATATTGGGTATTATATAGAGTGATAAAAGTGCGATTATTATAATCAGTAAAATACAGTTCGAATATAGAGACTGTTTGCCGCCTCTAAAAATATCTTAATTTTTCTGTCATCCTGTTTTTTATAAAATACTGAAAACTGGTATTTCTGATGAATTGTTCACCTACAATAAATAAAATGACTGCTTGAGTTTAGATTCACCGGGTTGCCTGCTTTTGAAATCTGTATATCAAGCAACAGTTGATTGCGTTTTTAAAGTAGCTTCACCCATAAATGTCAGTACATTTTCAATTACTTCTCTGTCTTTTAATATTCTATGATGACCTAAACCACTGGTTTCAATTGTCTGGCAATCTTGCCAGTATTTTTCTACTTCTTTAAACTGGCTTTGTGGAATTTCTTCATCATCAACATCATAGATTAACAGACCTTTGCACTTTGTTTTTGATAATAAGCTGGCGGGTGATAAAAAGTGCCACACATCTTTATCCAGCTTAAGTAAACTGCTGTTAATAATGTCGGTCATCTTCTGTTCAATCTTGTCTCTAAATCGTTGAGTTAATCTGGGGTTAAGGTTTAACAGCTCACTGTAGGTCTGATGCATTTCATGTGCATCCAGATGCGGGCCGATTAATATCATCTGTCGAGGTGAAAAACCGAGTATTGTGGAAACAACCGCGGCCATAGCGCCAAATGAATGGGCCATTATCGTATCAACTTGTCCTATCTGTTGTTCTATGGCAAGCAGCGTGTCACAAAATTCAAGCAGATGGCTTTGTTTGCCCGGGTTAAGGCCATGCGCGGGTGCGTCGAATGAGGCAACCTGATAACCCGCATTAACCAGCCCGGGTATGTGTTTGCGAAACTGCGAACCAGAACCACTCCAGCCATGCATCATAACTACCAGAGGGCCTTCACCCCATAAATGAACTGTTATGGCTTTATCTTTAAGTTGCAGCTCTACGCAAGCGTCGGCAGTTTGCCAGAATTTTATCGTCCAGGGTTTAGCTTTGCTCTTAAACACGGTGAACCACAGGTCACTAATAATACTTGCTGCCCATTCGTTGCGTATATATGAAATTATGTTTAATGCATGGCCGAGCATTTGATAACTGAAAGGAACCACACGTTTATCCTGCCCGGATGAATTGAAAAGTCTGTTTTTAGTTTGTCTGGTTTTATCAACTGGCAATGTTTCATGATCCATCTGAAAGGCTCCTGAAGTGGGATAATAAGTATGGCGGTTGATTTGAAACCAGGTAAGTGTCATATTTGACAAAATACTGGTGAGAATGGACATAATTATGAGAATCGCGATATTACTTATGAATCGCTGTTTTGGTAGCGGCATTCATAGCATTCTGGATACACTCATAGCCACCAATTACACCCTGGTGAAAGCAGATCATAAGCCCTTATTTGAATGGGACCTGATTTCCATCGACGGAAAGCCGGTGACACCAACTAATGGTCTGGTTATACAGGCTGATTACAGTCTTGAAGACTACCTGAAACTCGATAGCCGAGCGGATGCATGGATACTTCCTTCCGTTTTTGAGTCTTTAACTGACTATGAAAAGGTTGAACGTTTTCTTGTTAATGCGGAACCCGTTATTCCTGTTATTCAGCAGCATTATGATCGTGGAGGGTTGCTCATCAGCATCTGTAGTGGTTCGTTTCTGTTAGCTAAAGCGGGGCTTATGGAAAACCTGCCTGCACTTATGCACTGGAAGAGTGAAAGTTTTTATCGGCGTTCATTTCCCGGTTTAAAAATAGATACACATAATGCTGTCGCGGACTATGGCAATATTATTAGTGTTATAGGTGGCAGCATGTCATGTGAGCTCATGGTTATGCATCTGGTTGAGCGTTTTGCCGGACACCGCACTGCTGTAGACACTGCAAAATTATTAATGATGCATTTAAACGCACCCTCAACTAAAGCATTTAGAACTAATGTAGAGACAACCGACCACGCTGATGAACTCGTGTTACGTGCACAACGGCATATAGAAAAACACAGCCATGAAGATATAAATATCAATGATCTTTCTAATATGTTAAGTATAAGTGACCGACAATTAAATCGACGTTTTTCAAAATCACTGCAATGTTCACCAGTGCAATATTTACAAACTATTCGTATAAACCGCGCCTGTAACTTGTTAGAGCTTACACTGTTACCTTCAACAAAAATTGTTTATGAAGTGGGTTATAAAGATGAGAGTAGTTTTAGGCGATTATTTAAAAAACAAATGGAGATGACGATGGAGTCTTATCGGCAACAGTATGGTAGTAGGGTGCTGTTAACACAGGTGTAGTATATTTAAAATCACCTGGTCCTGGGATATCTAAACGACAAGGTAAGTTGTTAATCATTCGGCTCTTGCCAGGAAAGGCACTCAATCAATCGCTCAACCTGTTGAGTACAGCAAGCACTTCCCATGGTGGCGTATGTTTGCTTTTTTATCTCCGCTACAGTAGTGGCACCATTTACGATGGCATTAATTATATCTATTTTGGGTACTTCATTACAGACACACAGGTTCTGGTCTAATTTCTGCTTAAGAATGCGCGGTAATTTTTCCAGGTGGTCGGTTACAGTCTTGGTTTTCAATGTGAGCGGTTTTTATAATAGAAGCAGAATTATACGATAATTAAGCTTTTGAATCATTATCTTTCGTCTGATGTTTATATTAATAGTTTACTATGGGTTTTAGTTATATTGTCTTTATCTGTTTCAAAATATGGAGTTTTGATTGTTCTCGGTTAATAAAATGCCCGTGTACTTTAGATTATCTGAGATTAAAGCCTGATAGTTTATTATAGATTACTAAATTTATATTTTATAATATTAATGAATTCTGCTGTTTAGTGACGATTTACAAGTTACCTGTTCTGAAATTTAATTTTTTGAACTGGTTCAGGTTTTGGGATTAATTTATTCTATATAGTTTATTGAATTTGTTTTAACCATACGCAGTTGTTCTATAAATGAGAAAATTATGGCTATCTGTTTTGATCTGCAAATTAGTTTCCTGGATGAAGTTATTAATATTCACGAGTTTTCCTCGCTTCTTGATAAAAGGGTAACGCCCTATAAAAACATTCATTTCCATCCCTTAGATAACGTATTTCATGGTTTCGATAACACTGCTTATGAACAGTTAAATGTAATTCCAAAGAATGTGGGTTTAGCTGTCCCGTTTGATGATGACGGCTTTATGCACAAAGTTGATGACAAGGAATGTTTAAATCTTAGTATACATATGTATGAATTTATTAAAGATTTACCTAAATTTCAAATCGCATTGGTCGGCTGGGAAATCGGTAAGTTATACGATTATCTCAAGTATAATGAAGAAGGAAAAATTGTAGATATAGAATCAACAGAAGGTCTGGTTATTTCAAATGAACTATTTTCACTTATTAAGAATAAAGCAGACTGGGTTGAGTTCGATTCGAATCATATGTGGATACCTTGTGAGTCGGCATTAGGTAATTTATTTACTAACTAATTAAAGCACATAATGGCGTGGTTTAAGCCCCGATAATCCCCCTTACTTTTTTGCAAAAGTACTCAACACAGTCTTTAATTGATTTATGTGTGGTTTCTCCACGCTTTCTGATAAATATAGCGTATAGTTATAACTTCAAATGACTCTATATTATAAGAAGCTAATAAATGCCAAATAACACAGGTTTACCTGATAGCCTAAAGTCAGGTCTGGAAAATCTTTCTGGTTTAAGTCTTCATAATGTAAAGGTTCACTATAATAGTTCTAAGCCAGCTCAAATTGGTGCTCTTGCGTACGCACAGGGCACTGATATTCATATTGCTCCCGGTCAGGAGAAACATTTAGCCCATGAAGCCTGGCATGTCGTGCAGCAAAAACAGGGCAAGGTGAAACCCACGTTTCAAATGAGCGGCACACCTGTTCAGGCGACTATGTCCGGGCCACGAGATGCTCAAGTTATTCGCATTAATGCCGGTTCATCTGGTCTAAATATTGTTAATGATGCTGCGCTTGAACGTGAAGCCAGTAAGATGGCGAAAAAAGTATAATCGAAAGTTTATATATCAGGTTACTATTAATGCATTATTGGTGTTGTTAGTTTCTGGTTTTCTATTAATAAGCTTACAATGATTGAATGTCAGTTATTATTTATTTTTAATATAAAGTGTTCGTGCAGAGTCGCGATTTTAAGCCGTGTTAAAGATGAAATTATCAGATTATTTTAAAACTCTAAGAGTAATAAAATGTTTTATGTTAGCTAGTAATTCAATTGTTTTTTCAGACTCTCAACTTTGTCAGTTTTCACTTATCGACTAATTCAATCTAATTTATTAAACTGGATTAAGCGAACTAAAAAGAAAATATTATATGAGCAGGACCAGCAAAGAATATATTATTATGGCAATGGCATTTGGAGCTGCTTTTGCAATATCACCATTTGCAACCATGAGAATTATCAAGAGTGAATGGATAATTGCCTTAGTTGATTCGTCATTAGTTCTGGGGTTTTTGATACTTGGTGTATATGTATATCTAACAAGAAAAACACAATATACAGCTATTATCTTAAGCATATTGTCTTTAGGTGGTATGTGTACTGTAATTTATATAAAAGGGCCGTCTCTAATTTATTGGGCTTACCCTACTATGGTAGGTATGTATTTTGTGCTTGCCCCAAGAACGGCTGTTTTTTTATGCTTATTGGCAGCAGCCATACTTGCTCCTTTGTTAGCTAAACATCTTGAGACATCGATGTTTATGGCAATTGTTATGACATTGATGGTCAATAACGCCTTCGCATATATATTTGCTATGGGTCAAATTAGGCAACGCGATCAACTGGCATTATTAGTAAGAACAGACCCATTAACTAATGCGGGTAATCGTCGCGCATTTGATGAAAAGTTAGATGATGTTATTGCGAATGTAAAACGGTCACTACAACCTATTTCACTTGTATTGATTGATGTTGATCACTTTAAACGAATTAATGATAATTTTGGCCATGCCGCCGGGGATAAAGTGCTGGTTAATTTAGTTAAGTTGATTAATGCACGCATACGCGAGACAGATACTATGTATCGGTTAGGTGGTGAAGAGTTTGTAGTGTTACTGACGGGCGCAGATTTAATGTCAGCAGAAAGGATATCTGAGGAGATAAGGCTCTTAATAGAATCAGCAGAATGGTTAGATGCCCAAAAGATAACAATATCATTGGGTACTGCCGAATATATTAGTGGTGAAACAGCGAGTAACTGGTTGACTAGAGCAGATACTGCATTGTATGAGGCAAAAAACAGTGGAAGAAACAAGGTTTGTCTTGCTAAATAAGTTTAAATTTTAATCTACCTAAACCCTCATGCCTGATTAGAAAAAATGTAATGTGGCATTTGATATCTATTTATTTTTGACATAAATACAATAACTGTATTACATCTGATTCACCATTATGTTCTGCTTAAACAGTGCTGCACAAAACAATGCTAATCATTATTTAAAGGCAGCAAAGACTTTTTCATCTTACAGTTACATATGTATATAAACATACCTCGTATGCTTTAAGCTATACGTTATGAACACACTATATTTTTATTTTTCAGATAGAGTTAGTTAAAAGATGTATTAAGAATATCTGGAAATTTGCTAACTAACAGAAAATATCTATTCTAAGGCAACCAGAAAACACTTAGTTTGCTGTGGTTTTCACGCATTCAGAGTGACAGTTTTATAACTTGTTTCTTATCAGATATACAACAGGAGTGTCACTTTTTTTATTTTACTTCAATCTTATCAACTTATATAAACATAGAAATAAAATATAACTTTAATGTCAGATTAATTGATCAAATATTCTGGTTTATTATTCATATACATTCTATATGGTTAATATCGAGGTATTACTAAAGGCTTGTCATCCTGATACTTGAAAGTGATTTAAATTTATTGTAAAGCTAGCGGTTTTAGTTTAGTGCTGCATATATTTTATTGAGAAAATAAAATTAATTAACATACTTAATTCGGTAATCTGCCTAAGATTCAC
Source organism: Gammaproteobacteria bacterium (assembly GCA_026195255.1). Taxonomy (GTDB): domain Bacteria; phylum Pseudomonadota; class Gammaproteobacteria; order SZUA-229; family SZUA-229; genus SZUA-229. The sequence continues at coordinate 80,985 of JAPHSS010000005.1, read as the reverse complement.
TCAGAGTGTCAAAAATTGATTGCAATATATTATGGTAAGGGGAGTGCTTAACTTGTATCATTACGGGTTAATAGTAAATTACGGGTGTAACTTTTAAAATTATGCCTTTATCGCAGTCATTCATGTTAAAGATTAAATCTCGTTTTAGTCTTTAATTAATGTGAACCCCTATAGTATTAACTGTCAATCGCACCTACGGTCAGGCAGTTACTGGAGATTTAATATGTCACAAACTGTTTATGAAAAAGCACTTGAACTCATCGATGCTGCTAATAGTGAAGATCCGAATCAGGTCACTGATGAAAATAACAAGCAGTGGCCGAAAGAGCTTCTTTATTCTCATCGTATGTCTGAAATTCTTCAGCGTTATGAACCAGAAGCTGATGATATTTGTAAACTTGCAATACGCTCACAGCATATTCAACGCTGGAAATCACCTCGAGATGCTTACCCTATGGATCGTATAGGATATTTAAAATGGCGAACAGATCTGTATAAGTTTCATGCTGAGACAATGGGTGACTTGATGTTAAAAGCCGGTTATTCATCAGAAGATGTTGAACGTGCAAAAAAAATGGTCGGTAAAAAGGCCATTAAAAGCAACTCAGATACACAATTACTGGAAGATGTTGTTGATTTGGTATTTATAGAATATTACCTGTTTGACTTTGTACAGAAACACCCTGATTACAGTGAAGAAAAATGGATAGAAATTATCCGTAAGACCTGGAAAAAGATGTCTACGAGAGGTCAGCAGTTTGCATTGTCCGGTGCTCTTAAATTGCCTGAGTCGCTAGTGCCTTTAATTAACAAGGCACTAGGATAATTATCGCCATGGTAATTATTATTTAATTTTAACTACACCTGAAAAAATGCTAATTTTAATATTAAGAGTCTTTCACTCTTTCTCAAATGTGTTATTTAATTCATCGTTTGTCAGGTTTGTATTTATCGGTTTATTGTAGACAAAAAAAAGGGTAAGGCCATCTGGCTTTACCCTTTTTTACATTTATAAATAAATGTAAAAGTGACCTGTTTAATAAAAAACAGGTCACTTGTATCGTAATTAAAGTGCTACGATATTCTCAGCTTGTGGGCCTTTTTGACCGTCTGTAACTGTGAATTCGACTTTTTGGCCTTCAGTTAATGTTTTAAAACCTGAACCAGAAATTGCACTGAAATGAGCAAAAACATCTGCGCCATTTTCCTGTTCGATAAAGCCAAAACCTTTAGATTCGTTAAACCATTTTACGGTGCCAGTTGTAGTAGACATAGTTGTATCCTATTAATAATAATATAAAAAATATAACTTCAAATTGAAGTCGTTTAGCTGAATGTGTTGCTACAAATTATGAATAACAGGACGAGAAACTAATGATGTGACATCGAAAAGGTGTTGCATAAATATAAGAACTACTTTAAAGCTGAATGGATCATACGTAATTTCAAACCTTATGTCAATATTTAGTGTGTTTTAATGTCTTTCTTATAATATATTTTTGATAACTTTAAACAGCCTGGCACTATAACTAACTGTGTAAAGCATAGAGTGTGAAAACGGAAAATATTTAAAATAGTCTAAATAACAGTATGTTACATGTCTTTATCTGCTTTTACGCGGCTTCCAGGGCCAGGCCAACGTTTACACACAAATCAATGTATATATATCTGTAAAAGACTAAATCATGGTTGTCATCCGCCGCGGCATTTCCTGATTAAAGTGGCCTGCTAAATATTTAGAATAAGCTAAAACTTGATAATATTGATAAGCAGTCGCAACTCCTAAGCCTGTATATTTAAGCTTATAAAGAGAACTTCTGTTTGATTATCTAAGCCTGTTGAGGCTTAAGTCTTACTCTTTCATAACATTAGGAGCAAGGCTTAAGCTGGGCAAATAACAGAATCTCCGCTTATCTGGGGATATCTCTGCTCATCTCGTCCTGCGCCTGACCTGATCTTGATCTCTGCGAATCAGCATCATTATAAGGATCTCTTGCTGGACCCGATGTACTAGAGCAACTGGCAATTGCCATGGCGGCAAGTATTAAAATGATTGCAGGTTTAATAGTAAGTTTCATTTAAATCTCCTTAATAGATGAATTAGCTATAATTTAACAATTATAGTAAACCATAAAGAGTGCTTCTGGTTCAATATTTGATAATGCCTGATATTATAAAAAGTTGATTTATGAGTTACATTATTTTATGTTCAATAAGTTATTAATTTAAAGGAAAAACATGATTAAACGGATCATTCATCTGTGTTTGTTTCTCTTTACAGTGTTAAGTGCTATTCACTTAAAGGCGGATGTATCACCTGTTGTATTAGAAACCAGCTTTAAAATTGGTGCATGGCAGCCATTGCCAGAAGATAAGATTAAATCAGCTGCTGTTGATTCCGCCTTGGCAGAGATCTCTAAAACCAGGCGGTTTGCCTTTTTTACACGTTCTCAACAAGGTTTAAAAACTGGTTATCTAAAGATAAACATCAATCTCATTGAGGCCGCTGAAACGGCGACTGTAAGTATATTGCTACAGCAGCTAGACGGTGAGTCCGTTTCTAGTACCCATTCTGAATCATTAAAGAATAAAGATTTTGATGGTATATATAAACAGTTTCAGAAAGCAGGGCAGATGGCGGGTAAGAAAATAGTCAAAATACTTGAGTTACGCCCTCAAGTAGTAACGAATATAAAAATACATCCTCGTGATCAGGCTCGTATACGTTATCTGGAAAACCAGATAATCAGTATAAATAATAAAATCATTCAACAACCAGCTAATAACGCTGTTCGCAGCGAGGCAAAACTGGAATTTATTCTAAATGAACTGTCTTCAATGAAAAATGCTTATGCTGATCTGGCAAAAAAAGAAGACATACAAAAGCAGGGTATAAAAATAGATAAAGTCTTGAGTGAAGTAGGGCAGCTTAATAAAAAAATAGACAGTAAAACCACAACACAAATTAATGTTAATCAAAGTTATGTAATTGAAAACCCGTTATCTGGTCAGAATAAAATATCTGAAAATGCAGAGCCCGGGCGTGATGATGAAAAAGCTCAAAAGCTCTATAATGAAGCACAGGAATTTAAACGATCCAAGGAGTATCGAAAATCTGAATATAATTTACTTAAAGCAATGAGACTATCAATTTCATCTGGCCTGAGTAGTTTAATTTTAGATGAGTTAAATTACGCGTTACCCATGTTTGAAGCTCAGGCATTGGCGATTGATCTGGGTAGTAATTTTCAGAAGTACAGTCGGTCGGGAAAAGATAAAATTATGTTAAGCCAGATTAATGACATTTATAAAAAAGCATTGGTTAATAATCAGCACGATTTTCAACGAACCAGAGAAATTCAGCGAAGGTTAGACCAGCACCATGCAACTAGTAATGCTATGGATGCAGTCACTTCAACTCAAAACAAGGTTAATGCACACAGTATTCACAGGTACATGCAACAGAAATATATGATGATGGGGGAGTACCCTGATAAGAAAAATTTTAAAGATTTGCTTAAACACGCGGGTCTTAGATATGAAGTACTTTCTTACCAGGTATCTGCGGATAAATATGCAGCTAAGTTGAAATCTGCAACGGGTGCTGCACTTAGTTTAAAGGTAGATGATTATGGTCAGCTTGAGGTTGACTAGCTTAGTGAAGATAAAATTTATTATCTAATCAGAATTAACCTAATCATTTCACAACTATCACTTGAGTTATTTCTGCTTATAGACTTAGCAGGATAGTCTAACAATGAATTAATTTCTATTAAGATTCACTGGCACAGCTATAAGTTAATCAAATTTCACATTCCGTGTATATCAATAAAACAAATAAACCCAATAAAAACAGTAGGTTAAGTTAAATCTGTTAATAAGTCATAGAGCCAATTGTTAACAATTGTTAAAAGCCTCTTGGTTTTGTATTATCAAACTTTATATTCCTGTATAAATCACATGAGTTAAATATAAAACGGTTATAAAGTGAAGAAATGAAAAAATCAGATGACACGTTTTCTGCTAAAGATAATGAAGTTTTAAATGTTATTAATAAGGTTAATGATGCTGTGAAAGATGAGACAAACTGCAAAGTTGATATTGAGCGAAAAGATGAAGATTATGATACTAAGTCAATCGCTGAAAGAAGAGGACTAAATAATGATCGTAGAATCAGTCATGGTCATGATTATACTGGGCCTGCAAGAAGAATGAATATCGATAGAAGGCGATAGCAGTTGCTGTCATTCTAATTGTTAACAATTGTTAAGAGAATAGTGAAACCATTGATTGATTTGTTAGTAATCAGTAGAGTTGCGCGAGTTTAAATGTACGTTGAGTTTTGTTACTAACAAAAATATATAGGTTGTAATTAAAATGAAGAAAAATATTCTAGGTATGTCAATTGTATCTGTATTAATCGCAGGGCAGAGTACGGCTCTAAAAGCAGTAGAAGAGGTTGATTCATGGTACGTATCTCCAATGTTATCTTTTATAAAAGCAGATAGTGATCGTCAGTCTGACGATGATATTGGATTAATGCTTGGCATCGGTAAACAAGTTAATGATAACTGGAATCTGGAAGTTAATGCAGTTATTGATAATCTGGAGTTTGAAACTTTGTCTGGTGAATATAAACAGCGCGGTTTAATGCTGGATGGGCTGTATTTCTTTGATCGTCGAACTGTTATGCAGACATACGCAATAATAGGTGCTGGTGTGATGTCAACTGATACGGGTGTTAATGATATTACAAACCCTATGATTAATATCGGAGTCGGTATTATGCAGGAAGTATCTGATAGCGGTATGAAATTTAGAGCTGATATTAGATATAGAATGGATATGGATGATGAATCAATTTCAACAGAAGACGAGTTTAATGATTTTATGTTTAATGTGGGTTTAAGCATTCCATTTGGAGGCAAGCAGCAATCTAACAGAATCGAATCATCTAGTATGAAACAGGTAGCTGCAGTAGTTGAGTTCAACGACATAGACGCTGATGGTGTGATGGATGCTAGAGATAACTGTTCGAATACGCCTAAAGGTGTATCTGTTGACTCAAATGGCTGTGAATTAGCTACTACATCAAAAGATAGCTCTCAGACTAAGCTTGTTGCTATAGAGAAAGATAGTGATAATGACGGTGTTGTTGATAGTCTGGATGAATGTAAATCAACTGAAGCAGGTGTTATTGTCGATTTGAAGGGCTGTAAACTGTCGAAATCATTTGTCTTGAAGGGAGTCAGCTTTCTTACCTCATCTGATCAATTAACTGAGGAGTCTAAGAAAATACTTAATGATGTTGCGATTGTTCTCAATAAGAATAAAGAGTTAGAAATTGAGCTTGCCGGATATACAGATAACCGTGGTAACCCAAAGTTTAATGATGAATTATCTAAATTACGTGCGGAAAGTGTAAAATCTTACCTGGTTTCAAAGGGCGTAACTGCACAACAGATGCATGCAAAAGGTTATGGAGATGATAACCCTGTTGATAATAACGAAACAGTAGAAGGTAGGTCGAATAATCGTAGAGTTGAAATACATCTACTTAATTAATGTTCTTTTATAGCAAGGGCAACAGCCCTTGCTACAATTAAAACAGATCTAACCAGGCTGAATGTCATTGTTTTTAGGTATTCAGCCGGTTTTTTTACAAAGCAGTATCTAAAAATGAAATAAGAGGAAGAAAAATGGAAAATTTATTCAGTGAGAATTCTCATTTAATTAGTCAGTACCTTGTCCCCTGGTCTATAAAGATTTTTGCAGCAATTTTAATATATGTTATTGGTCGTTTTGTGGCCAAATTGGTTGTCAAGAGTGTAGTTAAGCTCATGGAAAAATCCAGGGTTGATGAATCATTACGTAAATTTGTTGGAAATATTATTGGAGCGGTATTAACAATATTCATAATAATTGCAGCGATAGAACAGTTAGGAGTAGATACAACGTCTATTATGGCTATCTTCGCAGCTGCCGGTTTAGCTGTTGGTTTAGCATTAAAAGATTCACTATCGAACTTTTCTGCAGGTGTAATGTTAATTATGTTTAAACCATTCAAGTTAGGTGATCTTATTACAGCGGGTGGTTCGACAGGCGTGGTTGAAGTTATCCAAATATTTAATACGGTTATGCGTACCGGTGATAATCAGGAAATCATTATACCAAATAGTCATATTTATGGTGATTCAATTATTAATATGTCCAAACGTGATACTCGTAGAGTAGATCTTGTAATAGGTATTGGTTACGACGATAATATTGGCAAAGCTAAACAACTTATCGAAGGCATAATTGCACAGAATTCATTAATTCTAACTGATCCAGCCCCAACGATTATGGTTCTAGAGCTTGGCGACAGTAGTATTAATATCGCCGTTAGACCCTGGGTTAAAACGGGAGATTACTGGCCTGTTCGTGCAGACTTGTTGCAAACAATTAAAGAAACGTTTGATGAGCAGGGTATTTCAATTCCGTATCCACAGCGTGATGTGCACATGATAACGAACACAGCAGAAAAAGCGGCTTAATTTAAGCTGCTGTACTATATTTTATTAGGAGATAAACATGAAAAAAACATATTCAATTTTAACAGCTGCATTGCTAGTAACAGGTAATGCGGTTGCTGAAGAAGCCCCAAAGAGTTTATGGAAAGCATCTGCTGAACTGGGCTTTGTAATGACTAGTGGTAATACAGAAACAGAAACATTGAATGCAAAAGCGAATGTATCAACAGACCGTACACAATGGCGTCATAAAGCTGAAATTACAGCACTAAAATCATCAGATGACATTAGTACTACAGCTGAAAAGTATACTTTAATGGGTAAAAGCGACTATAAACTTGAAGGTAAAAACTTCTTGTTTGGCGTTATAACTTATGATGATGATAAGTTCAGTGGTTATGATTACCGTGCAACTGAAGCTATTGGTTATGGTCGACGTGTGATAGAAGAGACAGATATGACTCTGGATCTTGAAGTTGGTCCAGGTGCACGTCAATCTAAGCTTGATTCAGGAGAAACTGACAGCGAAGGTATTTTACGAGCAGCTGCGACATTTGACTGGACTATTAGTAAAACCAGTAAGTTCAGTGAAGCGTTAACAGTTGAAGCGGGTGAAGATGTAACTGTAACAAAATCTGTTACAAGTCTGGCAAGCCAGATTGAGGGAAACCTTTCAATGAAAATTACTTTTACTTATAAGAATACATCTGAAGTGCCTGTTGGTGTCGAAGAGACAGATACAGAAACAGCCATTACTTTAGTCTATAATTTCTAGGCTAGTTGTTTTTAATTAAGCCATGTTTAGTTCAATATCATGATATTGAACTAAACATGGCTTTTTTAATGAGCGTCTAAATCTTCAGGAAGTTGAATGCAAAAGCGAGAGCCCTTACCGAGTTCGCTGTCTACGGTGACAGACCCATTATGTTTTGTTATAGCGGCATGTACAAATGCAAGCCCAAGTCCAAGCCCAGGTTCTATGCCCAGAGTGGAACTGGATTGTTTCCTGCTTTGCTGGTGAGCTCTTTGAAAACGATCAAATAATGATGTTAGGTCTTCTTTATTTATGCCTGGGCCGTTGTCTTCTACGCAGCATGTAATCACTGACTCGTTTTTTGTTAGTTTGACTGTGACGGTACATTCCTTATGACTGTATTTAATAGCATTTGTTAAAAGGTTGACTAAAACACGTTCCAAAATGGAGCCGTTACCGTGTATCCATTCGCTGTCAGTGGTATTCTGAATAAGCTGTATGTTTTTAAGTTTTGCCTGGTCCCATACAGTGTCAACAGCATTAGCTATTATATCTGACATGTTTACTGTATTGAATTTTATATCTTCATTACTCTCAACTCGTGCTAAATGCACAAAATCTTCTGCGAGCTGTATAGTCTGATTAATATTTTTTTCAATGCGATTATTTAAAGAGGTATCTGGATGATTGCTTTTATTTTTCTCAATTATAGCTAATACAGAAACCAGTGGAGATCTTAAATCGTGTGATAAGAAACTCAGCATTTCATTGCGTCTACGTTGTGCATCTTTTATTTCAGTTATGTCAGACAGATTAATGATAAATCCGATAACTGTTGCCGTTGCATTATACAAAGGGCTGATGTTTACAACGAGATCTTTGTTTTTATGTGTACGGACCTGAAGATTTTCATAATGTTTTTTTGACAGGAGCTCACTTATAATTGCACTCCATGATTCACCTGTCGTTAATATTAAACGTTCTAGTACGGGTTGTATAGGTTGGTGAAGTAACGGCGCTCCATCATGTCCACTTATTTGTTTTATTGCCTGGTGATTTGCCAGAGTAATAATGCCAAGACTATCAATAACAATTACACCATCGGCCATCTGTTCCAGACTATCAGTTATAAAATGTCGAAGGTTTGCTAGTTTGTCAGTTGTTGTCTGAATGTCGTGAATGCGAGATTCAATGATCTCTACTGTTGTGTTTGCGTGCTGTATCTTTGGTTTCACCTGCTGGCGAATATATGTTTTTATAATTTTACTTTGTGATTCATTTGGTGGAGTGTTTAAATTCCAGGAGATGTATGCTTTATGTGTGTTTTTCTCAATTAACAGCCTGGTTGCATAGATGTTAGCAGAAATATGTGCCCACTTGTTTTCATATAATGGAAGCGAGTTTTTAGTGCTACATGAATCACCTTGCTTAAAGATAAGTTCATTAGTTTTAGAGTATATACTCAGACTTGTGATTGGGATGAGGCTTTGCAGTGATTCAAATGATTGATCCGTATTCTGCGCAACATAACGTTCTAGTTCATGAGCTTCTTTCGATAATGTTTCGAGTTCGTAGTTTAGATATTTAACGGTATATTCTAGCCTGCGCCATGCCCAGAGAGGGTAAGACAATAGTAATGAAATTAAAGTTGCACTGAGTGGAATCCATATATGAAAAACATGTAAAAGCAGTAGCGAGCAGAATAAAAGTAAAGTTATTTCACCAATCACAAAAATTAATGTTAATCGTGGTGATAAATAGGGGAATATAAAAATGGGTAACATTACAAGCGCTACAGCAATTATGTAAAGCAGCTCATCTGTTATAGTTTTGATGAGGCTATTAGATTTTATGGCCTGAATAATGTTTGCGTTTATTTCTATTCCAGGCATTGCGCGAGTTAAACCTGAGACGGGTGTTGGCAGAGAGTCGCCGAGTCCTGCGGCTGTGACACCAATCAAAACTATTTTGTCTTTAAATGAATCAGCAGAAACATGGTTGTTAAGAACATTAATATACGAGGTTGTTTTAAAACTTCCTATGGGGCCAATATAGGGTATTAAAAAATGATTCTTACGCACCCATGTCCACGGAGAAGTATCTGTGGTTGTATTTTCATTCTTGATGTTGAGTAATTCTTCAGGTACTTCGTTTAACATACTCAAAACTGAAAGCCCTATATGAGGCCAATGCGCTTCACCAAGTCCTTCATATAAGTAAGCTCCACGAGCAATACCATCTGGATCAAGTTCTATGTGTACATGACCCAGTTTTGCGTTAGCTTGTGTCAATATCGGTAGAGGCAATGTTTCAAGTAGTTGGCCTTGCAGTCGATTTTGTTCAAGCAGTACGGGGAGGTTAACTGTGCCATTATTTTTAATTGCAATAGCTAATAGTTCATCATTTTTTTTATCGAAAGAGGGTTCAGCAAAAATAACATCAACGAGGATGGCTTTTGCCTGATATTCTGTCAGTTTGTTTATAAGTTCAGCGTGAATACTTCTAGGCCATGGCCATCGCCCAATAGAAGTAAGGCTTTTTTCATCAATCGCAATTATGACAATATCATCACTTGCTTGCTGACGTATAAGACTCGATTGAGCATCGTAAATGAGTCTATCCCAACGCCAGGTCCAGTCGCCATATATAATAGCAAGACATAGGCAACCTAATAATAAACCAAGTTTGATAGACTCAGCGCGTGCAGAATATGCTGTTGATGTTGTCATACGCAGTGAATTAGCATTGAGTTAATTTATGTCGATAGTTTTATATAAGAAAAGCAGGTAATAAATACAGTAATATTAGTAACGCTTCGTAAGGGTTCCCAGAGACTTCGAATTTGTTGATTTCTGAGGGTTTGCCAGTATTTCCTAACTCATCTACTGCAATAACACGCCAGAAGTATGTGTTTTCAGTTAGTTCTTCAGTAATTGATATACTATTATCTTTAATTAATTCGTCGAGTATTGTTTTACTAAAATCAATATTCGTTGAAACCTGTACACGGTATTGTGAAACTTCTTCTTCCTTACTCCATTTTAAATCAATGTTCTCAGTTGATATTTCGCTTTTGTCGGCAGGTTGAATAAGTGTAACAACAGGGAAGTTGGTATTAAGCGTGAATTTGTGTTCGGCATTAAAACCTTCAAGTCTGTTCTTATCTATACCACGAACTCGCATCAGGTATTCGCCATCATTTAATTCTTTAAGATTGTATTGATTTGTGGCCTGTGTGCCTTCAAGTACTAAAGAATTACTTTGTTCTGCTGGAGATATCTGAATACGATAATTTATAGCGCCATCCAGTGGCGACCATTTAAAGCTAAACGGTAAATGTCTAATCTTCTCAGGCAGCTTGGATAAAGTTGGTTTGTCTAATAATTTTACGGGAGCTTGAGGTGGATTACCCTTTTCTGTAATAGAGCCAAAGCCTTTATTTATAGGTAACTTACTACCCTGCGCAGCGAGATTGATAGAGCCTTTTACTACTTCACTTGCCATGGTCTCCTGCGTTTCTTCATAAGCAACCCGAAATGCTGTGCCTCGGACTGCCGCTACTGCAGCAGGAGTAGTTATTTCGAAACGAGAAATTGAGTCTTTTAAAGGCTTAACAGCTGTTTCAACGCGACCTTGTTGTAAGCGAACTTGAGTATCAACCATGCCTGATTGACCATAGACGCTTAAGGTATTAAATACTACCTGGCTGTTCTTTTGCACCAGTAAACTTGAATTATCTGCAAACTGGATAAGGGCACTACCATTATCACCAGTGATAATCGTGTCGCCAATGTTAATAAGTTGTTTAGTGTTGAGGGCTTGAAGGGTTTTGTTATTAAACGTTTGTAGATTTACTTTTCCCGTTACACTTAAAACTAATGCAGCTGCTGCCTGAATCTTTAACCATTCAACGGGGATGCGTAATTTTGTTCCGGGTGATAAACGCTTTGCAATATCAACAGAATTGTGAGCCTGAAGTTTTTTCCAGTAGTTTACGCTTTTCAAATATTTCTTGCTGATATCCCAGATAGTATCATTAGGGCGAGTAGTGTATGTCCATTCATCGGCAGTTGATATTGAAGGTGATAACAGTGAGAAGATGAGTGCCAGGTTTAAACATACTTTTTTTAAAGAAGCAGGATGTAAGTTTAAAATGTGCAGAACTTTAGGAATTATATTCATAATGTATATATATCTTCATTTAGTTGTTACTTAAGAGGCTATTAGTCTAGTTTTTCTAACCTGTAACCGTGTCCATATATGCTTTTTAAGCGCCAGCCGTTTTCAGGGCCAATGTTTAACTTTTTACGAATTATAGACATATGAGTGTCTACTGTTCGTGTATTAAGATCTGCTTCCTGTTGCCATACAGTTGATAGTATATCTTTTCTATCCAGTAACTTGCCTTGATTTTTAAAAATATAAAAAGCGAGTTCAAACTCCTTGCTAGATAATTCGACTACATCTGTATTTATAAAAACCTGCTGATTGTCTGGCTTAAATACATATGGTGAGTGAGTGAGCTGTGTTGACTCTGAGGTAGAGTTTCGAGTGCGTTTAGTGTTGGCTCGAACTCTCGCCAGAAATTCAAATTGACGTACTGGTTTTACAAGATAGTCGTCAGCGCCAGAGTTTAAAGCGTTAACTATGTCTTCTTCACTATCACGACTGGTAATAAATATGATGGGTGTATCAATTTTCATTTTATTACGCACAGTTTGCATAACTTCAGGGCCATTTATATCTGGTAACTCCCAGTCAATTAGCAGAAGGTTATAGGTGTTAGAATTTAATGCATCAAGCAAAGATTGACCTGTTGCATAGGTATGACAGATATAGTTTTCAGGCAACAACCAGGATTCAATTAACTGAGATTGTGCAAGTTCATCTTCTAATATAGCGACTTCTAGTGACAAGACAATAAATACTCTTTTAAGTTTGTAATACAGAATTATAGAGAAATCTGCTTTGCTGTCTATAAGATCAGCATCGGATAATCCCTGAAATAATAGTTATTTCATTATTTAGTCGTATATTTTATATAGTCGGTGATATTTTTAAAAATGTTAACAAATGATTCTATTAAAAAGTCTAGAAAGGTCAGGGTTAATTTAAATACATAAAAATCAATAAGTTAAAATAATATTTTTAAAATATCATTTGTCCAGGAATAGCTGGATAAGTTGCTTTCATGTGACTAACAGTAATAAATATGCATGAATTGTTAAACAATGTTAATAGTTCTGAGTGGCTCTAGTGGCAAGTCAAATTTCACTTATAATATTATTAAATTGCTACTAAGGACAATAAAATGATAACAGAAAACATGCTAATGAATTATTTCACGGGTTTTCCAGGATCTTTTAAAACAATGCGAATAACAGACCTGTTTTTAAAGTCAGATAATAAACCTTATCTTAAACAGCAGTTGTTAAATGCCATCTCATATGATGAGTTTGAGCTTGTTTATCAACCCCAGATCGAAATTATGGGGCAACGTGTTATAGGTGTTGAAGCCCTGTTACGTTGGAACTCACCAGAATTCGGTGTGATATTTCCAGAATATTTTATTCCTGCAGCAGAAAAGTTTAATTTGATTTCTGAACTGGGGAATCTGGTTATCGATAAAGCCTGCAAACAGGCTTCATTATGGAAAAAACAATATAGCAGTGGTATACGTATAGCGGTTAATGTTTCATATATGCAGGTGCATAATAAGCAAATTGTTGATTTTGTTGGGTCTTGCATTAGTAAATATGACATAGATAAAAGTTCGCTTGAAATTGAACTGACTGAGTCATGCCTGATTAAAGATCAAGCTAAAGTTATTCGAGTTTTAAATGAATTTAAAGAACTGGGTATTAGAACGGCCATGGATGACTTTGGAACTGGTTATTCATCATTAAGTTATTTAGCTTCAATGCCTTTTGATATGATTAAAATTGATAGGAGTTTTATAAATTTACTTGGCGTAAATTCTGCTAATACGGTCATAACTGAAACCATTATTGAAATGAGTAAAAAACTAAAAATGGAAGTTCTAGCTGAGGGAGTTGAAACAGTAAAACAACGAAATATTTTATTAACAAGTCAATGTGACTTAATACAGGGAAACCTGGTATGTAGACCGGTTTCAGCAGACAGGATTCCTGCTATAGCAGGCATGACGTTATGTTAAATATGTTTGCTTTAAAGTGGGATTTGTAGAGTAGAGTAAGTTAATACGAAAAGAAGTATTCAGATATAGATACTGTCATTATATATGTTTCTTCGAGTGGTGCTTACAGCATGAGGGGAGTAGGTGTTTTTAAATTCCTATAATCATGCTTTAGCCTAATTTAAAGGGCAAAACCGAAATTTTACCCCTAATCCTCCTTCCTAATACATACACATGAATAATTTTTCCATCTGAAACTCTGCTTCAATACGAGAAAAGTTTACTTTCTCTACTGGTTTCTTATTACGAGCTGAGTGACTGTGTTTATAATTAGCGTCGAGCAATAGACGGCTAAGTCTAGAAGAAGCTTTAGGTGTGTTAGTAATAGGGTTGATCTTTTTTGCTGTTACCATAATTATTTACCGCTGTTAATGCTTGTTTGTTAACTGATTATAGACATTTGTTAAAGGTTAAAGTGTGTTTGCATCACACTTTTATAAGTGATTCGCGGGTAAAACTTGAGATAGATCACATATTTAAACTAGTGTTTTTAATTAAAAATCAGTATTTCTATAGATATGTCCAATATCATTACGCTAGCAGGCTCGAACTAGTGTAATAAGTGATCATTATTATAAGAGTGCTAAAAAACAGCTGAAAAAGCCCAGAGTTAGTTGGAATGGCTGGTTTTTGCTTAATTTTTAGTAATTACGTGATACGGCGGGTTTATATGTGTCAATCGCATAAATAATATATGATTTTATAGGCTATTTTGTGTAAAACCTTGTTTTATATACTATATATTACATAATGCATATTATGATTTTCTAATGGTCTGGGTATTATTATGGGCGATGAGTCTACAGAGTCGAATGATGAGTTTTGTTTTACCAAAGAAGGTAAATCACATCATGAGATTAAGTATCTTAAAGAAAGAGTTGTAAATCTGGAAGTCTTTAAAAAGAATTTCTTTTCACTGAATATGCAACTAATAGAAGCTAAAGAAAAAGTTAAATTATTTGAAGAACAAATCCAGCTTGAGAAGTTAAAAACCAGAATAAGCGGTTTACCAGATACTTTTGCTGATAGTGTTGATCGAGGTGCAGATTTAAACGATGGCTTGCTTAGCTTTTTCGAAGATAACTTGCTCGCAGATGTATATCGCGATGTAGTAGCTTCAATTTTTCATTCGGTTGAAAACTTAGATTTAAATGTCACGGTTAAAATCACGACCGATAAAGAATCAAAAGTTCATTCATTGGACCCAGATAACCAGGAAGAGGCTGTAAAAATTATATCTCAATTTAATGGTGAGTCCAGTTTTATCAAGGATAAAGATTTCATAATATTTTACATGGATAATATAGTTTTATTCGCAAATAATATGCCAGTATCAGATGAGGTAAAAAGTTTGCAGTTAGAGAAGTATCTAAAAATAGTTTGTGTTGGTGCAAACCTCAGAATTGACTCTTTATCTAAATCGGCTGAGTTAGATATATTGAATAGAAATATTTACAATGTGTTTAAGAAAACTCATTTAGCTTTTGAAACCATGCGCGATAGTTTTGATGATCAGGCAATTAATATATCAGAATTATATCTGGGTTTTGAAAGTAATTTAAATGAAAGTTTGAAGAAAATGAATTTGTCAGATGCTTATATGGAGGTATTAAAATTAATTTTATATAATGCGAGATCTGAATTGAATTTATTACTCACCTCTGGGATGACGTTTGATGAGAATTTTTTAAGCTCGATTGTTAAGTTAGAAAATGCTTATGCTTCTAAATATTCAGAAAAATAGTTGTTACAGATTAGTCTTTTTATCAAAGGTGCAAAATTATAGGATTTCTCTATTTATGTTTTAATATAAGAGTAGAGAGGAAATTGTAATAAAATGTCGTTGAATATACAGTCATCATTATACATTGCGTAAATTAACAAATATTAACTGATCTAATCTTTAACTAAATCACCTGAATAAAGTAAGTAATTCCACAATATATTTAGGCCTATCTATTCTCGTATACACGTTAAACTACAGCTTATACCCTTAATATTTCAGATATCAGAGATCATTTTGAAACATATTCCATTAAACAATCGTTTTTTAGACTTGGGAAGTCAATTTTATAGAAAATCTAAACCTGTACCAGTTACAGCCCCTGCATTAATTAAGTTTAATAAAAATCTTGCTAGCATGATGGGATTATCAATAGAGGATACAAACCTGCAGGAGGCTACATTGATTTTCGCTGGTAATCAGTTGCCTGAAGGTTCTATTCCGTTGGCTATGGCTTATTCAGGTTCTCAGTTTGGTAGTTTTAATCCGCAGCTTGGTGATGGTCGTGCTATCTATCTGGGCGAGGTTAATGCGCCTGATGGTAAAACTTTTGATGTGCAGTTAAAAGGTTCAGGGCGAACAGCCTATTCGCGTAATGGTGATGGGCGTTCCGCTTTGGGGCCAGTTTTGCGTGAATACCTGGTGAGTGAGGCAATGTATAAACTCAATGTGCCTACAACACGCGCCTTAGCTGCAGTTACAACTGGCGAGGAAGTGGCGCGTGAAACCCTTGGGCCAGGCGGTATATTAACACGGGTTGCATCCAGTTTCGTACGTGTCGGTACATTTCAATATTTTGCTGCTAAAGGTGATCTTAAATCCATTAAGATATTGGCAGATTATGTCATTGAGCGTAACTATCAAAATATTAATGGTGTTGATAATCTTTATCTTGAATTTTTTAAATCGGTAGTAGAGCGTCAGGCTAAATTAATTGCACAGTGGATGCAGTTAGGTTTTATTCACGGTGTTATGAATACGGATAATATGTCGGTTGCAGGTGAGACAATTGACTATGGCCCCTGCGCTTTTATGGATGAGTTTAATCATAATCAGGTGTATAGTTTTATCGACAGGGGGGGGCGTTATGCATATAGTCAGCAACCGCCCATTGGTTTATGGAACTTAACCAGACTTGCTGAATGCCTGGTGCCGCTGTTTGCAGAGGATACAGAGACAGCTGTTGAGCTTGCAAAAGAGGTTTTACAATCTTATGAAACGAGTTATGAAAAAGCCTGGTTAGAAGGCATGCGTATTAAGTTTGGCCTGGTTAGGTCTGATGATAACGCTGGTGATATCCAGGATAAAAAACTAATCGAATCATTATTTGAAATCATGCAGATGAACCATGCTGATTTTACATTAACGTTCTTTTACCTGTCACGACTTAATCTAATCGAATCAGACATAGATGAAAAACTGAAAAAATTATTTGATAAAACAGAGTCGATAGAGGCCTGGTTAGGTAGGTGGCGACTACGCCTCAGTGAAGAAACTACAACTGATGAAGAACGTCAACTTAATATGCAATCAGTTAATCCTGTTTATATTCCCCGAAATCATCTAATTGAAGAAGTTATAAGAGCAGCGGAAGATAATAATGATTTTACCTTGTTTCACAAGTTGCATGTTGTGTTAGAAGACCCGTTTACCTTGCAGCCCGGGATGGATAAATACATGTTACCCCCTGAGCCAGAGCAAGTTGTTGAAAATACTTTCTGTGGTACATGATATATAAAAAGCACGCAGAGAATGATTGTTTACTTTGCGTGTTTTTACATTATTTAACGGCTTTTAAAATAACAAACTTCTTATTGCTAGCAATCATTTCGCAACGACCGAATAGTTTTTTCAGTTTTATGTGGTAACCGAGGTGTCGATTGCCCACTATCATTATTTCGCCACCGACTTTTAATTTTTCTTTTGCTTCATTAAACATCTGCCAGGCAATAAAATCACCCACAACATGATTCTGATGAAAAGGCGGGTTATTTAAAATTAAATCGAGGGAAGCATCCTCTATACCCTGTAAACAATCAGTTACCTTAAAGTCACAATGTGAATCATCTTCTAGTAAATTTTTCGCATTTAACCTGGCGGATTCAACCGCCATAAAGGACTCGTCAACAAAAAGTACTTTTGCCATCGGATTAAGGTGAGCAGCTGTTATACCTAATACTCCATTGCCACAGGCAAGATCGAGTATGTTTGTATAGTGATTTGATTGTGGTATGTGCTCAAGCATGAAACGGCTGCCAAGATCTAATTTTTCACGAGAAAATACATTGGCGTGATTTAGGTAAACTTCATCAGTTACATCATTTTTATACTGGCCTGGGTAGGGCGATTTACCCGGTTTGAGTTCTTTATTAAGTTTGCACATAACCAGTCGAGCTTTTTTACGTGCCAGAGAGGTTGTGGTTGTGCCGAGGATGCGTTCAAATAATTTAAGTGTAGATGAGTGAATGTGTTTGCTCATTGCACTGGCTAGAATGACCGTGTTCTCATCGCAGTTATCACGAATGCGGAATAACTCATCCTCAAGCATTGCCAGGTTTTTAGGTATTTTTATAATGAGCAGATCGACAATGCCGCTGACTGATTGAAAATTATTCTGAATACTTATCTGTTTCGGGCTTATTGAATTAACCCTGGCATTCTCAATAATGGCCTGATGAGACACATACGAGTCTGAAACAGAGCAGGGTGCGTATTCTGCCAGGCTTATACTTAATGCACCAAATGCATCATTCAATATAAGAATTTTAGATGAGTCAGTAAGCAGAGACTGTTCATGTAAGTGTAAAAGTAAGTATTCATCCGCAGCATCCCAGGCCTGTAACTGTTCATCCTTACGGACAGGATAGCGATTTAGGGTAAACTGGCCCTGAGGTATTTCAAATATATTCATGTTGCGTAGTTTAAACTGTTGGGCCAGTTGATGCTCGATTAATATTGAATAGTTCTTAAATACTTTTATCAAACACAAGCGGACAAGTTGGTGTATTAAATCTCTGTTTTAGACTTCATGTCTGTGTTAGGTTTTATCTTCCTATATAATGTTTAGCTATAGATTTATGAAAAAAACGCTTTGCCCATTTTCAAAACCCATAATCGGAAGCTGGTGCAAATGCCAGTACGCCAATCTAGATGAGCGCTGTGCTGGTAAAATGACCTGTTTGAAATCTGATCAGTATCTGGCTGGCTGTTATGAGCTGGTGGATGTGTTAAAGAAGCAATCCTGCTTTATTCTGGGTATTAGTAAGCCAGATCAGGAATTAACTCATATGCAGTTAATGAAAATTCGATGTGGAGGTTTGATTGGTATGCAGCGAGTTATATCCGCTCAGCCTGATACTATACCAGATGTCTTAAATGTAATGCAGCAGGCTGAGATCATGTATGGGAATGTGCTGGATTTTCCCTTCAATGAAGTTGTCAGGGATATCAAAGAATTTTCACATCGAAAGAAGTCTGTTTAGCTTGAATATTGCATATGTGTAATAAACAAATTATTAATTAACCCCCTCTGTCCATTTTTTTTAATTCTTGCCCTTAATCTGATAAAATCGTGCATTCTGTATAGATACTTAAGTATCTATACAGAAGATTAAACTAATTCATATTAAGGGGTGGTAAATGTCAGAGGTTGTTTTAATTACTATCTCGGGCCAGGATCGAAGGGGTTTAACTTCGGCTCTAACTGGTATTTTGGCTAATTACGATATAAATGTGCTTGATATAGGGCAATCGGTTATTCATGAAAGTTTGACGTTAGGCTTTTTAATTGAGTCACCTGATGATGATAAAAACTGTTCAGTATTTAAAGATATCCTGTTTAAGGCTCATGAGTTAAATCTTAACGCGCGTTTCACGCCAATTACAAAAGATGAATATCAGCACTGGGTTAATGCTCAGGGTCAGGCGAAACACATTGTCACCCTGTTGGGAAGGCAGATCACCGCAAAACATTTGAGTAAGGTGACTGAGGTAGTAGGTGAACATGGTTTTAATATTGAACAGATTACTCGTCTATCTGGCCGTTTGTCTTTGTCGGAGGATGATCAGTCATCGTTACCACGTGGCGCATCAGTACAATTAACTTTGAGCGGAGATGTTCAGGATGTGCCGTCTATGCATGCCAGGTTTTTGCAGATTACTCAGCAGCTGGATCTTGACGTAGCGGTGCAGGAAGATAATCTTTATCGGCGAAGCAGGCGACTGGTGTGTTTTGATATGGACTCTACTTTGATACAGGTTGAAGTGATAGATGAGCTGGCTAAGGCTGCCGGAGTAGGTGAACAGGTTGCGGCGATTACTGAGTCTGCGATGCGTGGTGAAATAGACTTTTCAGAAAGCTTTCGACAACGAATGGCTTTATTAAAAGGCCTGGATGAATCAGTTTTACAGGGCATTGCTGAAAAACTGCCTGTTACTGAAGGCGCAGCTAGATTGATAAGCCATTTGCGTCACTTTGGTTATAAGGTCGCTATTCTTTCTGGTGGCTTCACTTATTTTGCTGATTTTCTTAAAGAAAAACTGGGTGTTGATTATGTTTATGCTAATCAACTTGATTTCGAAAACGGTAAATTAACCGGCAAGGTGAAAGGTGATATTGTTGATGGCCAGATGAAAGCGAAACTATTACAGCAAATTGCACAGCAAGAAGGAATTAGTACTGAGCAGGTTATAGCCGTTGGTGATGGTGCAAATGATTTACCCATGTTGGCCATTGCGGGATTAGGTATAGCTTTTCATGCTAAACCTCTCGTAAAAGAACAGGCTAAACATTCTATTGCAAATCTAGGTCTGGATGCGATTTTATATTTGCTGGGTATACGTGATCGAGAATTAGCTGAGCTGGAGACTAGTCAAAAGTAAGGTTTGTTTAGTTTAAATGCTTAATGGAAATATTTTATGCCTCGGTATATTGAAATAAAATGCAGTGAAGAAATGAGTGTTATTATTTGTACAGCTTTACGTAATTTTGCTGCTATTGCTTATCCAAAGACACCTAATTCTGAGTGCAATCTTGTAGCCTGTGATGCGTTATTGAATGCAGCTGATGTTTTTGAAAAAAACTTCTCAGAAAAAGGTGTCGGTTTAATTAACAGACGTTTACGTATGATGTTGAAAACAGCAATAGAAGCACATTACAATATAATATCTGAGCTTGAAAACTATGAAACTAAAAATCAATCTGCACTTATGCTAAAAGTCTGTAGCGGTGAAGTTGTATCTCAGGAAAAACTTCATGAAGCAGAGTATCTTGATAAACAATAAAATTATTTGATGTGTTACCAACTATCAGTAATTAATTATTAAATTTTATAATACTCAAACAGTGTTGTTGTTAAGTCTTTAAATTTAAAAATCTTTTACATCAATTATTTTACAGCCATAACAATAAGCATGATCTTCGCAGTCATTTTCTGTGCGAATAATTTTCGTTGATATTTCTACGGGAGGTTCATCGTCTAGATGAGATTCCATTAATATTGTTAAAACAGTATTTTCAGGTACTTTGTGTTTTAATCCAATTAATGCACCGGTCTGGCTTACATTAAGCAAAATTCCAGAGCTTAAATTACTCTCATCAGCTAAGCGATATTTAATTTGACCATTAATTGCAGCCCTTGGGCTGAATCGTTTTTCTATAATGTTATCTGATAATTTAGACATAAATACTTCTCCTTGGGCCCGGTGTAATAATTACACTTTCCCGTACGTCATTTATCTTTAGTCAATATAACCATATATTACTTATTTGTAATCACTTGTTCGGGTAGAACTTGCTGAAATAATTATAGCAATTTTTGTCTGAATTTATAGTGCCTGGTCTAGAGTATTTTCTGGGGACATATGATGTCCATTTCAGGTACAATATGTCACATAATTAAGTTAATTGGCTAAATTTGCTGTAAATATGCCGTTAAAATTATTTATCGTTTAAAGTTAAGCATAATTCTCCGATAATATTATTACTTAGAGTACTAAGAGTAATCATCAAAAATAAACCCAAAAGCATTCGTTTGGGTGATAGTAAATAGCCTTAATATATTGATAATTAATGATAAATCTTAATTATATTTGTTTTGCTTAAATAGTGTGTATCTACTAGTATTATAATCATAAATGAAAAATACGTTGAGGGTCAAAATGAAAGAATATAACCAACGAGAATATTTTCGTCTGTCTTACCCTCGCTCTCATCGTCCTTCTCTAATGATTGATATTGACAACTATGAGATCGAGGATGTTTCTGAGCACGGTATGAAGTTCAGGATTGATGACGATCCGGCTTTTATGGTGGATGATAAATTAACCGCTATTATCGCTTTTCCAGATGGCAGGGAGTTCGATCTTAGTGGGCAGGTTGTACGTATTGATCACGAATTCGCTGGATTAGAGTTAGATACCCCATTACCCCTTAGTATTATTAAGGATCAGACTCTATATATAATGAATAATTACTCGGTTAAAAACTAGATATCTCACCTTTTAATAGCTTGTTGGTAATCACCTGCGGTGATAAGTTTAACTTTCTTTGAAACGCCAAATCTACTTACCTTTGAAGCTGAAGCAAAGTAGATAATAGTTAGTTTATTATCTTTAATTAATATGCGGTCAACATTTGTGGCTTCTGCCAAATTTACACTATCAATAGTAGTTTGAAAACCTTCTTCAAGAACAACTTGTTGTCTCAGAAGTTTTGTTTCAGCTTTTTCTAAATATGCATCAGGTACGCTATTTACGGTATAACATCAAAAATACTATGCCACAGTCTAAATAAACCTGGTGAATTCGATATAAAACACATGTCCTTTATGCTAAATAGTATTGTGCAGTCGTCACGACTTTGTGTTTACAGATTAAGGTCTATTTCATCAGCTTGATACGTTGTAAGTCACTCAGTATTCGTTATTTATTTAATTTATGATAAAACGTTTATCAGTTAATTGAACCCATAATCTTGAACATATACCAAACTATGAGTATGGAGAATTTAACAACATTCTGTAAAATATACTCAGATTTAGTTTCTCCCCCCTTTTTTTAAGCAGGTTAATTTATGAATAAAAGTGTTATTACTAATGGCCTAGCCATTATTATTGTTGTTTTAGCTTATATCTTCGGACATCAGCTTGTTTTAAGTATAGGGTTGTTTGCTCTGTCGGGTGCGCTTACTAACTGGTTGGCCATTCATATGTTATTTGAAAAGGTGCCTGGCTTGTATGGCTCAGGTGTAATACCAGCACGTTTTGAGGATTTTAAACTGGCGATTAAAGATTTAATGATGAGTCAGTTTTTCACGAGTGAGAATATTGACCGTTTTTTACAAAGTCCAGGTAAAGAAAGTGATTTTCACCTGGCTCCAGTAATAGAAAAAGTAGATTTATCACCTTCGTTTGATACTCTTGTTAAAGTGATAATGGAGTCTTCGTTCGGAAGTATGTTAGGTATGTTTGGTGGTCAGGATGCGCTTACGCCATTAAAAGAACCTTTTATTGTAAATATGAAAATGTCATTGATTAAGATGACGAAAGAAGAAACTTTTCAACAACTGCTTCGTGATGAGATTGAGCAACCAGATGTGATGTCTGAAATACGCCAACAAATTGAAGATATCGTTGAGAAAAGGTTAAACGAACTAACACCACAACTGGTTAAAGAAATTATTCAGCAGATGATTAAAAAGCACCTGGGATGGTTAGTTGTGTGGGGTGGTGTGTTTGGTGGATTAATAGGCTTGCTTGCTGGTTTAATGCAGTTTTAAAGCTCATTAATTAAACTGATACCTGATGATGCGCGTATCATTAATAAGCAAATTTGTTATTAATTGTTAATTGCAAATATCGGTTGCATCCTGTTAGTCTATTGATACTGTCATTATCACGCTATAAGGATGTGTGCATGGATCACTCCCCATTAAAACTAGATGAATTAAAAGCCCTTAAACTTATTCGTAAGCGTATAAAACTGGCTGAAATTCCTACATCAAAACTCGATAAAACCGTAAATATTGCCACCTGGAATATTCGACATTGGGGGCAAAAGAAACGTAAAAAATGTTCATTGCATTATATTGCGGAGATCTTGCAGCAATTTGATTTAATATCAGTTGTTGAGTTACGCCGTAATGTATCTGAATTAAAATATGTTTTAAATTTACTCGGTGAGTACTGGTGTGCTATTTATTCAGATTATATTGCAGATGCTGGTGGTAATAAGGAGCGCATTGCTTATATATATGATACCCGCTCAATTCAGTTTACCGGAATGTCTGCAGAAACAGACGGACCTAGAAAGAAGAACAAAATAAGCGGAGTATACGAGCCGACTTTTTCCTGGTGGAGAAAACCTTATATGGGTTCGTTTAAGGCGGGTTCGTTTGATTTCGTTGTGCTCTCGGTTCATTTACAGTGGGGTACAAGAGGCGGTAGAAAAAATGAACTGGAAGCACTCGCAAAATGGGTAAAAGAATATTTAAAAGATGAGTACAGAGTAGATCGAGATATTATTCTTATGGGGGATTTTAATATTGATAGTTATGAGTCAGAACTGTATGAAGCGGTTTCCCAATATGGCTTAAAAGCACCCGATGCCATTATTAAGTCAAAATTTGGTAGCAATTTAGCTACCAATAAAAGATATGATCAAATTTTACATCACCCTCAACAAACTGGTTCGGTGTTTACAGATAAAGGTGGGGTGCTGGATTTTTATAAAAATAATTATAAATCACTAACACCCTACAAAAATATGACTAAATCAAAATTCACCTATGAGCTTTCAGATCATTTACCCTTGTGGATACAGTTGAATATTGATACCGCTGATGAAAAGTTAGATAAATTGATTAAGAATAAAACCTGATTAGTTATAACAACTTTCCTTATATAGTGCTTTAAGTTGTTTAAAAATATCACCTGGACAGTTCGCATACTTCCGACCATCAACTTCATTAACAGGAATTAGCTCGGCACCTGTGCCCGTTAAAAAACATTCATCAGCTGCGTAAATATCATAAACAGCCAATGTTTCTATATGTGTTTTTATACCTGACTCATTTGCCAGTTTTAATATCTGCTGACGTGTAATACCCGCTAGTGAACCGTCTATAGAAGGTGTGGTATATAACTCGCCATCAGACACAATAAATATATTATCAACACTGCCTTCTGTCACATAACCTTGTTGATTAAGCATGATTGCTTCCTGTACTCCGGCATTGTTAGCTTCTATTTTTGCAAGAATTGCATTAAGGTAATTAAGGCTTTTAATACGCGGGTCTAAACAGTCTGCAGGGATGCGCCGTGTAGAAGCTGTAATTGTTCGTATGCCCTCAGTTTGTGCCTGTTCATCTGACATGCTTAAAGGGCTGGCGATTATGATTAATTCTGGTTCCTGACATAGGGCAGGGTTAATACCTAACGGGCCTTTACCTCGTGTCACTATTAAACGAATGTAACCTGACTCATTCTGGTAAGCATTTACCAGTGCTGTTACCAACGCAGTTAATTCATTAATGCTTTTTGGTAACTTAAGGGCTAATGCTTTTGCTGAAGCGTTGAGACGTTTAATATGTGCTTCTAATAAGAAAGCTTTGTTATTATAAAAACGAATACCTTCAAAAACACCATCACCATATAATAGCCCGTGATCCATAACTGAAATCGTTGCATCCTTAAGCGGAATTATTTTGTTGTTAATCCAGCAAATAGCTTCGGTAGACATGTTTGTTCCATTTATTTGTCAATATAGGTGACCTTTATTTTTACATGGCCTGTGTTATTATGTCAATATGATTGACTTAAGTAAAAAAAATCCTCAAAAGAGTCGTAATACAGAGTTAAATGATGCACTTGAGGCAATTCATTTCGGGTACAGAGCGTTAATTGCTAAACCAGATGCTCGGCTGGCAGAAATATCATATTCACGTGTGCACCACCGTATTTTGTATTTTATTGCCCAGCACCCTGAAACCAGTGTTAATGAGTTACTTGATGTAATGGGCATCAGTAAACAGTATTTAAATCGTCCATTAAGACAGTTAACAGAAGCAGGTTATGTTGTTGTAAAAGCGGATACCAGGGACAAACGTGTAAAGCGAATTAGCTTGAGTAATAAAGGTGAAAAGCTGGAATTTGAATTATCTGAAGAGCAGCGTAAACGGTTTGAGAAAGTGTTTAAGCAAGCCGGCCCGCATGCGGAAGCGGGTTGGCGAGAGATTATGGCATTACTGATATCGTCAGGTAAATAGAATAAACCTGAAAAGTGTGATGTTTTCAGATGCGTAGACTGATGTTAGTTGACAACATAGGTTATCAAATATGTGACTTTGCCCAGCGTACAATATCATCCTTACTCATGGCACCAGGTTGTCGGGCAATTTCTTTACCATTTTTGAATATGGCTAAAGTAGGAATACTGCGTATATTGTATTGTGCGCCGATAGATTGTTCATTTTCAGTATTCAGCTTAGCAAGACGGACTGACGGTTCCAGCTCCTTAGATGCCTGTTCAAACGCCGGTGCCATCATTTTACAGGGTCCACACCATGGAGCCCAAAAGTCGACCAGTACAGGTATATCGTTTTTACTAATATGTTTCTGAAATGTAGCCGAGTTTAATTCTAATGGCCGGGCACTAAACAGAGGTTTATGGCATTTACCGCATTTAGGTTGTTCTGTTAATCGTGTAGCGGGTATACGGTTTATGGCTGCACAGGCTGGACATACAATTAACTGAGAATCACTCATAACTATTCCTTTGAATAATGTTGATGTCTTTTAAAATTATAAAAAACACTGATTTATTAATTTGTTATTATACAGGTGGGGGTGATTAAGACTTATTCAATGATTCGCCATGAGGGTTATTTAGTAATAGATAATAAATGCCTCAAAAAAGTACTCTAATCAGTTTATTGGTCGTTAAAATCAGCTATAAAGAATCATACTTAAAAGCTCTAAATCCTCTATAATCGGCGTCCATTTTGGTCTTAATATGTTGCTTCAGGAAATAACATGAATTTTTCTTCTTTAAATCTATCTGCAGAGCTTCAGAAAGCTGTGGATGCCTGTGGTTACAAGCAAATGACGGCTATACAGGAAAATGCCATTCCGTTAGCGCGTAAGGGGCAGGATATATTAGCCAATGCACAAACAGGTACGGGAAAAACAGCGGCTTTTGCATTACCTATATTACAAAAATTGCTCGATCGTTCTAAACCGACTATTGCGGAAAGACCCCGTGCGCTCATTTTAACCCCCACAAGAGAACTAGCAGAGCAGCTTGCCAGCACTATAAAGGCTTACGCACAGTTTACATCTATTTCAGTTATGGCGGCTTACGGTGGTGTTAAGGTATCCGGGCAGCAGAAAAAATTAAAGGCCGGAGTAGATATTCTGATTTCCACACCGGGGCGTTTACTAGAGCATTTATCTCAATGTAATGTACATCTTACGGAAGTTGAGTTTGTCGTTTTAGATGAAGCCGATCGTATGCTGGATATGGGGTTTATTAGTGATGTTCAGACTTTATTAAAACAAACGCCTGCCAGGCATCAAACTATGCTGTTTTCAGCGACTATGTCTAAAGCAGTAAATGAGCTGGCTCATAAAATTCTTAATAAACATAAAGTGGTAAGTGTTGCTAAACAGAATGCAACAGCTGACACGGTTGAGCATGTTGTATATGCGGTAGAAGAACGCCGTAAAGCTGATCTGTTTCTTGAATTATTATGGCAAGAAAACTGGTTTAAAGTGTTGGTGTTTACGAGCACAAAAGCACAGGCTGATGAATTACAGAAAGAGCTCAAACACAATAAAATAACCTCAGCTGTGTGTCACAGTGATAAAAGTCAGGGCGCAAGACGAAGGGCGGTTGCTGATTTTAAATCAGATAAAATACAGGTTTTAATTGCAACAGAAGTTGCCGCTCGTGGTCTGGATATACAGGGTCTGGAACATGTGATTAATTATAATTTGCCTTATTTAGCGGAAGATTATGTTCATCGTATAGGTAGAACAGGCAGAGCTGGAACTAAAGGTCAGGCAATATCATTTGTCAGCAGGGAAGAAGAGCGCTCGTTAAATAATATAGAGCGTTTAACTGGTAATAAAATTAAACGCGTCACCATGCCTGGTTATGAAGTAGGTAATCGTGACTCATTGTTAGAAAAAATAGCAAATAACAAGCGCCCGGCGCGTGTTAATAAAGCCACACAAACTAAAATAAAACGTAGAAAAAAATAAATCTATAAACAAGTTTTAAAGTATAAGAATACTCTTTATGTGCAAATTATTAAGTGACTGGTCACCATCTAAAGCGGCAATTGATCTGGTTAAATTAAATGGTGTTAATGACCATCAAATAGAACAGTCTATAAAGTATTTAAAGGATCAACCGGATCTAAATAATATCGATGATGTTAAAGGTTATGATAACTGGAATTCATTATTTATAATGTTTTGTATAAAAGCTAATAAAAAAACTGATAGTTAATGTTTTTAGGTAAAAGCCAGTTGTAGTAAATAATGCATAATTTACCTATTAAAGACGTTTTAAGCGAAATATTAGATACATTAAGTACACACAATCGTGTTGTATTACAGGCGCCTCCCGGAGCAGGTAAAACCACTGCTGTTCCGATTGCCTTACTTAACCAGGCCTGGTTGAGAGATAAACAGATCATTGTTCTTGAACCACGGCGAATTGCAGCCAGGAATGCAGCCGCCCGTATGGCTTTTTTGTTAAATGAGAAACCAGGTGAGACGGTAGGTTATCAGATTCGCCAGGAACGTTGTTTTAGTGATAAAACTAAAATACTGGTTGTTACTGAGGGCATATTAACGAGAAAGTTACAGGCAGATCCAGAGCTTGAAAAAGTAGCTTTAGTTATTTTTGATGAATTTCATGAGCGTAGTTTACATGCCGATCTGTCGTTAGCACTGTGTTTACAAAGTCAGCAGATACTAAATGAAAAATTAAAAATTCTTGTAATGTCGGCAACACTTAATACAGCTGCGATTTCAGATTTATTAGATAATGCACCTATTATACAGAGCGCTGGAAGAAGCTACCCGGTTGATATCAGATATTTAGATAAACCGATAAAACAGAGTGGCAGTGTTTATGATAATAATAGAGCACTTATTTCTCATATAACGGATGCTGTGAAGTGGGTTATGCATGAATATGAGGGCAGCTGCCTGGTATTTTTGCCCGGCGTTAAAGAAATTAATCAATTACTGTCTCAGCTTCAACAAATTATTAAATCAGAATTAATTACAGATATTATTGTAACGCCACTTCACGGTAGTTTAAGCAAGTTACAGCAAAACCGGGCAATAGATGTTTGTGCCGATGGCATTAGAAAAATTGTTTTAGCAACCAATATAGCCGAGACCAGTTTAACGATAGATGGTATAAGTTGTGTTATCGATTCAGGGCTCGAACGGATACTAAAGTACAGTTCAGTATCCGCAATGAACGGGTTAAAAACCCAGTTTATTTCTGAAGATTCAGCTACTCAGCGTGCTGGTCGCGCAGGCCGCTTGTCTGCGGGTATTTGTTTGAGAATGTGGACATCTCAACAGCAACAACGTTTAGTAAAGCACTCATTAGCTGAAATCTTATATAGCGATTTATCTACATTAGTCCTTGAATTGACTAACTGGGGGGCACTGCAGGTTAATGAATTACAATGGATGGATGAACCGCCAGAAAAATCAGTAGAGCAGGCTGTAGTATTACTGCGTAAACTTAATGCAGTGGATGAATGTGGAAAAATTAATGACCATGGTCGTGCCTTGTTAAACTTAGGCAGTCATCCACGTTTAGCACATATGATAATATCATCTATCAAGCTTAATCAGGCATATCATGCCTGTCTTATTGCGAGTATTTTATCAGAAAAAGATTTGTTCTATTCACAGAAGGATAAAACATTAGACATTATTGATAGAATTAATATTCTAAATGAATTTAAGACTTTAAATAAATTACATCATGATGTTGATAAACAGCAATGTCAGCGAATTATTAAAACGGCAGATGATTTTTATAGGCGTATCAAAGGAGATGTTAATGCGTCTAACAATAAAGTTGATATTAGCTATAGTGGCGTTTTATTAGCCTATGCCTACCCTGACAGAATAGCAAAGCAACGACGCCCTGGTGACGCACGGTATTTGTTGAGTAATGGTAAAGGGGCATTTATTCCTGAGTATTTAGCACATCATCTTTACGAATATATAGTAGTCGCTAATCTTGATGATCTGTCAGGTCGAGGTGCGCAAGGTGAAGCAATTATTTATCTGGCTGCTGAAATAAGTTCTTCCCAGTTGCATGAGTATTTTAATAATTTGATCGAATCTTCAGAAACAACTCAATGGAATGAAACTCAGCAACGAGTCGAGGTGAAGCAATCTACGACAATAGGTAAGCTTTCTTTAAAAGAAAACCTAATTACACCTGAAGATAAACGTTCCATTCATGAGTGTTTGTTGTTATCTATAAAACGTATTGGCCTGGACTGTTTAAACTGGACACCTGAAGCAAAATCCTTAAGAAACCGGTTATTATTTATAGATTATTATGTCAATCATAATGATATTGAAATTCATGAGTTGAAAACCAGTGTGTTACCTGAGTTTTCAGATGATGCTTTAATTAATACTATGCATTTATGGCTTCTACCGCACCTTTCAACAGAGAATAGTATCAAACAGGTAAATGATCTTGATTTGTATGCTTTACTCAAGTCTCAGTTAAGCTGGGATCAACGTCAGTTAGTAAATCACCTGGCACCAGAAAAAATAAACGTGCCCAGTGGTTCAAAAATAAGTATCGATTACAGTGATATAATACAGCCTGTGCTTGCTGTCAGATTGCAGGAGGTGTTTGGTTTATATGAAACACCTGTTATTCTCTGTGGCCACTGCAGGTTAATGATGCATCTATTATCACCAGCAAGAAAGCCTATGCAGGTTACACAGGATTTAAATAGCTTCTGGAAAACGACCTATTTTGAAGTTAAAAAGGAGCTGCGAGGTAAATACAAAAGGCATTACTGGCCAGATGATCCTTTTACTGCTCAGGCGACAAGTAAAACAAAAAAAAATATGCACAGATAATAAGTTTTTTGCTTAGCCAGATTAGAAAAAATTTCTGAAAGCATTACATTTATGAATTAATGCTACAACGCTGGCATCTATAAGTTTATCTGATGGTGGTTTTTGTTTAAGTAAGTTTTGTAGCGTTATTGTTTCTGCATGGAGTTCTGATGCGCCGATAGCTGATGTGGAGCCAGAAAGCTTGTGTGTAAGGTCATAAAGTTTTTCATAATTAGAGTTTTTGTGGGCGTTATTTATAGATTTTTCAAATTCAACCAAACTATCTAAAAAATCATTCAGTAATTCTTTGGCTATATTGCTGTCTCCACCAACCGTTTCTATTGCTGATTCATAATTATAGGTTTGTAGTAGTTCGTGTTCATTTTTATTGAGACTATTCTGTAATTCCTGTCTGTTGATATTATGTGACAACCAGCTGTTAATTATTTCAAATAAAGTTTGTGGTTTGTAAGGTTTGGCTAATAAATCATTCATGCCTGATTCGATTACGTCGACTCTTATATCTGAGAATGCATGAGCGGTGAGGGCTATTATAGGTGTGTCTTCACTACAAAGTCCGGATTCTCGAATGATGCGAGTTGTTTCTATGCCACTCATGTCAGGCATTTCGAGATCCATTAAAATGATATCAAATTTATGCTTGCCAATTATGTCTAAAGCTTTAGTGCCGTTCTCAGCAGACATAACTTTGGCACCTTCATTTTCTAATAATGTAGTGGCAACTTTAAGGTTTATATTGTTGTCATCAACTACCAATACACGTAAATCTGATATATTGTTTTTAAGTTTTTTTGTTGAAACAGGAGATTTATGTAATGCTGAATTCAGGCTAAGATCTGCTGGTTTTTCTAACTTAATATTAATTGAAAAAGTTGAACCTTGATCAGGTATGCTAGATAGTTCTATTTCTCCACCCATTAAAGCGACCAGTCGCTGTGTAATGACCAGGCCTAAACCAGTTCCTCCATAACGTCTTGTAATAGAGCTATCACCCTGTTGAAAAGCCTTAAATAGTCTTGCCTGTTGCTCAGGATGTATGCCGATGCCTGTGTCATGAACAGAAATATTTAAATTAATAATATTATCAGGCTGGTCGTCCTGTGGGTCTAATTCAATTCTTAAAGTAATGCTTCCATTGTGAGTGAATTTAATTGCATTAGCGATAAGATTGCTTAAGATCTGTTTAAGTCTTACAGGGTCTCCCCTGAGTACAGCTGGTATGTTCTTGTCAATAAAGGTTCTGTATTCCAGGTTTTTATCTTTGAGACTATTTTGAAAAAGAACGTGTATATCATTAAGTTCTTTATTTATAGAGAAATTGGTATGTTCAAGTGTTAGCTTTCCAGCTTCAATTTTTGAAAAATCGAGAATATCATTTATTATGCTAAGCAGGGTGTCGGTTGATCTGGTTATGTTTGTCAGGTATTCTTTTTGTGTTTCATTTAATGGTGTTTTATGCAACAGGTTAGTAAAACCAATAACCCCATTCATAGGGGTACGAATTTCGTGACTCATTGTAGCAATAAATTCACTTTTTGCCTGATTCGCAGTTTCAGCTAATATTTTAGCTGATTCAAGTTCTTTAGTTCTATCAATAACTAGTGCTTCAAGATCTTGTTGATAACGGGTAATTTTTTTATCGTAAACCTGTATCTGATCTAACATGGAGTTGAAACCATTTACTAATGTGCCTAATTCATCATTACTCATGGGTTCAGCTCTACAGCTAAAATCTCGATTAGTGGCTACAGTTTCCATTGTATTTAGTAAGCGTTTAACGGGTATGGATACTATTCTCTGAAGTCGATTTGAAAGCAATATCGCTATAATCATAGAAATAATAAATATCACAAGAAGAATATATATCTGTTTTGTTATAACAGCCTGCGCCTGACTCATGTCGCCAACTATATGAAAATTTCCGATTATTTCATTGTCAAATTTAATGAGCTCATTTGCACTAACTGTACCAGACAAGAGTGATGTTTGAGTCTGGCTTTGAGTTATTGCTTTTTGTTTTTTCGCAGTCAGTTTTTTAAATTTTGGTGACTGATATTCTGCCAGTATATTATTGTCAATTATGATGCCTGCCCATATAATATTTTTCTGTGAAGATAAGGTCGATAATATCTCTGCAGTTGCGAACTGATCTCGATATGTTATTGCAGCACTGCTGTTTGCACTTAATACCGTTGCTAATGTGTGTAGTTGATCGGCTGTGTCATCTCGGGACGTCGCTATCTCAACTATTATAAGTAAGGTAAAGCTGAGTAACAGTACGATTGTCGCTGTTAGTAAAATAATAGCTTGAAGTTTTCTCTTGATTGAGGTGTTTTTAAATATCATGGTGTTTCCTCATTGTTGACAACTTCAGCTAAGATGAGCAAGCGTGAGCTTATTTCTAAACCTGATTTACGAGCAGTATTCAGATTGATGATGAGGTTTGTTTTACCATCTTTTCGGTAGAATTGAATTACACCGCCTTTTTCAATAAAGTTAGATATTTCACTAACGGTTAGTATAGGCTTTCTGTTAATGGATTTTAATATGTTAGCGACTCTGTTTTTCTCGGATTTTGCAATATAAAGAATATGGCAATGGTCTTTAGATTTGTCGCTGCTAACTTTTTCAATAGCAACAGCTCTGCCTTTAATATTTTTACCTTCCAGGCGGTTAAGATCATTAATGAGTTTACTTTTACCAATAGTGCAAAGTATTAATGGACCGTTATTGCCTGGTGTGTTTTCTGGCCAGATAGTGAATTTAGCAAAATTATATGTAAAGGCTGCTTTGAACAGGCGTTCTTCTTCTGAGTCTATCTCTGCTGTAAATGCATTAGATGAGAATAATATACAGGTTAAAAACAAAAGCAGGCTGTATTTTTTCAAATCAGCCACCCTAAATATATAAAGTGTTGGCGTTTAATAATAGCGTCAGAACTGTTTATAGTGAAATATTCTATATAAGGCACAGTTAAACTTTTCATGAAAAATGTAAGTTTAAGAATGTAAACAGATATAATTGATACTGTATTAAAACAAAATAATATCATTTATTAAATTACCATTGTACAGCACAATATTTTTTTAGATAATGAAAAGTTGATTGTGTGTTTTGGAATATGTTCATGTTGTCTTCCTTCTGCTAATCTTTCCCTTTCTAAAAAGTTAAAATTTATAACGTACTTCTGCATAAATATTTCGTTCAGGTAGAGGTAAATCATTTTCAATTGAACGCCCGGTAAATTCCCTGGCATCATTATCAAATAAGTTGCGAATAGAAGCGGCAAATTCCCAGTTATTTGTTGCAGCATATCGAAGGGTGGTGTCAGTGATTACATAGTCATCCACTGCAGGGCGTAAATCAGGGTTTGTGCCACTTGTGTTTCTTGGGCGTTTACCAATCCAGTTTGCCTGAATATTCCAGTTCCACTTAGGTGAAAACCCCCAGTCAGTACGTAAGTAAGCGTCTTCATCAGGTTCCTGAACGGCTCTCAGGTTAGTCTCATCCTGGTCTCGTACGGTGTAATTAGCATAAATACTGATATTCTTTGATGCTTGCCAACGCGCTTCAAGCTCTATTCCATTGATAGAATGATCGCCGCTGTTCATGAACTGTCCTGAAGTACCAGTAGGGCGGGTAATGTCCGTTTGATCGAATTTATAAATATTCAGACCTAACTGCAGGTTTTGTTTAACGATATAAGAAAATGCAACTTCAATGGTTTCTGAGCGCTCAGGGTCAAGGTTAGGGTTAGGCGTTGTAAATGAGGTCTCATCATAAAGCTCTAAATATGATGGTGGACGAAAAGCTTTGCCATATATTAATTTACTGGTGAGTTTATCTGTAGTTTGCCAAACCAGAGCAAGACGGGGGTTAAATGTATTACCAAAGTCTGAATAGTCATCATATCTGCCGCCTGCAGTGAGCTCCCATGTGTCATTAATTGTCCAGATGTCCTGTATGTATATATGATTAATCCGCCGTGTTTCTTCAGGTGTGAATGCAAATGGAGACTCGGATATATCAACTAATGGTCCACCTGCGGGAAGTTCAGTGCCATCAGGTGCGTTACCAAAGTTAACTCTGTGTGTTACAGAATATAAGTCTTGCCAGGTATATCCAGCGCCTATACGAATGGAATGGTCATCAATTCCGCTAAACAGCGTACTAACTTCATAAACCAGTCGACGTTCGGCCGATTCATATTGATTTAACAGTCCATCAGGGTATGTGCCTGTCGCATCAACATAACCCGGAGGGCGCTCCTGAAAACCTGTGCCTGAGTTAGAATCAATATGCTGGTAGTGCAGGTCCATATTAAGTGACCAGTTATCACTAAATTGAGCGTTGTTATATAACAGATCGATGTTAATACGGCTATCAGTCGCATTTGTGACAGGATCTAGAACCCCGAACCCGGTCAAACCTATTTCCAGGTCACTGTGACGCACATAGTCAGTTTGTAAGCGCCAGTGATCTTTTGCAACTGAGAAACGTATATCCTCATTGCGCCAGCCATATTGAGCATTAGCGGGAGCCAGGGATACATTAGTATTGAAAGTCTGGTCAGTTAACGACTGACCGTCAGTTTCAATAAATGGATTATGACCATTAGTATCTGAAATATTGGCAGTTATTGCAATTTGATAGCCGTTTAGATTGGCTCCGTGTTGCATCCAGGCAGTTTTTGTGTCGAAACTACCCGCTCTAAACCCCGCTTCAGAGTGCTCTATATTTACAGCTGTTTTGGTTATAACATTGATAACACCTGCTGATGCATCTGCACCAAACAGGGCAGAGCCCGGGCCACGGATTATTTCTACTCGTTCTATAATACTTGCTGGCAAACCTTTCCAGAAAATACCGAAATTCCATACAAGATCTGCCATGGAATTGCCGTTAATCATTAATAAAGTTTGTGTGCCTTTGGCACCTCTAAATTGAATGAGAGGTCTAAAGCCAAACTGATTTTCTCTAATGTGTATACCGGGAACGCCTTCTAGTACGTCGACCAGATTGATGGCGCCGGTTGCTTTAATATCTTCAGCAGTTATCAAGGTAACTACGGCAGGCGCTTTAGTAGTGGTCTGTTTAGACGCGGTGGCAATTGTGGTTTCAAGGCTTACCAGGTCTTCCAGGCTCAGAGAGATAAAGTGATCTAGCCTTTTATTCGGGTCAGTCTGTGCCATTGCATTAGAACTACAAAGCGATAAACACAATAATAAAGCAGAGTGATTGAATAAATTAATATTGTTTTTCTTACGCATCTTTCACTGGCATTGGTTCATCCGGAGCTTATTATTTAGTAGTCTAGTATGATTAAAACGAAAGTGCATTATTACAACTAAGATTATTTGCTTTTATATATCTGAGTTTACTAATTAGTCTGTGCCATGAGTGGGCTGCTTATTGATATGTTCGGACAAGTCGAGGACATTCTATGCCTGTGGCATTGCGTTTATGTGCAAGACATGAGTTATGCAAGGCCCGAAAGAGCAATGCCGGTAAGGCTCTAACTGTTCCTGTCTACACTCACATTTTTATACATATTGGATGAGTTGACACAAAAATCGAAAAATTGTTTGTAAATGCGAACAATCAATAAAGTCAAGGTTCAGTTTAAAAAACTTCTTCATGTGAGTTTCCTCACACTATAAAATTTTACATATTTATATAATCATCTGCAAAATAAATTGATCTGGTAAAATATATGAAAAATATAATGATTTTAATCTGTTTATTATTAAGTATTCTATTACTCTGGTATTATTCAATTATTCTTCCCTCCAGTAATGCAGCAGACTTTATTATTGAAGAGCACATTTATAAAGTTAATAACTGGTTTTCAATAATGGCTTTATTAGCTGCAATATTCTCATTGAGCCTTGTAGTTATAAAATTTGATTCACAAAAAAAGCAGTTTGATATATTAACAAGGCAGAACAGTCTTAATCTGGAAATCATAGCTCTCTCATCTCTAATACAGGAAAGTGACGCTACATTACATCGATATGATCGCTGGGAAGCGGCTGGTATAAAGGGTGATTATGTTAATGCAAAGTCAGATGTCAGAGAAAAGATGAATACATACAGGGATATATTAGAATCTAAATTTGAGCAGATTAACTTAAACAGAGAAGCTAAAGATTAAGATAAACGGATTAACTTTTTTATAATTATTTACAATAGGTTGATTCTATTTTCTTTAGGGTACCCTTATTAGATGGTAGTAATATTCTGGCTTGCTAATGGTTGCTTGATTTGATCTTTATCAACTGGTTTTAAATTATCACTTAATATAATCCGATGCTCATATTGAGTGGTAACTTAATCGCTGTAGATAAACGCATTGAAGATTGTTGCATTTTATGCCGTGTTGTTACTATCGCTGTACACTAAGCGTTATGATGTTTGCCTTTAATATGCTTGAAATTAGTATGGACTAACTAATAAAAAGATAAAGAGATGGACCATCTTTTAGTGAGCTTGTGCCCTGTATATTACATATTTCCATAAAATAAGGCGTTATACTTAATTATTACTTGTTGTTTTATTTAAATGTCAGTTTTTATTCAAACTTTTTCTCTTAATGACTTAAATTTAGATTGCTACAGGTAGTTTGTGATTTATATAATATTAATGGTTGTTATTAACGGTTATAATTTGTCTTTTATTATTAAGAGGACTATAGAGATTGATTAAATTAAAACATATTGTTAATGGCGTAGTTGTCTCTGACTTCGAAATACAGGTTGGAGAATTCACTATTGGCAGAGCTAAAGGTAACAGTATGCAACTAGAGGATGGGGCAGTTAGTAGTCATCACGCTAAATTAATTGTAGAGCGTAGTCCCTATATGGATTCAATATTTGATATAACTCTGGAGGACCTGGGAAGCACAAATGGCACATATTTAAATGGTGCTAAAGTGACCAGTAAGAGACTAAGTCATAGTGATCTTATTAAAATAGGTACACATGAATTCAAAATATATGATGCTAATTCAGGAATCGGAACTCAAACCGAGTTTTACGTGCCTGATGAATAGAATACATCATAAATTAATAAACATAAATTAAAGCAAAAAAAAAGCCCGATTAAATCGGGCTTTTTTTTAATAAATAATATCTGCTTAGAAGTTTCTATTGCAATGATCAAGTCTTGCTTTATATGATAGTTCACATGAAGCAGGGTTATTGCCATTAACAAAGCATTGGCGGCGTTGTTTTAATGAATATTGCTTACAATTACCCAATGTGGCGCTGACCTGTAAGATCTTTTTAGTGCGTTCGTTCTGTCTTGCACGTTTACCTGCCCACGGGTTTTTATTTAATGTCTGCATCGAACCGCTGTCGGTGCTTTTAAAATAGTTATTAAACTCATTAGCAATTTGCTGTTTTTCAAAATCAGATAATTCAGCTGCATTTATACTGAAACTTAAGAATAGTGTGGTGATTATTAGTGAAATACGTATCAAATTCATGATTCATTCCTATAAGGGAGTTAAAAAATCTCGCTTTCTATTAATAACCTGACAGGAAATAAAAAAGCGTTCATAACAGCATGAGCTGTAGACTTTAATCATTTTGATAAGCATTAGACGGGTAGGTCTGTGCTAGATATAGTTAGTAATTAAGGGGGCGTCCCTAATCGACTATCGGTATATTAGAATATTATTAAGATAAGATCAAGCATGGTGTGACTTTTAATACATCTTTATGTAAATGCAGTCTCCCAATAGCCTTATATGACGGGGTATTTGCTAATACACGAAAATTTAATTAGTATCTATGAAAGGTTACCAGAATATGTGTTTTTGGGGCTATTTAAGGTGATTAAATATAAATGATAAAAAAACTGGTTTCTCTCGGGTGGCATCTTACTGCCAACAGGCAGGGTTTATGATCCGCATTGTGGTAATTAATACAAAGGGAGGTTGTGGTAAAAGCACTATTTCAACCAATTTAGCTAGTTTTTATGCAAGTAAGGGCTTTCAAACAGCTCTGTATGATTACGATGAACAGGGCTCTAGTATGCGCTGGTTAGATGCTCGACCCTCATCTGTTGCCAATATTCATGGCGTCACAGCCCATAGAACTGCAGCCAAAGGTGTTACACGCAGTTGGCATATGCGAACTCCGGTAGATATAACGCGAATGGTTATAGATACACCTCCTGGATTAAAAGGTCCAGATCTCGCTGAACAATTAAAAGGAGCTGACTACATACTTATACCTGTGTTACCTGCATGGCTGGACATCTGTGCAACCGCTGACTTTCTTCGAGAATTAATCGTTAATTTAAAAGTACAGAAGGGTAAAGCACGAATTGCCATTATTACAAATAAAGTTCGTAAAAATACAAATGCTTTTAAAGATTTAGAGTGTTTTTTAAATAAACTCAATATTCCTGTCTTGGCTCAGTTACGAGACACGCAAAATTATAATCGCTTTACTAAGCTGGGGCTGGGTGTGCATGAGTTAAAACACCAGGCAACAGAAGTTGATCGAAATCATTGGCAATCTATTTTTAACTGGATTGAAATTAATGCAAAAAACACGAGTATTTTAAATACAATTAAAAATGAATGTGCTTCTAGTAGTAAACAGTCATTAACTAAGGTTTCATAAAAGGTTGCTTTAAAAATAAAATATTAGATGATTTTTATTGACTGATTTATGGATTATATACAGGGTTATCTAAATAGTAAGCAGTCACATATTGGTATTTAAATTTTTAATTTATTTAAAAAACATTTCGGCTTAAATACACCATAATCTAACTTTTGACTGACTTAAGTAACGATTAATCCCATTTACTTTGCAGGTATAACGATTCAACTTCAGCTCTTGCCCAGGCGGTTTTACGTAGAAACTTCAGGCTTGATGTGATGCTAGGCTGGTTTATAAAACATTTGATTTTGATACGATTGCCTAACTCCGGCCAGCCGTATTTTTCAACCAGTCGAGTAACTATTGTTTTTAAAGTTATACCGTGTAGTGGGTCTTGAGATGTTGGCTTATGCATTCTCTAATAACTTTGTGTTTGAATGTAAACTGCTTTTAATATTATTCATATAAGGCGTCTCCTGTTTCTGTTTGTATGAGATACAAACGCGTATCGAATTCCAGTTGGTGATAGTTTTCAAGCATGTGCTGGCATAATCTATAAAATGCCCTGTTATGCTGCCTTTCTTTTAGATGAGCTAATTCATGAACAGCAATCATCTTTAAAAAATCTTCGGGTGTTTTTTTAAAAATACTACTTATTCTTATTTCATTAATTGACTTAAGCTTATTTCCCTGTACGCGTGAAATATAATTATGCAGACCAAGTGCATTATTTACAACGTGTATCTTGTTGTCATAGATTACTTTTTGTAGTGGTTGTGATTTTTTCATGTGTTTATTTTTTAAAGATGTAACGTATTCACGTAATTCGTTATCATTATATATGTTATGAGCTTGAGGGTATTTGTCTAATAGATAACTTCTTAGCTGATTATTTTTTACTAATATACTCACCTTATCAATAAGTTCGGGTGAATAATTTCTTATATATTTATGAATTGGCATGTTTTTCTAAATCTAACATATATTGTTATGCAATAACTATTCAATTTAAGTTGTGATATGTTGCTCATAAAATAGGCTGGGAGTTATAGAGCAGTCAGCTAAGTATTAATATCAGTAATGTATTTAAATCTCAGTGATCTAATAAATTCCGTATTTTACTAAGTAATTCGTGCTTGCTATAGGGTTTGCTAAGTTGTTGTTTGTATAAATTAGTGTTTATTATACTTTCGTCAGGTTCAATATTGAAACCACTAATTAATTGAATTTTAAGATCAGGGTGTTTTTCTAATGCAAGTTTCGATAATTCATAACCATCCATTTCTGGCATAATAATATCTGTAATAAGTAAGTCAATCTGCTTGTCTTCTAGAATTTTTAAGGCTTTTTTAGCAGTATTGGCCTGCATTGTATTATATCCATAAGATGAGAGAATCTGACATGTTAGTTCAAGAAGGGATAATTCGTCATCAACAACAAGTATCGTTTCGTTGCCCTGAAGTTTTTTAATTGACGGTTCTGCTTCTATATCCAGATGTGCTGCATCATTTTGAATATGACGGGGTATATAAAGTGAAATTTTAGTGCCTACATCTGGTTCGGAATAAACGTGTACTGCACCACCTGACTGATTAATATAGCCATAAACCTGACTCAGACCAAGCCCTGTACCTTTATCTCCTTTCGTACTGAAAAATGGTTCAAATATTTTTCGACAAATTTCATTACTCATGCCTGTCCCGGTATCGGCAATTGATAATTGAACATAGTCACCCCGATTAAGTTTCAGTTGAGTCGATTCAATTGAGTCAAAGTGTATATTGTGTGTTTTTATGGTTAACTTGCCGCCATTTGGCATGGCATGCATTGCATTAATGCATATGTTTAGAATGCTATCCTGTAACTGGTTGTTGTCCAGGTATACTGGCCAGAGGTCTTTTTCAAGTTCGAGTGTTAAATTGATTCTTACTGTTAGAAGTTTTTCAAGCATGTCTTTTTCAGACATAATTAATTCATTTATATCTGTGACTGATGATTCATGTGATCCTTTTCGTGAAAATGTTAATAATTTAGACGTCAGTTTTCTGGATCGCTCACCGGCTTTAATAATTTCTTTTACATACTTGTGAGATCTCAAGTCTGTTTTTGTTGAATCGTTTAGTAAGTCAGCGTAACCGAGAATGATTCCTAACATATTGTTGTAGTCGTGAGCTATACCGCCTGTTAGGTTTCCAAGAGCGTCCATTTTCTGGCTTTGTTGTAATTGCTCTTCTTTTGTTTTTTGTTCAGTGATGTCATTAAATACAATAACCAGACCGCGGATGTTGCCTTCTCCATCTAGAATGGGCGCGGCTGAATCAGAGATATGATACTCGTCCTTGTCTTTTGATATAAGTAATGTGTCGTTATCTATATGAATAACCTTTCTATGTTCGATAACTTCAGCAAAAATATTTATGATAGGTTCTCTTGTGTTGACGCTTACAAACTCTAATATTTCATTAATGTTTTTGTTTTTTGCTTCATTAAACGACCATCCAGTGAGGGATGCTGCAACCGGGTTCATGTGGACTATTCTGTACATGTCATCTGTTGTGATCACAGCATCACCAATGCTGTTTAAGGTTAATGAAAGGTATTCTTCGTTTTCTGATAAATCCCTGTGATAATCTTTTAGTGACTTATATATTTTTTCAATTTCTTTAACTCTTGTCTGAGATGGCTGTTTTTTATTGTTATAGTTTGCTGATTCTCTAAGTTTATCAATATAGAGCGCTACTTCTTCAATCGGTCGAACGATAAGAAATATTATAATAATAAATAAAATGATTATTGGAAATAGTATAAATATAACTAGCTCAATCAACGTATCGCTAATCTGTTTTTCTAAAATCTCCAGGTTTTTCGATTCATGTAATTTATAAAAAAAATCAGAATTATCTAATGTGCTTATTAAATTTTCATTTTTGCTGTTAATGGAGAGTGTTTCTGGTGAAATGTATTGAAAATGAATCGTTTTAACCAATATGGATATCAAATCAACACGAATACTGATATATCCTATTATTGTAGAGTTTTCGTAAACAGGCTCTATGCTTATTATTTCATTTTTATTTGCAACCTTAAAAGTGTAATCTACTAAATTATCGGTTGTTATCTGTTGTGGTAGATTGTTGTTTATTTTTCTAAGTGCTGTGCCATTTTTATTGTATATAATAAAGTCTCTAGTGTATTTTTTTAAATCAAATGAATAGTTTTTAAATCTAACACTGTACCAATAGTCGAAGACTTCCGGATTGTTAATTTGCTGCTTAACTTCCTGCCAGTTACTTAACTCGCTGCTTGAGTTTTTAACTGATTTTAATGTTAAGTTGATTGCCTGCTGTAATTCATCATTAGCGGATTTTGTTTTAGATTCTAATATTATCTCCTTGTTTTTCGAAAAACTGGTCTCAATTTTATATACAAATATCGATGTCAATATTGCGGTTATAATGACAAATAGAATAATGTACTGCTTGATGCTTAATAACATGTTATTGTTCCAGTAAGCCTTCAATAACATCTGTAAGCTCAAACTCATGAGACTGGTCAAAAAAGTGATTAGCTCCCTCTATAGAGATTACATTGTCGAATTTATTTTTTAGGTGTTTTCGCCAGTTGCTGTCTACTCGTTTGTCTCCGGTGCCTATAATAATTGTAATTTTGTCTCTAAATGAGTCAACAGCTTGAGTAACTTTTTCAGTATTCCATTGATAATAAGATAAAAAGTTTTTTGCGTATGAAGGGTAACTTCGGCAATAATTTAATGCATAAGTATGTATTTTTTTAGAGTTTTCTTGAATATGTTGTTTAGCCATTTCTTCATGTTGACTGGTCTCATTAGCCGTCGGTCCTGTTGCGTAATAGGAAAGGCTTATTAAAATAACTTTATTAATTAAGTTGGTATTATAGCTTTCAAGATAATTGAGAACCGTTGTTCCACCAGCACTGTGCCCAATTAGATTAATATCTTTACCTGACTTTGCTTTTAACCAGTTGATCCATAACTTCAATTCATCAGAATCTGAATCCATCGAATGTGTGTGTACAGCTTCACAGCTAAGACTTGTCTTTCTATTATTAATGCCGAGTGAAAGAGTTGGGCTTAAAACGGTGTAACCTGCTTCATTAAGCGCTGTTGCGAGTCGATTAACAGTTGTAAATTGATGCGTTTGAAGAAGACCATGTAATATAATTACCGGGTTTTGATTGTTAGAGCCCTCTAAATATTCTGCATTCATCATTAGATTATTGTTTTTCAATTGGACTGGCTGTGCTGTAGCAGTTGTAGATATTAAAAGAATAAAAGCATAACTTATTGATCTTATTAGCATTGTTACTCCCTAACAGCGATTGTGTAGATAATAAAAAACTCTCATTTAAGGATTGATTCTAGCTTAGTATTCGATAAAACGCATTTTCTGGTGCTGTTAATTTAGATCTAATTCATTGAATTATATGACATAACACATTAATCATGGATATTTCATAACTGAAATGACTTATTCATTATTTCATACCATGTTTGCTTGATCTTTACAGAATCAATATTAGTATTGGTAAAACTAACATACTATTTATTCAGGTAACTTAATGTCCAGGCTTAATACTAACTTCAGAAATTTACTGTGCATATACCATGCTAATTGTCCTGATGGATTTGCATCAGCCTGGGTGGTTCGTAAAGTATTAGGTGACAAGGTAGTTTTTTTTAAGGGAATACACCAGAAACAGCCGCCTGATGTAGCGGGCATGGATGTGTTGTTAGTTGATTTTTCTTATAAAAAGGAAATTTTGCAGAAAATGCTTAAAACTGCATCCAGTATTACAATATTAGATCACCATATTTCTGCCAGGAATGATCTTCAGTTTTTATTAGATGATGGTCTAGTTGAAGGTGTGCTTGATATAAACAGATCAGGTGCCATGATTACCTGGGAATGGTTTTACCCTGATGAAGAAGTGCCAAAATTAATAAAACATATACAGGACCGAGATCTTTGGCGATTTCAACTAACCGATACAAGAGAGATAACAACTGGCCTTGCATCATATCCATATGACTTTGATGTATGGGACAAGTTTATGAGTTATAACTCAACAGAATTACTGAGTCTTAAAGCTGATGGTGTTGCTATTGAGCGGAAATTACAAAAAGATATTTTAGAATTAATCTCTACGGGTGTTAGGCGAATGGTTATTGGAGGTTATAATGTTCCTGTGCTTAACGTTTCTTCTGCGTATATATCTGATGCAGGTAACATAATGTCAAAGGACGAGCCTTTTGCTGCGTGTTACTGGGATCATGCAGATGGTAGATCTTTTAGTTTACGTTCTAGTGCCGATGGT
Organism: Gammaproteobacteria bacterium; assembly: GCA_026195255.1. Lineage (GTDB taxonomy): Bacteria > Pseudomonadota > Gammaproteobacteria > SZUA-229 > SZUA-229 > SZUA-229. The sequence goes on along the minus strand of JAPHSS010000005.1, from coordinate 36,609 downwards.
GTTGACGTCAGTAAAGTAGCACTACTTTATGGGGGTGGAGGGCATGAAAAAGCGGCAGGTTTTACTATTTCATCTGGCTGGGAAGGCGAGTAACTGTATTCTTTTACCTATTTGTAGTAAGTTAATGTTAATAAATTCTCTCTTTTAAATAGAACCAATAAAGATATTTTTTATGCATACAGCACAAAGTCTTGTTAAAGAATCTATAGAACTAATTTCTCTACCAGATGTTTATATCCGCCTGAGAAATGTTATTAGTGACCCTAATGCCTCTATGTCAGATGTAGCGCAAATCATTATTCATGACCCGGCTATCACAGCTCGCCTGTTAAAATTAGTGAATAGTCCTTTTTTTGGTCTAGCTTCAAAAGTAGATACAATGACTCACGCGATAAACTTATTGGGTACTCAGCAGGTACACGATCTAGTTTTAGCAACAGTTGTAGTTGATAGTTTTTCTGGATTTACTAACGATACTTTTAATATATATGACTTCTGGTTTAATGGTGTATATTGTGCTGTAACAGCGCGTTTATTGGCTTATCATTGTAACAATATAGATACAGAAAGGCCTTTTATTGCCGGGTTATTACATAATATAGGGCATTTAGTTACCCAACAAAAAATGCCTGATGAATCACAGCTAGCACTTAAAATCGCTAATCAAAGAAATGTAGATTTGTATATTGCAGAACGTGAAGTTTTTGGTTTTGATTATGCTCAGGTTGGTTCTGCTTTGATGGCGGAGTGGCATTTACCAAAAAGCTTGCAAAATATCACTGAATTTCATGTTGAACCCATAAGAGCAACTGATTTTAGGCTTGAAACAGCGCTAATACATATTGCTTCAGCAATTACTCATGATGCCATATCAGAAACACCCGTCACAGCTGAAACATTATCAGTACATCCTGTCTGTTGGCAGATTACAGGTTTGCTGGCTGAAGATATGCCCGCTATTAAAACAGAAGTAGATGCACAGGCATCTATGGTGATGAATTTATTGTTTACGCATAAGAAATCGGCATAATTTATTACCAATATACTATGCATAAAACAAAGTGATATTGTTTCATTTATTAAAATCCAATTTGTGAATTATATGAACAGGTGAGTTATCAGCGATAAAAACTATAAACAATTTAAAGAGCTGGAAGAGTTAAATTTTATGTATAGAAATGAACCGTCATCTGATCTGGTTTCATTAACTTACATAATATATGGCCTGCATTTTTTTAGTGCCTTTAATGGTGTTTTATCATCGGCGTTTATATTAACGGCTTTCTTATCTGGATGGCCGTCAATTATTGCTGTGATTTTAAGTTATGTTAAACGTAGTGACGTTACAGGTACTTATTTACAATCACACTTTGATTGGGTGATAAGTACTTTCTGGTATGCTTTATTCTGGTTGATAATTTCAATTTTAATTGCGCTTACTTTTTTTGGAATTCCTGTTGCCTATCTGATGGTAGTGATTACTGGAGTATGGGTAATGTATAGAATAATCCGCGGTGTATTAAGTTTACTCGATAAAAAAGAAATGCCGGTAGTTCTAAAATAGAAGATAGCTATATGATTGTTTTAAAATAGTACCCTTATAAATATGCTTTTAGATATAAACTCAGATACCGTAATTGTTCTTGATTTTGAAACTACAGGCCTGTCGCCCGACTGTGGTGACAGAGCTATTGAAATAGGTGCCGTAAAGATAGTTAATGGCGTTTTAGTAGAACGTTTTCAAAAGTTAATGAACCCTCATCGAAGAATTGATGCTTTTATAGAACAATATACGGGTATTACGAATAAAATGTTAAGTAAGTCAGCGCCCTGTGCAGAGGTGATGCATGAGTTTTCAGAATTTATTGATGGTTATAATCTGGTTGCACATAATGCGTCATTTGATTCTCGTTTTCTCGATGCGGAACTAAGCCGTATAAAACGTAATCAGTTTGGCCCTTTTGCCTGTTCCATGTTGATATCCCGACGTATATACCCGGATGCACCAAATCATAAGCTGGGTACCCTTGTTGAATATAAGAATCTTCCAAATGATGGCACTTTTCATAGAGCTTTGGCTGATGCTGAAATGACAGCGTATTTATGGCTGGAAATTATTGAGGATATAAAGCTTGAGTACCCATTTGAATGTATTTCTTTTGATATTATGAAAAAGCTTTCACGAACACCAAAAAAAGCCACTAATGATTTTCTTCTCAGTATGTCCAATAATTAATCTATATGTATTCTGTTTAGCGCGTAATAATTAACAAAATCATGTTAATTATTACGCAACTTTTATGCTTGTAGCTTTTTACGCATCAGTGCGTAATACATGACGGGTATAATTATAAGCGTTAAAATGGTCGATACTAGAATACCAAAAATTAGTGAAATAGCTAAACCACTAAATATGGGATCATCGAGTATAAAAAATGCGCCTAACATGGCCGCTAAGCCCGTTAAAATTATAGGTTTTGCTCGTACTGCGCCGGCACGTATAACGGCTTCTTCAAAAACGATGCCTTCGCTGATCTGTTGATTTATGAAATCCACCAGTAAAATAGAATTTCTAACAATAATGCCTGCTAAAGCAATCATGCCTATCATTGATGTTGCAGTAAATTGAGAGCCCAAAAGTGCGTGTCCAGGCATGACTCCAATGATGGTTAAAGGAATAGGCGCCATTATAATTAAAGGCACCAGATAAGATCTGAACTGAGCAACAACTAGAAAGTAAATTAATATTAGTCCAATCGAATAAGCTATTCCCATATCTCTGAATGTTTCATAGGTTATCTGCCATTCACCATCCCATTTTAGACTGTACTTATAAGGATTCTCGGGCTGGTTAATTAGATATTGCTGTAAAGGATTATCAACCTTCTTTAATTTATTCATAATATCGAACATGCCGTATAGCGGACTATCCAGTTCACCTGACATATCACCTGTAACCATTACTAGCGCCAAAAGGTCTTTATGATAAATTGCGTGTTCAAGTTTACTTCTCTCTAAATTAATTACATCTGAAATAGGGAAGAGGTTTCCACTGTTACTTCTTATTCTAAGTGACAACAAACTATCAATACGTGCTTTATCTGATGTTGAGAATTCAAAGCGTATGGGAAGAGGGTATTTCATATTGCCTGTATGTAAGTAACTGACATCTTCTCCATTGATAGCGGTTGAAATAAGTTTAACGATTTGCTGTTGGTTGACGCCATATAATGCTGCTTTTTGCTGGTCTATTTTTATAATAAATCTTTCAGCACTGGCCTCAATCGTGTCATCTATATCAACCACGTCTTTGGTGCTCTCAAATACACCACGAATTTGTTTAGCTACCGCTCGTTGACCGGAATAATCAAGTCCGTATATCTCTGCTACCAAGGGTGATAAAACGGGTGGCCCGGGAGGAACCTCAACAATTTTTACATTCGCATTAAACTGAGCACCAATTTTTTGTAAAGGTGTGCGTAGTGAACTGGCAATCTCATGACTTTTTCGATCACGCAAACTTTTGTCCTGAAGATTCACCAGTATATCGCCTTCATGAGCCTGTTGACGTAAATAATACTGTCTCACAAGTCCGTTAAAGTTAATGGGAGCAGCTGTACCCGCGTATACCTGATAATCTGTTACTTCAGATATTGTCGCTATATGTTTACTTAGTTCACTTAAAACCCTTGCGGTCTGTTCTACAGGCGTGCCTTCTGGCATATCAACAATAACCTGAAATTCAGATTTATTATCAAATGGTAGCATTTTTAAAACAACCAGCTTAACAGCGGCAAGCGAGACAGATAATAGTAATAATGCTATTACACCGATGAGTAACATTTTTCTATTTCGTGGGGCATTAGTTTTGTTTAAAAACGGCGTCAGATATTTTCTAAAAAAATTATAAATCGGGTTGTTCTGGAAGTTGTCAGCCTTTTCTGTATGTGAGTTAGCATGTGCATGATTAGCTAATACTTTATAAGAAAGCCAGGGTGTTATTACTAAAGCCACTAATAGTGAAATTAACATACCCATACTGGCATTTATGGGTATAGGGCTCATATATGGTCCCATTAAACCAGTAACATATGCCATAGGTAGAAGCGCGGCTATAACAGTAAACGTAGCTAATATAGTAGGCCCACCTACTTCATCAACGGCTAAAGGAATAGACTCACGTAATGTTTTATTACCAAGTTGCATATGTCGACTTATATTTTCTACAACGACAATTGCATCGTCAACTAATATGCCTATTGAGAAAATAAGAGCAAATAACGATACTCTATTTAAAGTAAAGCCCCATGCCCAGGATGCAAATAAGGTTATAGCGAGTGTAATAATCACGGCTATGCCGACTATAAAAGCTTCACGCCTCCCCAGGGCAATCATAACCAGTAATACAACAAACGTTGTTGCAAAAATTAGTTTACCAATCAGGGTTTGTGATTTTTCATTTGCTGTTTTTCCATAATCGCGTGTTACTGACACCTCAATGTCATGAGGAATAAAAACGCCTTTTAACTGGTCGATGCGTTCAATAACCTGTTCGGTAATCTCAACTGCATTTGTGCCTGGCTGTTTAGCAATCGCCAGTGTTACTGAAGGGAATTCACCTTTTATTTGTCTGTTATGTAAACTGGAAGCAGCACCTACGCCAAACCAGCTATATTGCTCTGGTTGGTCAGCACCACGTTGAATTTCTGCTACATCTCTTAAATATATGGCTTTGTTATTTTGTATGCCGACAACGAGATTTTTAACTTCTGTAACTGAACTTAAAAATTGTCCACTTTGAACTTCTATCTGTTTATTATCGGCAATAAGGTGACCAGATTTTTCTGAAATGTTACCCAGTTGTAGTGCATTACGTAAATCATTAACTGATAAATTATATGCTGCGAGTGCTGAGGCATTTAAAACTAATTTAACTATGTCGTTAGCTTCTCCAATGGTATAAATTTCTCGCGTTCCTGGAACTCTTTTTAATTCGGCTTCTATGGAGTGAGCGACCTGAGTTAGTTCATAACGCCCCTTTTGCTGATTCTGAGTCCATAAAGTTAAAGTAATTATGGGAACATCGTCAATACCTTTTGGTTTTATAATAGGTTGTGCAACGCCTAAACCCGGGGGTAGCCAGTCCTGATTTGAATATATAGCATTATATAAACGTACGATTGACTGGGTACGATCTTTACCGACTTTAAATTGAACTGTTAGTGCTGACATACCTGGTTTAGAAACAGAGTAGATATGTTTTATACCTTCAATTTCTGACAAGACCTGTTCGGCGGGTATACTGACTAGTTGTTCAACATCACTGGCAGATGCACCAGGAAAAGCAATGAATATATTTGCAAAAGTTACATCTATCTGAGGCTCTTCCTCACGAGGTGTAACCATAACTGCGTATACACCAATTAGGAAACCAAGTATGGCTAATAGAGGCGTAATTTCAGTATTAAGAAAATATTTCGCAACCGTGCCTGATATACCTAATTTAGAATTCATTAATAACTACTCGTATAAAGTATGCGTAAAATTATATTATTATTTAAAAGTATTCAGTTATTGCTGCTCTTTTAAATATCTAACTGCACTTATCGGGTCAAGTGTAACTTGTTCATTTTCAGATAAACCAGCAAGAACTTCTACCAGATTGTCATCAGTAGTTGAACCTGCGCGTATTTGTCTCATTGTAAGTTTTTGATTATCATCCATAACATAAACAGCAGTCACTTCGCTTCTATGAATAATTGAAGAAGCAGGAACCATTAATACTTTGTTAGAACCTAATATGAATTCGACTTTTACGGCCATACCGGGATAAAGTTTGTGATCACCTTCTGGTAAGTTAACTCTCACTAGAAATGTATGACTATCTGCATCGGCGTAAGGGCTGATGGTCATTGATGAGCTTGTCAGAATTTTATTTTCGTTGTCAATTAATCTAATTCGTGCGCTTTTATGTAATCTAACCTGATTAATGATGTCCTGGGGCAAATTGACCGCTACTCGTAAACTCTCAAGAGATAAGCCGGTAAAAAGAGCTGCTCCGGGTTGCGCTGTTTCACCTGCTTCAATATGACGTTTTACCATAATGCCACTGTAAGGGGCCCTGACGACAGTGTGCTCCAGGTTTTCCTGAGCCTGTTCAAGTCTTGCTGATGTCGATTTAAGTACAGACTCTGCTTTATCAACAATCGATCTGGCAATTAACTTTTTAGTGTATAATTCCTGTGCCCGATTAAATTCGGTCAGGGCCTGATTGTAATCCGCTTGTGTAACTTTTAGTTTTGCTTGCTGATCTTTATCCCGTAGACGAAGTAAAACATCGCCTTTTTTAGCGTAATCATTTACATCAAAATAAATTTTACTAACCCGCCCAGATGTCTGTGCTGAGACAGTTGCTTTATTTACGGCCTCAACTAACGCATCTAAAACACGTGTTTGTTGAATATCGTGATAGATGACCCTGGCTGTTTCCAGGTCTATTCTGGTGTCTGCCTGTTTTATTTCTGGCGTCGCGTAACTGCTTGTTACATAGATAAAGCTAGTCATTATTATGTAAAGCAGTGGATGTGGATGAAGGTTAACCATTGGCATAGGGCTTCTCATTAAAATTAGATGTTTTACACATTCAGCGTTGATAACCTGGGCTCATGTAACTTTTGCTATGTACAATTCTAGTATAAAGTTCAATAAACTAATATATTAGCACAATCTAATATATTCAATAGTGCTACTTTTATCATAATATAACTTAAAATTTGCACATAACTAACGAGAAAACGCGAAAATATGGCTAATATAACTAATTCATCCGCAATCTTTGTAGGAAGTTATTTCATCCTATGTGTAACTAAGGTATAAAAGCCCCATGAAAACGCCTAAACGTTTAAAGTCACTGGTCGAAGATGGTCTGGTGGATGAAGTAATACATCAGTTAATGAGTGGCAAAGAGGCAACTGTATACGTTGTTCGCTGTGGTTCAGAGGTTCGCTGTGCAAAAGTTTATAAAGAAGCTAATCAGCGTAGCTTTAAAAAAGCCTCTGAATATCAGGAAGGTCGCAAGGTACGTAATAGTCGACGAGCCCGTGCAATGGGCAAGAGCTCAAAATTTGGACGTCAGGAACAGGAGCAAACCTGGCAAACTGCAGAAGTAGACGCATTATATCGTTTAGCAGCAGCCGGTGTTCGTGTGCCAGAACCTTATGGCTGTGTCGATGGAGTATTACTTATGGAGCTAATCACCGATGAAGACGGTGATGTAGCGCCACGTCTCGGTGATGTTGAGATGTCTGCAGAGCATGCAATTGAAGATCATCATGTTGTGATGCAGTATATAACCCGTATGTTATGCGCTGGTTTAGTTCATGGGGATCTATCAGAATTTAATGTTCTAGTTGATGGCGCAGGGCCGGTCATTATCGATTTACCACAAGCGGTTGATGCAGCGGCAAATAATCATGCCGAACGTATGTTGACGCGTGATGTAAATAAAATTACCAGTTATTATTCTTTATTTGCACCTGAATTAAAGCTAAGTAAATATGCTCAGGAAATCTGGAATCTGTATGAAAATGGAGAGTTACACCCTGATACTGAATTGACAGGGCTTTTTGAGGAGAATGAGCAGGAAGCGGATGTTGATACGGTATTGCAGGAAATAAAAGCCGCATGGGAAGAAGAGCAAGAACGTTTAATACGCATCAATGGTGATGAAGTTTCAGTTTAGATAACCATATAGTATTTCAAAATATTTCATTAACAGGGGGTCTTTGTTAAAACACCTGTAATGAACATTCAAATCAATTAAGTAAAACCAGATGAATAATACAATAGTCAGTATTGGGCTGAGTAACCCTAAAAGCCCTGATAATGTTAATTCTGTAAGACGTGCAGCTGGAAATTACCGTGTTGATTCAATTTATTATACGGGCTCGCGTTATCCACGAGCTTTAAAATTAAATCCAGGTTTTGCAAAAATCAACAGAGATGTTAGTTTGAGCATTCCTGTAAACAGTGTTGATGACCTGTTTGATCAGGTGACCGGGAAAATGCAAATTGTATGTGTTGAATTTGCACAAGGTGCTATACCTTTACCTGAATTTAAACATCCTGATAACGTTATGTATATCTTTGGACCTGAAGACGGCACGCTCAGTCAGGAAATAATAGATAGCGCAGATTCGGTAGTATATATCCCTACAATTGGCTGTATGAACCTGGCCGCTACCGTTAATGTTGTGCTTTATGACAGGTTAAGTAAGTCATCTATAAATTACGCTAATGAAGAACTGATATCAAATAGTCGTGATACTAATAATAATCTAAAGGTTAAAGCGTAACTTAAGCTTAGCCAGAATCCGCCATACTTTAATTTAAAAGTGTCTATACTCCTGATTATATAATAATAATCAGGAATTCCTTACGTGGATAAAATATCTGACATTCATCAAAAAGCACTTTCTATAAATCTTGATAAAGGCCAGTATGGCACAATAGCCGAAATTGGAGCTGGTCAGGAAACAGCCAGGTGGTTTTTTAGAGTAGGTGGAGCTGCAGGCACTATTGCAAAAGCAATTTCTGCCTATGATATGCAGTTTAGTGACTCAATTTATGGAGAATCGTCACGTTACGTTAGTCGAGACCGCTTAAGCGCTATGCTCGAGCTTGAATACAATCTTATTATTGAACGCCTGGGTAATAAGAGAGGCGCTGAAAGTACATTTTTTTCTTTTGCTAATACTGTTGCCTCACGTAGCTTTTCAAGAGATTTAGATGGGCAGGGCTGGATGGGGGTCAAATTTCAAAGTACCGCCTGTAGTGAACCATCACAAATAGATTTACATGTTCATCTGCAGGGCAAAAAAAGTATCCAGGATCAGGAAACGTTAGGAATTCTGGGGGTTAACCTTATTTATGCAGCATTGCATTATTTTGATGATCCTTTAAGTTTACTTAAATCTTTAATGGATGATTTGTCACCTGACTTACTCGAAATTGATATGGTTGATTTTTCAGGCCCGGCATTTGAGAATGTTGATAACAGGTTAATGGCTCTAAGGTTAGTTGAATTAGGTATGACTCATGGGGCTATGTTTAATGCTAATGGTGAAATCGTTCATCCGGCTGACATCCTGTATAAAAAAGCAGTATTAATTGAAAGAAGCCGCTTTAACCCACCAACATTGTTAACCATGGATATGCTTGATTGTGCGCAAAAAATGTTTTTAAGTGATCACGCGATAGAGGAACAGGAGCTGGTGGTTATTTCTGAAATGACACTACATAACTTAAAAGACGGTAAAGATATAAATGCGGAAGATTTTTTACAAAGGGCTAATATTTTATGTGCATTAGGTAAAAATGTACTTATCTCTAATATGGGTGAATACTATAAACTCGCTGATTATTTATTCAGATGCACACAAAGGCCTATGGCAATAGCTCTGGGGATTCCAACTCTTAAAGAAATATTCAATGAAAAATATTATGATAACCTGCCGGGTGGAATACTTGAAGCTTTTGGCAGGTTGTTTAAATATGATTTACGTCTTTATGTTTCGCCCTGTAATAATTTAGAAACTAGCCAAATAACCAATACGGAAAATTTTGAACCTGAAGAAAATTTAAAACACTTATATCAGTATTTGCTTGAGAATGATTTTATTTCTCCACTAAATACAGTAAATGAAGAATTTTTGTGTATACACTCTCATGAGGTGTTAGATAATATTAAGAATGGAAATAGTGAGTGGGAGAGTAAAGTACCTGAAAAGGTAAAGCAGGTAATTAAAGAAGGCAAATTATTTAATATCAATTAATATGTATAATAAGCATTAATTATATTTTGTGTTCTGTTTGTGATTTATCAAGAGTTTCTATGTGTTCTGTTCAAAGTGAAAATATGCTATTCGCACAGATTTTTCTGGGCGTTACTTCGTGTTTGATAATTAAGTCTGTCAATTCATGAGGCCTTTAAAGTCCTTGTTTCCTGTTTTGGTGTTAATTATTCTTGGTTTTTATGCTTATAATAATTATTATAATATTCCAGAGGCTATATTAACAGGAACGGTGTTTTTACCTGTTATGCTTGCCTTGATAGCCATTGCGGTTAGTTTTCATTTTAATCGAAGTCATATTTTTTTCTATGTTGTATTAATTATTGTCAATAATGTGTTTTTGGGTATGCAGCTTGCAATATCTGATCTGGCTTATTCATTGCTTTCACTATTTATACCTCTTTTATTACTTGGTGTTACTGTTTTACCCGAGCGTGGAATTATAAGTGTGCGAACTGTTCCCGTTTATTTATTACTCATACTTCCTCTTATTATTTCCCTGGTCATCACCAGTAATCAGCCTGAGTGGGCGATTTTTATTATGTTAACCGACTGGCTACCAGGAAAATATTTTGACTGGACGCAGCAGTATCAAATGGTTGTTTTTGCATCTGTGTTTGTTTTTATAACAATGTTAGTACTTTACTTTATTCGTTTAACTTTACAGATGGCAACAGGTTTAGGTGTGTTAATAATGTTGGTCGCCCAATTGCACTTTGGGAGGGATGCCGATAGTTTAAATGTGTTTAGTGTTATGGCGCTGTTAATGTGTATTTATGCGGTTATTCATGAATCCTGGAGAATGGCATATTTAGATGAATTAACTGAATTACCCACTAGAAGGGCTTTACGTGAAAAGTTTCAGTCTTTGGGTGGGGTGTATACTGTTGCTATGTTAGATGTTGATCACTTTAAGAAATTTAATGATACTTTTGGCCACGATACCGGTGATGCGGTTTTACGTATGATCGCTACTAAAATGAATAAAGTTAGTGGAGGCGGAGTTCCATACCGATATGGTGGAGAGGAATTTACCATTGTTTTTAATGGAAAAGACGGTGCCGACACTAATCAGCACCTTGAAGAACTTCGAGAGAAAATTGCTAATACACCTTTTGTAATTAATAGAGCAAGTAGAAGAAAGAATGATGCAAAATCACGCAAGGTTAAAAACAAATCGGTGAGAGTGACGGTTTCCATTGGAGTAGCAGACTCCAGAGATAATGACTTATCACCATGGGCATTACTCAAGAACGCAGATAAGGCCCTCTACCGAGCCAAGAAAAAAGGCCGTAACTGTGTTTGTAGTTAAGGCTGGTCTGTTGTTTCGGCAAATACCTGTTTTAAAACCCCAATTCGATCAAGCGCCGTTGTTGTAAGGTTCTGTGCTGTCAACATAACCGCTTCATCAGTCGTTGATTCAACAACAGCATCATAGAATGCGAAACTTCGGTCACAGCACGACCATAATCGTTGTACCTGAAGGTCTGGATTATCAAGGCGCTCATTAGTTTCAGAGTTATAGGTTTTAAGTTGATCAAGTGATTGGGTAATTTCATCACCCGGTGGCTCTTGATGGCTTAGTGTTTTTTTATTAATACTTATTTGTTGTTGTGTGTCTTTTCTTAGTGTTTCTATTTCTGGATTTTTCTCAGCCACTATCGCCATCTGACTTTCTAAATATTCATCTATATGTATTGCAGCGGCTAACAGGTCCGACTGGTTTTGAATTATTTCAGGATCAATTTTCGGCGGTGTGTTATGTGATTTGAGTTCTTTGTGATAAGCAAGCCTGCGTTCAGCTCTGAGCAGAGCAGCATGACCCAGTTCTTCTCGGGCCAGAATCTCAGCATATTTACGAACGGCTTCATTTTCAGAATTTGCTGTCACATGTGTATAAAATTTAAATGCAATTTCTTCGTTATGCACTGCAAACGCTAATGCTTTATAAGGCGTGCTGTAATATGGGTCGTAGGCTTCATCGTTGTAAACAGTTGAGACATGAGGGTCTTTCCACTTTATGGGGCCTATATCCGGGTTTTCACTAATATTTTCTTTTGCCATCCACTCAAGTAACAATCGTTCGTGTTCAGTCTCTTCAGCGACCATGCGTTCAAACAGGGCCGCGGCCGACTCGTTCATGCCTTTATGCATTGATTCAGCGAGCATTGTGTAACGACGAATTGCTTCACGTTCAGCCTGAAGTGCAATACTCATTAGATCACTGGTGGTTTTTACATTTGTTGATAACATATTTTCTGCGGCTCCTTCAATTTGTATAATTTACTCTATAATTCTGACGTTGACTTGATCTATGTCATTTAAGATGTGACAAAATGTCGCACAATAGCGGGCATTATATTACAATTATCGCGTCCACCATATTGCCGTTAGTTTATGCAATAAAAACGATTGCATGTTTTAGGAGTTGAACGCACTTGCTGCATATATTCGAAAAAGGCTTAACCCTGATTATGGGTTATCGTAACACCTTGAAATCGCTTATTTTATTACTTTTATTGCAGTGTTTACCCGTAACCGCTGTACAGGCAAATTCAGAGCTAACTCGTTTTCTTGATGTTATTAAAGCGCAAGATATTTTCCCTGGTGCAGATAAACTAGGTTCACCAATTGGCGACCCTCTAGTAGCACCTGTATATAAAGACGGAAAGCAACTTGGTTTTGTTTTTCTAACGTCAGATTACACCAATACAACCGGCTATTCAGGTAAACCGATACATCAACTTGTCGCCCTTGATATGCAGGGTGTTATCAAAAAAGTATTACTGGTTGAGCATCATGAGCCCATTGTTCTAATTGGTATTCCAGAAAGCAAAATTACAGCGGTACTTACTGAATATGAAGGGCTGGATGTAGGTAAGCTGGTTCGTGGTACGCAGGATCATGATATTGATGTTGTATCCGGTGCGACAGTTACCATAATGGTAATGGATGACAATATTTTAAGGTCATCTATTAAAGTCGCCAGAAATTATGGTTTATCAGGTCTCGAAGTTGAAATAAAGAAAGTAGGTCCGGTTGCAACCATTAATCCTGATATTAACGTTGTAAAAGACTGGCAGAGCTTGCTTGAAGAAGGCTCTGTTAAAAGTTTAAAACTGACTGTCGGGCAAATTAATCAGGCCTTTAAAGATAGTGGTAAAGAGCTTGTGCTTGATTTTCCAGAAGAAGGAGATGACGCAGAAGTATTTATAGAGCTTTATGCAGCTGTTGTTTCTGTGCCAAGTATTGGCAAAAGTCTGCTAGGTGAAGGTGAGTATAAAAACCTCCTTAAAAAGTTAAAACCAGGCGAACAGGCTATTATGCTGGCGGGTGATGGACGCTTTTCATTTAAAGGTTCTGGTTATGTTCGTGGTGGTATTTTTGATCGTTTTCAGGTGATTCAGGGTGATATGTCTATTCGTTTTCATGATAGCTATCACAAACGTTTGCGCTCCATTGCGGCTGATGGTTCGCCTGAACTAAAAGATGTTGATGTATTCAGAACACCCGCTGAATTGAAATTTAATGGTGCCGATGCATGGACGCTTGAATTATTAGTAGGGCGTAATATAGGCCCAATCAAAAAAGTATTTCTTACCTTTGACCTTAACTATAAAACCCCCGATGAATACCTGATAATAAAGAAAGTTAAAAAAACAACTACAACCGTAAAAGATCGAGAAAAATCTCAGGCTATCTGGGTGAAAATGTGGGATTTAAAGATGGGCGAGGTTGTTGTATTAGGCCTGGCTTTATTTGTTCTGACCTTAATATTCTTCTTTCAGAACTGGCTGGTTAAACGTCCAAAATTAACTGATCAGGTTCGTATTGGTTTTTTAATTTTTACCCTGTTTGGTATTGGCTGGTATTTCAATGCCCAGTTATCCGTTGTAAATATACTGGCAATGTTTAATGCACTGGTAAGTGGCTTTGACTGGGCCTATTTTTTAATGGAGCCGCTGATTTTTATTTTATGGGCTTCTGTTGCAGCTTCTTTATTGTTCTGGGGTCGTGGCGTTTACTGTGGCTGGTTATGTCCTTTTGGTGCGTTGCAGGAGTTACTTAATAAAATTGCTAAAGCATTCAAGATTAAGCAGGTTAAGGTGCCCTGGGCAATTCACGAACGTATCTGGACATTTAAGTATTTAATTTTTCTTTTTCTGTTTGGTTTCTCACTCTATTCACTTGAATGGGCTGAACGTCTGGCAGAAGTTGAGCCTTTTAAGACAGCCATTGTTCTGAAATTTGTGCGTGAATGGCCCTATGTGATCTTTGCACTGGCTTTATTATTGCCAGGTATTTTTATTGAACGTTTTTACTGTCGTTATTTGTGTCCGCTGGGTGCGGCACTGGCAATTCCCGGAAAAATGCGCATGTTTTCCTGGCTCAAACGTTATAAGGAATGTGGTAGTCCCTGTCAGCGTTGTAGCAATGAATGCATGGTTCAGGCGATACATCCTGAAGGTGATATTGATGTGAATGAGTGTTTTTACTGTCTGCATTGTCAGGTGCTTTATTCTGACGATCATGCCTGCCCGGTAATGATACAAAAACGCCTGAAAAAAGAACGTAGAAGTGTCAATCCTGCATCAGTTAAAGGAAAAAGTGGTTCTGCCATTTCTATAGAGCTGGAGAAGTAAGTAAAAAAGTAAGTTAAGTAGTTAGTAAAAAATAAGAAGTAATGATTAACGCATGCTCTGAAAAATCAGAGTGAAATTTCGCCTGATTCAGTAAAGGCATATGAGGAGATAGAGTAATGGCTATTAAAAAAGATAAATCAGAAAATGAACAACTCGAAGAGGTTGGGCTTAGCCGACGTCAATTACTAGGTGGTTCAGTTAAGTTAGCTGCACTGGCCGGTTTTGCCGGTCTTACCGGGGTGGGTGTATTGACACCTAAAGCAGCCATTGCTGCTGCAAAAAATAGTGCGCATGTAGGTCCAGGAGATCTTGATGAGTATTATGGTTTCTGGAGTAGCGGACAGGCGGGTGAGATGCGTGTTTTAGGTATCCCTTCTATGCGTGAGTTACTTCGTGTTCCTGTATTCAATAGATGTAGTGCTTCAGGCTGGGGTGATACCAACGAGAGCCGTAAGATTCTACGTGATGGTTTACTACCTGAAACTAAAAAGTTTCTTGATTCGGGCAACCGTGGCGGTGTCTGGTTAAATGGTGATTTACATCACCCTCACATGTCATTCACAGACGGCACATATGATGGTCGTTACCTGTTTATGAATGATAAAGCAAATACCCGTGTTGCACGAGTACGCTGCGATGTTATGAAATGTGACAAGATCATTGAAATTCCAAATGCGTCAGATATTCATGGTTTACGCCCACAAAAATATCCACGCACCGGTTATGTATTTGCTAACGGTGAACATCGTGTGCCGATTCCAAATGATGGTTCTATTCTTGATGAACCAGAAAAGTATCATGCTATTTTCACTGCGATTGACGGTGATGAAATGGAAGTTAAATGGCAGGTTATGGTTGATGGTAACCTGGATAACTGTGATGCGGATTACCAGGGGCTGTACGCTTTCTCTACCTGTTACAACAGTGAAGAAGCAGTTAATGCCGCTGGCATGATGGCAAATGAACGTGACTGGGCTGTTGTGTTTGATATTAAAGCCATTGAAAAAGCGGTTAAAACCGGTGACTTTAAGCGCATTAAAGGCGTGCCTGTAATTGATGGTCGTAAGGGCTCTAAATATACACGTTATATTCCTGTGCCTAACAGTCCTCATGGTTGTAACACTGCACCTGATGGCATACATGTTGTATTCAATGGTAAGTTGTCACCAACAGTAACCGTAATAGACGTTAGACGTTTACCTGACCTGTTTAAAGATAAAATCAAGCCACGTGATGCGGTTGTTGCTGAGCCAGAATTAGGTCTGGGTCCCTTGCATACTGCATTTGATGGTAAAGGTAATGCCTTTACAACTTTATTCCTTGATAGCCAGGCGGTTAAGTGGAATATTCAGAAAGCGATTGATTCTTATAATGGTAAGAAAGTTAATCCGATTCTTGAAAAACTCGATGTTCATTATCAGCCTGGGCATAACCATACCTCAATGGGTGAGACCAAAGAAGCTGATGGTAAATGGCTGATATCACTTAACAAATTCTCTAAAGACCGCTTCATTAATGTGGGGCCATTAAAACCTGAGAATGAGCAGTTGATTGATATTACCGGTAAGAAGATGAAAGTCGTTCATGATGGCCCGGCTTATGCGGAACCACATGATGTCGTTATCGTTCGTACTGACATCGTTAACCCTGATTCATTATGGACCAAGGGTGATCGTATGTGGGCTGAAGCAAGTGCTCAGGCGAAGAAAGATGGTGTTGAGCTGGGTGTTGATTCTAAAGTAATACGTGATGGTAAAAAAGTACGTATTTACATGTGGTCTATAGCACCTAACTTCAGTATGGAGCAATTCACTGTTAAGCAGGGTGATGAAGTAACGGTTTATGTCAGTAACAGTGATGCGATTGATGATCTGACACATGGCTTTACCTTAGCGAACTATGGTGTAGCGATGGAAGTCGGGCCACAGCAGACATCATCAATTACCTTTACCGCTGACCGCCCGGGTGTTCACTGGTTCTACTGTCAGTGGTTCTGTCACGCTTTACATATGGAAATGCGTGGTCGTATGCTGGTAGAACCTGCATAAGATCAAAGCGTTGCAGTTTAATCAACAAGTTGATAATTCATCGGCCAGCACTGTTATTTTTGACAGACTGGCCGGTGTTTTATTAATCGCTTTATTGTGTTTATCTTTTGCCACTCAGGCTGAAGAAATACAGGTATCACCCGGAAAAGGTGTGTTACAGAAAGCCATAGATTTAGCTAATCCCGGCGATAAACTTATATTGTCTTCGGGTACATACTCAGGATCAATAAATATACATAAGACATTAACCTTATCAGGCAATAAACAGAGTATTATTGATGGTCAGGGTTCGGCGCACGTTATTATCATTTCAGCGCCAGATGTATTAATTAAAGGTTTAAATATTCAGCATTCCGGTAATGATTATGATACCGAAGACAGCGCTGTTTTTATCACTGATAAGGGTGATCGTGCCATTGTTGATTCAAATCATTTAGAAAATAATTTAATAGGTATATATCTAAAAGGCCCCGACTCGGCGGTTGTTAGTAATAATACAATTATCGGCAGTACCTTTCATAGAATGAATGACAGGGGCAACGGTATTTATTTATGGAAGACCCCCGGTTCCGTAGTAAAGAATAATGATATTCGTTACGGGCGTGATGGTATCTTTGTAAATTACAGCACTAAAAATACCTTTGAAGGAAACAGACTCAGGGATTTACGTTTCGCTATTCATTATATGTACACTCTTGATAGCGTAGTTAAGAATAATACTTCAATTAATAACCATGTTGGTTTTGCTTTAATGTTTTCTGATCGTATTGTGGCAAGTGGTAATCAGTCAATCGGTGATCATGAGCGTGGTCTGTTTTTTAATTTCACCAATTACTCAACCATTAAAAATAATCGTGTATCTGGAGGCGCAAAAAAATGCGTTTTTATTTATAACGCAAATTATAATAATATACATAATAATTCATTTGAAGGCTGTGACATTGGTGTTCACTTTACCGCCGGGTCACAGAATAATGAAATATACTTAAATTCATTTATAAATAATCGTACTCAGGTAAAATATGTGGGTACAACATATCTTGAATGGTCTAAAGAGGGCACAGGTAATTACTGGAGTGATAATGTATCATTTGATATAGATGCAAATGGTATTGCCGACCAGATTTATAAGCCAAATGATCTGGTAGATCAAATTGTCTGGCGCCACCCTATGGCAAAATTGTTGTTAAATAGTCCATCTGTGAAGTTATTGAAATGGGCGCAATCTGAATTCCCCGGATTACATCCCGGCGGTGTAACGGACAGCGCTCCACTGATGAAACCCCCGGAAGTAGGAATAGTTATTAAAAGAGATTTAACCGATGGTTACGTTAAATTCAGCAAGTGAAGTTATTTCACTGCAGTCAGTAAATAAACATTATGCAAAAGAAGCGGTACTACATGATGTAAATTTATCAATTCAATCAGGTGAATGTATCGTACTGGTTGGTCACAATGGTGCAGGCAAAACCTCTCTAATCAAAATGATGCTGGGTTTAACGCGCCCGACAAGTGGTGTGATTAAAGTGCTTGGTCATGATCCCGCTTTTAGTGCAGCTGTTGCCCAGGGCTTGTCTCTGGGTTATTTACCTGAAAGTGTCGCATTTTATGAAGCCATGACGGGGCGTGAAGTGCTTGCATTTTATGCCCGGTTAAAAGGTGCCAGCAAAGTAGAATGTGCAAAACTACTGGATCTGGTTGGTCTGGGAGATGCTTCAAAACGTCGAGTGGGTACCTATTCAAAAGGTATGCGTCAACGGTTAGGGCTGGCGCAGGCAATGCTGGGTAATCCGCAGTTACTTTTTCTTGATGAGCCTACAACCGGCCTTGATCCAATTTTACGCCAGCATTTTTATGAGTTAATTGACGGTTTACAAAAAGAAGGTGCGACTTCAATTATTTCATCTCATGCCTTGCAGGAAGTTGAAACCAGAGCGAGTCGTTTTGTTATTTTGAAAAAAGGTGTAGTGGTTGCCTGTGGTACATTAGACGAACTTTATCAACAGGCAACGTTACCTGTTCGTGTAAAAGTAACCGTTACGCCGGGTCAGGCTTCGAGTGTTGCTGAACGCATGGGCTCAAGCGTAAATGTCACCGAGATAAATAATCAGAGTTTTAATCTGTCCTGTGATATGCATGAAAAGATGCCTATTATTCGTCACATTAGTAATTTAGGTGATGTCGTTCAGGATATGCAAATTATGCCACCACGACTTGATGAGCTTTATACTCACTTTATGACTGGAAATCCATCATGAAGATGTTGTGGGTGCTTGCGATGAAAGAAATACGCGATGGTTTACGTAACCGCTGGATTGCAGCAGCAATAATTTTGCTTGGCTCCCTGGCATTAGCTTTGTCATTACTGGGTTCGGCACCAACAGGTTCAGTAAAAGCCAGTGATCTTGATATTACTGTCATTAGTTTATCTAGCCTGAGTGTATATCTAATACCCCTAATTGCCCTGATGCTTTCGTTTGATGCATTAGTGGGTGAATTTGAGCGTGGTACCATGATGTTGTTATTAACTTATCCAGTTTCACGCTGGCAAGTTATAATGGGTAAATTTCTCGGACACCTGAGTATTTTATTTATTGCTATCTTCGCCGGCTATGGCGGCGCCATAATTTTAATGACAGTCTTTACCGGTGGCAGCCTCGAAGGCTGGCAGGCTTATGTCACGATGATGTTAAGCTCACTGGTTCTTGGCGCTGTGTTTATAGCACTGGGTTATCTGGTTAGTGTGTCGGTAAAAGAAAGAGCAACTGCAGCGGGTACAGCAATTGGTTTGTGGTTAGTATTTGTTGTAATTTATGATCTGATACTATTTGGTGCACTGTTAATGGATGAAGGGCAGTTAATTGGTCAGAAACTATTTTCAATATTAATGCTGATAAGCCCGACAGACAGTTATCGAATCTTTAATTTGAGTATGTTCGAAGGTGTAAGTGATGCCGCTGGTATTGCTGGTATTGCCAGTGAAGCAGGAATGAGTGGCTCACTGCTTATAGGTGTAATGTCGCTCTGGGTTGTTATTCCCCTGATGTTGACGTTATTTTTGTTTCAGAAAAGAGAATTGTAGAATAGTCGTAAGTCGTAAGTCGTAAGTCTTAAGTCGTAGATATGGCGTATTTATGTTAACAAATGCTTACATCGTTATTTCTGAAAAGATTTCATGTAAAGGTCTTTAATATTCGAAGAATGACCTGAAAGGTAGACCGGTAGGCGCCCAGAGTAATCCCTTTATTGAGCATTAAGTGATTTTTGTCAATGTAGATTATTCGATTTCCACTAAAATTAACTCGAAGTGATAAAGAGAAAATATAGCAGAGATATTATGTACAAATTTTTAACCCTGATATTTATAGTGGCTTTAACTGCCTGTGAGAAAACACCTCCTGCTGAAATACCAGCAGCTCAAACTTTAACTCGAGAAGCAAGTGGTTATTATTGCTTGATGACTGTGGTTTATCATAAGGGCCCTAAAGGACAGATTATTCTTACGGATGATAAAGTGCTGTGGTTTACTTCAGTGCGCGACACGATTGCATTCACAATGTCACCAGAAGAGCCTAAAAATATTGCGGCTATATATGTAAACGATATGTCGAATGCTGAATGGGATAATCCCGGAGAAGACAACTGGATAAATGCGAAGACCGCCTGGTATGTATTAGGCAGTGATCGTATCGGTGGCATGGATGCACCTGAAGCCGTACCCTTTTCGACTAAAAGTAACGCAGAATTATTTGCCAAAACTGAAAAAGGCACTGTTTACTCTTTTGATTCAATTCCACATGAATATATACAGAGTACGTCAGAATAATATATGTGTTTAGTTGTTATTTAATTGTTGTGAGAATATATGTGGACTATCTGTAGGTAATTCACATGAACCTAACTTACACACATAAGCTGTTGTTCTGCCGTTTCGAGTAGTTTTACCCTCAGCTATAACTATGGTTTTTGTTTGAAGTTCCAGGTCGTTACCTTCAGATATAACGGATAGAATGCGGTTTGGTAAATAGTTTTTTCTTAATTCATTAATAAAAACTTCACTCTCATGTTTTTTGCCTGGTGGTGTAATTATAATAATTTCTTTTGCCTCGCTATAATAAAAATCTAAAGCGACTAACATTTTTGATAGCTCCATTGGTGTTTTTTCTAATGTTCTGGTAAACACTTTTAATGATCTGCTTGCGCGTTGTGTATAACTTTTCTTACCTGTAAATAAACCTAAACGAAGTAAATTTAATATTTGAACTGAATTACCTCCTGGTAGTGCACCATCGTAATCGGGTTTGTCTCGAGCTATAATTTTTTCATGATCATTGCTGGTCATGAAAAAACCCCCGTTTTTGTCTTCAAAATCTGACTCTAATGTTTTGTCCAGATTAATGGCATGGTTTAACCATTTAATGTTACTCGTCGACTCATAGAGGTCAATTAAACCCGCTATAAAAAAGGCATAGTCATTTAGAAAGCCATTCTGTTTTGCCTTACTGTCTTTAAAAATTCTTAATAAACGATTATTAGTGTACAGATTATCTAAAATAAACTGTGCTGATTTACTGGCCTGTTTAATATAGTCGTCATTGTTAAGTATAAAACCTGATTTTGAATAAGCAGAAATCATAAGCCCATTCCATGCGGTTATAATTTTTTCATCTCGTCGTGGTCTTGCTCTTTTGTTACGGAATTTATAAAGCAGTTTTTTAGATTCCTTAATGATCTGACTTAACTTTCTTTTGCTAATATTGTTGTTCTGCTGGAACTGATTTATATCAACAGGTGTATTTAATATGTTTCTACCTTCAAAATTTCCCTGATCACTTACTGAATAATATTTCTTTATTAATTTGCTACGTTGCAGACCTAAGACGTTAGTTAATTCTTTCTCATCCCATGTGAAGTAATGACCTTCTTCGTATAAACCTTCTGCTGTCATACTGTCAGCGTCAGTTGCAGAGTAGAAAGCGCCTTGATCTGAAGTCATGTCTCGAGAAACATAAGCTAATATTTCATTAACCAGACGTTTATAATTAGGGTTTTTAGTTAACTGATAAGCCTCAAGATAATTAATGGTTAACAGGGCGTTATCGTATAACATTTTTTCAAAATGCGGCACAAGCCATTCATTATCTATAGAATAACGGTGAAAGCCACCACCTACATGATCATATATTCCTCCAGCTGCCATTTTATCCAGGGCTATCGTAACTATCTCAAGTGATTTTTTATCAGCTGTTCGATTGTAATAGCGCAGTAAAAACTGGACAGGTGTTGTGCCAGGGAATTTGGGTGCATCGCCAATACCCCCATAGAATGAATCAAAGTGCTCTGTATAATAATCCATAGCTAATTGCATAACCTTAATAGATGGCATGGTTGAGCTGGACTCTGTTTTAAAGTCTTTTTCAATAGCTTTTACTAAACTTTGACTTACTTTTAATATTTCATCGGGTTTTGTTTGATAAACCTTATTTAATTCTTTTAATAATGTGAGTAAACCGATTGCAGCTCCTCTATCACCATCTCTTGCCGGGTAGTATGTACCTCCATAAAAAGGCTCTTTCTGCGGTGTTAACCAGACATTCAACGGCCAGCCACCCCCCTGGCCTAGTGCGTGTAGAGCGGCCATATATGTAACATCTATATCTGGTCGTTCTTCTCTATCAACTTTAATCGCTATAAAATTTTCATTAATGTAACGGGCAATCTCCAGGTCTTCAAATGACTCTGACTCCATTACATGGCACCAGTGGCAAGTTGAATATCCGATGCTTAATAAAACAGGTCTATTAAGTTTTGTTGCAGTTGCAAATGCCTCAGTACCCCAGGGATACCAGTTAACCGGGTTATGAGCATGTTGCAATAGGTAGGGACTTGATTCTAAAAAAAGTCGATTTGTGTAAAGAGCTTCACCGTTGTCAGCTAAATGTTTTGTTTGTGGTTTATATGATAAACCTCTTTTTATGCGTTGTTTTTCAATTTTATTAATCAGCTTAGCGTTATGTTTATCGGCACCTGGCAGTTGTATTGATAATTGTGAATGATATGCAGGTTCAGAAGCCAATGAATTTTGTATAGTGAGGATATATATAAGTGTTATAAAAACCTGAATAAGCCGATGAGAGTTACGTTTCATTATGTATTCTGCTTTTTTGAGACGGTTATCTTTAATTAGACTATTTCACATAGTATAGTTTAATAATAACGGGTTAAAGTTTCTGATAACCGACAAGCGAATCATTAGTGTATGCTAATAAATTCATCTATATTAAGCTCGTGCAGAATTATTATTAATTAGGAAAATTAATATGAATAAATCTAAATTACTAATGATTACCTTTATGTCTCTAATGTTGACAAGTGTCTTATCTGTTAACGCTGAAGAGTCTGATAAAGCTGACGATAGTTTTCAAAAGGTTGAAATTGAATCTATCGATCTAGGTAATGGAATATATATGCTTATGGGAAAGGGGGGGAATATAGGCATCTCTGTAGGTGATGATGGCGTATTTATGATTGATGATCAATTTGCACCGCTGACACCTAAAATTAAAAGTGCTATTAAAAAACTCTCTGATAAACCGATTCGTTTTATGATTAATACCCATTGGCATTATGACCATACCGGGGGTAATGAAAACCTGGGAAATGATGGCGTGGTCATCGTTGCGCATAACAATGTTCGTGAACGCATGAGTAAAGACGGGTTTATAGAAGCATTTAATAAAAAAATACCAGCTTCTCCCAAGCTAGCATTACCAGTCATTACCTTTAATGATACGGTTAATTTTCATTTAAACAATCTTGATATAAATGTAATTCATCAGCGTAATGCACACACTGATGGGGATAGCATTGTGTTATTCAAGTCGGCTAATGTTATTCATATGGGAGATACATTTTTTAATGGTTTATACCCTTTTATTGATGGCTCAAGTAAGGGTAGTGTAAACGGTATGATTAAAGCTACTGATTATGTATTGGCAATTAGTGATGATAAAACAAAGATAATTCCAGGTCATGGGCCATTGGGAGATAGAAAATCCCTAAAAGAATTCAGATCAATGTTGATTATAGTAAGAGACCGTATGCAAAAATTAATGGATCAGGGCAAGACATTAGACGAGATTATAACTTTAAAACCAAATGCTGATTTTGATAAGGCATGGGGTGAGACTTTCCTGAGTCCTGAAATGTTCTTAAAAGTCCTGTACTCAGCAATGCCTAAATAAACAATAAGGTGATCTTCTTTAACTATTGAAGATCACCTCTAATAATCCAGTTTTTCTACAAAATCAAAAATTGTTGATTAAAAAGATGATATTTACATTAGAAAAGCTTCTTCAGGTAAGTGTTTGAATTCTTGTTCTACAATTAAATCGAACAGATTATCCAGGGTTTGCACCTGTTTAAGATCAGGCTGTCTGCCATCAAAATAATCAGCAATCGCATCTGCTAGTAAAACTTCCTGATTAGAGCTCATTCTAAGATCGGATCGTAAATTAAGACTTAATTCAATTTTGCTCTGTTCAATGTCGAATATATCTTCAATTATTGAATTCAAGCTCATCGCCATTAAGGCTTTAACAGTGCCCAGTTCATTTAAGCCTTCAATTTTTAAACACATGATTATTCTCCATAACGTTAGTTACAAGTAGTATATAATCATTTGCTAATATATGTTTGACATATATTAAGTAATTATAGGCCTGAATTGATTAAAAATTCATATTTTTAATCAATTCAGGAGGATAACTCAGCATAATGTTAACATAGGGTATGGATTATAAGGTTGAGTCTCCCTGTGTGCGCAATTGCTGTCTTGATAAAAAAGATGTGTGTATTGGCTGTGGCCGTACATTAAACGAAATTAAAGGCTGGCAAGCAGCAACAAAAAGTGAAAAGATCGATATTCTGGAAAAATCGGCAAAAAGGATAAAACCTTTAAGTTTTAAGTGATTATGAAATTGGCATTTAAGTATGTCTATATACAATTTATTCAGAGCGATTAACAGGTAATGGTCATAAAAAGTAAGCATAAGCAGGTATAACTTTTATGAAGGCTTCAAGTTATAAATATCTACCAGCTCAGGCGCTAAACAGACTTGAATACGGCGTGGTGCAGTAACTGCAACTGAAGTTACTAAAGAAGAAATTGTGGCCTTTATTGATTTACACGCAGCAAGTGTAAATATCATAATAATATGAATACGCTGTAAGTATGAAAGTTAAAAGTATGAGAACGATACCATTAATATCAGATGTTGGCGCAGAGCATATAAATGATTTATTTTTAAGACACGAGTGTGAGTCGAATAGAATTATCTGCTTACATAAGATAGTATTCTCAACTAAAAGACCTGCATCGGGATTGTTAAGCTAAATTAATGTTAATGGAAGTAATCAGTTAATAATGGAATCAAAATTACTCGATTCGGTAAATACTATCCAGACACCGGAAGGTGTTGATATACACCTTAGAATTGCAGGTGTCTGGCCGCGTAGTGTTGCCTGGATGGTTGATCTTATAATTAGAGGTTTAATGTATGCATTGTTAGCTATAATAGCGGGTGTGCTCGGAAAGTTTGGATCAGGCCTGATGTTGATTGGTTTTTTCTTTATGGAGTGGTTTTATCCTGTATTATTTGAAGTATTTAATAAAGGCATGACTCCGGGTAAAAAATTTCTCAATATACAAGTTTTAAATAGTGATGGAACACCGGTAGGCTGGTCGCCATCAATGTTAAGGAATATTCTTAGAACGGTTGATTTTTTACCGTTTTTTTATGGTCTTGGTTTCGCATCAATGTTATTGAATGATAAATTTCAACGGCTTGGTGATTTAGCGGCAAATACAATCGTAGTTTACGTTAACAATTCTACAGGTATTAGCAGTATTCCCGAACAAGCAGCTGTAAAACCTGCATATGAACTAAATCTTAAAGAACAGCAGTCAATCATACGTTATGCAGAACGTTCTCAGCAACTTTCAGATGAGAGAATGCAGGAGTTAGCTGAAATATTAAATTCACTTGATATACCTGAGCATAGAATGACTAAAAACAAGTTGTTAGGTATTGCTAATGGGCTGTTAGGGCGAAAATGAAGCAAAGTGAGTTTGAAAAAAAATATGATTCATTCTGGAGTGAGCTTGAAAATATGCTGCTTGCAGATGATAAGTCTACTTTGAATAAACGACTGCAAATTAATGATTCAATTAGATTAAAAAAACAGCATTCGCAAGTTGCCGCTGCTGATGAAAATTTTCCCGAAAATTACCGATTATTATGTCATCATCTTTCGTTGTCACGTTCAAGACATTATAGCCCTTTATTAGTCGAGCGCCTGGAAAAACTCGTAATTAATGCTCATCAAATATTCTACAAACGTAAAACACATATGTTAGTAGCTGTGTTGATATATTTTACCTCCGGGTTTTCTCAGTCTGTAAGAAAAGAGTGGCGCTGGGTTTTGTTGTCCTCAGTTTTATTCTTTGGTACCTTTTTTGGAATGTTAGTAACATTGCAATATTATCCAGATATGGTGTATACGGTGATCTCTGGTGAACAACTGGCTCAAATGGAGTCAATGTATGACCCATCACAGGATAAGATCGGTCGTGATAGAAATTCGGGCAGCGATTTTGAAATGTTTGGCTTTTATATTTTTAATAATACTGGTATTGGCTTAAGGACATTTGCAAGCGGTTTAGTCTTCGGAATAGGTTCACTACTAACACTTGTTTTTAATGGCTTAACTATTGGCGGTGTGGCAGGTTACTTAACATATATAGGTTACAGTTCAACTTTCTGGCCTTTTGTATCTGGTCATAGCGCAATGGAGTTAACGGCTATTGTGCTGTCGGGTGCGGCTGGTTTTAAACTGGGTTTTTCAATTATTAGCCCAGGAAGAAAAAGCCGAATTCGATCGTTAATTGATAGTGCGCGTGAAGCGGTATATATGATGTACGGTGTTGCTATCATGTTCATTATAGCTGCTTTTATTGAAGCTTACTGGTCATCGATGACTGATATACCCTCTGTTGTTAAATATACAGTTGGAATAATTAACTGGGTAGTATTAATTGCATATTTTATGTTATTAGGTCGTCAACGTGCAATTAGATAAAATCATAATCGCACTCAGACAGCGCACGCCCTGGGAAGCCATGGATTTAGGCGTTATGGTAATGCGAAAATTATGGCCGGTTATATTATTTCCCTGGTTGATATTAATGTCGTGTGTATTAGTATTTGTTATTTTTGCAGAGTATCAAGGGTATTTTTATTTTGCAGGATTTTTTATCTGGTTGATTAAACCTGTATATGAAAGCATGATTTTACATATTATAAGTCATGGCATATTTGGTGAGTATTTAACTACATCCGATGTTTTTTCTTCCATGGGAAAATGGTTAAAAACAGGCTTACTAACCTCTTTTCTGTTCTGGCGGTTGTCTCCATCACGATCTTTTAATATGCCTGTTCACCTGTTAGAAGGTCTCTCAGGTTCCAGGCGTAAACAACGGCTTGAGTCATTACATCGCGTTGCGGGTTCTCACTCAATGGGCTTAACCATCATTGGTGTACATTTTGAATATGTTGTTCTAATTACGCTTTATGTGACGCTGTTTTTCATAGCACCAGAGTCAACAACCGAGTATTTTAAATCTGTAGTTGATAATAATAATGATCAAACGCTCTGGTTTATCATCGGCTCCGTTCTTTACGCAATCACACTATTTATACTTGAACCTTTTTATGTTGCATCAGGGTTTATGTTATATCTAAATCGTAGAACTCAGTTGGAAGGCTGGGATATTGAGCTGGATTTTAAAAAACTAGCACAGAGAATAGATGAGCCACGATATATGGTTAATAATGATATGGATAAGTCACGTGGTTAAAAATGTCCTGTTATTAGTATTCATGGTTTCTTTTATCTTAAGCACAAATGCTGCTTTTTCAGATGATGTTATAGATCAGGATGTTATCGATAAAAGGCCGGATGTTAGTGACAACCGTAAAGATATAGAAGAATCAAAAGCGGTTATAGAAGAGATAATGTCGAATAAACCATTTGTTTTTATAATAGAAGAGAAAGTCTGGAATTTTGAAAAAACACAGGAAGAACCTGAAATTAACCCGGACATGGCATGGTTAACGGGTCTTGTAAGCTTTATTACAATGTTAATTGAAGCGCTGCTCTGGTTTGTACCTGTAATCGTTATATTTTATTTATATCGATATAGAGAATACTGGTTGAATTTGATACAGGGCAAAAAATATAAAAAAGACAAAACTGAAATACCCGAAACATTATTCGGGCTCGATATCAGGCAGCAAAGCTTACCTGATGATATTGAAAACGAAGCTCACTTATTATGGTTAAAGTCTCAGCACAGAGAAGCCGTCAGTTTATTGTATAGAGGCGCTCTTGCTTCTTTATTTAAACAGTATCGTTTTGATCTGGCGGCCGGGGCGACTGAGCAAGATTGTATACGTCAGCTTGAAGCAGGTTCGCCGATAATTAATGCATCGAATAGTGAAACCAGTCAATCTGTTATAAACAAACGTACCATTCAATTTAAAAAGTTGACAGATATCTGGGTGTCCGTGGCGTATGCACATCGATTACCAGATGATCACCTGTTTGAAGAAGTTTGCAATAACTGGAATCAGTTTTTTTCCAAACACGGTACAGAAGACTAATGACTTTTGTAAATAATAAAAAAACGTCCAGTACATTCGTTTATTCTGTCGTAATAGTCGCCACTATAGCTATGGCTGCATGGTTATACTCCATGCTTGATTATCAACTGGTAGAAAAAGATCAGGGGTATCAGGGGGAAGCAAAAACGAATGCTTATTTAGCAGCAGAGTTTTTTCTTCGTAAGATGGGTCAGAAATCTGAGAAGATTGAATTGTTTACCCACAAAAAAACATTATTAAGTTCGAGTGATACCTTATTAGTGCCCAGCGTGCGCCTTGCTTTTGATAAGCGTCGTTCGACAGAAATTCTTGAATGGGTAGAGCAGGGCGGGCATTTAATAATTACCGGGCAACCTGCTTCTGAATCTAATACCAGTCAACGTGATTACATATTTGAGAAGCTGGGGTTATCTATAGAAAGGCAGGCATTGGGAGATGAAACTGAACTTTTTGAAGAGCCTGTTAATATTGCAATTTATGATGAGGATAATTTCTGGCAGGTTGATTTCGATGATTATCTGGTTATTTCAAATAAAGCGCATTTCAAATCTGAAGTAATATGGAAAGTTGAAGAAAATGAAAGAGTACATGCGCTTCAGATAGTGGCGGGACAAGGCCGCATCACGATATTGTCTGATATGAGAATGTTTAGAAATGATTATATTGCGAGTTATGACCATGCTGCTTTCCTGTTTTCATTGGCTAGTGATCAACTCGAAGTTTCCGAGTCAGCTGTATTTTATTATTCTTTATTTGAAAACCAACTATCGTTATATCAATGGTTATGGGAAAACGCGAAACCATTAATGTTTTCTGTCATAGTATTTATTATGGCTATTTTATGGATGTTAATACCCAGGTTCGGACCATTAATCAATATTCATCAGCCAGTAAGACGGCAATTTCTGGATCATTTAAAGGCCTCCGGGAACTATCACTGGAGAAAGGGGCATTACTCTCTTTTGTTAACTGAAGTTCGTAAACAACTAAGCCATAAAGTTAAATTGAAGTATCCGGAATGGTCAGGTTTAAGCAAACATGATCAAATTGTACATTTTGTAGAAATCAGCGAGATTGATGAAATGGCTATTGAAAATGCCTTGTTTGATAATGATGTAGAACAGGTGAATGATTTTATTAAAAAAGTAAAGACTCTTGAAAAATTGAGGAAAAGTATATGAGTTCAGAAGATAATCAGCAAGAAGCAGAGCAATCGTCTCTTAATGAGCAAACTGACTCACAACTTATGCAGCAGTTGAGACAACAGATTAATAATGTGTTTATTGGTCAGCGTGAAGTTGTCGATCAGGTTATGGTTGCTCTTTTAGCAGCAGGTCATATTTTAGTTGAAGGTGTACCGGGACTTGGCAAAACTTTATTAGTTCGTTTACTGGCGAGGTCTATTAATGGTGAATTTTCTCGAATACAGTTTACACCAGATTTAATGCCGGCGGATATTACCGGGCATATTATGTTTGATAATGAAACTAATAAATTTCGTGTGCGCCGTGGCCCTGTTTTTACTAATCTTTTACTTGCCGATGAAATAAATCGTGCGCCTGCTAAAACCCAGTCAGCTTTACTGGAAGTTATGCAGGAACATCAGGTTACACTAGAGGGAAAAGCGATGCCTGTACCTGAGCCCTATATGGTAATGGCTACTCAGAACCCAATAGAACAGGAAGGTACATATCCATTACCAGAGGCTCAACTGGACAGGTTTATTATAAAAATTAAAATTGATTATCCGCAATCGGAAGATGAGCATCTTATGGTTAAAGAAGTAACCACTAACCAGGTAGGAGATCAATTTTCAATTAAAAATGTTGATAAACAATTTAATCCGCAGGATATAGTTAGATTACAAAAGAAGTGTGCAGAAATATCAGTTGATGATGCTGTTTCGCATTATGCTGTTGCTATTGTTAGAAAAACACGTGACTGGCCAGGTATTTCTAATGGGGCCGGTCCGAGAGGCGGTATCGCAATTGTGCGTTGTGCTCGTGCTTATGCTTTTATGCAAGGTAGAGATTTTGTTACACCTGACGATATTAAAACGGTCGCGCTTCCTATATTGAGGCACCGAATCATACTTTCACCTGAAATGGAATTAGAGGCTATGGATACTGATAGAGTTATTACGGCTCTTTTAGAAAAAGTGCCTGCGCCTCGAAATTAAGTGTCATTAATTTTTACTAATATGAAATTAATTAAATTCAAACCAGCTCCTCGATTAATACAATTATTAATTGTATTAATCGTTATGGGGCTGATATCAAGTATCTGGACTGAGGCTGAAATTTACTGGGGCATAACAGCTTTAATTATTCTGTTGTTTTCATTAATTGATCTGTGGATGGTTTATAAAATTTTACCACCTGTTATAACTAGAAGTTTAACGAGTACTTTGTCTGTTGGTATTAAACATCAGGTAAAACTATCGGTAACAAATAATAATCAATCATCAATGGTTGTAGATGTTTTTGATCACTTTCCGCGACAAGCTGAAGTTGAAGGTCTGCCAAGAAGGCTTTTTTTAGATAGTAATGAAACGGCTGTATTATCATATGTTATAAAACCCCTTAAGCGAGGCATGTTATATTTTGAAAAGTTAGAATGCCTTGTTTCTTCACCATTTTCATTATGGCAGTTTACTCATGATTTGCCGCTTCTAGATGAAATTCGTGTATATCCAAATTATGCTCCCGTAATTGAATATGCGTTACTGGCGACTGAAAATCACTTAAGTTTAATGGGAATACTGAAACACCGACGGCGTGGTCAGGGTATGGATTTTCATCAATTACGCGAGTTCAGAAAAGGTGACAGTCTAAAACAAATTGACTGGAAAGCATCCTCTCGAATGAGGAAAATGATCGCTCGTGAATATCAGGATGAACGTGATCAACAAATTATTGTAATGATGGACTGTGGGCATCGAATGCTCGCACAGGACGGTGACTTATCACACTTTGACCATAGTTTAAATGCATTATTACTATTAGGGTATGTTGCTTTAAGGCAGGGTGACTCTGTTGGTGTCTCAACATTTAGCCATGACGATCAGCGTTGGATTAAACCGGTTAAAGGCGTTGCCAATATTAACTCACTGCTTAATGGGGTTTTTGATTTACAACCCGGTTCAGCGGCACCAGATTATTCATCCGGGGCTCGTGATCTTGTTATACGTCAACGAAAACGTTCACTGGTGCTGATTCTTACAAATCTTCGAGATGATGATTGTGATGATTTAAAAGCGGCTGTTCATTTACTTAAAAAATATCATAAAGTGGTGGTTGCCAGTCTACAGGAGCAGGTTATAGTTGATAGACTAGAGCAGCCTGTCATTAATTTACAAGATGCCTTAACTGTAGCAGCAACCCATACCTATCTGTCTAAACGTGATTTACTGGTTAAACAGCTTCGTAATAGTGGCATTAATACACTTGATGTCTTACCTGGGGAGCTGGCGCTTTCTTTAACAAACACGTATCTGGAGTTGAAAACCTCAGGTCAGATATAAGATAATTAGAAATATAGGCTTGAAGTAATAAGTGTTATAATTTACCGAATACTGTTAGGTTCTCTGTTTAACCTTTTTAATCAAACTCAAGCAATGCTGTAATATCAAATATATGAGTAATAATAACCAGGCCGATCAAATTAGCTGGTCACAAATTTTCAATACAGCTAAATCTTTTAAACGAAGTTTGTGGCAGGCTAATCTGATAGCTATTTTTGCCGCGATACTAAGTGCTCCAGTACCTATGTTAATGCCTATTCTGGTTGATGAGGTGTTATTGGATAAACCGGGTTTTCTGATCGGTTCAATGAATGTTGTTTTTCCTGAAAGTTTGTGGAGCCCGGCATTTTATATAATCGTTATAATGTGCCTTACCATTGCCTTGCGTTTTTCTTCAATGATGTTAGCCGTTTGGCAAACCTTCAAGTTCACGCAAATTGCTAAAGAAATCACATATCAAATTCGCTTAAAGTTATTGTCTAAGCTGCAGTTTGTTTCTATGTCTGAATATGAAACACTGGGTAGTGGAACCGTAGCCTCACACCTTGTTACAGATGTAGAAGCAGTAGATGCATTCATTGGTAGTGCCTTAAGTAAATTCGTTGTTGCTGTATTATCTATTGTTGGTGTTGCCGTCATATTATTATGGATACACTGGCAACTGGCTCTGTTTATATTGGTAATGAATCCAGTCGTTATATATTTTACAACCGTGTTAGGTCGACGAGTAAAACACTTAAAGAAAAAAGAAAACTCAGCTTTCGAGTTATTTCAGCAATCATTAAGCGAAACGCTTGATGGAATTCATCAAATTCGCTCAGCTAATAGAGAGCGCCATTATATACAGCGAGTAATTGATAAAGCCCGCGGAATTAAAACCCATTCATCATCTTTTAGCTGGAAAACGGATGCCGCTAATCGTGTTTCTTTTTTTGTATTCTTAATGGGCTTTGAGGTTTTTCGAGCAGTTAGCATGTTGATGGTAATTTTTTCTGATCTTTCTATTGGTCAGATGTTTGCCGTATACGCATATCTATGGTTTATGATGGCTCCTGTACAGGAAATTCTCAGTATGCAATACAGTTATTATGCCGCTAATGCAGCTATTAGTCGTCTGAATAATTTGTTAAAACTGGATGTCGAACCACAATATCCGCATATAAGTAACCCGTTCGAAAATCAGCAGAGTGTGAGTTTGCATGTTGATAATATTCACTTCAGTTATACCGAGGGTGAACCTGTTCTGAACGGGCTCTCACTAGATATAAAAAAAGGTGAGAAGGTTGCCATTGTAGGCGCAAGTGGTGGCGGTAAATCAACACTGGTGCAGATATTGTTGGGAATGTATGCACCTTCAGCGGGGAAATTGTTTTTTGGTGGTGTAGATGTTACAGAAATTGGCTTAGATGTAGTACGAGAAAATGTAGCTACAGTACTACAGCATCCCGCTTTATTTAATGACACTGTTCGAAATAATATAAGTTTGGGAAAAGAGTATAAAGATGTTGATTTATGGGCAGCATTAGAAGTTGCACAACTTAAAGATACTGTTGAAGAATTACCCAGTCAGCTAGATACTATTCTTGGTCAAAATGGAGTCAGGTTATCGGGAGGTCAGCGACAACGTATTGCGGTGGCTCGCCTGGTATTGTCTAAACCTAAAGTCGTTATTTTAGATGAGGCGACTTCTGCACTTGATACTGATACAGAATCCAAATTACATCAGGCAATGCAGTCGTTTTTAAAAAATCGCACCACGCTGATAATCGCGCATCGTTTAAGTGCCGTTAAACAGGCTGACAGGGTGTTTGTTTTTGAAGATGGGCAGGTTATCGATGAAGGTATTCATGATGATATGGTGCAAAGAGATGGTGTCTATAAACAGTTATATGGGGCACACACCGAGTAGCGAACATAAACGGGTAAAGCGGGGAAACAATGATTAGAATTGGTCACGGTTATGATGTTCATGCATTCGAAACAGGAGATCACGTTATATTAGGCGGTGTGAAAATAGACTATCATCAGCAATTTAAAGCTCATTCAGATGGTGATGTTTTAATTCATGCTGTATGTGATGCATTACTGGGTGCTATGGCTTTAGGCGATATTGGTCAGCACTTTCCAGATACAGATACTAGTTATAAAGGTATAAATAGTCGTGAATTGTTAAAACAGGTCTATAAATTAGTACTTGCTGCAGATTTTACTCTTGCAAATCTTGATGTCACTATAATTGCTCAAGCACCTAAAATGTCGCCCCATATAGACCTTATGCGAAGTAATCTTGCTGATGATTTACATGTCGATATCAACTGTATAAATGTTAAATCGACAACAACAGAAAAACTAGGATATATTGGAAAAGAAGAGGGTATTGCTGCACATTCAGTCTGTTTGTTACAAAAAATGATATAAATTTCAAAATATGCGCATTTATTAGTAAAAATCAGTGTCTTTGTGCAGACAATTTAAAAATTTCTTATATACTGAACAGAGGGGTTAATAAATGACTTTATTTTGTTGAAGTAGATATGCTGATTTATATCCATGGGTTTAACAGTTCGCCAGAATCATTTAAAGCTAGTTTGCTTAAAATCTATGCGGATAAAATAAACATGCCGGATATGCTGGAAATACCCGCTTTGTCTCATGATCCTGCCATTGCAATGGATCAGCTAATTCAACTGGTTCACAAATATCAGAAACATAACGCTATGCGGCCCTTATGTTTTATTGGCAGTTCTTTAGGTGGATATTATGCTACCTGGCTGGCTGAAAAATTTGATAGCCGTGTAGTTTTGATTAATCCTGCTGTTAAGCCCTATGAGTTATTCGAAGATTATCTTGGTTATAACCGTAATATATACTCCGGGGAAGAGTATATGTTGACAATGGATCATGTAAACCAGTTAAAGAAATATCAGGTTAAAGAAATTACTAATCCAGATCGTTACCTGCTTATGTTGCAAACTGGAGATGATGTCCTTGATTACAATCAGGCATTAGAAAAGTACGCAGCTGTTCCAACTATAGTAGAAGAAGGTGGAGGACATGAGTTCTCAGGGTTTGATAGACATCTTGAAACCGTGCTCGCATTTTGTGGTATCAATTGTTTAAAAGCCTATTCATAGTGCGGCTCTCGATCATTACTGTATAATTCTATTAAATTACAAAAATTACGAAGGAAATCCGAATGTCACTTGGCCCGGTGATGCTTGACCTTGTCGGAACATCAATTACCCCGCAAGAACGTGAAATGTTACTCCATCCGCAAACAGGTGGCGTTATTTTATTTACTCGAAATTATGAATCGCCTGAACAAATAACTGGTCTTATAAAGGAAATACATGATTTACGTACTCCACATCTGTTAATTGCTGTTGATCATGAAGGCGGGCGAGTACAACGTTTTCGTGATGGTTTTACACACATACCACCTGCTGCCGTTTTTGGAAAAGCCTATGCCAGTGATAAAAAGCGGGCAAAACAATTAACTCATGACTGTGGTTGGTTAATGGCGGCTGAATGCCGTGCCGTGGGTATCGATATGAGTTTCGCCCCGGTATTAGATATCGGTATCGGTTTAAGTGGTGTAATAGGTGACAGGGCATATCACTCGAATCCGGAAATTATATCTGAGTTAGCACATGAATATATGTCAGGTATGAATCAGGCAGGTATGCAGGCAACCGGTAAACATTTTCCAGGACATGGCTCAGTAAAAGAAGACTCACATATAGCTCAGCCAACTGATCATCGCTCACTTAATGATATTATGATGCAAGATGTTATTCCTTTTGAGAGAATGATACATTTTGGCCTGGCGGCTGTTATGCCGGCGCATGTTGTTTATCCCGCTGTTGATAATAAACCTGCGGGATATTCTAGTATCTGGTTACAGCAAATTTTACGACAACGCCTGAATTTTCAAGGTGTTATTTTCAGCGATGATTTGAGTATGCAAGCGGCAGGTATTGTCGGTGATTTTGCCCAGCGAGCAGATACTGCATTAAAAGCTGGATGCGATATGGTACTTGTATGTAATCATTCAGATGCCGCTCAAGAGGTTTTAGAATCGCTTGAGGCTTATTCCAGTCCGGCTTCGCAAATGCGTTTAATTAGAATGCATGGTCGAGGGCATATTGATCGAAATGAATTGATGGCATCAGAAAAATGGAAAAATGTTGTGGATAAAATCAAGCAGCTTGATGACAGCCCTAATTTAGAACTGGATGTATAAACGCCGTGTTTATTAATATATATCTAAATATCAACTTAACTATTTATAAATAAAATATCAATTATGGAATTTTTACAAGACATATTAAGCAAATTTAACCTTGAAAGTGAATCAGTCTGGATGACGCAGGTTTTTGTTGTTGTATTAACAACACTTGTTTTTAGTTTTATTCAAAAACGTATTTTTTTTAAACTGCGTAATAAGTTAACGATTACAAAAAACCCTTGGGATGATTTGCTCGTTCATGCGGCTGCCCGCCCGGTTAGTTATCTTATCTGGTTGCTCGGTATTCTGTTTGCTGCTGAAATCGTGCAACGTCAAAGTGAGGCTGTTATTTTTGCAGTAATTGACCCATTGCGAGACATTGGTGTTGTTACAATATTAATCTTCTTTTTGCTTCACCTGATAAGAGGTGCAGAAGATATATTTATTAATAAACAGTCTGCAGATGATGATCAGGATGTTGATAAACATACTGTGCAAGCAATAGGTAAACTTATTAGAATATCAGTGTTTATCACTGGTGGTCTGATTATGTTGCAAACCCTGGGTTATAGTATCTCAGGTATTCTTGCTTT
>JAPHSS010000015.1 GCA_026195255.1 Gammaproteobacteria bacterium | reverse complement strand
CCATCACCTACACGTTCACATGCATCAGCACCCGCACGAACTGCCGCGTTAACCGCACCCGTTTCTCCACGAACCAATACTGTTACATAACCGCCACCAACAAATTCACGGCCAATCATGCGAACTTCTGCTGCTTTAGTCATAGCATCAGCTGCTTCAATGGCAGGAACTAGCCCGCGTGTTTCAATCATACCTAGAGCAATACCATAATTATCACTGGCCATGATCTGTTTCTCCTATAAATTTAATTAGATAAAAAACTTCTTTAAGCTGTTTTACCAGTTGGTAATACAGGCTCAACTTCTTTGTGTGGACGCGCAATAATGTGAGCAGCCACCAGACCATCACCTACACGTTCACATGCATCAGCACCCGCACGAACTGCCGCGTTAACCGCACCCGTTTCTCCACGAACTAATACTGTTACATAACCGCCGCCAACAAACTCACGTCCGATCATGCGAACTTCTGCCGCTTTAGTCATAGCATCTGCAGCTTCAATTGCAGGCACTAAGCCGCGAGTTTCGATCATACCTAAGGCAATACCATAGTTGTCATTAGCCATCTTAATACTCTCCTAATTTTAAAGTCGTAGACTTAGTTGTTTCAAATTTAAATTAAAGTTAAGCCACTTAAGTCAGGTATTTAAACCTGGACTTTTGTAACCGTTATTCGGTTTACTGATCGAAATCAGCATCCCAGAAATCTATAATGCCTGCGATAGTCAGATCAGTTAAAATCCTAAAATCACATGCCGCATATCTCGCAGCAGATCCACTTGATGTAAACACCCAATTACCTTCATTGGCACCTACTGGGTCTACCGCTACCACTTGATTACCTGTCCGATCTCTCAACACACGTAAACTAATATCTCTTAATCCATCGATGCGACGCGTACATACCAGTGGTTTTTCAACTTGCATAATTTCCATCGTCAGCACCTATACCTAAGTTTCAGGAACCCAGTGGTCAATAATTCCGACAATCGTCAAATCACTCGGATATTCTTTACTACCAGCCGCTTCACGCGCAGCCGAACTACCGACGCAAATAACCCAGTCACCTGGTATGCAACCAACCGCATCAACAGCTACTGCAATTGCACTTCCGTCCTTAACCACTTGCAGGTGTTTATGTTCCATACCTGGTATGCGATTAGTTGAAACCAGGGGCTTCATTACCTGACAGATTTTCATTAGTGACCACCTGTAACTTTTGTTATTACTGAACAATCGAGTATCTCAATTTTTCCAGCACTATTTTTGTCTCGCACTACCTGTAACGTGTGCAACAGACCACGACCTGCAAGATCACTGTAACGATTATGCAATGCACTCGATACGCGTTGGCAATGCTCCACAGCTCTCTCACGTGCACCAGGCACATTACCGTGATAGTCATAACGAACAACTATCGGTACTGGCAACCCTTGCGAAACATTTAAACCAGTAAAAACACTTATCCCTACATCTAAATCTGTGGCCGCTTCTTCAACCGTATCTAGATATGAAAAAAAGATAAGGTTACGTAACTGTATTTCTTCGAAACCAATACCAGCACCAATAAAACGTTCTGCATGCCCTGCGTCGTTATAACAACCACCATAGTAGCCGCGCACATATTCAACCTGTGACATATTATTTTTCAGCAGGTATGACATAAAACGTGCCATTCCCTCTGCTAGTGTCTTACCACCTTTATGTTTAATTTGATCAGTTATCCACTGCTCTGCATCTTGCGCACTCATGCGAGCTGTCGTATCAAACACCTCTAAACTATCAACATAGTTTTCTAAATCAATATTGCCATTCGCATCAGGCATGTGAATGCGAATACCATCTGTATCTGTATCCATACCGATTAGTAAACAATCGATAGAGGCACCGCAGCAGTGTGTATTTTCTACTGCTTGTTTAAAACCTGTTAAGCGCTCTAAACCACCTTCTGCTGCTTTTTTAGTATCTGAACCGTGTGCAGCACATCCTTGATGATCAGGGTCGACAGAACTGTGGTGATATACCACTGTCTTCAAATAACGTGTCGCCTCATCTGCTGTATTCGGTCTGCCTTCACGATAGCGCAACAGTTCTGTTGTTACCCACTTTTCAAGACTGTCTTCAATATCAAACATTGCGCCAGCATAAGAACGACGACGCACTTCTTTATATGGAAGCCGTAATACATAACTAATTACATGCGCCAGTCGACCATCTGCACAAGGCGAAATATCAACCATGTGAAAACCGCATTCCTGAATAAATTTCTGGAAGCTTGCATCACTACCACTGAAACCCAAACCATTACTCAGTGGATCCCGTGTAAACACCGCATCGCAAAAGCGATGGTAAGTTTCGAATACACACCACGCGAATAAACTGCGCATATCCAGCCGATCAACCCAGGCATTATTTAATAACAGGTCAGGCAATTCAAAACCCAATTGCGTGCGTGCTAATTGTTGTGCCTGTTGTTCAAAATTTGTTTCATGTTGCAACGCTGATATTTTTTTCAATGTTGGAACGATGTTATCAAACGATTCTCTTACACTACTTTCATACGCAAATAACTGCGTATTTTCCTGAGCGTTTGTTAAAACATGAGAAACTGTCATATGCGCAGCGCTGGCATTTATTGACGCACCCGTAGAGTAACTAGACTCCACTTTATGCGTTGACTTCATCGCTCTATCACCAGGACGACCGAGTGGGGTCGTTATCCGGTTCAAGTTTCTTGAAGCTTGCTGATTGCTGCGACTGTTTAACATAATTCTCTTGTCTTGTAATTAATCTCGGATTGCTCCTGGATTAACCGCGCGCTCCTCCAGAATAAGTAATCAAAGAACCTTTTTCAGTATTACCGCTACCACCTGTAACCTTGCTATTAGGTATGGCTATTTCTTCATTACGTTTTTGTGCAATCGCCGCCATTTCTTTCATGGCATCCATCGAGTTATTCGCTCGTATAGTTGGATTACGTTTTATTGATGACATACCTTCAGTACCGGTAACATTTTCACCTCGACCCCAGTCATCACCCGTAATATTTAAACCCGTATCCTGGCCTTCACCTGATATACGTGTCTTTTCTCTTCCATCAACTTGTGCAACGGGTTCAGGACGCATTCCAGTCGCGTTAACATTGGCTTTACCAAAACGCGCATCTTCTGTACCGGTTACTTTGCCTGTTGCCATACCAAATGGACCTGTTATATGGCTTTGAGCATTTTGCTTTCCTGTAACACCCGTAGAACCTGTTGCAGCTGCAGCACCACCTGTTGGCGTGTTAACACTAAATTGTTGCCCAACCGTATTACCACCAATAGCTTGTGGAAAATCAGGGCTTGCTGAGGTTGCCGGGGTTGCCGGACAAACATCAGCAAACTGATCAGCACCAATGTAAGGTGTACCTGATACCTGTTCACAAGCACCTTTATCTGCGCCTGTCATTACTCCACCTACACCAGACTGAATACCAGTTAAAGGCATACCTGGTGTACTTCTTAATTCTCTATTGCGTGTACTCGCCAACGCTACGTCTTCAGCCTGGCAAAAATTTTCTGACTGATCCGAACCACCGTAAGGTGTACCTGTTACAGCTTTACAGGTACCTGGTTCATTACCAGTTACCTGATCTGAACGACCTGTCATGGTGCCTGTTACAGACAAACCTTTACCTGTTGTAGAAACACCTACTTTCCTGTCCGTTGGTGCTTCAGCAGTTGCACTACAAAAACCGTTGTACTGTTCTTGTCCAACATAATCATCACCCGTAACGTTTCGACAGCTACCTGCTTCATCACCTGTCATACGCTCGCGTCGACCAACCGTAGTGCCAGTTACACTGCCACCACGTAATGTCGTACTCACGCCAACTTTAGCTGGAGCATTTCCAATCTCTTCTGGTTTTGTATATTGCGTTCCAGTTAATGTGCGACTCATACCAGATTCATCACCTGTCATTTTTTCTGATCGCCCAACGTTATTACCTGTAACCGCTTCACCTTTCATGGTTTCAGCCATTGAAAATTTGCGAGGTGATTTTTTAGCAAATTCACCACAGTAAGCCTGTGATTGCTCTGCACTAATGTACTCATCACCGGTAACACTCTTACATGTACCCGCTTCATTACCTGTTACATTTTTACCGCGACCCACACGGTCGCCACTAACTGTATTGCCATGAGATGTCGTTGTTACATTAACTTTTCGTGCAGTTGATGGAGTTGCATCGGTTTGACAAAATTCACGAAAAACATCAGCACCCATGTACTCAGTTCCCGTAACATCTCGACACGTACTTGCTTCATCACCGGTTACACTTTGACTGCGTCCAACCATAGTTCCTGTCAATGTTTGACCTTGCACAGTTTCACTTACTCCAACTTTCCAGGGAGCATCTTTTGCTGCGCCATTGGCTGATTTATTTAATCTCATTCGCCCACTAGGCTCAGATTTTTTCTTACCTGATTTACCTTTGCTACTACGTGACTCGCGTAATGTTTTAGCAAGCTCACGACTTGATATTCCAGGATTTGCTGCTCTTGCAGTTTGTGCCGCAGAAAAACCATTAGCATTAATACCCGCCTTTCCTCGAACCGAGGTGGCT
This sequence comes from Gammaproteobacteria bacterium, assembly GCA_026195255.1. Classification (GTDB taxonomy): domain Bacteria; phylum Pseudomonadota; class Gammaproteobacteria; order SZUA-229; family SZUA-229; genus SZUA-229. The sequence continues at coordinate 184,551 of JAPHSS010000015.1, read as the reverse complement.
TCACGTCTGGCCAGTGAAGCAATACGCGCATCACTACGCGCAACACTTTGCCTTTGTTTATTAGGTATAATTCTGCTCTTATTTACTGCTTTAAAACCTTCTGGTTTATCACCACATGTAGTTTTAGTGCCATTACATCCACAACCACAATCTACAGTCGATTTTTCTTCCACTGCAGTTACATCTTGTTGAGCAATCTGTGATGGTGCAGATGAGGTATTTATGGCAGGTGCAGAACGTATACGATCCTTAACAGCAAGCCCCGCTTTACCACTGCTTGACATTGCATCACGACGTGCACGTGATGCTGATCGTCCCGTTAAAGACGAAACCTGTACCGGTGTATTTACCACTACAGTGGTAACTTTGTTGGTTTGCGTAGTGCTCGCCACTTTTCCACCAGTCAGTGCCGCTTTACCCATAGTGGTTAAAGCACGTCGCCTTTCCAGTGAAGCTTCACGTGCACTTATACTTTTTGCTGTTTGTGCCATTGTTAACCCCATCGCATCATCATGTTTGTGATTGCCAAAATTTACTTTTTAATACGGCGTGAAATACACGCTTTAAACTCGCCCTTCACGTACTACAAAGGCTGAACCCTGGCTTTGGGTATAGTTATCGTAACCAAGTAAACGAATGTGGTGATCTGGATAAGCTCTACCACACGCTTCTAACTCATCAACAACTTTACCTAAGTCGCGTTCGCCAAAAAACGGTAGCTTCCACATTGTCCAGTAATGATTGCTTGAACCAGTTGGATGCTCATGCTCTATAGCAGGCGTCCAGTTATTCGCAATAATGTAAGCAATCTGCGCATGTATCTCTTCTTGTGTCAACTTTGGTAGAAAGCCAAAAGTTTCCAATGTTTGGGCAGTTTGAAAATCACCCTCGGTATAATTATTTGACATGTTTGTATCCTCGTAATCTTTATCTTGTTCACTAGTTTTTATATAACTGGGCTTAGCTTTAAAAGCACGCCCAATTTATCAACAGTATTAAATGTCGAGTTTGTCAACAGTTTCAAACTCAAACTTAATTTCTTTCCATGTTTCCATTGCAATTGCCAGTTCAGGACTGGTACGAGCTGCCGTACCAAGAATGTCACGTGCTTCACGTTCAAGTTCACGACCTTCATTACGCGCCTTAACGCAAGCTTCCAATGCAACACGGTTAGCTGCTGCACCCGCTGCATTACCCCATGGGTGACCTTGAGTACCACCACCAAACTGAAGTACTGAATCATCACCAAAGATGTTAAGTAGTGCAGGCATGTGCCAAACATGTATACCACCAGATGCAACTGCGAACACACCAGGCATTGAGCCCCAGTCCTGATCGAAGAATACACCACGTGAGCGATCTTCAGGAACAAATGATTCACGTAGCTGATCTACAAAACCAAGTGTTGAATTTCTGTCACCTTCCAGCTTACCTACAACCGTACCTGTGTGCAGATGATCACCACCAGACAAACGTAAACATTTAGCTAAAACGCGGAAGTGGATACCGTGCTTCGGATGACGATCGATAACAGCATGCATTGCACGATGTATGTGTAACAACATGCTGTTTTTACGACAGTAATTAGCCAGACCTGTATTCGCTGTAAAGCCACCAGTCAGGAAGTCATGCATAATAATTGGCATACCTAATTCTTTAGCGAATTCAGCACGCTCATACATATCTTCAGGGGTTGCTGCAGTTACGTTCAGGTAATGACCTTTACGCTCACCTGTTTCCATCTCAGCTTTTCTGATTGCCTCAGCAACAAATTCAAAACGATCACGCCAGCGCATAAAGGGTTGTGAGTTTACGTTCTCGTCATCTTTAGTTAAATCCAGACCACCACGTAAACATTCATAAACTGCACGACCATAGTTTTTAGCCGATAAACCTAATTTTGGTTTTATTGTCGCGCCAAGTAATGGACGACCGTATTTATTCAGACGATCACGCTCAACCTGTATGCCCGCAGGTGGACCACCACAAGTCTTAATGAACGCCATTGGGAAACGAATATCTTCTAAACGAAGATGCTTAAGCGCTTTAAACCCGAATACGTTACCAACTAGTGAAGTCAGTACATTTACAATTGAACCCTCTTCAAATAAATCCAGTGGGTATGCAATAAATGTATAGAATGATTCAGAATCACCTGGTACATCTTCAATGCGATAAGCGCGTCCTTTGTAGTATTCCATATCCGTCAAAAACTCTGACCAAACAGTACTCCATGTGCCTGTTGAACTTTCTGCAGCTACAGCAGCAGCAACTTCTTCACGCGGAACACCGGGCTGCCCAGTCACTTTGAAACATGCCAAAAGGTCTGTATCAAGTGGAGCATAATCTGGTGTCCAATATTTTTCGCGGTATTCCTTAACACCCGCTTTATAAGCATTCTCTGACATTGTCTACTCCTGTCTCTTTAGTTAGTTGCTAAAACATTCATTACTTAAATTAACTGTGGCAAATCTTATGACAAGACATACCCATGGTTCCAATTGATATTTTATTGATAATTCATAGCTTTTAATCTATGCATGAAGAATAACTAAAACGATGTTCTTAAATATCAATTAACGTCACTCACTCAATCAATCAATCAATCAATAGTATAGATAAAACATCACTCTGAATAGTCACTCTTAATTTTGTTTAAATTAAAAATAAAATATTTGTCACCCATATTCATATAAATAAACTCATATAAACACGATTGGGTACTCTTATGCATTCACCTGGCCACAATTTAATACAAATAACCTTATATAGCTAATTGATATTAGATTTTTATTTGATAGATAGTTATCTATATCTTCATAAGAATCTTTTGATTATTCCTACAACAAGAATAACGTTACCTTTGAATCATGGTTAGTTAACAAGCATGTAAGTCGCTTAGGTGCTTTATATGAGGGTATGGATATGCAAGTCGGCATTGTTTTAGGCTCAAGATCACAGTGGAACACCATGAAACATACAGCGGAATTACTTGCGCATTTAGGAATTACCTATGAAGCTCGTATCATCACGGCAAACAAAAACTCCAATCAACTGCATGAATATGCCAGTAAAGCCATAAATCGCGGTCTCGAAATTATCATCGCTGGTTCCACAGGAAAAACATATTTACCTGGAATTATTGCTTCTAAGACAGAAGTACCCGTACTTGGAATACAAATAAACAACTCTAACGGGCAGAAAAAAGATTATGATTCAGACTCAGATAGCAACAAAATAAATACTATTAGAATGCTTGATACTGGAGCTGAAGGCGCAACCAATGCCGCTTTATTCGCAGCAGGCATGCTCGCTAATAAACACCCGCGAATTCGTGAAAATTTAATGAATTACCGTAATCAGAATGAGCACAAGAAAGACTCACGCGAAAAACCCAGAAACAACTCTTAATTACAATAAACTATTGCAATAATTATCAGGCAGCTAAAATATTACGTAGTTTTCGTGTTTTTTCCAGCATACGATAAGTTGAACGGTTATTATTGTAACGAGCGACCTCATACAAACTAACCCATAACACCTGATGTGATTCATCATTTCCAGGTATGATCAGGTTATCGTCTATTTCCACCAGAAATCTTATATCAATATGTTTATGCTGCGGCTCATTCCCCGTAGCAGGAATGTTATGTATATCAACATCAAATACACTTAAATCTAATAAATTAACTTGTGATATATCTATACCCGTCTCTTCTGCTGTTTCACGAAGGGCGACACGTACAATGTCCGCATCCCCATCTGCATGGCCACCAGGCTGAAACCATTGATCATGCTTCTTATGATGCATCATTAAGATTCGATTGCGATCCGGATTAATTACCCATGCGGATCCAGTGACATGTACTGGCCATAGTTCACGATAGAAACAATTATCATGCTGTTCGACATAAGATATTGCACGTTGCACATAACCCGACTCGTCCATAAAACGCGTATTATGATCTCTTAATAAGTTTAATAGCTCCTGTCGATGCATTTTTATGTCCTTGATGGGTTTTTTAATGCTCTTATTGCTGCGGCCGCAGCTTCTTCAACATCCCCTTCTTTCCCAGATATTGTTAAGCGACCATAAGCCCCTACAGCGCGCACATCAACCAATGTGATATTGGCTGCTTTCTCTGCCTGATTAGCCGCATACACAATATAACCAGCTGGTTGAGCTTCGAGAATAAACATACTTTCACCGGGCAATATCATTGAACCACCTCGATGTTGACGGTTAATCAAAACAGCGTGTTCTGCTGTCATGCCATGAATAATATCATGCCATTCAATATCGCAATGCTCACGATCGTTTACAGCAGCGTCTATATGCGACAATAATATCCTGCCTGACTCAATCACATCACTTTGATCTCTGTGATGTATAACCATTGAACCATAAGCGCGTTCAACAATTTGTTGTGTCAGCTTCACCTGGGATGCTTTTAAAGCAATATCAGTAACTCGATGAATGGCCATACCTGGTGAAACTTCAACCCACAGACAAGCATCACCTGGCACAGGAGGAAACCCCTGTGACACAGAAGCCATGTATTCTGCTAACTGCGGCTGCAATGAATCAATATAAACATATGTTTTAAGTTTTACCATGTGTTATTCACTATTTTCTTTTGCATTTATATATCCAAAAGATAGATACCCATTTCTTACGGAAAATAATAAAAAATTCCATAGTTTTATACAAGTAAATATTAGTTAGAGGATCGATAGATTATCGTCTATCAACCAGAAAGAACAGACATATGTGTAGTATATGTGAAATTTAGTTACATTTTTTCTTTAATAAGCTATCTGGAAAGCAACTGAAGTTAATATGACATCAGGAAATACAATATTGTCATTTTAAGTTGCCTACCCCTCTGCTAATAATTTCAACTTATTCCGCAGCCTGCCATAGACAGGATTAATTCTCTTAGAATTTATGCTTTTATTTAACACACTAAAACTATTATTATCTTTTACTAAATTATCCCTGGCTGAGCTATCCCTGAATGATTTATCTCTGGATTTCCCGGATAACAACTGATTTTTACTATGTGAAGAAAGCATTTCGCCACTATGCTCATAAGAGAATGCCGTAAACGCTCTTTTTATATTATCTAGCAAGCTCTCTTCTCTTTTTTTCATAGTATACCCTGATATCAATATTGATTATTTTTACAGCGATGGATATTACAGAGATTATGACTTTTGTTTAAATTGATATATTCAATGCTTATCATTGATATCTATCTATACACGTTATTATTTTTAATTATAAAAGCCATAGAAAGCCAGACAAATTTAGCCGCTAACATATTTATAAATTCCAATGGTTTATATCGAATATTTCAACAACATGTAAAGTTGAACCTTAGCTATTCTTGATGATATTGGGGATATTATCATCATCGCTATTTTCTATACTGCAAAAAAATCTTTAACTTCACTGATCGGTGTTGTTATGTGGGTCACTATACTTAAATCAGGCATACAGGCAACTTTAGTGGGTATTATCCTGGCGATGTTTATTCCCATGCCTTCAAAAACCGATACAAATTACTCTCCATTAAAACGTATGCAACGTGATTTACACTCACTTGTTGCTTTTTTTCTACCCCTGTTTGCCTTTGCAAATGCAGGTGTTAATTTCACTGGAGTAGGCACAGAACAAGTCTTTCATAACGTGCCACTAGGTATTACACCTGGCCTGATAATCGGTAAGCAAGTAGACGTTTTTAGATTTTGCTGGCTGGCAATAAAAATTTAAGCTTACCCGGTTTATCCAGGATGTCATTGTATGGCACTGCAGCGCTTTGGGTATAGGTTTTACTATGAGTTTATTTGTGGTTTACCTGCATTTGAAGAAACAAGCATTAACCTTCCATTTGATGAACGACCAGGCACCATACTCGGTTCATTAATTTCAGGCGTTATCGGATTTCTTGTATTAAGAAAATGTTTACCCTGATATCAGAAACAGTGATGATCACACCTAATTATTTATTCGCTTAGGCTAGTAATAAGTGCACTATCTCAGTTTTATTCATAATTAGTTAATTAAGAACGATAATATCGAATGTGATTATCGAAGACGCTTAATTATAATAAAAAAGCTGAACCTGTATGAAAGCCTTTCGTTTTTAAGAGTTCTAAATTAGCTATTTAATCTAACCCGGGTAAACTTAGCTTTACTGACTGTTTTTATCATCCCGCAATCTCTCACGAAATTTATTTTTAGCATATAACTGCATATCTTCAACTGTATCGCTTTCATCAATAATTTCACGACCTAGCAAGGTTTCAATCGCATCTTCTAAAGTTACGACACCTGCTGTTTGGCCAAACTCATCTTCAACCAGAAATAAATGTGCATTATTTTTAATAAAAGTATCGAGTAGTTGCTGCACCGGTAACTTTTCTGAAACTCGAATAATAGGCTTAATAAACTTACTTATTTTTTCATTACCGTGTCCGGCACGTTCAGCGTCGTAAAGATCGCGTTTGATAACTTTACCAACTGTATCATCACGATTATTTCTATAAACAGGAAATCGACTAAATTGCCGGGTTTCTGGCAGATCAAGTGCTTCACTGATAGTGAGATTCATATCCAGCATATGTACAACACTACGCGGAGTTAATACCTGTTCGGTTAGGATTTCACGCAGGCTGAGTAAATTCGACAGATATTCATTTTCCTGTTTAAACAGCGCACCATCCTTATGCCCAAGAGAAGCCAGGGCAATAATTTCTTCACGGGTAATTTCATTCGCTGATGAGTTACTGAATAATCTGGTTAGACGAGTCGATGACCAGACCAGTGGGTAAACCAGTTTAACCAGCCAGCTAATAACAAAAGCTGCGGGTATCGCCAGACTACGCCAGAAAGTTGCTCCGAGGGTTTTAGGAATTATTTCAGAAAAGTACAGTATGACGAGAGTGAGCAACACTGCAATCAGGGTTTCCCACTCAGCACCGAACACCTGCATCGCCTGTGAACCAACACCTGCTGCGCCCATAGTATGCGCAAATGTATTAAGAATGAGTATGCTAGCAAGTGATTCGTCCAGCTTGTCCTTAACTCTGCTAAGCTGCCTTGAGGCTATTGGCCTGTCTGCTGCGGCTTGTTCCACAAAACTGGGAGTAATTGAGAGAAGCACAGCTTCAAGAACGGAACACAGAAAGGAAACACCTATTGCAATAGCAAGATAGATTAGCAGCAATGTCATATACTGGGAGCCTGATTAGATACATGAAAGACACTGTAGTGATAAATTATCAGTGACTTTATCTGTGAATAAATTATTATTAACTAAAATAGAAAACCACTATTTCAGTGCAAAATCTGAAAAACTATATTCTCACACAAGCACCATCAATTCCACCTTAAGATCACTTTGCAAACATAAGTTCATGCGACAGAGCTTGTCTTTTCAATATCTCTGCCAATAACTCTGGCCTGCTGTTTCATAAGATCAACAATCGCATAAACACCAACGTGACGATTCGGCGACAGGTTTTCATCCAGCTGCAGTCGCTCGAAGAATTCATCAACGTCGAGTTTTTCAATTTCATCCACTGATCTGTTATCTGTGAGCTGTAGCAGAAGTGCGAGCACGCCTTTTATAATGCTGGTATCACAGTCACCTGTAAAATAAACGCTATTGTCAGCCTGATTTTTGTGCGCCGAAACCCATACCTGTGACATACAGCCTTTTACTTTATTTGTGTCAGTTTTATCAACATCCGCCATTGCTGGCATCTGTTCACCCAGTTCAGTGAGATAAGCATATCGCTGATCCCAGTCTCCAAGTAAATCGAATATATCAACAATTTCATCTAGCGTAGTCATAAATGCTCCACTTAAAAATCAAACAGAAAACGACTCACCACAGCCACACATTTCCTGAATATTCGGGTTAATAAAATCAAAACCATGATTCAGTACACTGCTCTTCTGGTAATCCAGAGTCATACCGTCAATCTGACTGAGGCTTTTTTTATCAACTACAAGAGTAATACCCAGGCTTTCAAAGGTGACATCATCGTCATGAATTTCATCTGCATAATCGACCACATAAGCAAAACCGGTACAGCCGGATTTTTTTGTACCCAGGCGTAAACCAAGTCCCTCGCCTCTTTGTTGAAGCATCTTGTTAACATGTTGTGCTGCGGATTCTGTTAATGTAATAGACATAAAATCACCTCCGATTAAAAGATCTGTTAAAGAAGCCCGAGCGCAAGTTTGGCTTCATCACTCATCATCTCTCTGCTCCAGGGTGGGTCCCACACCAGAGACACCGTTGCACTATTAACGCCATCCAGTGAACTCACCACTGACTCAACCTGGCCGGGTAAGGCACCTGCAACAGGACATGCTGCAGCGGTTAATGTCATATCAATAAAAACATCATTTTCATCATTAATATCAATTTTATAAATAAGCCCCAGATCATAAATATTAACGGAAATTTCCGGATCAAAAATCCCGCGAATAGCCGTCACAATCTGAACATCCAGCGGATCATCCGGGTTTATTTCAAACTCGGGCTCCTTAAGCTGTAAGGATGTTTCTGTAATATCTCGTTGAAAAACGATTGGTTTATTTAACATGTCTCACTCTCAACTTGTAATGTATTTTTTCACAGCCTTGTTAAGGGCTTCCTGTATACACTTTATATTAATGTGATTAATGATTTCACCGGCAAAACCCAGGCATAACATCTTTTTCGCCACCTGTTCACTAATACCCCTTGAGCGCAGATAAAAAATCTGTTCAGGCTCTAATTGCCCGATACTTGTACCATGACTACATTTGACATCATCTGCATAAATTTCAAGTTGCGGCTTGGAGTCAATTTCTGCCTGACGACTTAACATGAGATTTTTATTTGACAGATGTGCTTCTGTTTTCTGTGCGTCTTTTGCAACATAAATCAACCCATCAAATATTGCCCTGCCTTTACCATACAATATGCCCTTAAAGTTTTCAGTGCTTGAACAGTTTGCCACATCGTGACGAATATTCAGGTGAAAATCCTGCGTCTGGTCATCACCTACCATATATAAACCATTCAAATGACAGGCTGCAAATTCCGCTTTAAACTCAACATTAAATTCAGTTCTCGACCATGCACCACCTAATGAAATGCTGGTATTGTTATACACACTGGATGCATGTTGTGAGAGAAACACACTGCCCAGATGATAAGCCGTTGAGCTCTCTTCCTGCAGACGGTAATGTAACAGACTGGCATTTTCTTCGAGCACCAGTTCAGTCAAATTATTATTCAGGTAATGTGAATCACCAGTGCTAATGTAACGCTCTATAAGAGTTGCAGAAGCAGCCTTGCCAAGCACACATAAATTTCTTGGTTGAATTAGCAGCGGCTCATCAACACTCAAACTGATATTAATCACCTCTATCGGTTTTTCGAGTTTAATGCCATCTTCTATTTTCAAAAACAGGCCATCATTTATCAGCGCCGTATTCAGCGCAGAAAAAACATGTTGATAATGGCTTGCGGCATGACCAAACCAGCCCGCCATACTCTGCGCATCTGTTTTTAGCGTATCACGCAAACCACCAAGTTTTACCCCCTGTGGCAAGTTCTGAATATTCGAAAGATGAGGCACAAAACGTCCGTTAGTTAATACCAGACGGTAGGTATCTATATCCGTAATAAAATGTTCTTCGATATCCAGCTGCGAAATAGCCAGCAACGCTTCATCAACAGGTGAGTACTGATTTTTAAACAGACTATCGATATTTGAATATTTCCACAGCTCCTGTTTGCGGTTCGGCGTAATATAATCCTGTAACTGATGTTGCGCATTTGTGCGCATTTTTTCAAACCATTCAGCCTGCTCAGAATCAGGATCTTTTACAGCCTTGTCGACAATCTGCTTTAACCACTGTTCTGCGAGATTTGTTTGCGTGTTCATGCAGCCACCTCAGGTTTCAACCAGTTATAACCTTTTTCTTCGAGCTCCAGCGCCAAACTCTTGTCACCAGATTTAACAATCTGTCCATCTGCCAGAACATGTACAAAATCAGGTTCAATATAATCAAGCAAACGCTGGTAATGCGTTACCACTATCATGGCACGATTTTCATTACGTAAGGCATTTACCCCTTCAGCAACAATTCGCAGGGCATCAATATCGAGCCCGGAATCGGTTTCGTCGAGTATCGCCAGCCTGGGTTCTAACAACGCCATCTGCAGTATCTCGTTACGTTTCTTTTCACCCCCGGAAAATCCGCTGTTCACATCCCGCTTTAACAGTTTTTCTTCCAGATTAACCATCGCCGCTGTTTGTTTTACAAGTTTCATAAAGGCTATTGAATCCAGCTCTTTTTCACCTCTTGCCAAACGGATAGCGTTCAGTGATTCTTTAAGGAAAACCATATTGTTTACACCGGGTAACTCAACCGGATATTGCATCGCGAGAAAGATTCCTTTGTGGGCACGTTCCTCGATAGCCAGATCAAGCAAGTTTTCATTTTCAAAATTCACCTGACCACTTGTCACACTATAACCTTCACGACCAGAGAGAATATGCGCCAGGGTACTTTTACCCGCACCATTAGGCCCCATAATGGCATGCACTTCTCCTGCATTAACATTCAGGTTTAATCCCTTGAGTATTTGTTTGCCTTGCACTTCTGCATATAAATCTTTTATTGATAACATTTTTCCAGCCTCTCGTTTATCCAACGGCCCCTTCAAGGGTGACATTAAGTAACTTTCTTGCTTCAACCGCAAATTCCATCGGCAACTCGTTAAACACTTCCTTACAGAAACCATTCACGATCATGGATACAGCATCTTCTTCAGAAAGCCCGCGTTGCTGACAGTAGAACAACTGGTCCTCTCCAATTTTTGATGTGCTCGCCTCATGCTCAACTTTTGCTGTGGGGTTAGCGACCTCGATATAGGGAAAAGTATGTGCACCGCACTTATCACCAATCAGTAATGAATCACACTGACTATAATTTCGCGCATTTTCTCCGCGCGGCATCACTTTCACCAGGCCACGATAGGTATTCTGGCCCTGACCTGCAGAAATGCCTTTAGCAATAATCGTACTCCTGCTGTTTTCACCAATATGAATCATTTTGGTGCCAGTATCGGCCTGCTGTTTGCCACGGCTAACCGCAACCGAATAAAATTCACCAATCGAGTCTTTACCTGTCAAAATACAACTGGGGTATTTCCAGGTAATCGCCGAACCGGTTTCTACCTGAGTCCATGAAATATGTGAGCGTTCTCCCAGGCAGATACCTCGTTTGGTCACAAAGTTATAAATGCCACCCTTGCCTTGCGCATCACCGGGATACCAGTTCTGCACCGTAGAATATTTTATTTTGGCATCTTTTTTCGCCACCAGTTCAACCACCGCCGCATGCAGCTGATTCTCATCACGCATCGGCGCGGTACATCCTTCCAGATAACTCACATGGCTATTATCTTCAGCAACAATCAGCGTTCGCTCAAACTGACCGGTGTTGGCTTCGTTAATTCTGAAGTAGGTTGATAACTCCATAGGGCATCGCACACCATCAGGTATATAAACGAAGGTACCATCGGTAAATACCGCTGCATTCAGGCAGGCAAAAAAGTTATCACTATCGGGCACAACTGTACCCATATATTTTTTTACCAGCTCGGGATAATCCTGCACGGCTTCTGACATAGAACAGAAAATCACACCGGCATCCGCCAGCTTTTCTCGGAATGTGGTGGCAACCGATACACTATCGAACACAGCATCAACCGCAATGCCTGCGAGTGCCATTTGCTCTTCAATAGGAATACCCAGTTTGTTATAGGTATCGCGTATTTCAGGGTCAATCTCATCCAGACTTTGCGGCCCATCAGAAAAATCTTTGGGCGCGGAATAATAGGATATCGCCTGAAAATCAATTGGCTCTATATCCAGCTTTGCCCAGTTTGGCGGCGTCATGCCAAGCCACTTTTTATAAGCCGCTAGTCGCTTCTCCAGCATCCACTCGGGTTCATTCTTTTTCGAAGAAATCAGCCTTATGACATCTTCATTAAGCCCCGGCGGAACTGTGTCTGATTCAATATTGGTTATAAAACCATGCTCATAACCACTATCAATGAGTTTTTCAATTTCTTTAGGTGGAGCGCTCATACTCTGCATCCTCTGGCAATAATACCTGAGTAAATTACTCAAGTATTTTATATGCTTTTTATGAAAGAGTTTCAACGCCTTTATTTGTAGGTGTATTCCCGACTAAATTACCAGGTTATTATTCAAACTCCATTTTGATATCCTCACGAGACACTTGATAAACACCCAGTGAGCCTATGAGTTAATAAAACTATGAGCCGAATCAAAATAGCAATGATGCTAAATAATATTCATACTCTGTTGTTTTTTATACCTTTTTTGACTACTGTCTTTATATTCGAACGGCACCTATAGAATATTCGACCTATGCCACGACAACTGACCTGCGCTGATATATTTCCAGTTCGAACAATACCCGTAGTAAAATTGTGTTTAATTTACCTTCAATATCTATATACTAAATAACCTAGTAAACTACTCAGGTATTATTTAATAACCGGTTATTTAAGTGAAATTATTTAATTCAATAAGCATAATAGCCACTGGAGACATTAGTATGATTGATAAAAAAGGCCTGATAGCCACTGACAGTGAACATAGTATTGAAGAAAGACTGTTTCAGGACTACCTGGGTGTTAACCTCTATGACCTCAGTGTGTCATATTTTCTGGAAAATTCTGCCCGACACTGTGGTGTGTTTTATGAGCAGGACCCCTATGGTGAAAAAGACGAAAAATATTTGATTAATTAAATACAGCTCAATAAAGCTATATTTCATTAAAAAGATACGTGTGGAACGCTCACCTGAGTCAACTGTCCTATATCAATATCCTCAATTTAAATATTAAGTAACATCAGCTGTCACAAACTGTGGATATAGCAAAAACTCGAACGTATAATTAACATTACTTGCATTACTAGACATGAAAGAATTTATGAATAACGCAAACACAACGATACAACCATCTGAGCGTAACAAACAGAACCCATTGATTGACCTGCTGGTAAGTATTGTCATACCGTCAGTAATACTCATGAAATTTAGTGGCGATGACCACCTTGGCTCAGTCAATGCGTTAATACTGGCATTGGCATTACCTCTATCACTGGGTTTATTCGAGCTGTTCAAATACAGAAAATTTAATTTCATTGCACTGCTTGGTATTATAAGTGTGGTGTTAACAGGCGGCATTGGTCTGCTGCAGCTTGATACACAGTGGCTGGCAATAAAAGAAGCCGCTGTACCCGGTATAATTGGCTTAGCTATACTGCTATCAACCTATACACCATACCCTTTAATCAGAACACTGCTTTTTAACGCTAGCATTTTAAACATCGATAAAATTAATCAAAAGCTGGAAGACCGGGGAACAAGTGAAACGTTTCAATGCAAACTACAAACTGCCACTTACCTTTTAAGTGGCTCGTTTTTCTTTTCATCTTTTATGAATTACATACTCGCCAGGTGGCTTGTCACCAGCCCAACAGGAAGTACCGCGTTTAATGAAGAACTCGGGCAGATGACTTTACTCAGTTACCCTATGATAGCGATCCCATCTATGTTGATGATGTTAGCGATATTTTATTATTTATGGCGAAGCATTCATGGCATGACAGGCTTATCACTAGAACAGGTACTGGTAACAAATGTTAAAGAAAAAGAAGAAGCATAACCACCGTTCTACTCAACAATTTAAAAAATGAACTGTTATTTAGCGAACACTTTATTTTAATATTAATTTTTGTGTTTTAGTCACATATGAATGTTTTCAGCTACCCATATAGGTAAACACGACATTGAATGATCTAAGATTTTTTATAGTACAGCTGTTTGGATAATCTCAAACTGATCAAAAGAGTCCTCAAGATTTCGCCTGAATAACTGCTTTGACCAGTTTTCTAAACCTTTGGGATTTTCTTCTTTTTTTAATATACTGGCAACCACATCCAGCTTCACTGTATTTGGCGTATAGTGCTCAACCAGTTCATTCCAGGCGTTTATCTGTTTAGCTCGTACACTGGGCATAGCATATGATGTACATTTAACCGACTGAAAACTTAAATCTGAAAAAAAGGCTCTAAGTTTTTTGTTAACTTCCTCACGCACGAATTTACATGCGAACCAGGAAATAGTTTCTACGGCTTCAAGTAGGTCTTCTTCTATATCACCCTGTTTTTCTAAAAAATCCAGGGCAGGAAAATAACTTAACTTATGTTTCTTTACTGCCTGTATTACCTGCTCAGTTAATGCCTCGCCTACTACTTCTGCTGATGAAGGCAAATGCCTCTCAAGTAATTCATTCGGCACCTTAACCTGTAGAGTAATATGAATTTTTGTTATATATAATGACGGCATATTTTATTTAGCCAAATAATTAAAACTATTGAGTTTAAGAAACAAACAACTAATTATAAGATTTAACTTCTTAATATTTTTGTTTGCTCTTTTATCGGATCAGTTAAATGTTTAACACGTTTACGCATAACAGAGCCTATAGCATCCGTTTGCCCAAACACCGGAAAAGTCAACTCTTCACAATAACCAGACAAAACCATCATTGCATTTAAATAAGGTTCTGCCTCAGGTATTAACAATTTCAACTCAGCTAACTGCTCATCACATGACTGACACTTTGTTAATGCTTCATCTTTTAATAAATCAATATCCCGCCTATTCTGAAACCCGGGACAAATATCTTTAAAATAGTTTTCTATTGTCATAAATAAAGCAACAATAACATTCTGGTCACTGGGTCTTTTTAATGCTGCATCAATAGCATTTAAATAATTTTGACCTGCTGCAGACAACACTCTCAACAAAAGCAATGCGGGTGGATTACCCTGCTTTATTAACTTTGTAAGTTTTTCATTAAACTTATCGTAATTTGGGTTTTTCCTTGCATCACCGGGCAAATCATCAGGCATGGCCTGTAAAAAACCAACAAAGTAAGCCCCCTTCATTTTGGCTTTTGTCCATAATTTTTCTTTTTGTTCAGTGGATACCAGACCAAATTGTAACGACGCTCTAACACTATCAATCATCGCCAGTGCATCTTCTTCGAAAGGTAAATGCTCAATCAGGAACTCAGATAATATGGGACCCATATCACCTTTAACAACCGCTTCTTTTTCTAACATACGACGTGCATTATCCGACGTAGGCATGCACCACCAGGCTCGTCTGGCTAATTCATTAGTTAAACCGGGTGCATGCACTACCGCGACTACAGCTTCTTCTTCACCCAAAACTAATAATTGATGAAGGCTATTATCTTTTGCCTGGCCCATTCGTGTCCAGCGTTTCAAATAAACCGGGTAACCGCCAGGTGAACCTAAAGAATGAGATGATAAAAGTGATTTCACATTACGAATATATTGATCATCCCGGCAGTTAGCATTTAAGGGCACTTTAGCTTCACCCCGTTCTGTTAATGCATAAACAATCATACGTGATTCATCTACACGCACGGCCTGTAAACCCTGATGGAGTAATACGTTTAAACGAAGACTATCTTCTGGCGAAAGGTCCATATAAAAATCATCTTAAGTCGTAAGTCGTAAGTCTTAAGTCAAAAAATCAAAAGCTGTAGTGTCTCACCCGTAGGATAAGATAGCTGTTAACTTATGACTCAAGACTTACGACTTAAGACTGGTTTTAGTTTAGCTGAACTCGCTGCCCCCAGGGAACAGGTGTTTTACCTTTGACCAGCCATACTACTGGAAAAGCTGGTTCTTTTTCTGGAAATTCACCCTGTGCATCGGTGAAATAAACGATCAAACCTGGTGCTTCATCCTGTTCTTCTGCCCATTGCATCACCGGTTTAAAACTGGTTCCGCCACCACCTTTAAATTTCTTTGGCATTGTAAACTCATCCCATGGCTCAAACAACCAGGGGCAACCATCTGCCAACTTTGAATCACAAACCAGCAAGGTAATGCGCGCTCGCATTTGCGCTTTTATTGAGTCTACTTCAGACATAAACTCATTTATTTCATTGTTTGAAATCGAACCACTAATATCTAATGCAACGACAATATTTAACTGCGCACTTCTTAAACTGGGATAAACCGCCGGATCACCACGCCGGGATGATGGACGCATATAGGTATAATCATCACGCGCCACCATCGTCATATAACGGGATAATAACATCCGCCAGGGTAAACGCGGTTGCAGCAAATGATCGACCATACGGGCCATAGAACCGCCCATTTTGCCAGCCTGTATTGCCTGTTGCGCAGCACTCGCCATGCGTTGCTGCCACTGCAGGCTTAATGATTCTATTTCCTGCGGTGTTAAAGGGTCTGGCTCACCCTCACCTTCTTCCGGTGGACCTTGCTGTTTCTTACCAGCGCCATCACCTTTATCTGAATTATCTTCTCTGACACCGCCATCTTCTTCGCCCTGACCTTTTGAATCACTTTTCTGTTTTTGATCACGGCCTTCTTTTTGATCATGTTGATCAGGGCTGCCACCGGAGTCATCATCTTTTTCATTATCTGAATCCGGGTTTAAATTTTGCTCTAACTCACGCTCCTGATCATTATCGTTATCTTCCAGCATTGGATAAATTTCTTCTGCTGTCATGCCATCGTATTCACGTAAATAGTTGACATCAACTGGCGGCTTCATACCGTCATTAATAAGCATTGGATTTATGGCAAAGTCACAGGCCATATCCCAACGGTGTTGAACACGATTTTGACGTCGCGCGAAATGCGACAATGCACAGTGAAGTGCTTCATGGGCTAAAACAAATTGAGTTTGATCAGGCGTGAGCGCATCAATGTAATGCTCGTTATAATAAAGTTTTTTACCATTACTAAAAGTAGCATCACACCAGTCATCTTTTGCGCGCACCATAGGTAAACGCAAAACCAGTGCACCTAAGAAAGGTTTTTCCAGGATAAGTTTTGTTCTGGCTGTAGCTAGTTTTTTATCAAGATCTATGGGCATTTAGATTAATCACGGAATGAGATAAATTAAAAAGAAAAAGACAACGCGAAAAACGCAAATAACCGCTAAAACACGCTATTTTTTTTCTTGTATCAAACAGGCACACAACATATTGAGCCATTATTTTTCTTTTATTTGCGTTCATTCGCGGTTATTAGCGTTCATTTGCGTTTTCTTTTATCTGTGCATTTTTTTGATTAATAAACATTAATAGATCATAAGTTCCGCGATGTCATTTGCCCAGTCTGCAAACTCGGGCACTGCAAATATCTCTTCACCAATCGCACGATGCAGGTCTGATACCATCATCACACCCATTTCTTTCTGCCGAAAGTTTTTCGCATATTTCAAAATGTTGCCTAACACTTCTGTTGCATTTGCGTCACCTTTCACTCTAATTGCGCGGCCAACTAATGCAGCGGCAACAGCATATTGCAAGTCAATTTCTTTTGGTGAAGTTACTTTTTCACCTGCAATAATCGCATCCAGATCTGGCATTTGATCCAGACTATCGATAAAGGCATTTAACTCAACGCCAGCAGCCGGACCAACACAGGCCTGTAACGAACCTAATAATAAATTGGGATGATCTTCAAATTTATGTAGCGCATTATGCGCAAACTCCCAGGAGCGGGGTGATGGAAATGCAACCGGGTTATGTGATGGATCAAAATCAAATAATAAATCTGGACGGAAACGTAAAAAACCGATTACCCGTTCATTAATATTATGCTCCCAGGCCCAGGCGACCCAATCATCAAGATTCACATCAACTTCATAATGTGAAAACCGGTTAGCTAAAGGGGCAGGCATTGTATATGTAACACCTCTATCACCCTGTCTATTACCCGCGGCAAAAATCGCCCAGCCATCAGGCACCTCGTAATTACCGAGTTTTCTATCAAGTATTAACTGATACGCCGCTGCAGAAACACTAGGCGGTGCAGAGGTTATTTCATCTAAAAATAAAATACCTTTTTCACCATGCCTTTGTGCATTGGGTAACATTGAAGGCACAGCCCACTCAACTGACTCACCGTTTTTAAAGGGAATACCACGTAAGTCACTGGGCTCCATTTGCGATAAACGAATATCGATAACAGGCACCTTATTTTTTTCTGCCACCTGAAGCACCATTTGTGACTTACCCACACCTGGAGGCCCCCAAAGCATAACGGGAGTATGGTGACCGGTTTCGGTACTATTAAATTCTGTGTTAAATACTGATAATAATTGTGCGGGACGCATGATGATCCATTAGTTAAGCATGTCATTCCTGTAAAAAAACAGGAATCGAGAGTCGTTAAGATTAAGCCGCTGAACCCAGGATAAAAGCATTACTTCAGGCTCCTGCCCTCCGCCCTTTCGGGTCAGGCAAAGCCTGTTTAAAATCTTTCCATAAGATTTTATCGAGGATAACAACGGGATTAAAGTGGCTGTTCAGGTTGCCCCTGTATGGCGTCAGATCAAGGCGAAAAATGTGAGTTTACAAATGTAAATGTCCATTTTTCAACGAAGATATGGCGTCATACAGGGGTGAGCTGAACAGCCACGGCTAGAAGCCGGCTTTTTTGTACCACTCTTGAGCAATAGCCTGATCTTTTTCAACACCTTTACCTTCTTCATACATCATGGCAATAGTGGTCATTGAGCCCAGCATATCTTGCTCAGCAGCCTTTTTAAACCAGACGAGTGCTTCAGCAAAATCCTGCACAACACACTCGCCTTCCATATACATAAAACCAAGACCATGTTGTGCTATTGGGTCACCGGCTTCTGCAGATAATTTCATATATTTAAAGGCATTTTCGTCATTAGCTACCACTCCGAGACCATTTTGATACATTATGGCTACTTTGTGTTGCGCATCTGCATTACCAGCATCGGCAAATTGCAGTAATAAACGCATTGCCTGTGTAAAGTCTCTTGACTCGAAAGCCGCAAAGCCACTGGCCAGGCCTGGGTCAATAATTGATTCTTCTGACATGGTAAACCTCTATAACAATTGTCGGGGGGAGAATAATTCTCTTTTCAGCCGCCTATTTTAGCAGGTTTTTGCTACTGACATAAACTGATAGCCTGTGTGGATTAGTATTTTCTTATCCACTTCTGAAGTTGACACATAAAGACTATGGTGGAATTTAGAGCAAAAAAGTGGAGATATCATCCCCTGGATAACAGATTTACCTTGATTTTTGATCTTTTAGCCTTAAAATTCGCACCACTTAATGGGATAGTGGACTTACCCTCCCTATAGGGATATATAGACAGCCTCTATCTCTGCTATAATATCGCCCATTACGAAATGACTGAAATAGTCATTTAAACTTTACCTAATTTAATGTCGCTGGTATTACTACCAACGATATGACTTATTAACATGGTCTTTACCAGGAGTAAGCTATGAACCAAGAATATTACGATACAGTTGTTAAACTGGAAAAAGATGGTATTGATCCAGAGTACATCCAGGGCTGGCAGGGTGGCTATGTATGTAATCCGGAGCGTGAAGAGCAACGTGTGACTGAAGCTTACACAGCAGGCTATGCAGATGGCACTGATAAGAACACTGATAACGCGGCTAACTTTAAAGCTTAATTTTTAGCTTTAGTTAGACACAAAAAAGGCCGGCCCCTCTGATAGATGGGCCGGCCTTTTTTTATGTTCAGCCTTTATTATGTTCAGGACTAACGCTATTTTGAAAATGCAGGGGTAATTTTCAATATATGCTTTAAAAAAGCAAATTATCCACAAATAAATACAAAAAATTGTAGTAACTATTTGTATGCGACTTATTAGCTCAAGATAGATTTTGCTTTTATTTATGTGTTTTGCGTTTATTAGCGGACAAACTGCTTTTGCTGTTACCGCCTAGCCAAGCTGTGCACTACTGTGCCCGTCTACCATCTCATATTTAGACTTTTTGAGATTCTCAATCATATCAGGCACTTCTATTTCAATGATCTGATCAGTAATCCATTTATTATCTCTAGCACCCATTTCAGCACTTATAAAATCACCAAAATCACGTTTATACTGAAACCCTGGCATTTGTTTATCATCAATCCATGAGCATTCTGCATAAGCATTCAAACGCTGGTTTAATATTTCGATAAAGTCTTTTTTATAGTCCGTATCTCGACCTAATAAATCTTCACAGTTTTCCTGAAAAGTCTTAGAGAGTTTGATTGCATACTTGGCTACAAACTCCTGACGCTCCTCGTCAGTCATCTGATTAGCGACCAGTCTATCGGTTACCGACACTAAAAAAGCCAGTGCTTCACGTATAACATCAAGGCGTTGTTTATGAGTATCCGTCTGGAAATTTTCATTTTCAAGATTGAGTACTAAAGCCGCTGCTATACGCCATGAAATAAATGCCATGGTATTGGCTTTTTCATCAATCGACACGGTTCGTTCTTTATCGTGCCATTTGGTTCTCATTCTCATGGGATTATCTCGTATAAATATAAATTGGTGAGCATTATACTATTTTAAATAGAGGGATGTATGCTATCTTAAAAATGCGAGTGCATTTTAGATGAACAGAAATTACCTTATTTCTTATAGGTATATATGAAACCGCTTAATCAACAAATACAACACAATTGCCATATTTCTGATGCCCAGTATGCGGGTAACTATACCCTGTGTATTTATCTATTAAAAATGCGGGAATTTTATCGCTGGGAAATGCAGTTGCCCTTCAGCAAAAAACTCGATAACAATGATATTGGTGAATGGCTCACGACACGTGAAGGGCTGTGGGATGATATTGACGAGCAGCCTCTTGCAAACCTGATAATTAACCATCAGGAATTCGAATTATTTGAAAACGATATTATTAATAATCAACTGGAAAATCAACAGTTAGTATATAGCGGTGGTTATGGTTTATATGGCAAACCTGTTTTCTTTCTAGCTGAGTTACTACACAAAGAAACACGGGATGACTATACCCTGTATATCTCTGGAAAAGAGTTCGCTCGAGATCTGGCCGCTCCACCGGGCATGTTACAAAATAAAACTGTTTATATACGCCGTGAATCACTGCGCCGCTTCATCTGGGAAAAATTTGAAGAATCGCTCTGGCATAAACAGGAAAATCCGCTTTCCCGTGCACTTGACTGTTATGACTTTAAAAATAATATAGAAGATGCATTAGAAAAAATGACAGATAATGAAGTGGATACTGTTTTACAGCATGAAATTGGTGAAATCATGGCTGGAAAAATACTAGGCCCGGTATGGGAAGAAATGCTCGTTACTCTGCCCCACTCTCAAGCCGAAATAATGGCCCGCGCCGTACGCGACAATGTTGCCGATATGTTAAGCACTTTGCCCAGATTGTTAGAAAATAATAATGCTTCACAGATACATTTTTATTTTGCTAATTTAAGCAGCATGCGGAAAATGATTTTTCCCGCATTAACTCATGCATATAAAAACTGGTTAGAAACCAAAAACACATCAAAGTTGAAAACCTTAATTAATGAAGCCAGTGATCATTGGCTTAATATAGCGCAACAAACTTTAAAGTTATATAACAACCACGGGAAAAATTCACAAACCAAAATAGAAACCTTGATTAATAACAATTATCTTTAAAACCCGACTATTGATAATATAGATCCCATAGCAGCGATAAGAATATAACCATGTATCATGACTCAACACAAAAAAAACCACTCGTTAATTTTAAAGAAGTAAAAGAAAACAGTTTTATCTATATTAATGAAAATGCTTTACCTAAAGATATTTGCAGAGAAATGGTACGACGTTTTGAAAGCGACAAAGACGCACAGTATCGTGGCCGTGTCGGACAGGATTTTAAAGAAGACCACAATATAAAACAGTCAACCGATCTGGCAATTAGTAGCAGAGAAGATTGGCGCGATATCTCTCAGGAGTTAATACGCTCTTTAGGGCACTCTTTACGTGAATTTTCTGAAGCATTTCCGTTTTTCAAAGGCCCCTTTAAAGACGTAGGTTATAATATGCAACGCACCGCTGAAGGTGAATATTATAACTGGCATATTGACGGCGGTAGCCACGATTTTGCTGATCGACAATTAGTCGCATTATGGTATTTAAATGATGTTCCCGGCCCTGGCGGGGCAACTGAATTCATGTTTCAGGATGTCTCCGTACAACCTAAAGAAGGCGCTTTAATTTTATTTCCACCTTTCTGGACTCATGAACATCGTAACTCTCAGTTACAAAAAGGCGTAAAATATGTTGCCACCACCTGGCTTTCATTTGCATGACCAAGTAGATGCTTTTATGTCTATAAAAAAAATTAACAGCAATAGCTGGCCTGCTTACATTCAACCAGCGGGCACAGTCGATAGAGAATGGGAAGACAGGATATTAAGTTTCTTTATTTCACTAATGTCGAATGAAAAAATTCCACTGAACGATAGTTTCATAACGTCACTTAAAAAGATTTACATCCCATTTAGCGAGTACCTGGCTAAAAAACACATTGATAAACCACTTATAGTTGGCATTAATGGCGCCCAGGGTTCTGGAAAATCAACCTTATCTAAAATTACTTCTGGCATACTTGAAAAAGGCTTCGGTAAAAAAGTTATTAGTATTTCTATTGATGATTTATACAAAGGAAAAAAACAACGCCGTCAGCTAGCCAGTCAGATACACCCTCTATTAATCACACGAGGTGTTCCAGGCACTCATGATACCGAATTAGGTATTTCAATACTGCATCATCTTTTAAACAAAAACACATCTGAACTACTGATACCTGTGTTCGATAAATCAATAGATGACCTTTTGCCAACTGAAAAATGGAAAAAAGTAAGCAATGAATATGACATTATATTATTTGAAGGCTGGTGTGTCGGCTCAATCCCACAAACTGAAAAATCATTAAAAGATCCCATAAATGACCTGGAAAGATCAGATGACTCGGATGGAACATGGCGGCGCTTTGTAAACCAGCAACTTGAAAGCACTTACGCCGAGCTTTTCTCATTAATTGACATTCAGGTAATGCTTAAAATACCCGCTTTTAACAGGGTATTTGAATGGCGTAAATTGCAGGAAGAAAAACTAAAATCATCGCTAAATGACAACAACGATAATAATATTATGAACGACGCAGAAATCACACAGTTCATAATGCATTTTGAACGTTTAACTCGCCATACGCTTAATGAAATGCCTCATCGATCTGATATTGTGCTTGAGCTGGGAGATGATCAACAGATAAAAAACGTTGTTTTAAATAACAGGCCGCAGAATAACACCACTCACGGCCTCACATAATTTGATAACTTAATTAATATATAAAACATTGTGAATATAACTCTTACTCAACCTCAAACCGATAAAGATTTTCAGCAATATTATAATTTACGCTGGCGCATATTAAGAAAACCATGGGGGAAAACTGAAGGCAGCGAACGTGACATTACTGATGTTAATTGCTACCACATAATGGCCGTTATTAATGGTGATGTCGCCGGCGTAGCCCGTTTAGAGTTTTCTGATAACGGATCTTCTCAACTTCGTTACATGGCTGTAGATGATATATACCAGGGTAAAGGTGTAGGCCGTTCGATTTTAGATCATATGGAACAATATTCTAAAGAAAACAATGCACGCGAACTTTTCTTAAATGCTCGAGAAAATGCGCTTGGTTTTTATGAAAAATCAGGTTATCAAATAACTGAAAAAAGTTATCTCCTGTTTGATACTATTCAGCATTACAAAATGTTTAAGATTTTATAATCACCATTTATATTTAATAAACATTCCCACGCTGGACCGTAGGCACTAGGCCAGGTGTATTACTACGATTATACTACCCTGCTCAGGCACATCTCCCTAGGGGAAAGGTCGACGTTTTTTGGCGCCCTGTCCCCTTAACCCATACCACCAAGCGCTGACAGTGTAGCAAGTCGACTCCGTAAAACTCTTGATGGCAACACAACAGGAGACAGGGCACCCCATACCAATTAAAAATGGGCAGCCCCCTTTCCCCGAGTATATCAGTCGTACATTCCCTTACCATGTTACTGCGCAAAAAAAGACAGGTAAATCTTTTTACAACTCTATATCTATATCACTTATTTCAAAGTCAGAACTGACTGTTACTCTTTTCAAATCAGGGAACTTACTTAATATATAAGCAGCCGTAATATAAAACTGTCGAATATTTTCCTGATGAATCGCACTAACCACTTTATTAGCCGTAAATTGACAGCGCTGTTCCAGAGTGGGTGCTTCTATCCAGTAACGACCTAGCTGTATACCCTTGTCATACTCGGCATCCATTTCATCATGAACACTTTTCAACTCTTGCATAAGTTCATCTTTCACTTCCAGTGTATAAGACTCTTCATCAATGGTAATATTAAAATTCATTAGTTTATCTCTGCACAATATTGCTTAATTTTGGAGCGTTATTATATCAGAGTCATAAAAAGTTTGACCAAACTCTTAGTGAGAACATTATGTTAGTCTCCATCCCAGAAGTTTTATCAAAGCAGCAACTTAAAAGTGTTCGTGAACTTTTAGAGAATGCTGATTACGTTGATGGCCGCCTAAGTGCAGGTAAAACAGCTCGTAAAGTTAAGAAAAATCATGAATTAGCAACTGATTCAAAATTACATGGCCAGTTAAATAATATAGTGATGAATTCTTTGTTCAATCACCCTGTTTATCAGGCAGCCGTTTTACCCCACCGTTTAGCAACACCCTTTTATGCACGTTACGAGCCGGGTGAAGCCTATGGACAGCATGTTGATGATCCAGTTATGGGCCCAATACAAGGTCGCTATCGTACAGACGTTTCAACCACACTTTTTTTAAATGAGCCAGATGAATACGCAGGCGGAGAGATAGTTATTCAGTCCCAGATTGGTGAGCAGAAAATCAAACTTAGTGCGGGATCTGCCATTACTTACCCATCAGGTTCATTACACAAAGTCGCAGAAGTCACTAAAGGCACACGTCTGGTAGCGGTAACCTGGGCTCAGAGCCTGGTTCGTGATGCTGAAAAGCGTGAATTATTATTTAATTTACATAAAACTCGCGAAGCTTTGCAGAAGAAATATCCTGATGATGACGAAGTGGTGAAGATAGACCACACGTACATTAATTTAATGCGCATGTGGGCTGAAATTTAAGCTCAGGAACTTCTCCATCGGGGAAAGGTTGCGTTATTTGCACCCTGTCCCCAGTTGTGATGCCATCAAGAATATTACAGAGTCGACTTGCTACACTGTCAGCTCTTGGTGGTATGGGTTTAGGGGACAGGGCGCCAACAAACGGCGACCTTTCCCCGAGGGATATGCGCCAGAATCAGCCATAAAAAAAGCCAGAACAAGTCTGGCTTTTTATTCAACATTAAGAACTAAATCTTAACGATGAGAACCTTTATCAGCATGTGCTACATCAACAAGCGCCTGTGATTTCTCATTGAATTCATCACGGTAACCATCAAGTGCACTACCTGAATCTGGTGTGAAGTACTGCTGAGCGTTAAAACCGTTCTTGTGCTCGTCTTCGATGAATTTCTTTTGCATAGCGATCAATTCTTTGATCATTGCATTTCTATCAGCCATGGTATTACCCTCATGAATTCTTTTGTTTGCGACTTATCCGCATCGTGTGACGAATTATAGCCGTTTTTTCAGTAAAATGCCCCTACCCCATTAGGAATAGAAACGAATTATTTTTAATATCTCTTTAACACAGTACAATAACTGCATTATTTATTAAGTATTCAGCTTACGTTTTGTCGGCTCCCTGCCTAGGCAGAAAATGCGCACTTACAGATGTAAGTAAGTATTTTCTAACAACGGCAGGGAGCCGACAAAGCGTGAGATGGATGCTTAATAACCGCCTTTGCGAGTAGACATTGGGCACCCACCAATTTTCAGGCCTTGCTTGGATGGCATTCCAGGAAACATGTCATACATTTCCTTAGAAGTCACTTTACGACCCCAGATTTTACCCATAGCTTTCATAATGCTACGTTCATTAGGCTCGTCGCCACCAACTGTCTCATCACGGACATATTTAACCACATCCCAGTGTTCCTGAGTGGGTACAATGCCTTCTTCAGCGAAAAGCTCAGTTGCGATTTCTTCGTTCCAGTCATTAACGTCAACTAGATAACCTTTGTCAGTTCTTTCAACAGAATCAAGTGCTGCCATGATATTGCCTCAATTTTAATTAATTTGTTAAATTTGTAAAATGCGTAAAATAATGGCTGGGTACTTTATGTTAAAAAATTTAAAAAGTCGATTATCCCATTAGATATATATCAGGATAAGTCGCATAAATCATAAGAACGAATTCTCGCTAGCTTGACATACTCCGTAGAACGACACCCGCGTATGATTCATACTCGGGGACAGGGCGCAAAAAGCAGCGACCTTTCCCCGATGGAGATGCGCCTAAGCAGTTTAATTACAGCTATTGAACATATCCATTGGGCTCAGACCCGGTGTTTTCCGGCTCTGACCCCTGTTTTGATACCATCAAAAGTAAATAATGTTACTATTTAGTTCCATCAAAATGTTGCATATCAGACATATCACCTACTGCATTTATGCCTTTATGGGCTAAAAACAAACCAAAACCTGCTTTTCTGCCCTCACCTATACCATTTACCTGTAACGTCACCGCATCTTCAGGGTCTAAATCCGCTACCATAATACTCACGGTTTTAGTGGGGCCATCTGCCATATTAAACGTATGTTCCATACCACACAGCGCTTTGGTTAAATTAATTCCCATTGATTTCATATCAGCTTCTACTCTAGAAACAAACTGATCTTCGGTTTCATTGTCTCCGATAATCACGTATCGACAAAACAACGTACTCAACGGGGTGAATGGTTTTACCTGGTATTCGCCAAACATTACCTCGTGCCCGTTTAAACGTATCGTTTTGCCTATTAGCTCATTCATGTCCTCATAACGTGTTTTAGGCATGCGAATTTGCATTCTTGAGCGCTTTGAAAGGTAAATACAGGCATCTTCACAATCATCTTCAGGTCTATTCCAGCCATTACCTGTGGCAGCACCATGAATCATATGTACACCTGCCTGAGGCTCATCTGCTATCCACGGTAATATTCTCTGAATTTCATCAGATAATTGCTGTGCATGATCCAGAGGCACCTTCTCACTAATAAGCTTAAACGACAGGTCAGCAACGGTGTCTGGCACTGAATAGGGTTCTGCTTTTTTATTTTCTTGCCATAACATGACTTAAATTCTCTCTAAAAACAATTAGTTAGTTATTTATAAAATACAATAGTAAAAATATTACAATGAAAATTAGTTATCTATTGGGAAAGGTAAAGGCCATTTCCACCTGATTTTGCCAGTCCTTCGGTGCATCGTTATATGGAGGTTTTATATCCACGTCCAGATGTATTTCACCATCCCGGGCCTTTTGTCTTACTATCTCCAGTAAACCTTCAAAAGTTTCCAGCTCATGTTCCTGAGTTAATATGTCACTTAAATAAATCATGCAAATTCTCTTAATTTTTCATTCCAGCCTTTAAGTCACTGAATCTCCGACACGGCATGAGAGGATGACCAGGCGCATTGTTGACTTAAGACTTACGACTTACGACTTCATCAACCCTGTCATAGTATCGCGCTCGATATAACAGACGTTTTTCTTCACCGTCAGTAAAGGCCGTACGGTTATGTAATACATTATTGGCAATTATACCTTCACCTGCCTGCATTCTATAACTAATAACATAAGGGTTATTTTCATTTAATAAACCCCTCATACAGGCAACCGCATCCTCTGTTAATGAATCGTCTTTCCACTCTATATTTCTGGTGCGTGCAGAAAAGCGCATATGTAAAGTATGACTTATTGGGTCCACTGAAAATACCGGACCTGTTTTGGCAGCACGTATTTCTTTACCATTTTCGATATTAGGCGGTATCGTTAAAACATTTGCCTGTGTGAATGCTTCTATATATAGGGGGTTTTCATCACGCAGCTGAATATAGGCCATTTCATGATCTAACATCAGGTTCTCACCGCCAGTCCGAGCTGGCCTGACACAATGTAATATCATGGCACGGATCGTCCTGTCATCAGCATTGTAATAACCATCCGTATGCCAGGTCAGCTTCTTATCGGTATAAGGTATATAAACTGAATGACGACCACTACTCATTACCTGTATAGAAGTAATATTATCTTCATCAGAGCACAAATTCCCATCAAGTCGCTTAAGCCCTAACAATAATCCGGTTTCATGTACGAATTGTTTTGAGCCCAGCTCGGGTTTCTGCATTCTATAAATAGAGTAATTAAAACGATCACAGGCGGACTTTAAATTACTCAGCTCTGCCTTCGTGAGTTTATCTCCTTTTATATCTATCACATTCAGGTGCGCGGCTTTATCATAAAGTCGAACTTTTTGCTCTCGCCATTTCTGGTATCCAGTGATATCACCTAAATCAAGTGGGTTAAAATTCACAACACATTAGTCTCAAATAAACATATATATAGTATCAGAGTATATTAAGAGTCTGGCAATACCCACTATTGGCATGTTAAGACAATTTAAAATAGTAATTTAAAGTGTATTTCAGTACATGCTAATACAGCTTTAGTACACGGCGAAACATTGTAAGAGCGTTGTCAGAAAAAAAATTTATACTTGGATTAACGAAACAGTTAATTTTTGTGCTATATTATTGCACCGATTTTTTATGTGGTGTGTAGGGCCATTACTGGCAAAGGCGACGAGCGGTAATATCCCATTTGGGATAGACAGAATGAAATACACCCTCCCAAGGGATAGATGTTCTGATTGCTCAACTCGCCCTAGACTATACGCACTAAATTTGAGATGTTTTTATGCTTCGGCAGAAAAGCAGAACAAAAAGATTTTTAATCGTATGTACGTGTTTTTAACATGTACGCACATTTAAACTTAAGCTAAGGGTCAGGCAGTAGCCCCCCCTTTTAATAAACTGTCTTTCCCTACTACGGAGATCGCCATGGCAGCAAAGAAGATTTATGAAACACCCATGCTTGATGAACTTGAAAGTGGCCCATGGCCTAGTTTCATCACTGGTATTAAAGCATTACGTGATAACCATGAAAACCAGTTCATCGCAGATGTAACTAGCTCACTACTTGGTCAGCTTGAGCATTCATATGAAACTCGTAAGGGTTACTGGAAAGGCGGAACGGTATCTGTATTCGGTTACGGCGGTGGTGTTATTCCTCGTTTCTCTGAAGTGGCAGATGCATTTCCTGAGTCTAAAGAATTCCATACAATGCGTATTCAACCGACTCCTGGTAACTACTACACAACTGACATGCTAAACCAGCTAGGCGCATCATGGGAAAAGTACGGCTCTGGTCTACAAACTTTCCACGGTCAGACTGGTAACATCATGTTTATCGGTACAACGACAGAAGGCACTCAGAAGTTCTTCGACGATATCAACGACTACGGTTGGGATATGGGTGGTGCGGGTCCTTGTGTACGTACTGCTATGTCTTGTGTTGGTGCTGCTCGTTGTGAGATGTCTAATACAAATGAGCATGCTGCTCAGCGTTGGTTGGTAAACAACTTCACTGATGACGTTCATCGTCCAGCTCTACCTTACAAATTCAAATTTAAAATTTCTGGTTGCCCTAACGATTGTCAGAATGCAATCGAACGTGCTGACTTTGCAGTAATCGGTACATGGCGTGATGATATGCGTGTTGACCAGGCTGAATTCAAGAAATATGTTGAAGCTAAAGGCCGTCAATACATCATTGATAACGTAATTACTCGTTGCCCGACTCAGGCACTTGCACTTAACGATGACGACACAATTGCTGTTGATAACCGTAACTGTGTTCGTTGCATGCACTGCATCAACGTTATGCCTAAAGCATTACGTACTGGTTTAGATAAGGGTGTAACAATCCTTATCGGTGGTAAGCGTACACTGAAAATCGGTGACCTTATGGGTACTGTTGTTGTTCCATTCAGAAAGCTTGATACTCGTGAAGATTACGAAGAAATGGTTGAGCTTGCTGAAGAAATCATTGATTTCTGGGCAGAAAATGGTCTTGAGCACGAACGTTGTGGTGAAATGATCGAGCGTATCGGTCTGGTTAACTTCCTTGAAGGTATCGACGTTGAAGTTGATCCAAACATGGTTAGCTCTACTCGTCAAAGCTCTTACGTTCGTATGGACGGTTGGGACGACGAAGCTATTAAATGGTTTGAGCGTAAAGCTGAAGCATAATAATAGTAAAAATCTGATAGCCGTGGAGTATTCACGGCTATTTTTATAAGTTTAAATTTTTAATTTTTTTGAGGAAATAATCATGGCAATGGCAGATATGCGTCCACCCATCGAGTCTGGATGCCCAGACGGTTTCCAGTACATGCATCCAACAATGCGTCGTAACTTTGGACTATGGAAATACCACACAGACCCTAAGCCTGGTGTTTTACGCCACGTTGCTGAAAGCGGTGAAGAAATCTTTACTGTTAAAGTAGGTACTCAACGTATTCTTGATATTTTCAGTCTTCGCGAACTAACATCTATTGGTGATGAGTTTGCAGACGGTTATATTCGTTTCACAATCCGTTCTAACATCGAATTCTATGTAACAGACGAAGCTAAGGTTGATCCTTTAATCGAAGCTGTTGAAAAGCTAGGTTATGTTGTTGGTGGTACTAAGAACTCTGTAACATCACTGTCTCATACACAGGGCTGGTTACATTGTGATATTCCTGGTACTGATGCATCTGGCGTTGTTAAGTCAATGATGGATGAATTAATTGACGAATTCAAAAACTGGAACATGCCTAACCGTGTTCATATCACTACTTCTTGCTGCCAGATTAACTGTGGTGGTCAGGGTGATATCGCGATTAACGTACAGCACACTAAGCCACCTAAGATTGACCACGCACAAGTTTCAAATGTTTGTGAGCGTCCATCTGTTGTAGCACGTTGCCCGGTAGCTGCGATTCGTCCAGCAATGGTTGACGGTAAACCTTCATTAGAAGTTGATGAGAAGAAATGTATCTGTTGTGGTGCATGTTTCCCTCCTTGTCCTCCAATGATGATCAACGATGCTGAGCACTCTAAACTTGCAGTATGGGTTGGTGGTAACCACTCTAATGCACGTGGCAAGCCTACATTCCAGAAACTGGTTGCTTCTGCAATTCCTAACAACCCACCTCGTTGGCCTGAAGCAGGCGCAATCGTTAAGCTTATTCTTAAGTGTTATAAAGAAGATGCTCGTGATTGGGAACGTGTTGGTGAGTGGGTTGAGCGTATCGGCTGGCCTCGTTTCTTCGAGTTAACAGGTCTTCCGTTCACTAAGTACCACATTGATAACTGGCGCGGAGCTCGTGCTAGTCTTAATGCTTCAACTCATATCCGTTTCTAGAACAAGGTGTCTGATATGAAATATAGTATTATGGTCAATGAAGGTCCATACACGCATCAGGCATCTGATACTGCTTTGCATTTTTGCAAAGCAGCGTTAGACGCAGGTTATGAAATTTTTCGCGTATTCTTTTATCATGACGGTGTGAATAACGGTACTCGTTACACAGTTCCACCTCAAGATGATCGTAATATACAGAAAGAGTGGTCAAAACTGGCTGAGGCACATGAAATAGATTTAGTTATCTGTATCGCTGCTGCACAGCGTCGCGGCATCATGGATGCTGACGAAGCTAAACGCCAGGGTCTAGATGGCGATAACATCGCTCCTGGTTTCCGTATTTCTGGTTTAGGCCAGTTAATTGAAGGCGGCATCATTGCCGACCGTCAGTTAGTGTTTGGAGATTAAGATGGCGACTAAAAAATTCATGTTTATTAATAGAAAAGCACCATACGGAACAGTGTATGCGCTTGAATCTTTAGAAGTCGTGTTAATCGGTGCTGCTTTTGAGCAGGATGTATCTTTAGCATTTATTGGTGACGGTGTTTACCAAATTGCAAAAGGTCAATCGACTGATGGCATTGGCATGAAGAATTTCTCTCCTACGTATAAAGCGTTAGGCGACTATGAAATTACTAAACTTTATGTTGAAAAAGAGTCTCTTGAAGCTCGTGGACTGACATTAGATGATCTAATGCCTTTAGTCTGGGAAGATGAAGACGACGACTACGCTGAAAAGCCTTCTATTCGTCTAGTAAGCTCAGCAGAACTTGCTGAAGTTTTTGACGATCAAGACGTTGTTTTAAGCTTCTAAGGGGTATAGAGATATGTCAACTTTACACACAGTAAATAAATCACCTTTTGAGCGTGACTCTCTTTCATCTTGCATTCGTTTGGCTGCTAAAGGCCATTCAATTCTTCTTATCGAAGATGGTGCTTTAGGTGCAATGGCGGGTACTGACCATAGCGATATGGTTGCAGGCGTTATGAAAGATGTTTCAGTTTATGTATTAGGTCCCGATCTTGCAGCTCGTGGTATGAGCGAAGATCGTATAATCGATGGTATTCAGGTAGTTGATTATAGCGGATTCGTAGAACTAACAGCCAAGCACGACACGTGTCAGTCCTGGTTATAACCTGTTTAACATTTCAGACTTAGGAGTATAGATATGCCTTTCGAAGCAAACGGTAAAACTTTCGAAACAGACGAAGAAGGTTACATGGTTGACCTGGGTTCTTGGGAGCCAGAATGTGCAACTGTTATGGCTGCTCTTGAAGATCAACCATTAACTGAAGCTCACTGGGAAGTTCTTAACTTCTTACGTGAATACTATGACGAATACCAGATCGCACCTGCAGTACGTGTACTGACTAAAGCGATTGGTAAGAAGCTTGGTAAAGATAAAGGTAACAGCAAGTACTTGTACGAGCTTTTCCCTTACGGCCCTGGTAAGCAAGCATGTAAATATGCTGGTCTTCCTAAGCCAACAGGTTGCGTTTAATTTTAGAATAATTCAGCTCACCGCTGGCAGGCCGTAACTCTTCGTTAGGAAATGGACACATACACTTGTATGCTCACATTTCCCGTCTTGATTTACAGCCTACCAACGGCAACCTGAATCATTCTACTGTAAACGTAGCTTAAAAAAGTATGGGGAGATTCGTCTCCCCTGCTTTTATTTATAAAAGCCCTTTCCGCTTTTAGAGATGGTTTTTATAAGTAAAAAACAACCCGTTCATTACTTGTAGGTGCGACTTCAGTCGCACATCGGTAGCTAGCAGATAATGCAGGACTGCTGTGCCCCTTAAAGGGACACCTACAATGAAACAAATTACTTATGTAATGAACTTAAAATAATTTAACAAACTTCAGTAGCGGAGTACGACTTAACCATGTCAACTTTAATTGCAGCGGTATTAGTTTTTGCCACATTGTTTATGATTGGCGGCATCATTAAAAAAGCAATTCAATTTAGCAAAACTCCTGCTCCGTTAAAAATTCCTGTTACACCTGCGCCAAAATCCACCGGTGGTGTTGTGGTTAGAATGGCTAAAGAAGTAATCCTGTTCAGTGCGCTATTTCGGGCGAGCAAATGGACATGGCTATTTGGCTGGTTGTTCCACGTTTCTCTTGCATTAGCCTTTGTTCGTCACCTTCGTTATATCATCGACCCTGAAGGCATGTTTGGATTTTTGATGCCTGTGATTAGTTTATGGATTGTTCAGCTTGCTGGCCAATATGCAGCTTTTGGAATGCTCATTGGCTTAGGCGGTTTATTAGCTCGTCGCTTCCTTGTTGCACGTGTGCGTTATATCTCTGCACCTTCTGACTACCTGATGTTAGTGTTAATTATGGCTATCGCGTTTAGCGGATTCCTAATGAGTTTTGTATCCGGATTTAGTGTAGATATCGTGCAAGTTAAGCTGTTCATGTTAGGCATATTAAGCTTCAACCTTCAGGATCTACCTGAAGACACTGTGCTTATAGCGCACCTTGTCCTGGTGGCTATTCTAGGTCTTGTATTGCCTATTAGTAAGTTATTACATATTCCAGGTGTATTTTTTGCGCCAACACGTAATCAGGTTGATAACCCTCGCGAGAAACGTCATATCGCTGACTGGGCTAAACCACTTGATGAAACGCGTGAAAACTACCCAGAGTTAGTGGCTTCTCGCGAACCGAAAGCTGAAGAAGCATAAATTTTTGTAGGTGCGATTTTAATCGCACAAACTATTGTATATAACATGTGCGAATGAATTCGCACCTACACAGAATATAAACGAACATATGTTCGTATAACGAGGAATCCATAGTGGCTGATTACGAAGTTCCTGAAGTCAAAGAGTATGCGGTAGTTCCAATGCCGAAAGATGATGTAACAAGTCATCTAAGACCTTTTGTGGCAAAACCGGAATTCCAGGAAGCAATGGGCTATGCAGGAAAGAAAGTTCATGACGATCCTAAAGAAATGCCTGAATACGTTCTGGTTGATGGCTGGAAAGAAAAAGCACTCGATAAAATGGGTGATCTTTTAGGTCGTTATCGTAGTTTGCAGGTATTTATGGATTCCTGTGTGAAGTGTGGTGCCTGTACAGATAAATGCCATTACTTCCTGGGCACAGGTGATGCGAAAAACATGCCGGTTGCTCGTCAGGATTTACTGCGTAGCGTTTACCGTCGCTACTTTACCTTTGCAGGTAAGTACTTCCCTAAACTGGTTGGCGCAAAAGATTTAACTGAAGAAGTTGTTGATGACTGGTACAGCTACTTTCACCAATGCTCTGAATGTCGTCGTTGTGCAGTGTTCTGCCCATACGGTATTGATACTGCTGAAGTTACAATGGCTGCTCGTGAGATTCTTGCACATATTGGTCGTGGTCAGAAATACGCAAACGAAATTATTGGCAAAGTATTTACCATTGGTAATAACCTTGGCTTACCTGAAAAAGCCTTAAAAAATGTACTTGAAGGCCTTGAAGAAGACGTTGAATACGATATTGAAGTGGAAGTTAAATTCCCTCTGGATGAAAAAGGCAAAGATATTCTGTTGGTTACCCCTTCAGCTGACTTCTTCGCAGAACCACATATTGATGGTTTGATCGGTTACGCTAAAGTATTCCACCAGACAAATACAAGCTGGACACTAAGTTCGATTGCTTCTGAAGCAGGTAACTTTGGTTTATTTATTGGTTCTTATGAAAACATGCAGCGTATTTCAATGCGTGTTCGTGAAGCCGCATTACAGCTAGGTGTTAAGAGAATCGTTTACGGTGAGTGTGGTCACGCATGGCGCGTTGGTTATAGTTTCTTAAATACATTAGCTGGCCCGTTTGATTTTCTTGATCAAAACTACCCTATTCCACAACACATCTGCGAGTTTACCTTAGATAAACTTGAAAAAGGTGAGTTGACAATTGATAAATCACGTAACGATGATAAAACCGTTACCTTCCACGATTCATGTAATGTAGCACGTGGTTCAGGCATGGGTACAGAGCCTGGTGGTCAATTTACAATTCCACGTGCGGTTATTAAGGCCGTATGTAATAACTATGTAGATATGGAAAAAGACACGATCCATGATGCGACTTTCTGCTGTGGTGGTGGTGGTGGTCTGTTAACAGATGACCTCATGGAAATACGTGTTAAGGGTATTTTGCCTCGCGCAACTGCACTGATTAATGCGAAGGAAGAATCTGGCGTAACACACATGGCGGCAATATGCGCTATCTGTAAGAGTCAGTTCACCAAAGTACTGCCTTATTATGGCTTTACTATGGACCAGATTGTGAGTGTTCATCAATTAGTAAGTGATGCGATCGTCCTGGAAGGCCAGGTTGACCCAGAAGACTGATTTTTAAACGCTCAAAAGTAAGAAAGTAACAGAATTTAACAAACGATTTTGTTGCAATTTGTTGCTGATTCATGACAGATGTCAAAACTGAAAAAGATTTTTTTACAAAAGTAAATACCTCTTTTTCAAAAGAGACATACCCCCATAAATCAGTATGATAAGTCGCAACTTAATTTTTAACTATACGTTTAGCCTATAGGAGACCAGCATGGCAACTTCAAAAGAAGACATGCAGACTAACAACTTGACTTACCGCCGTTACCAGGATGGCGAGACTGAATGGTCAAGCATGCACGATAAAATTTTCTTAGAAGACACTTCTTACAAGTGTCCTACTTACGTGCACCGTACTCCACCTTGTCAGGGTAGCTGCCCATCGGGTGAAGATATTCGCGGTTGGTTAAATATCGTACGTGGTATCGAAACGCCACCTGAAGGCATGACTAAAGAAGAGTATGCGTTCCAGCGTTCTACTACTGCTAATCCATTCCCGGCAATGATGGGTCGTGTTTGTCCTGCTCCTTGTGAAGACGGTTGTAACCGTAATGATCTTGATGACTTCGTTGGCATCAACTCAGTTGAGCAATACATTGGTGACAGTGCGTTTGCTGAAAAATATAAATTTGCTGGTCTTCCAGCCTTAGGTGCTAAGAAAGTAGCTATCATCGGTGGTGGTGTTGCGGGCATGTCTGCTGCATATCACCTACGTAGATTCGGTATCGGCTCTGTCATCTTTGATGATCATTCAGAGCTGGGCGGCATGATGCGTTACGGCATACCCGGCTACCGTACTCCACGTGACGTAATGAATCACGAATGCATGCGTATCCTGGATATGGGTGGCATCGAAACTAAATTAAATACACGTGTTGGTAAAGACGTTCCTGTTGCTGATCTTGAAAAAGATTACGATGCAGTATTATGGGCACTAGGCTGCAAGAATGGCCGTGGTTTGTTCGTTGATAACTGGAAAGATGTGCCTAATGCTGTAACCGCTGTTGACTTCCTTGAGCAGTTCAACAAAGGTGATATGAAATACACAGGCAAGAAGATTGTATGTGTGGGTGGTGGTGATACCTCTATCGACGTTGTTTCAGTTTCTCGTCGTATTGGTACATTAAAAGATATGGCTGGTGAGAAACCAGAAGATTCAGCAGAAGGTCGTGTTAAACACGGTGATATTGCTGATGCAGACAAAGAGCCTTGCTCTAGCGTTACGCTTACTGCTCTATTCAAGCAGGAAGAAATGACGGCTGCAGAACACGAAGTTCAAGATGCGCTAAAAGAAGGCGTAACTATTATGAACGAAGTAATGCCTGTAGAAATTATTACTGATGAAAACGGTCGTGCGACTGCACTTAAACTAGTTGACTCTGAATTTGTTAATAATGCGCCTGTTGCTAAAGAAGGCGGCAAAGAATACACCATTGAATGTGATCTTATCGTTTCTGCGATCGGTCAGTTTGGTGACCTTGAAGGTGTTGAAGATATGGACAATGGTCGTTCATTAATCGATGCAGACAAGTTCTACCAGGTACCTGGTAAGCCAGGTCACTTCGTTGCAGGTGATATTGTTCGCCCTCACCTGTTAACTACTGCGATTGGTCAGGGTTCTGTTGTTGCTGAAACTATCAAGCAATTCCTCGACAGCAAAGAAATGAAGAAACGTCCTAAAGTTGACGTTCATCACTTCAACCTTCTGGATAAGTTAACTGAGTCAGACATGGTTCCAGATAGCTTTGCAGATAAGAACCTGAGTACAGATGATCAACGTGGTACAGATAGCAGTAATTACGCTATCCATAACTACGAAGACCGTTCAAATAAAGAAATTATTTCAACTGATTTAATGTTCCTGGGCCACTTTGAAGCAGAAGCACGTAACTTACGTACTGAAGATACGCCATCATCTGATGAAGTGTTAGGTCACTTTGCAGAACGTATGAATGGCCTTGCTGAAGAAGGCGCTGTTGCTGAAGCTAATCGTTGCATGAGTTGTGGCATGTGCTTTGAGTGTGATAACTGCGTTATCTACTGTCCTCAGGATGCTGTATTCCGTGTTAAGAAAGACCAGTCTACTACCGGTCGTTATGTTGACACTGACTACAATAAATGTATCGGTTGTCATATCTGTGCTGATGTATGCCCAACAGGCTACATTGACATGGGTATGGGTGAATAACTAATCATTTAACCTCTGTGAAGCTCCAGTGCTTCGTTAGAAAATTGTCACTTACATCTGTAAGCTCAATTTTCTGCCTTGCACTGAAACCTCACAGAGGCAAACTGAGTAGTTATTAGATACATTAAAAGAATTAAATTTACAGATTAAGAATTGCATTAACAGATTTATACAAGCGTAAATATACATCGTCATTGCTGAATACCTGTATTGGGTATCAAGTAGCCTTAGAACTTAAAGTTACTCGATTTCAGTTCGATATATTGAAATAGCGATTTTATTTATATTTTTATCTGTTAATAAGCTCTCTAATTATTTTAACTTTTGGAGTTAGTAATGCAGCAGTTGAACAAACGCATGCATAACACTTTGATCACAATCGCGGGATTAGCCATGCTGGCTTTTTCCGCTTTTGCGTTTGCGGGTGAAAAACCATCTTTTGCACCTAAAGTTCCTCATCCTACAAATGGATCGACGGAGTGTGTGCAGCCTGAAGATGAAATGAAGAAGAACCATATGAACTACCTTCTTCATCAACGTGATCAGACAATGCATGAAGGTATTCGAACAAAGACTTATAGTCTTAAAGAATGCATTAACTGCCACGTGCCTGAAAATTCAGAAGTGCGTTTTGGTGATGACAAACACTTTTGCAGTAGTTGTCATAACTTTACAGCTGTAAGCATCGATTGTTTCCAGTGCCACATGGACCGCCCTATGGAGGGTAAAGGTACACAGGGCGAAAATCCACACTCTGCACACACTACTCCAACAGCAAATAAAACAACAATATCAACTGATGTTGCGGATACTTCAAAATCAGTTCAAGACACAAAGGAAGCTGGCAATGAGTAACTCTGATGTCAATATTTCTCGCCGTAGCTTTGTAGAAAAATCTGCAACGGCTGCTGCTGCATTAACCATTGCTCCTGGCATGTTTCTGCACACAGTTGCTGAAGCAAAACCAGCTGATCAGGCTGTAAGCAGTGCTGTTCGCTGGGGTATGTTAATTGATACAGCCAAATGCGCATCTGGCTGTACGGCTTGTGTAAGTGCGTGTAACACCGAAAACGGTATCGCTTCACATGACCGCCCAAGAACAGACCAGCAATGGATTCGCAAGGTTACTTTACGCGACAAACAAACAAAACATGAAATATCACTTCCAATGTTGTGTCAACATTGTGAAAAGCCGCCTTGCGTAGATGTATGCCCTACCGGCGCATCATTTAAACGTGATGATGGTATTGTTCTCGTTGATCGTCACATTTGTATCGGTTGCCGTTACTGCATGATGGCCTGTCCATATAAAGCACGCTCTTTTGCACATGAAACTGTTGATAACACGGTTGATCATCAACCGCGTGGTAAAGGTACTGTAGAGTCTTGCACCATGTGTGTACACAGAGTAGACGAAGGCGGAACTCCAGCCTGTGTAGAAGCCTGTTCTGAAGCTGAACACGGTGCAATGATCTTTGGTGATATTAAGAACCCTGATAGCGAAATTTCTAAACAATTGCTTAAACACGGTGGAAAACAGATCCGTGCTGATCTTGGTTTAAATACAGGTGTTCGTTACCGCGGGATTTAAAAACTAAATGCCACAGAGGCATGCAGGGGCAGAGATTACTTTATAAAATAACTCTCAACTCTCGTGCCCCTTTAGCAAGACTTATTAGATAATTTTACAAGTATTAGAGATTAGTTGAATACTATGAAAAAAATACATTTAGAACAGATTGAAGGTAAAAGCACTGGCTACATGGGCCTAATTGCTCTTTTAGGCGTATTTGTACTCGGTGCAATTGGCTCAATGCTTTATATGGAACATGAAGGACACTGGGTTTCAGGAATGGATAACCAGGTCGTTTGGGGTCTACCCCACGTATTCGCAGTATTCCTGATCGTAGCAGCATCCGGTGCACTTAATGTTGCCTCAATCTCCTCTGTTTTCCAGAAAAAAATATACAAACCACTCGCGCCTTTATCAACACTTGTTGCTATTTCTCTACTGGCCGGTGGTTTAATGATCCTGGTACTTGATTTAGGCCGCCCTGATCGTCTTATCGTTGCAATGACCTACTATAACTTCAAGTCGATCTTTGCATGGAATATGATTTTATATAACGGTTTCTTTGTTATCGTTAGTGTCTATGCATGGTTGATGTTAGATCGTACCGTTAAACAATACAGCCGTTATGCAGGTATTGCAGCATTTGTATGGCGTTTAGCGCTAACCACAGGTACGGGTGCTATCTTCGGTTTCCTTGTGGCTCGTTCTGCTTATGATATGGCGATGATGGCACCGATGTTTGTAATTATGTCATTCTCGTTTGGTCTGGCATTTTTCATATTAGTCTTACTGGCGTCATATAAAGGCACAGGCCGCCCGCTAGGTGATGTTGTTGTAAATCGCTTACGTAGTTTGCTTGGCACATTTGTATTTGCAACATTGTACTTTGTCATTGTTTACCACCTGTCTAACCTTTATGCTACAGAGCATCACGGTTATGAAGCCTTTATATTACTAGGCGAAAACGGCGGTGAAACTTACTCTAATATTTTCTGGATAGGTCAGATTCTGCTAGGCAGCCTGTTACCTATCGCTATGATCTATGCGCCGGGTGTTAAGAACTGTCGTAAAACATTAGCCGCTGCATCCATTCTGGTTATACTAGGCGGTTTTGCTGCTATGTATACAATCATTATTGCTGGTCAGGCATACCCTTTAGAAATGTTCCCGGGTATGGAAGTTATTAGTAGTACATTCTTTGATGGTGCAACAACTCAGTACTCTGCGAGTTTGCCTGAACTTTTATTAGGTCTGGGTGGCATTGCTGTAACACTGATTATGATTGCTCTGGGCATTAAGGTTCTAGGTTTCTTACCAGCTACTTTAGAAGACTCAGTTGCTGACCCCCATCATAAAGCTGAGTAAGCTCTACTCTATTTTATATAGTTTTTAGTAGACGGCTCGAAGATTACTTCGGGCCGTTTGTGGTTTTGAGATTCTGCGAGGTATTGAAAAGAAAAAGAAAACGCAAATGAACGCTAATAAACGCGAATGTTTTTGATTTAACTTGCGTAGCAAGTTAAATCAAACATAAACAGTAGAGTCTGTAATTATTTACGTGGAAAAACTACGTAGCAGCCTAACTTTAAAAACGCATATATTTGCGTTCATTTGCGTTTTCTTTTTCTTAAAAATCCATGTCACATTTCCTAATTTCAGCAGCACATAAATCATCAGGCAAAACGACCCTGAGCATAGGACTCTGCGCAGCATTAGCCGAATCGGGTTCGATTGTTCAGCCTTTTAAAAAAGGTCCTGACTATATTGACCCTATGTGGCTCAGCAAAGCAGCTGGTCGCCCCTGCCATAATCTTGATTTCTACACTATGCAACAGGATGAGATCATTAATACCATACGCCATTATTCTCAAGATGCTGATATAAGCGTTATTGAAGGAAATAAAGGTTTATATGACGGTTTAGATCTAGATGGTAGTAACTCAAATGCAGCCCTCGCCTCGCTGGTAAAAGCCCCCGTCATTTTAGTTTTAGATGCACGGGGAATGACGCGCGGTATCGCCCCCTTAATCCTTGGGTACCAGGCTTTTGATAAAGAAATTAATATTGCCGGCGTAATATTAAATCAACTTGGTGGAGCTCGTCACGAAAGCAAACTGCACGCAGTTATCGAACATTACACGGATGTAAAAGTGATAGGTTCTGTTTATAAAAATTCGGCTTTATCAATTGATGAACGTCATCTCGGGCTTATGCCAAGTAATGAAGATGACTCTGCTGAAAATAAAATAATACAGATTCGAGACATTGTTAAAGATCAGGTAAATTTAGATTTATTACGTAGCATTGCCAAACAGGCTGTCGACTTACCTGACATTAAAACCCCTAAGCAAGAAACTATACAAATCACCTCACCGCTTAAAATCGGCATAGTTGAAAATGATGCATTTGGTTTTTATTACCCGGACGATCTGGATGCTATTCGCGCTACTGGTGCCGAGCTAGTTAGTATAGACACCATTCGTGATGATAAACTACCACAGATCGATGCTCTATTCATTGGAGGTGGATTTCCGGAAACACGAATTAAAGAACTCGAAAGCAATCAATCTATGCGTTTACAGATTAAAAGCGCCCTGCAGGATGGTTTACCCTGTTACGCTGAATGTGGTGGTTTAATGTATCTAAGCAGACATCTCAGCTGGAACGAACACAAGGGTGAAATGGTCGGTTTCATTCCAGCTGATTGTGTTATGCACAAG
Organism: Gammaproteobacteria bacterium; assembly: GCA_026195255.1. Classification (GTDB taxonomy): domain Bacteria; phylum Pseudomonadota; class Gammaproteobacteria; order SZUA-229; family SZUA-229; genus SZUA-229. Next base: position 142,231 of record JAPHSS010000015.1, on the reverse strand, counting down.
GCACCACAAGGCCGTGGTTACATTAAACTAACCGAAACAACTCATCATCCATGGTTACCCTTCAAGCCTGCTCCTGACCCAGTAATAGCCGGTCATGAGTTCCATTATTCAGCACTTGAAAATCTTGATACGAATGTTAAATTTGCATATCAGGTTAAACGAGGTTCAGGCATCAACGGTGAAGCCGATGGTATCGTGATAAATAATACTCTGGCATGTTATGCGCATTTACGTGACACAGCAGCTAACCACTGGGCACAACGTTTTATACAGTTTGTACAACATTGTAAACAAAATCGGAACTAGTACTATGAATATGATCAAATTAACCCCTGCTGCAGCAAAAATGATTAAACATTCTGCTAAAGAAGGAAATTTAGACGGTTTACCTTTACGCCTGGCTTGCACGAGAATGCAAGATGGCAGTTACCATTATGGTATGGGCTTTGATGACGTTAAAGAAGGTGATATCACGCATACCTCTGAAGGCATTGATTTAATCGTTTCTATTACGGCTAATGAGTTTATGAATGGCATGACCATTGATTATGTTGAAATTGAAGAAGGTAAAGAACAGTTTATTTTTATGAACCCTAATGACCCTGCTTACGTAAAACCAGCTGAATAAATAATCTTGTCACTTTCCGAGCGTATTTATTCTGAAGTTAAACAAATGTCTAGTCGACATTTGTTTAACTGTATTTTTGCATTATTTATTTTACTCTTATTATTAATTGCAAGTAGCTTCTGGCTAGCTAATACTGAAACAAATAAAACTTTCGCATTAATTCTACAAATAACACTGATAATTTCTATTTTTATCGGCATATCTTATATAGCTTTTAGCAATCAGAAAAAACAGGCCATAAATAGCCTGCAACAATATCGAGCACAACAAATACTTTACAATATCACCAGCACTGTAAATGCCGGTCGTGAATTAAAAGAGCTGCTGAATCTTTTTTGTAAGAAAACCTATGAAGAACTTCAGGCACATAATGTATCAGTCTGGTTAATAACCGAAAATAACTGGCTTGAATATATTACCGGCGCTGGCATTGACCCCAAAATAGTATCTCAACAAAAACGCATTAAAATCACTAAAGAACTTGCCGATACTTTAACCAATAACTCCATCATACATGACAATGAACATATCACTCGACTTGCTGAGATTTTGTTGTGTGATGTATCCGATGATTTCAAGTCTTTTTATCTGCCGTTACATCATAACAACCGGACATTAGGTGTTATTCGAATTAAATTAAATCAGTTACCGCTGAACAATCAAAATGATTTATACGAATTACTCTCTACACTGGCAGTTCAACTTTGTAACTCCATCGAAAAAGCCAAACAGGATCAGGAATCACGTCGCATGATCATCATGCAGGAACGTAGCCTAATTGCAAATGAGCTACATGACTCGCTGGCTCAAACATTAGCAAGCCTTCGATTTCAGGTTCGTGTGCTTGATGAAACTTTGCAGCCAACCGCAGAATTTCAATCAATACGGAGTATTGAGCAAGTTGAAAATAGTTTAGACGAAGCCTATTCAGATTTACGAGAACTGATTGCCCATTGTAGAACACCAATAGATAAACAGGGCTTAATTCCTGCGGTTGAAAAATTAATTTCACGCATGAGAAAAGACTCGGGCACACATATATTATTACAAAAAGAGTGGGATGATTCAGACCTGCCCCCCAACCTGGAAATGCATATTTTTCGTATCGTTCAAGAAGCCATGAATAATATTCGCAAACACAGCAACGCAAAAAATGTGCGCCTTATGTTTCGCTGTGATGAATTTGGACACCATCATATTTTAATTGAAAATGATGGCCGTGGTTTTGAAATTCCTAAAGAAAACGATCACCCTGGAAAACACGTAGGTTTAAGTATAATGAGTGAACGAGCCAATTACCTTGGTGGTGAATTACGCGTAGAAAGTGAACCTGATGAAGGTACACGTATTGAGCTTAATTTTACCTACAGTAGTGATACTGACCATGACCCTTTACAAAGACTATCGGAGATAAGCTCTTGAGTATGCGCGTATTAATAATAGACGATCATGCACTATTTCGTGTTGGCTTACAGGGCTTACTCGAACAACGAGGCATTGAAGTTGTCGATGCGGTGGCTGAAGGCTCTAAAGGCCTTTTATTAATAGATGAACATAAGCCAGATATTGTATTGCTAGATCTACGCATGCCAGACATGAGTGGGCTTGAAGTATTACAGAAAGCAAAAGAACAGAAAGTTGAAATACCTATAGTCATGCTTACCACCAGCAATGAAGAACAGGATTTAGTTGAAGCACTGAGAAATGGCGCCCAGGGTTATCTTTTAAAAGATATGGAACCAGACGAACTGGTAAGTGCTTTACGTGATATAGAAAAAGGTAAAAGTGTCGTCGCGCACGGCTTAACTGATGTACTGGCTAAAATGGTACAGGGTGACCCCATAGAAGTAAAAAAGAAAGAAACGCCCTTCTCTGCACTGACTCCGCGTGAACTTGAAATTTTATGCCTGCTTGCAGATGGTCAAAGCAATAAAGTTATAGCTCGGAATTTAGGTATTTCTGACGGTACTGTAAAACTTCATGTTAAGGCCATTCTTCGTAAGTTAGAAGTTCACTCTAGAGTTGAAGCTGCTGTTATAGCTGTTGAACAGGGTCTTCGGCAAAAACAAAATAAAGAGTCTTAAGCGGATATAAACAATGAAAACATTCAGATCACTTATTGAAGATGTATTACCAAATATAAATGAATTATTTCCATGGGATCTGCATGAGAAACTTAATAATGATAATAACATTTTGCTAATAGATATCACTGAACCCGCTGAATTTTCCACAGTACATATTAAAAATTCTATCAATGTTCCCAGGGGTGTTCTGGAAGCATCCTGCGACTGGGGTTACGAAGATACGGTACCCGCACTTGCTAATGCACGTGATAAAGAAGTTGTGGTAATTTGTCGCTCTGGTAACCGAAGTGCATTAGCCGCTTTCACAATGCAGTTAATGGGTTTCACTAATGTTTCATCTCTTAAAACCGGTTTGCGTGGCTGGTTTGACTATGAGTTACCTTTATATAATGAGTTTGAACAGGAAGTCGATGAGGACGATGCAGATGCGTATTTTAGCAAAACGCCTTCACCTGAACAGATGCAAGCTTAATATTCACAATTTAAATTAATACAGAATCAGCTTAGCGAAGCGACTGTGATCTTTAATAAAACTTTCGGTCCTTGCGTCTTTTACCGGCCTGTTGAACAACAACACCTTTTATATGTGTGGGCCCTTTAAACTCTTCTGTTTCATATAAATCATTTAATGGCACTAGATAGTGCTTATCATCATACTCACGATATTGACGAAATGTATATTCATCTTTTAAATCAAGCGCAACAACATAACACCCATCACGAATAATACCCTCAGGGTCAACAACAATAACAACCCCGTCCATAAACTCAGGCTGCATAGAATCACCTAACACTTGAAGCGCAAAAGGTTCGGCTTTACTACAGGATGATGCTTCCATTTTGAATCTCTTAAAATTTAAATCTGGTCAATAATTATACACTAATATTAATATTATAAGAGCGCTTTAAAAACCCCAATAAATATACGTATAAAATAACGCAAAGTTTAACACTGCTACTATCAACACATTAAGCCTGCTGATTATGGTAGCACCGCGAATAAATGTATAATAACGACATATTTAGTTTAACAGCAGTAAAAATCATGCCATCACAAAAAATTTGTAAAAATAAAGCAGTACAGTTTACTTACACCATTACTGATGATCTGGGAAATGTCGTAGAACAGGTCGATTTACCCGTACATTACGTCCATGGCGCCAGTAATATGGGGTTAATTGAGCGAATTGAACGCGCTATGGAAGGCCGCGTGGCGGGTGACAATATTGAAGTCGAATTACCGCCCCAGGAAGGTTTTGGTGAGTATGACGCGGATCTGACTTTCACAGATGATCTGGAAAACGTGCCTCCGCAATTTAGAAAAATCGGAGCCCAGGTTGAAATGACTAACGCTGAAGGTGAATCGAAGACATTCCTGGTTTCAAAAATAGAGGGCGATAAACTAACCGTAGACGGCAATCATCCGCTTGCAGGCAAGGTTGCTAATTTTAAAGTAAAAGTGCTTGAAGTTCGTGATGCGACTGAAGATGAAGTTCGTAATGGTATTTCTAATCCTAACGTATCCATTCATTAATTTAGTTCCTTTCTATCTGCAAGCCTGACATGTCATGACAGCTATGACATGTCAGGCTTTACTGTCACTTCCCATAACTTACACTATAATTCGTAAGCCACTGATTTATATGAGTATATAAACTTGGCCTAATACTTGTAATAACCTTCTCATTACTTTCAAATGATTTAACGAAGGAGATTACGAATGGCACATATTGCAATAATTGGCGCAGGTGTGGGCGGCTTACCCTGCGCATATGAAATGCGCCAGGAATTAGGCAAAGAACACTCTATCACAATAATTAATAATCGTGATCACTTTCAGTTCACGCCTTCAAATCCGTGGGTAGCGGTTGGTTGGCGGTCAGTGAAGGATATAACCGTACCTTTAAAACCCGTGCTTGATAAAAAAGGCATTAATCTAATTGTTGATACGGTCACTGAAATAGATGCTGATAATAACACCCTGAAATTTCAGTCAACTAGTGCACTGGAATACGATTATCTTGTTATTGCTACCGGTCCAAAGCTGGCCTTTGATGAAGTACCCGGCTCAGGTCCGGGTGGATATACTTCATCAATCTGCACTTCTGAGCACGCAGCAACAGCCTACGAGAAATTCCAGCATTTATTAGATAACCCAGGTCCTATTGTTATCGGCGCTATGCCTTTTGCCAGTTGTTTCGGGCCTGCTTATGAGTTCGCATTTATTGTAGATGCTGAGTTACGTAAACGTAAAATTCGTAATAAGTACCCAATGACTTATATAACATCAGAACCCTATATCGGACACCTTGGATTAGGTGGTGTAGGTGATTCGAAGAGTATGCTTGAATCAGATTTACGCGCTCACGATATAAAATTTATCAGTAATGCTAAAACAACAAAAGTAGAAGACGGTAAATTATTTGCAGAGGAGCTAGATGCAGCGGGTAATCTCTTAAAAGAACATGAACTGGATTTTGATTTTTCAATGATGCTTCCAGCATTTAAAGGCATCGATGCCGTTGCGAATGTTGAAGGTTTATGTAACCCACGTGGTTTTGTATTAATCGATGATAACCAGCGCAACCCAAAATTTAAAAATATATACTCTGCTGGTGTTTGTGTAGCTATTCCTCCAGTTGAAGCAACACCGGTTCCAACTGGAGCACCTAAAACGGGTTATATGATAGAAACAATGGCTACTGCTATTGTTAAAAACATTAGTAATGAATTACGTGGTCAAGCACCTGAAAAATGTGGAACATGGAATGCGATATGCCTGGCTGATATGGGTGATACGGGCGCAGCTTTCGTCGCTATTCCGCAAATTCCACCTCGTAATGTTACCTGGTTTAAAAAAGGCAAATGGGTACATCAGGCGAAAATTGGCTTTGAAAAATACTTTATGCGTAAAATGCGTAAAGGTAATACCGATTCTGTATTTGAAGTATTTATTTTAAAAGCATTAGGCATCGAAAAACTTAAGAAATAAATAAACTAAAATATGTAACGTAATATTTACATTTCAAGCCGGTTAAATTGACTTGCGACAGGAAACTGAATCAGTCACATCAAATTTAACCGGTTCTTCATGAGGGCATAAAAACCAAATAAATTTAGTGAAAAGTTGAGCCGCAGAAAATTATTAACGATGCGAGTAACTTACACCTGGGGCCAGGCAATTAACTTCTGTTGTATAACCTAATTTAAATCCACTGCATATTGACGCATTAGTTTAATGGGAACAATTTCCAGCGCTCGAATATGCGTACGCATTAGATGCACACGTGGCGCCATATTTTCTTTCTCTGCCTCATTCCAGCGTGCTGCACACAAGCACCAACTGTCTCCGGGTTTTAATCCCGGAAAACCATATTCAGGCATTGGCGTGCTAAGATCGTTTCCCTTAAACCTTGAGTACTCTAAAAAATCTTTTGTTATTTCTATGCAGACAGTATGTGACCCTACATCCTGTATACAGGTATTACAAAAACCATCACGATAAAAACCCGTAGCAGGGTTTTCACCACAGGCAATTAAGGGCTCACCAAATACATTCAGGGATTCACTCATCTCAGGAGTTTTCATTATTTATCACTTTAAATTGAGGGGATTATTACTATCGATATCATCCATAAAAGGTTTCATACGATCTGAGTGTGTCAACTGATAAACCAGTCCCACCCAGTTACCAACCACGCCTTCTGCCGTATCATGCCAGGTATTATCCAGGTGCTGTACAAGCAAATTTTCTGGAAATTCTGGTATATCAATAGAGCGACTCATTGAAGCAATTACTCGCGATTTATACTCACGTAAAATTGCTGAAGATTTTAAATCAAAATAATTTTCGGGAAATGGGGGGTAATCGTTACGAAGACCTTCAATATATAAAAGCACTTCACGTTTATATTCTTTTAATAACGAAATAGTGTCATATTCAGGATGCCCCTGAAAAAAGATCGTTCGAAAACCGTCTTCTGATGTTGCCAGGTGCACACAACCATCATCACCCACTCCAAGTACTTTTAATTTTGCCTCTTCAAACTGCTCTCTACTTACATCATTCCACCTGGAGTGAGGTACATCAAAGCGTGTATTAATGTCAGCAACCAGGGGGTGTGACTGATCGGTAACCAGATGTTGAAATACACCCCATTTTTTATCTGCCTGTGGCATACGTTTCTGATTATATCGAAATTCAAGGACTGCATGTGTCGCCAAACATGAACATAACGTTGAGGTGACATTTTCATGCGCCCAGTCAGCAACTTCTATTAATGGTTTCCAGAATGCCTGAGTAGATAACTCAGGGCCAAGCACATTTGCGCCGGTAATAATTAAGGCATCCAGACCTTGCTGTTTTATTTGCTCAAATGTTTCATAAAACTGATTAATATGCGCCTCAGTCTTTTTACTTCTTGGCAGCTCACTCAAAGTAAAAGGATGAACATAAAACTGCGCAATTGGGTTACTCTCACCAATCAATCTAAAAAACTGCCGCTCTGTTGCTGAAAGAGCCGCATCAGGCATCATATTTAATAAACCAATATGCAGTTCACGAATATCCTGATGTTGCGCTGCATCAGGTGCAAGCACTTTTATACCTTCACCGCGTAGGCGGTTAAAAGACGGTAATTTATTATGGGCAACTAGTGGCATTCTTTTACTCTGAAGTTAATGCATTGAAAAGAAAACGCAAATGCACGCAAATAAAAGCAAAAGCATTCTTTAGTAAAATGTGTCGTAGGCACATCAGTCAAATACATTCGCGTTGACGTACCAGGATGCACTAATGTCACGGCTACATGGATGTATTAAAGTGACCATTTGCGTTTTCTTTTTCTTTATCTTTTTTTAAATAATATTGCTAGATTCTCTAGCAATTGCAGTTTCTAGCAATTTCAAAAAATCATCTTCATTTTTAACTTTGGCAACTTCTTCAGAAGTTACTGTATAACCCTGTTTTGCAATTTTCTCATAACGTGGAATACGTGAGTGAAACAATCGTGGAAATACCCAACGCGTAAACTCATCCGGATCCATTTGCGCCGCATATTGCATTTTATTTTCCTGCAAATAAATTGCTAACTGCTCTTCCAGAAACTCGGCTCTATAATATAATGGCTTGGGCGCACTCTGTGCCCGAGCAATTAATTTCTCTTCTTCTTCTTTGTTGGTCACCTGAATATAGAGCATCAATGTATGTTCAGCCAGAGTTTCAATAACACCCTTTTCATCTAATTCACACAGACTTCCACCCACATCATTAATAAAATGCTGATAACCATAAATATTTTGTGCTTTGCCTATAAAATCAGGCACATCAAACATAGTTGCGACTTCTGCTTGACGATACAATGCCTGATGTTTTACAAAATCATCAAGTTCTACACCGCCTAACTCCGGGTTACCTAATTTTCCAACAAAACTGAGTACAGGCCCAAGGTCATGAACCTTGATATTATTACGAATATATATCCAGTCATTACGTAGTAATTCATTTAAGAAGGGTACCTGCATAGCCTGTTGTTTAATCATATCTAGAATAGGTTCATCAAGATAACGCGTACCAATTCTATAATCACCTGAGAAATGAAACCACTGGCTATCCCGTAACATACTCGATAAATACGTTTTGCCTACACCCGACATTCCTAACAGGGTGACTTTTTTATTTTTCCAGGCACGAAATTCGTCTACTGTGAACTTCACTCAAATCTCCAGATTTTATTTAACTTAAATCCACGTCACCCAAACAGGTAATATGCACAATTCCGACAAGCTACTAATTATCCTTTATATTCAATAAGATACAAGACAAATAACAATACTTTTCGGCTTAATTAGTATTTACTTATATTCTAATTATAAGTAAGATCCCGTGTCTTCAAAACAGAGAACAGTATTTATGCAAAAGCGCACACGAATCGCTACATTTGGCGTTATCTTACTATCATCAAGCATTCTTTTCACAGCATCAACTAAAACCGCCAACGCATGGTTTTTTGACCCTTTTGAAAATATGGTTGAAACAGCACTTAATTCTATTGAGAACATTATATTAGGTTTATCATCTGACATTGGCACTATGGCAGACCGAATTTTAGTCATGTCGGATAATATTGGTTTGATGGCCGACCGAATCGGTGAAATGGCAGACAGAATTGTATATACAGAAGAATTGATGTTATCTGCAATAACCGATAGTGGCGTTTCAAGTTTAATCACAAGCCCGACTGAAGGCAGCATAGTTAGCAGAACAACACCTGTCATTATCACACTTTCTAGCCAGAAAACAGACTATCTTTTATATATTTCAAATAATGCTGATATGTCTGGTGCGACAAATGCCCTGGTACAGAACAGTGATACGTCTATAGCATGGAGTAGAGTTACTGATTTTGCTACCGGTAATAAATTATATATTGCTGTAAAAACCGTTGGCGGTACAACCAGTAGTGATTTTTCAAATACCGTAATGCTTAATCTACAGTAAAAATAGTCGTAAGTCCGAAGTCATAAGTCGTAAGTCAAAAGCTGCTCTCCCGTTGGGAGAGCAGCTGAGTTTTTTTACTTACGACTTACGACTTCCAGGTTGTTAATACCTGAGAATTAAAACCTGATAATAAGTAGCGGAGCCTTTAGTAACAGGTTCCAGTACCTAAATTAATACAACATTAGTGCCCGGCATTACCGGTTACCGCACTGGGATCAACCTCGTACAGTGCAGGCAGAGAATGAGCTATGCCTTTATGGCAGTCAATGCAGGTCGACCCCTCTTCCAGCCCTACACTATGACTAGCCACTGCACGTCTTTGTTGTTCTCCAAAGTCCATCGATTCATAATTATGACAATTACGACATTCACGTGAATCTGTCTGTTTCATTGAGCGCCAGACATTCTGTGCAAGTTGAAGGCGTTTCTCTTCAAACTTCTCCGGGGTATCAATTGTTCCAAGGGCTTTATGTAACAGTTCATTACTAGCCTGAACTTTACGTACCATTTTATGTATCCAGGGTTTTGGCACATGGCAGTCCGGACATGTTGCCCTTACACCTGTTCGATTAGCATAATGAATGGTTTCTTTATACTCCTGATACACATTATCTTTCATTTCATGACAACTAATACAGAATATTTCAGTATTCGTTGCTTCCATTGCAGTATTGAAACCACCCCAAAAAATAACACCCGCCACGAAACCTGCTATTAACAGACTACCAAGTGTTGCAGTACTAGGGCTTCTCATTTTTTTAATCAATGATTTTAAATTCATTGTCGCACCCTTTATTTTAATGAATAGTTTTTACTGATTGAAAATAGTTTTCTACTAATGGTTTAGCATCCGCCTGTGGAACATGGCATTGATTACAGAAGTATCTTCTTGGGGCGACATTTGACATTGCTTCACCGTCACGTCCGGAAAAATGTGTTAGAGATATTTTCGTCGCACCAGCTTTTTGATAATTTGCCCAACTATGACAGGTTAAACATTTATTAAACTTCATATTAATTTTATAACCTTTAGTTCTATGCGGTATCAAAGGTGGTTGTTGTACATAATCACGTGAAATTGGTGCTTGATCATTAATATTACGTTTATTAATAACTTCATTAGATGGGGCATCTATGCTTGCTGAACCACGCAATGAATTAACTTCACCTGCAGCCGAGGTTGTTGATATCAGCACTGAAGAACCTATCAGTATTAACCCTGCTAAAATTGAATTTTTCATAAGTGTAACTCCCCCTGAGAAGTTAAGAAACAAATCGTGAAGTTGATTTTAGTTTATAAATCTATGTTTAATTGTAAATACATTTTCGGCACACACATCAATGCACCGAGCACAGTTTGTACAGTTCCCGGAATTAATAACAGGGCTACTACTAACATTGCCTTTCAATGCGGGTTTAATTACCTGTGGCTCCGGACAGACAGCAAAGCAATCCATACAGTCATTGCACGAATCACGATTAATCGCATTTACCTTTATTATGCTTACCCGACCAAGAAGGCTATAAAACGCCCCCATTGGACATAAATGTCCGCACCATGCACGGCGACTAACAAACGCATCTAAAATAAATATGCCAATGATAAACAACCAGGAGTAACCCATTGCAAAGACTATTTCTCTTTGTATCATGGTTACCGGGTTTACTAATTCCCAGACGAGCATTCCGCTTACAGAAGCCAGAACTAAGGAAATCACCAACAAACCATAACGCCCCATTCTTGAAAAATTTAATGATGTTTTTACTTTTAATAATCTTCTTAACCAGTCTGCAGCATCTGTCACTATATTAATTGGGCAAACCCATGAGCAGTACACTCTGCCACCCACAATCAAATAAAATAATGCAACAATAACTGCGCCGCTAATAACTGTCATCTCCGGCAAATAGCCTGTAAATAAAGTTTGTAAAAAAACAAATGGATCAGTTAATGAAAGCGTATCAAGAATTAAACTAGACGACATATTACCTTTTATAAGCCATATTCCAGATACCGGGCCTAGTAAAAATAAACCTATAATGCTTAACTGGCTAAAACGTCTGAGCAATAACCACTTATGAGCCAATAACCAGCCTTTTTTTATAACCGCATCCTGACCAATAACTTTATTAATATTTTTGGCCATACCTACAAGCTGCCTTTATTCTGGCGATCAATAGCGCTTTCATTAAATGGCGTAGACTCTGGTTGTATTAAACCTTCACCTTCGTAATCGTAACGTGTTCCTTCAGGTAAATTATACTTATGCTCTATATCTGGAGTTACCAGACTTTTTCCCGCTTTGTCTTTTTCTTCCCAGCTTAAACGGTAATGATGGCCTAACTCGCCCTTAGCGAGTTTTGTTGGTAATACTTTAATTGCCGCCTCTTCTAAAATACAGGCATGCTCACATTTACCACAGCCTGTACAATCTGATGAATGCACTACTGGAATAAATAAAGCATGTTTACCCGTACGAATATTATGCGAACGATTGATAGATATTGCTTTGTCTCTAACTGGGCAAACGTTATAACAAACTTCACAACGTAAACCCTGAAAAGCAATACAGGCCTCCTGATCTATTAATACAGCCAGGCCCATTCGAGCATCATCGATATTGGTTAACTCAGGATCAAGCGCACCTGTTGGGCAGGCTTTAACACAGGGAATATCTTCACACATTTCACAGGGAATTTTTCTTGCGTCAAAATAAGGTGTACCTAATGCTATGTTTTCACCCAGCCTGGAAAGTTTTAATGTGTCATAAGGGCAATCACGCACACATAAACCACAGCGCACACATGCTGATAAAAAATCACCTTCATTATCCACACCCGGTGGACGAATAGCAGTAGAAGGCAAAGATTTTGACTGTTGCGAATACAAGCCTAAACCAATTCCAAACAAAGCAGCACCACCAGCCGCTCTGGAAATATTTTCCAAAAAACGGCGACGGCTTTGTAATGTTTTGTTGGTTGCGCTACTCACTTAACTATATTTCCGGTTAATTCTTATTCACATGTTCTGAAAGAAGTCCTAAGTCCGAAGTCGTAAGTCAAAGCAGTCAGGCTTCGCCTGTTTTTTATGCTTTTTGACTTAAGACTGCCGACTTCTGACTTACGACTATCTTTTCAAGCCTTTTCGATTTTAATGGCACACTTCTTGTAATCTGTTTCTTTAGAAAGCGGATCAGTCGCATCAAGTGTTACCTTATTAATCAAACGACCAGCATCAAACCAGGGAACAAAAACCAGGCCTTTAGGTGGTCTGTTGCGCCCACGTGTTTCAACCTGACATTCAATCTCTCCACGACGTGAAATTATTTTTGCAGTTAAACCTCGACGTAATCCACGAGCTTTTGCATCTTCAGGATGCATAAATACAACAGCATCGGGAAATGCACGATATAACTCTGGAACACGACGAGTCATAGAGCCTGAATGCCAATGTTCCAACACACGACCGGTTGATAACCATAAATCGTATTCTGCATCCGGGCTCTCTGCCGCTGGCTCATAAGGTGCAGTAATAATATTCGCACGACCATCTTTTTGACCGTAGAACTTGAAGCCCTCACCTTTTTTAACATAAGGATCATAACCTTCTGCATAACGCCATAAGGTTTCTTTGCCATCGACTACCGGCCACCTTAAACCACGGGTTTTGTGATAAACATCGAAATGTGCCTGTTCATGACCTTTTTTAACACCTTCTAATTGAAACCGTCGATATTCTTCAAATAAACCTTTTTGTGGATAGAAACCAAAATCTTCCATTTCATCATTCTGGTATTGATTACCCCGGTCATCCATTACAGCTTGTTTCTTAAATTTATTAACCTGCCCGTTTTCAAATAGAACATTAAATAAAGTTTTGCCTTTATATTGTGGAGACCTGGCCAGTAAATCAGCTGGCCATACTTCTTCCATTTTGAAACGTTTAGAGAATTCCATTAATTGCCATAAATCAGATTTAGATTCACCTGGTGCACTTACCTGCTGGCGCCAGAACTGGGTACGACGCTCCGCATTGCCATAAGCACCCTCTTTTTCAGTCCACATTGATGTTGGTAAGATTAAATCTGATGCAATTGCAGTAACTGTCGGATAGGGATCAGAAGTAACAATAAAGTTATCTGGATTACGATAACCCGGCATGGTTTCTTCATTAAGGTTAGCCGCAGCCTGTACATTGTTATTACACATTACCCAGTAAACATTAAGTTTACTGTCTTTCAACATACGATTTTGTAAAACGGCGTGATAACCAGGCTTACCCGGAATGGTGCCTTCAGGTAATTCCCAAATCTTTTCCGCAAAATCACGATGTGCTTTTTTCTTAACTACGTAGTCGGCAGGTAAACGATGCGAGAATGTACCCACTTCACGGGCCGTACCACAAGCAGATGGCTGACCGGTTAACGAAAAAGGACCATTACCGGGTTGCGAAATTTTTCCAGTTAATAGATGTACGTTATACATCAAACCATTTGTCCATACACCACGTGTATGCTGATTGAAACCCATGGTCCATAAAGAAGTAATTTTCTTAGTCGGATGCGCATAAAGTTTTGCTAAACGTAATAAGTTTTTCTCAGGAACTCCAGATAATTTACTTGCATACTCTAGTGTGTATTCTTCAACGCTCTTTGCATACTCTTCAAATGAAATACCACTTAATTTTCCACCTGTACCTGTTCTCTTTTTCTCAAGCTCATGCTCAGGGCGCAAACCATATCCAATATCCGTTGTGGTTTTTTTAAAGTTTACATGTTTATCCATAAAGCTTTTATTGTATGCTTTATTTTGAATAATATAGTTTGCAATGTAATTCAGAATAACCATATCGGTTTGTGGTGTAAACACCATACCGTTATCCGCCAAATCAAAACTACGATGTTTGAATGTAGATAAAACGTGTACTTCGCTATCTTTCTTAGTTAAACGTGTATCGGTAATACGTGTCCATAAAATAGGATGCATTTCCGCCATATTAGAACCCCACAGCACAAACGCATCGGCATGTTCTAAATCATCGTAACAGCCCATAGGTTCATCTGAACCAAAGCCACGAATAAATGCACCAACCGCAGACGCCATACAATGCCGCGCGTTAGGATCAATGTGATTAGAACGAAAACCCGCCTTCATTAATTTGGATGCGGCGTAACCTTCAAAAATAGTCCATTGACCCGAACCAAACATACCCACAGTAGAGGTAATCTCATCAGCAGCTTTGCCTTTATTGGCTAACATATCGTTCTTAAGCGCCTGTTTCCACTTAAGCGCCATGATGTCAAACGCTTCATCCCAGCTAACTTCTTCAAACTCACCTTCTTTATCGTATACACCATCAGTTTTTCGTAATAACGGCTTGGTCAAACGATCTTTACCGTACATGATTTTTGAAAGAAAATAACCTTTAATACAATTTAAACCACGATTCACCGGTGCATCTGGATCACCCTGAGTCGCCACTATTTTATCATTTTGTGTACCGACTAATACCGAGCAACCAGTACCACAAAAACGACACGGTGCTTTGTCCCATCTAATTTTATCTTCGGAGGCCGCCAGCACATCTTTAATACCGGGTATAGTTACACCGGCGGCAGTAGCAGTGGCTGCTATTGCATTATTTTTCACAAATTCACGCCTTGTCATTTTCATGCTGACATCCTCTCTTCTGTAGATTGTAATTCGACAATTTCCTGTTCATTAAAATCATCATCACTAAACTGGTAAATCATCGAAGCCGACAACACACCATCAATTTCATAAAATCCCATAATTCGATCACCTACCTGTTTGCGATCTTCATCTTCAATAGTAACGATTAATCGCCCATCTTCAGATTTCGCATGCACTTCTACGCCCGCTTGAGCCTCTAGTATCATCTTTACAGAATCAATTTTATTCTGTGTTGCATGCACTAAAGCGCTGCAAATATTGTATTTACTCATAGGTTCTCTCCACATGGAATTTTGCTAACTGGGTAAACATCGTCAGTACATTTCTCTGACTGGCTTAAAATATTTTTTTTCTGAATTTCAATAGCATGTGCTGGGCAGACATGTAGACACTCACCACAGCCATTACAGGCTGCAGCGTTAATACGCAACTCACTAACACCGCCTAATTTTATCTCTATTTCAATTGCATCTGTTTCACACACTTCACCACAAGACCGGCAGGTAATACCCTGGGCAGCGAAACACTGTTGATTAATAAAGGCTTTTTGAGACCATGGATAAAAATGGTTTTCATGGGTAAGGGATAATGCAGATTCAGGGCAAGACTGTACACAAGCTTCACAATAGTCACAGCCCTGACGAAGAAAACTCATTTCTGGAAATCCACCTGAGCCTTTCACAATAAGATTAGACGTACAGGATTCAGCACACTTAAAACAACGCGTGCATGTATCTATAAATGTAGCTTCTTCTTTCGACCAGGGAGGACGAAGGGCTAACTCACCTTTGAATTGTCCTTGAAGAAACTGTTTACGATTTAAACCTTGTGTTTTCAATTTGCCCTCTCGTCTTTGAGAATTTTTGGCTAACACTATAATGAGCTTAAGTAAAACACATTAGTACAGCTCAGCTTTGACATGAATCAAATTAGTTGCGCCTTATATATTATTTATCCAGTTATTTATTAAAGCACCAACAATAACATCAGAAATTTATTTATTAAAATAAGTCTATAGCTATCATTTATGACTAATAAATAAAACCTATAGATAAGAAAACATCAGCATATTTCCTCTGTATATTTATCTCTATCTCAGACGACATGAATGTTTTAAAAATTATCAAATACAATTCATAAATACCGAGGGTCATTAATTTTTAGAGAAAAAATAAAACAGTAAACTACTTAAGCCATTTAAAATCCAGGAAGACTCTAATCATATAAAACGAATCGGGCTCCAGGTTTTAACTTAATTTATTGATGTTACGCCTTTAGAGGAGAACGACGGGAAAACCATAAAATTAGTTTATTTCGATTAGCCCACTCGATTCTGCGCCACAGTAGAATTTTTTACCAAATTAACTTGTATGTAAAATCACTGAGTTATTAAGTGATACTTACAATCTCAATATTTGCATTTTCTTCTGCTTTTGACTTAATATGTTTCTTACGATGAGGGTCCAGCTAATTTCCAGCTAATTCTTAATAAAGAAAGCTTTTATAAAGAAAATCTCTGTGCCTCTATTCGTATGCGCGAATTTAAGATGGATAGAAAACGGCTATCCTATGCATTCCCACGCAGGAGCATGGGAACGAGTTAATATTTGCGTTTATTTGCGTTTATTTGCGTTTTCTTTTGCATTTGCTTTTGGCTCTTCAGGATTTTTACAGGACTGGACTACTACAGCGAACATCTTCTGGTGGCTTGGGTTAAGGGGACAGAGCGCCCCATGCCCATTGACAGTGGGCAACGGTCTTTCCCCGATGGAGGTGTACCTTAGCAGGGTAAGGTTGTTTAACTGGACACTCACGCTAAACAACCAACTAAATTGATGAGTTATATATAAAACTTAATATTTCTTACGATGTGTATCCAGCTAATTTAATGTGGGCGAATTTAAGATAGATAGACAACGCCTATACTATGCGTTCCCACGCAGGAGCATGGGAACGAGTTAAAAACGAAGACTTAGTTGCAATTTAGACCTTCTGATATTAATTAAGCCCGACTTCTTTTGCCTATCAGGCAACACTACCAAAAGATTGATCAACTGCTCCCGCCGGTACATTTAAACCGGCCAGTTTACAGCCTTCTGCAACTGGACCTGCTGGCACAACCTGATGTAAATATTTTATGCCTCCCAAGGCATGAAACTTTTCATCTAATGCGTCTTTTACCTGACGTAGTTTTGGCTGCTCCACTTTATGATAATACTCCTGTAAAGCAGCTACCAGTTCCCAGTGAACTTCACTCATTGTAAAACCATCAGATTTTGCAATAGCTTCTGCTGTCTCTATTGACCAGTCTTGTGGTGCATGTGGAAATGACTCAATTGACATATGCATAGGAATCCCCCCTAAATTTATACAATGGTTACGGTATAAATGTAGCAAAATTTTTGCGCATTTTTTCATTAATCAGACGAAATGCAAATACGCTTTTTAAGGGATATTAGGAATTAATTCAGCTTGAGATCTAGATACACTACTTATTTAGAGGAAAATGTGAACACCAGTAAAGCAGACCGCATAGAGTACTGCTCTATTTACAGAACTCTATGCTGCCAATTGGGGCCTGGTTAGCTAAAAACGGTAAAAAATGTCTATTTCACCTGATTAATGACTAACTTAACCTTCTCCTGATTTTTAACGTTTACAGGCGATACTTCTGCAAATAAATCACCTGGCTGTGTACCTGGCTGGCCTGATTTACTGATAACGGCTAAAATTTTAACCTGGTCAAAATTAGATAGTTTCATTTGCGGCATCATTGCCATCGCATCATTTAAACTAACTGTAATGGGGAGTGCACTAACCGTTTGTTTAACCGCAGCTAATGGCATAGGCGGCCCCTGCATGGCTTTAGCAAATATAAACAACGTATCAGTAGCTAAAACTTTATCTTTAAAAGCCGGGTCTAGCTCAACCGTCACCACTATTTCAGCAGCTACTGTAGCTTCAACGACAGACGTTTCAATAAGCGGGTCAGCCTGTTTTAATTCTGCCATTTCGGTTGAGTTAAGCTGACTTTCAGAACCTTTTATTAGTGCATCCAGCTGCGCCAGTGAATCTGCTTCTTCTGTTAACATAGGGCGTAATCGATACCAGTAAGTCAAAGCCTTAGCATGATTTCCCTGTTGATTTTCAGCTGTACCAGCCATCCATAAAACGGCTGGGTTATCTGGCAGAAGACGTATTATTTTATCCACAACTGGTTTCGCAGCGCCATTTAAGCTTCCACCCTCAGTCATAGCCAGTGCATCTGCATAACGCAATAAAACCTCAGGCTCCTCACCCACCTGTGATATAACTTTCTCATATGCCGTAACTGCCTTATGAAAATATTTCATCGTCATATATGTTTTAGCCAGCATAAACCAGCCTTCCGGGTTTTCAGGCTGCTCAGCCAGACGCTGCTCGAGTTTGATTACAGCATCTTCTAATGACATCTGTTGTCTGTTTTCAGCAGCCGGAATCTGTGTTGCTTCAATCCTGGTTCCTGTTGCTGCTTCAAAATCACCTAACTGATAGTAAACAACTATAGCCATTAGAGGGATAAATACTGCAAAGACAATTGGGGAAATGCTATTTTTTTCTTTTATTGAGATAGATATCGATTCTTTCTTCGATTCGTTTGCCAGGTCCAAAGCCAGTGTCGACTCAAGTTCATCATGCATTTGCTGATAAATTTGCTGACTAATTTCACCAGCCTCAAGTTGAACTTTAAGCTCTTTTAGCCGATCTTTTGCTATATCAATATTTAAATCATCATACTCATCTGAAAAAGCATAATTTTTCCTACGTAAAGTCGGCACTATAAAAACGACGGCAAGTAAAACTAAAACAATTGCACTTACTATAAAACTAGTCATAATTTTCTCTAAATATTAATTGTTTTGCCACACAGACACTGAGAACACAGAGTTTTATTCTCACCAAAATATGCTTTTCTTAGTGAGCTCTGTGCCTGCGTGGCAAGTATTTTCAGGCTTTAGTCATCCAGTAAAGATCTGGCTTTTTTCTGTTTTTGCTTATCAACAACTTCTTCAACTTCTTTCTTTTGTCTACGCAAGTATGAAACAACAACTATTGCAGCCACTGCAAAAAAGATTAACGGTGAGTACCATAAGACAAGTGTACTTTTTTTAACCGGTGGTCGATACATTACAAAATCGCCATAACGTAATACCATAAAATCGACAATTTCATCTTTGCTATTGCCTTCACTCAACATTTTATAAACTCGTAATCGCATATCCTGTGCAAGCTCCGCATTGGAATCTGCCAAATTTTGATTTTGGCAAACCAGACAACGTAACTCCTGTACCAATACGTTGTAATCTTTTTCCATTTGAGGGGTTGCGAAATCATGGGTTTCGAAACGTGCATGAGCCTGATTAGCAAACAAAAATGTTAACGTTAGTAATAATATTATTTTTAAATAATTCATATGATATCTAATTTATTAAGCATCTAATAAAGCTTCCTCATGCCCGAATGCTTTTCTCGGAGATGAGGTCAATAAATAGCCTTTCTCAAAAACCGCCCAATTCGAAGCAACAATCATTGAACAAAAAACTTTTTAAATTTCTCTTCCCAAACAGCAGGTGTAACACCGCCCGCATGTTTTGCTACAACCATTCCTTCAGCATTTATAAGAAAAGTTTCAGGCGCGCCATATACACCCCAGTCAATCGCAACAGAACTATCCGGGTCATAACCAATTTTTAAAAAAGGGTTACCCATTTTAGTTAACATATCTTTTGCTTCTGGTCGCTCATCACGCCAGTTCAAGCCAATGATTGGCACACCTGCTCGACTTAGCTCCATTAAGTATTTATGTTCGCGCCAACACTCGGGGCACCAGGTGCCCCAAACATTAAATAACCAGGCTTTACCTTTCATATCTGATGTTTTAACAATTTCAGACTCATTATAAAGATCAGGCACATTTATAGCCGGTGCAACTCTACCAATAAATTCTGTAGGTATATCACGTGGATTATATTCACCTGTATTGGTTAGATTTAACATATAGGCAAAACCGCCTATCATTATAAAAAAACCGATTAAAACTAAATAACGCGCCATTAAGCAACACCTACTGCAGCCGTTACTGGCTGTTTTGCTTTTATAGATTTTCTATAACGTTTATCTGTAGCGGCCAGTAAACCACCAAAGGACATAATCAATGCACCTAACCAGATCCAGCGAATAAAAGGTTTATGATATAAACGCACACTCCAGGCACCTTTACCATCCAGATCTTCGCCTAGAGACACATATAAATCTCGCCAGAAACCTGGATCAATTCCGGCTTCTGTCATTGGCATACCGCCTGCGTTATACAACCGTTTTTGCGAATGTAAACGAGTTATATTTTTATCTTGATAAGATACAGAAAACCAGCCTTCTTCGGCTTTATAATTTGGACCCGTAACGCCCTGCACGCCTTCAAAAAGAAAATCATATTCACCAATTGAATACGATTGACCTTTTACTAAACGGATATCTTTTTCTGTGCTGTATAAGGTTGTTAATGTAACACCTATCACAAACATGGCGACACCCATATGAGCGAAAGTCATTCCATAAAAACCTCTGGGTGTATTGAGTAATGCCTGCCATTTATTCTGTTTACCGGAAACCCGATCAACAATACCCTGAGTACTGGTCATGACTATCCACACGGCTAACGTCACCGCAACCACAGCCCCCCATTTAACGTCATCTAAAAACGCATAAGGAATTGCCGCGCCAAGAATGACACTCACGATAAATGGAATAAGTAATTTCTTGCCCATTCTCTGAAGACTATCCTGTTTCCATCGAGCTAATGCAGCGACACCTAATAACAGGGCGATAGGAATAGTTAACGGCACAAATAGAGCATTGAAGTATGGCGGCCCCACAGAAATTTTTCCGGCACCTAAAGCATCTAATGCCAATGGATATAGCGTGCCCAAAAGAATAGAAGATGCGGTAACCACAAATAAAATATTATTAATTAATAATCCACCTTCTCGACTCATCATGTTAATTTTAACGGCACTGCGTATTTGCGGTGCACGATATGTATAAAGTGCCAGAGAACCACCCACTACAACCGCGAGGAAAAATAATATAAAAATACCTCGTTCAGGGTCATTAGCAAACGCATGAACAGAGGTTAAAACACCTGAACGAACTAAAAACGTACCTAACAGGCTCAATGAAAAAGCGAAAATAGCAAGTAATACTGTCCAGGCTTTAAATACACCGCGTTTTTCAGTTGCTGCTAATGAGTGTATTAATGCCGTGCCCACTAACCAGGGCATAAATGACGCATTCTCAACCGGATCCCAGAACCACCAGCCACCCCAGCCAAGCTCGTAATAAGCCCACCAGCTTCCCAGTGCGATACCCACTGTTAAAAATACCCAGGCGATAATTGTCCAGGGACGTGACCATTTAGCCCAGGCAGAATCTAATCGACCACCGAGCATGGCAGCAATTGCAAATGCGAAGGCAACAGAAAAACCGACGTATCCCATATACAACATGGGAGGATGAATAATTAAACCAAAGTCCTGTAATAATGGATTTAAACTACTGCCTTCCAATGGAGCAGGAAAAATGCGATCAAATGGGTTAGATGTTAATAAGGTAAACAATAAAAAACCAATACTAACCAGCCCCATTACTGCTATCACTCGACCACGCATGATAAGCGGCATTGTTCGACTAAATAGAGCCACCGCCGCTGTCCACATCGCCAGAAACATAGTCCACAATAATAGCGAACCTTCATGACCACCCCAGACCGATGATATTTTATACATAATCGGTAGTTCAGTATTTGACTGACGAGCTGTGTAACTAACAGAAAAATCGTCGGTTAGAAAAGCATAGGTCAAACAGATAAAACTGATAACAATAAATAGAGTCTGACCAATTGCTGCCGGCGCAGCAACTTCAACCCAACTGGATATTTTTTTCTGCGCACCGATTAAAGGCACAACACTCTGAATAACAGCAAGACAGAGAGCCAGAATTAAAGCAAAGTGACCTATTTCAGGAATCATTTATACTCTCCTGGCGAGTTAGTTTTTTCAGGTAAAGGGTAACCCGCACCAACTGGCACATTTTCAGGGTGCTTCATGGCTTCGATATCGTCTTCGTTCCACTTACCCGATTTTTTTAGTGCGTCTGCAACTTCAGGTGGCATATAATTTTCATCATGTTTTGCTAATACTTCTTCGGCTACAAACACATTATTTTTTATCTCACCTGTGGCTACAATACCCTGCCCTTCGCGGAACAGGTCAGGCAGTATCCCTACATATAAAACCGGATAATTTTTTGCACCATCTGTTAAATCAAACTCAATTTTCAAACTCTCTGTATCACGCTTAACACTACCGGTTACAACCAGACCACCTATGCGAAAGCTGTGATTTTCAGGCGCCTTTCCTTCGAGTATTTCAGTCGGGCTGAAAAAGTGATTAATATTCTCATTAAGCGCCATCATTATTAGTGTTATAAAAACACCTATACCAGCGACTAACATTGCTACAAACATCATTCTTTTTTGGCGAGCTGTCATGATACTTCTCTCTAAATTTTAAAATAAGCTCGTCACTCCCGTATGCCCATTTATATTTTTATGGGCTGAAATGACGGCATTGTTATCTATTATTAATAATCTGCAACTGGCAAATTATTATCTAAAAAATTATTCGTTTTTATCCTGCGCCTGCCTTTCCTGCTGGCGATACTTAATTTTTAATTCTTTTATAATGCTTTTTCTGGTAAAGATCGGGCTAATTAATATCCAGCCAAGTACGACTAGAGATATACCATAAGATGACCATACATAAACCGCATAACCACCCATATGAAAAAATTCGCTAGGACTCATTTTTGATTATCTCCTTAACCCAGCGCGTATTTTGTTCGCGGCGTAAAATTTCACTACGCGCACGCATCAACACTGAAGCGGCATAATATAGTTTAAACGATGTTGCCATTACCAGCAGGGGTATTAACATGGATATATGCATAGAAGGCTTATCAAACTTAGCAACAGTTGCCCCCTGATGTAATGTGCTCCACCACTCCACTGAATAATGAATAATCGGAATATTAACCACACCTACTATTAACAGAATGGATCCAGCACGCGCTGCATTTCGTGGGTCTTCAATTGCTGCCTGTAAAGCAATAAACCCTAAATAGAGAAACAACAGGATTAATTCCGATGTTAAACGCGCATCCCACACCCAGTAGGTTCCCCACATGGGTTTTCCCCAGAGAGACCCTGTTACCAGAGCAAGAAATGTAAACGCGGCACCAATCGGCGCGCTCACACTGGCCATTAAATCAGCCGTTTTAATTCGCCAGATTAGACCAACTGCAGCAGAAACCGCCATAATCATATAGATAAACATAGACATCCAGGCCGCTGGCACATGCACATACATTATCCGGTAACTTTCACCCTGCTGATAATCCGGTGGCGCCACAAACAGGCCGTAATATAAACCAACCACCAGTGACAACACAAAACTCCACATAAACCAGGGAACCATCTTTCCTGACATAACGTAAAAGTTTTTCGGCGACGAAAATTTATGGACGATTGCGGGTAATTTCATAATTCTTTAATAAATAACTTGTTTATAAAAAAGCATTTTCTCCGCAAATGAACGCGAATAAACGCAAATATTTTGTTTGTGTGCCTGCGGCACACGGCACCAACTGGGTGCTTTTGATTTCATTTGCATTAATTAGCGTGCATTTGCAGGCACCACTAATTTTGATTTTACTCAACACTAATCTTCAACCCAGTCGCGGCCGCCAAAGGCGCCAGGGTTATTGATAACACCAATAAAGCCCCTAAAAAGTACAACTGCCCCTTTATTTCCAGACCCGCCATACTCGCATCTACCGCACTGGCAGAGAATATCAAAACCGGAATATACAGGGGAAGCACTAATAAAGACAACAACATCCCGCCACGGTTCAATCCTAATGTTAATGCCATGCCAATTGCACCCACCAGACTCAATATAGGGGTGCCTAATAACAGGGTTAACATAAGGGTAAAAATGCCATCACCGGGTAAAAACATAAAAAGCCCCAGCAAAGGCGCCAGAAGTATAATCGGTACACCGGTCACCAGCCAGTGACTAATTATTTTAGCCAATACCAGCAACGCATTAGAATGTGGGCTGAGCATTATTTGCTCAAGGGTACCATCTTCATAATCCGACTTGAAGAGCGTATCCAGTGAGAGCATGGCGGCGAGCAGCGCGGCCACCCATATAACACCCGGAGCCATGGTTTGTAACAGCTGTTTTTCCGGTGATACACCGAGTGGAAATAACGTGACCACAATGACAAAAAACAGCAGCGGATTTAATAATTCATTTCGATGCCTGTAAGACAGCATCAAATCACGTTTTATCAGAGAAATAAACGCACTCAATGTGGATGGCGTTTGAACTGAAGCGTTCATGTAAGTGGCTCCAGCCGGGTATTAGGCAATACCAGTTTACGTTGCTCACCCGCCGGTATTGTAATCGGTTGATGTGAAGTAATCACCAGCATGCCACCATTATTGAGGTGTTTTGCAAACAGACCTTCCAATAAACTCACCGCATTTACATCGAGTGAGGTGTATGGCTCATCTAGAATCCAGCATTTAGCCTGCGTCAGAAATAATTGCGCCAGTGCAACACGGCGTTTCTGGCCTGCAGATAACTGGGCACAGGGAACATCCTCAAAACCATACAGCCCTACCTGGTATAACGCTTCCTCTATGCCGTTTTCCGTCTTGCTACCGTGCAGAGACTTCGCCATGCAGAGGTTTTCTATGGGAGTTAATTCAAATTTTATTGCCGCACGGTGTCCCAGAAAGAGCAGGTTCTGAAAGTAATCTGATTCCGCATGGTGTATTTTTCGCCCCTGCCACAGTACTTCACCCGTTAGAGGTTGAGCCAGGCCCGCCATAATACGCAGCAGACTGGTTTTACCGCTGCCATTTTTACCTTCTACTCTTATCACCTGTCCGGGGCACAGTTCAAATTCGAGATTTGTGAATAAATCTCGGTAACCACGGGTGCAACTAATTGATTTTAGGTGTAAACCGGCGACAGCGTCGGTCATGGATGGGTTTCCTGCTATTTACTAATTTTTACTGGTGGCGATTTTACAGGAAATCGAATGAATAAACAGAAATGAATAGAACTCAAAACTCGGATTATGTGACCTTAAACAATATTATGGGTAATTTATCTCATGCTTTATTAAATATCCCGATAATTATTGACATTTTTTGCACTTCACTATCTATACTCGTAAGACAGATAAAAATAAATGATATAAGACCAAACTATGACTAAGCACATAACCCCCATACTGGCTTTTCTATTGCTCTTTTCCCAGTCTACTCTGGCCGCTACAGAGAGTTTTGATATCAACCACCTACAGTCCCTTTTTGAAGATTACAAACGGGGCCAGTCTTATAAATACGCAAAGCAATTTCAGGCCGAGATGGAAGGAGACCCCTATTTCGATTACCTGTTTGGTGTATCGGCAATTGACACGGGGCACGCAAGTGAAGGCACTTTTGCCTTAGAACGTGTTTTACTGATTTTTCCCGATGATCAGGTCGCCCGCCTGGAGCTGGCTCGTGGTTATTTTAATTTACAGGAATATGCTTTAGCAGGAGAATCATTTAGAGCCGTACTAGAAAACGAACCGCCAGCACAGGTCACAGAAACTGCTCAAGCTTATCTGGATAAAATTCGTGTCAGCGAATCACGTTACCGACCTACTCACAGCGGTTTTATAGAACTGTCTCTGGGCAATGATGACAATGTAAATGCAGGGGTTGATGAGAATGCCACTTTTTCTCTCGCAGCATTTTTAAATGCGGATAGTTTTGGGCAGGATGATAATTTTTCGACACTATCAGGCGCATGGACTTACATACACCCATTTACACCTGGCTGGTTATTTGAATCTACATTATCTGGAAATTTTAGAAAAAATCAGGATCTGCATCAATTTGATACAATAACCGGTACTTTGCAATTGGGTGTTACCCACTTACAGGCATCCAGCAAATACAAAGCTGAATTAATTAGCCAGCAATTTCAATTAGACGGTGATGAGTACAGGTCTATAAACGGTATAAATTTCAATTGGCAATATACTCTTTCCGAGCGCTCCAGTTTCAATAGTTCATTACAATATGCGCAACTGGATTACCCCGACTTAAGTATAAAAAATTCTGACCTGATAACACTCGGCATGAATTACACTCATATTTTTGCTGCTTATTTACAACCTGTTTTATTCGCCACCTTAAACCTGGGAACTGAAAACGCAGAGGATGATAGCAACCCTGCCGCCCAATCAGAAACGGAACGTGACATTTTCAGTTTACGCCTCGGTGTGGTATTAAGTTTCAGCAATACGCTGGCTTTACAAACCACTATCGGCACTCAAAATAGTGAATACGCCGCGGCCCCGGCTTTTCAGCCTGAGACGATACGTGAAGATGATTACAGCACCGCCGACCTTAATTTAATATGGGCGTTTGCTCGTAAATGGCGACTGGAAACTCGATATGCACATACAAAAAACAGCTCCACGGATGACCTGAGAAACTATGAGCGTAACGTAATTGACATGACGGTTAATTACACGTTTTAAATATTTATATTGGAAATATTATGTATAAAACAAATCATTTAAACACCCGTATTAAAACGTTAATGGTGGGTTTACTGTTAACTGGTCATGTTTTTATTAGTGAATTACAGGCCGATATCTTAAACGGCAGTCACTGGATAATAAAACCCGGCGATTCACTTTATAAAATTGCCAGAAATATATTCCCTGACAACACAAAAAAACAGGCATTATTACGCGAAGCATTAATAAAACAAAACCCGCGGGCTTTTAGAAATGGCGCTGCTAATATTTCAGTTGGAGACAAACTACAGCTGCCCGACTTTGCTATTAAACAGGAAAAACCTACACCTGTAATAGCTGCAAAAAAACCGCAAAAAATCATTGCAAAACCCGCTGCTCAGAAAGCCCTTGAAACTGACCAGATGGTCACACCCGACCCGGAAGATATAATAGGCCAGGTGATCATTAATGTAGGTGAGTTATCCGCTCAAAACAGAGGTTCTACACGTAATTTAAACCGCCGCTCTTCGTTATATCGGGGAGATACCCTTGTCACCGGTGCACGTAGTCTTACGCAAATTCGCCTAAAAGATGGCGCACTGCTTTCGTTACGACCTCATACTGAGCTCAAACTTGCCGAATACCGATATAACGGTCAGCAAGATGGCAGTGAACTCAGTATTGTAGAATTAATAAAGGGTGGTTTTAGAACCATTACCGGCGTTATCGGCCATAAAAACAAAAACAATTATCAGGTAAGAACGACCGTTGCCACCATTGGTATTCGTGGCACTCATTATTCACTTGTATTATGCCAGCAGGCAAGCTGCAGTGATGACGAAACAGGTGCAGTGGAAGATGGTTTATACGGCGGTGTTGCCGATGGCAGCATTGTAATTGAAAACCAGACCGGCATACATCGCTTCAATAATGACCAGTACTTCCAGTTAACTTCAGCGAGCACTAAACCAGTAGAGTTTTTGCTGCCGCCGGCCATTTTAAAACACGGCGCGGCGAAATCTCCTGGTGCTTCCAAAAAAGCCAGAAAAAATATCAGCAAACGAACTAAAACAGCGCCCAGACGACTAGCGGTTATTTTTGAAGCTAATCAGCCTGATTTTACGAAAAGCCCTAAAGTACCTGTAAACGATGTAGATGTTCCAGCGATTGCCGAGTTTATCCCGGATAAGGCCCCTGTTGGTTCAGGCATGTTAATTGGCTTTAATGAGCGGGACAACACCACTACTGAAACGGGCACTGCCGCATCGGTTATTATTGCACCTAACAACAATAACGTTATATTTTTAGGCCCCAACCGCACACCTATAGCCGGTAGAGAAGCTTCGGTTGATCAACAAACCGGCGAACTGGTTCAACATGAAATAATCATGGTATCGCCGTCTGGCACGCTCGCCAATCTCGTTCCATCCAGCATAGGGGGCAACCCGGCACTGGGTGTCAACTGGGGAAGGTGGAATGGTGACTTTGTTATAAAAGAAGATGGCGTTGCTTTAAATACCGGCCAGGATTTTCATTATATTTATAGTGAAAACCTTACCCCTATGTCACAAAGTCATCTA
Source organism: Gammaproteobacteria bacterium (assembly GCA_026195255.1). Lineage (GTDB taxonomy): Bacteria > Pseudomonadota > Gammaproteobacteria > SZUA-229 > SZUA-229 > SZUA-229. The sequence goes on along the minus strand of JAPHSS010000015.1, from coordinate 114,055 downwards.
GCGACTCTTGGTGGCTTAAAAGGCACATCGGTGTTTTACACCGCTGCAGGTGGAACTTTACCTACTGATCATACAGGCGCTCCAGGATCGATATCAATTGCCAATATGAGTGTAGATTTTATCAATCAGGAAATTACCAACTATTCAATTGATGTTAATGTCGGCGTAAACAATTATTACGCTACTTTACCCTTTGGCACCACCATACCCTTTCATGACTTAACAGATAGTTTTAATATCGAAAGCTCAACTTCTGGCTGTCCATCATTTACCGGCTGTACAGGTGAAGCTAGTGTTATCTTTTTAGGAAATGAAGCTCAAGGGGCTATAAGTTCATATCATATTGATGATAACGATGGCAGGTCATCAGTTACCGGCACACTATTGCTAACTGAAGATGTCGTCCAACAATAGCAAATTTGACTTACAGAATAGTAATTTAGATTTAATTAATATATTTTTTGCGTCCCAAAAGCACAGTTAGTAGATAGATAAACCAGGTATTAGCTATTTCACGAAATCCGAAATCTGGACAAAGCCATGAAAACCGGAAAGAAGAAGACAGGGGTGGTTCGGTACCCCGAGGTACAGGAGTAAAGAAATAAATCCATAGCGCGCGCAGCCCGTCCTTTATTAAAAATACTCTGAATACCCTGATATTTATCTGAACTGAGAAGAACGGCTACACACAGCGCCCCGAGTCTATTTCATTATCCACTAATATTCTGCTTATAACACTCACTAGGGGCTACATAAATAAGCTTAATTTGTACCTCTGCCTCGCATGAGTCATTATCTTTTCCCAAAATTTATATGGTTTTTAGATAATTTCAATTAATCTAAAAATGATGGCCAAATTATTAAAGAGGAAAAACTAATGAGCGCTAAAAATGCATTTTACGCACAATCAGGCGGGGTAACAGCGGTTATCAATGCTTCTGCTTGTGGCGTTATAGAAACAGCACGTAAACATTCAGACAAAATTGCTAATGTATATGCCGGTCGTAACGGCATTATCGGCGCACTAGAAGAAGACCTGATTGACACTAATCTAGAGTCTGTAGAGGATATCGCTGCACTTAAAAACACACCTTCAGGTGCTTTTGGCTCTTGCCGCTTCAAATTAAAAAGCCTTGAAGACAATAAAGTCGAATACGAACGTTTAATCGAAGTATTCAAAGCACACAATATTGGTTACTTTTTCTACAACGGTGGCGGCGACTCGGCTGATACATGTTATAAAGTATCTCAGTTATCTGAAAAAATGGGTTATCCGGTACAGGCTATCCATGTTCCTAAAACGGTTGATAACGATCTACCTATCACTGATAACTGCCCGGGTTTCGGTTCAGTAGCTAAATACATTGCAGTGTCTGCACTTGAAGCATCTTTCGATGTTCGCTCAATGGCTAAAACATCTACGAAGATTTTCGTACTTGAAGTTATGGGCCGTCACGCTGGCTGGATTGCAGCTGCTGGTGGTTTAATTGAAGACGAAGGTATTCCAGTGGTTATTCTTTTCCCTGAAATTGAATTCAATCAGGATAAGTTCATGGCACAGGTTGATGCGAAAGTTAAAGAATACGGCTTTTGCACCATCGTTGTATCTGAAGGCATTCATTACCCGGACGGTAAGTTCCTTGCAGAACAGGGCACACGTGATAACTTCGGTCACGCTCAATTAGGCGGCGCAGCACCTGTAGTTGCTAACATGATTAAAGAAGCGCTGGGTTATAAATTTCACTGGGCAGTTGCAGATTACCTACAACGCGCAGCGCGTCACCTTGCTTCTGAATCTGATGTTGAACAGGCATATGCACTTGGCGAAAAAGCCGTTGAGTTTGCATTAGCAGGCGAAAACTCAATTATGCCTACGGTTGATCGTATTTCTAACGACCCATACGAGTGGAAAATTGGTAAAGCCAATTTGGCAGATGTGGCTAATGTTGAAAAAATGATGCCAATGGAATACATCACCGAAGATGGCTTTGGCATTACCCAGGCCTGTAAAGATTACCTTACACCGTTAATTAGAGGAGAAGCCTACCCTGCTTACAAAGAAAACGGCTTACCTGATTATGTAACACTTAAGTTACAGTCAGTTGGGAAAAAACTCGACAAGTTCGAAGTTTAAACAGTTAAAGGGGAAGTTTTTACTTCCCCTTTTTTATGCACAGGACGTGCAGTATCTTGAAAATGCAGGAGCAATTTTCAACGGTATGCACAGGATGTGCGGCATCTTAAAAATGCGGAGCAATTTTTAATGGCATTCCTTTAAAGAATTTGACGCGAAGACACAAAAAAAGATTTTAAGAAATGACTTTAGAGAAAGCACGAGAGATGACCGCAGATCAAGTAGCCATTGCTGGCGGTTACAATCAGGCGTTAACAAGATTTGTTTTGGGTGAACTACAAAACGATATAGGGCAAAATGCTGTTGATAACATCATTCACGAATTTGGTCGACATGAGTTACGAGGTTTTGTACCCGGCACCAAAATTGAAAGAATTATAAATAATAAATAAAAAACAAAGATATAAATTTTTTTTGCATGTATAAATTTTACTAATTACATATTGAAACAGCATTGCATAGAGCTTGATTAATATCAATGTTACATATTGATATTAAAGCCTATAGTCTCTCACCATGTTTCAATTAAACGTTAATGACTGAATTTTAAACGGAATTTCAAACTTAGTCTGAATATTTTATGTGCGAATAAACTATTTTCGACGAGCCAGATTAAGGATTTTTAATAATCTGACTCACACATTTTAACAATAATAAAGTTGGGGGTCAGACATATGTCCACAGGACTAATAATCGCTTTAGTGTGTGCTTTAGCAGGCATCGCATACGGCGTCATTTCAATATTCTCTATTTTATCTAAACCGATGGGTAATGATAAAATGGTAGAAATCGCTAATGCGATTCAGGAAGGCGCCACTGCTTATCTGGCTCGCCAGTACACCACCATTGGTATGGTTGGCGTTGTACTATTCATAGCGATGGGTTTTGCCCTGAGCTGGTACAGCGCAATCGGTTTTGCGATTGGTGCAATACTTTCTGGTGTCGCTGGTTACATCGGCATGCATGTATCCGTTCGCTCTAACTCACGCACAGCCGAAGCAGCTAAAGACGGCATTAACCCTGCCCTTCAGGTTGCATTTAAAGGCGGCGCAATCACGGGTATGTTAGTGGTAGGCCTTGGTCTTTTAGGTGTTGCGGGTTACTACACAGTATTAACTTCCTTTATGAGTGTTTCACAAGATGATGCATTACATGCATTAGTTGGCCTGGCATTTGGTGGCTCATTAATCTCTATCTTTGCTCGTTTAGGTGGCGGTATATTCACTAAGGGTGCAGACGTAGGCGCTGACATCGTGGGTAAAGTTGAAGCCGGCATCCCCGAGGATGACCCACGTAACCCTGCAACGATCGCTGATAACGTGGGTGATAACGTAGGTGACTGTGCGGGTATGGCAGCTGACTTATTTGAAACATACGCAGTTACTATCATAGCAACCATGTTATTAGGTGGCCTGGTAATGAGCGAAATTGGTGAGTTAGCAGTAACCTACCCATTAGTTCTAGGCGGTGTTTCTATCATCGGTTCTATCATCGGTACTTTCTTCGTAAAAACATCTGATGGCGCAAAGATCATGAATGCGCTTTATAAAGGCACGATTGTTTCTGCAGTTTTTTCTGCTGTTGCATTCTACTTTGTAACACAGGAAATGATGGGCGATGTTGCATTAACACTTGATAACGGCTCTATAGTTGGCGCAACTGAATTTTATTATGCTGCACTGATTGGTCTGGCTTTAACAATTGCCATGATCGTAATTACTGAATACTACACAGCAACTGAATATGCACCTGTTAAAAACATTGCAAAAGCATCTACTACTGGTGACGGCACAAACGTTATTGCCGGTTTAGGTGTTTCAATGAAATCAACTGCAATGCCGGTGCTTTCAATCTGTGCTTCAATCTGGGGTGCATACGAGTTGGCGGGTTTATACGGCATCGCGATTGCTGCAACGTCTATGTTATCTATGACAGGTATTATCGTAGCGCTTGACGCATACGGCCCTATTACAGATAACGCGGGTGGCATTGCTGAAATGGCCGAACTTCCTGAAGATGTTCGTACAACTACAGATGCACTTGATGCGGTTGGTAACACAACTAAAGCGGTTACTAAAGGTTACGCGATTGGCTCTGCCGGTCTTGCAACACTTGTTCTGTTTGCTGATTACACGCACACATTAACTGCTAACGGACAGTCTACCGTTTTCGATCTATCTAACCACATGGTTATTATTGGTCTGTTTATCGGTGGTCTGATTCCTTACCTGTTCGGCGCTATGGCGATGGAAGCGGTAGGTCGTGCAGCGGGTGATATCGTAACTGAAGTACGTCGTCAGTTTAGAGAAAAACCAGGCATTATGGATTATACCGAAAAGCCAGATTACTCTAAAGCCGTTGACCTGTTAACTAAAGCCGCGATTAAAGAAATGATTATCCCTTCTTTATTGCCTGTAGCGATTCCTATTATCGTTGGCCTCACTCTGGGCGCTGAAGCACTGGGTGGTGTACTGATTGGTGCTATCGTGACTGGTTTATTCGTAGCGATTTCTATGACTACCGGTGGTGGTGCGTGGGATAATGCGAAAAAATATATCGAAGATGGCAACCACGGTGGTAAAGGTTCTGATGCTCATAAAGCAGCGGTTACTGGTGACACTGTAGGTGACCCATACAAAGATACAGCGGGCCCTGCGATTAATCCTTTAATTAAGATTATGAACATTGTTGCACTATTGATTGTACCTTTGCTTGGTTAAGATTTTTTCTTAAAATTAAGCAAAACTAAAAACGCGGCTCTTTGAGTCGCGTTTTTTTTTGAGCTAAATAAAAAACCATAAATTCTAAATTTAGATATGAACATTTTTTTACATCACTGCTTTTCTAGAGATACTTACAACCATAATCAATATTACCCTGCTAATGCACATCTCCCTCGGGGACAGACCGCCGCTTTCTGGCGCTCTGCCCCCTGATTGATACCACCAAGAGCTTAACGAAGTCATTAATCACGCTGCCCAGCCTAGCGGAATCAACCACAGGGGACGGAGCTCAAAAAACGAGATCCATCCCCGAGCAAATCAAGCATGTGATAATCTTATACGGACGCCCAGAATAAGAAGTGTTAAACAACCATCCGTGCATTTTACTAAGATTGAGTTTTATTCAATTTTAATATAAGTTTAGGCCATAATTATCACATGGAGTGAGAATGTTCCATTATCGAAATCACATTAGTCTATTACTTATAACACTCTTACTATCCGCTTGTGACGATCCCGTACCCTCGACAAGTGTTAGCAATTCAGAATTACAGGCAAAAATACGTGTCACTAAAACTTCGTCACATACAGCTACTGTAACAACCAGCCTGAAAGCCATTATTTCAACCGGTTCTGAAGATGTTGAATTAGACGGTGATGATCATTTACTAGTTTCCATAGACAGCGAACTGGAAAATCTATTTACAGAGAATTCTGGTGGTCTGTTTGAGAACACATCCAATATTTCCACATCGTTATTTGAATTAAAACCGCGTCAGGATCATGACCATCTATTTGAGTTTTTTTCTTTCGATCATAATCCGGAATATTTTACTATTTTAGAAAACATCAACGATAATAGTAAATTTTTTATAAGCATGATAAGACAACAGGACACCAATATTCTTGACTCAGAAGTTAGCCTGCCAACTCCATTTGAAATCTCCAGCCCAACATACGGCGAGACAATTAGTCGAAGCCAGGTATTCGCATTAAACTGGAGTAACACCAGCACTGATAACATGGAGCTTCATATTGAAGGCACTTGCAATTCAACTGAAACTGACAATGAAATAGTTAATGACACCTTTAATATCGGCAACGACGTGGGGTTTGTCTCATTTCTTATAGGTAACAATGTTCTGATTCTTCCCAACAGGCTTGAAAATAGCCGATGTAATTTAAACTTACATTTAAGACGTATTCAAACTGGAACAGTTGTTACAAACTTCGGTTCAGGTGGTTTGGCAGAAGGCATTCAACAACGCACAATTAGTATTATATCTGTACCGTAACAATTCAAAGGAAATGTAAGTGACAATAACCCAACTAATAGTTTGCTGCAGCCTGTGTATGACACCATTACTAATAAATGCAGAACAGGCCTCTACAGACACTAAAATATTTAAAAATTTCAAGGTAGGCGTTAGCATGGGTTCAGCGAGTGCTAATGCGGGTAATTTCAAATCATCATTTGCGGGCCAATGGTTTATTGAATCCGATATTACATCCCATATTTCATTACGCCTGAGTTCACGAGGAACTGTTGATTTTAAACCAGACAATTCGTCTCTGGTATACCTCGAGTATAATGAAAGCCTAATTCCAGCTATTAACATTAAATTTACAAATAACAGTCCATTTGAGCCCTATATTGGCCTGCAATATGTAAACTGGGATTTAACCCCCAGAGGCACAGCAAATACCCTGCAAAAAGTTTCAGATAGCGGGCCTGGTTTAGTGGCTGGAATCAAATATAGTTTTTTACGACGCTGGGCAATTCACCTGGAGTATAACCGGGTAGATGAAGTTGATGATGCGGATATTTCATTTACTCAAATTGGCCTTTCACTTCAATTATGACACTAGTTATTAAGTAACAATAAGCGGTGAATTCTATTGGCGACACATGCTAAAATATAGCAGCTGGTATTGTAATTCTCTAGAATTTTACCCATTCGGGGGATTTATTTTATAATACATAAGGCTATTATAGAGACTAGGAAACGTAGTCTTTTTAGCCGCCGGCACTTTCGGCGGCTTTTTATTACTAAATAACATAGACTAAATAAAACATGACTCCCCCCAATACCAGCACTCGCAAAGTAGCGATTATTTCTGACACTCATAGCGTTATAAGCCCAGACATTATTAATGTAATTAAATCTTGCGATCAAATTATTCATGCAGGTGATATTTGTGGTGCTCACGTGCTTGAACAGTTACATGAACTGAACTCAAATGTGACAGCCGTTACCGGCAATAATGACGTTGAAAGCCTCTGGCATGAAAACGAAAAAGCCGTTGTCAACGGTTTACCAGCAATTGCAGAAATAGAGTTACCCGGTGGCACGGTTGCAATAGAACATGGCCATAAACACGGTATGCACCGACCTGACCATGCTTCATTACGTGCCTCACACCCGCATGCTAAATTAATTGTCTATGGTCATACCCATACTATGTTAATAGATGACGCTCAAAAACCCTGGGTAACTAACCCGGGAGCAGCCGGCGCTACACGTACACGCGGCGGCCCATCCTGCTTAATTTTAACGGCTAGCGCTGATCAGGAATGGCATATTGAGATGATTCGTTTTGAAGATGAGGTAGTGGCCTAAATAACGGCTATCTACTAAAGCGGACGTTTTAAGAAGAATAAACTAACTGAGCCCGCACAATTTAGGTATTTCTCCCTCGGGGAAAGGTCACTGCTTTTTGCGCCATGTCCCCTGTTGTGATGCTATCAAGATCACATGAAGTCAGCTTGCTACATTATCATCTCTTGATGGCATCACAACAGGAAACAGAGCGGGAAGATGCTCTTTCCCCGATGGATATGTACCTAAACAGCAATAACCTAAGCAGTTTTAATATCTGATAACAACCATAACTAACTAACAACTAAACCTTTTTCAATAAATGTAACGCCAACTTAACAAAATCAACCGAAGTTACTATCCCTTTCAACTGTTTTTTCTCTACAACCGGTAGACAGCTTACTTTTTTAATAATAAATAACTCTCCAATAGTTATTAATCCAGCATCTGGCTCCACTGCAATACAATCGGTTGCCATTATTTCTTTAACCTGTGTTCGTAACTCGCGTTTATCCAGACCACCCATACCAAATTTTTCTACAATATTAAATGCGTGATTCAATAAGCTACGTTGTGACAATAAACCGACATAATCACCTGTGTCAGCATCAACGACGGGTAAATGACGGATAGCCTTATCTTTCATCATCATTCTGGCAAGGTGAATACTATCCGTAGTTTTAACACTCACAACATTAGATATCATAATATCACTAACAGTTTTCATATTTTTTAGGGCCTCATTAAGGTTTAATTAGCGCCGTCTATTGATGCAAAATTATTACCTTGAGTATAGCCATAAATTGCGATAAAAAATCATTCTTAATCTGATAAAAATCAGTTACTTATTATGAAAATAATAGTGAGCGACCATGTTGTCAGATATTTTGAAAGGCTGAATGTTGAATACATATTCGGTATGCCGGGGCTCATATACTGCCGGTTTATAATAACTTATATGATTCAAAGATTCAGAGTGTGCCCGCTAAACACGGACATTGAGCTGCGATCATGACCGGAGGCTGTGCACTTACAAATGTAATTGAAACCAGCAACCACTGTAGAAGCTGATTATTTTCCACCCTGTACATCGTTAGATACTTTTAAAAAGGTGCAACGTGGCTTATTAACATGACGCTTTCTTTAGGATATGGAGATATCCCGTTTTAAAAATACAAAAAAATACCCGCTAAGGCGGGTATTTAGGAATTTTATCATTTAATTGCTATATAAGATCAACAAGCTGAATTATTACAGCCGCCTTTTGATTTACATAAGCTGAACATAACAACGATAACAGCTACAGCAAAGCCAATTCCCACATAAGTAAAGATATCAAGTGACATCATAGTTTACTCCGCTAATTAAACAGAACACAATATTAGACTATACTGATTTATTAAACAACGCCCGTTTGGGTGATTTGTTATCGACTTCACAAAAAACTAATAAAATCAATATGATATATATCAATTTGACCCTATATTTGGCTTTTTTAGCTCGTAAAAGATTCTCCTGTACATCAACTGCTCATATTATGCGACTTTTTATGCATTTTAAAATTTATAAGTGATCAAACTCGTCTTTTAAATCTAGTTACTCAGCAGATACAAGTTAATGAATTCCAGTCACTTACAAATAACCTTAATTTTGCTATAAACTCCTTTTCAGGTGTTAGATGTACGAATTAGCCTTTACTGTGGGTTTTAATTTCAGCTTCAGGCATCTCACCCAGCTATCATGACTAGAGCTATATCTCACTTTGAAACTAACCTCTTGAACTGCAATATGAATATTCTGCAGGTAATGTTCTACAAAAATACAAACAGCTATATCTTAATCTATAGTAAAAGCCGCCAAATCAACTGAGGATACAACAGATTTCACTATTACAGATATACAGACACTCATAGGGTATAATTCTGGGCTCTAAATTATAATATTTCACGCTAAATTCGACCAGGAAGGACAATGACATTTCTAGGAATTCTTCTCATACTTTTTGTTATCAGTACAATTATCACTACTACCCTCTGGCTTAAAACAAGGACTAAACTTGAGAATAACATGGTCATCCTTGCTGATGGTCTGGAAAAAAACAGGGTCATTGAAAACAGTCTAAACACTTCACAACGTGAACTGAAAGTTATATTAGATAATCTTCAGGAAACATACTATAGAACCGATTTAAATGGCGTGGTCCTGTTTGTCTCAGACTCAGTTGAACTATTATTAGGTTACACGGCAAAAGAACTTATTGGGCAGAAAACCACAGACTTTTATGTTGATCCTGAAAAGCGCAATAAGTTTATTGAAGCATTAACTCAAAATAATGGCTACGTAGAACAATACCCATTCTCATTACAACACCGTAATGGATCAACAGTCTGGCTATCAACCAATGCTCGTTTCCTGCTTGATCAGGAGGGAAATATAATAGGTGTTGAAGGTACTGGCCAGAGTTTTAGTGCACGTAAAAATGAAGAAGAGAACCTGATTAAAGCTAAAGATCAGGCTGAAAAAGCCAATAAAGCTAAAAGTCTTTTTTTAGCCAATATGAGCCATGAAGTTCGCACACCCATGAACGGTATTATTGGTTTTACTAATTTACTATCGAAAACACAACTGAATAAAGTTCAATCCGAATATGTTGACACCATCAACACGTCTATGAAAGATTTAATGAATATCATAAACGATATTCTTGATTTTTCTCGTATTGAATCGGGTAAACTAGAGCTAAAAACACAGGTAGTTAATATCAACGAATTTTTAGAATTAGTCATACGGCTTTTTTCTGAAGCTGCAAATTCAAAACATCTCAAACTAAGCTATAGACCTGTTGGTTTTATTCCTGAAAATATTATTATCGACCCTTTAAGATTAAGGCAGATAATCTCAAACCTTATAGGTAATGCGATTAAGTTCACCGATGTCGGCTGTGTAACATTAACCGCTGAAGTATTGAGCATTAATGATACACATGAGTTAATTATTGAAGTGATTGACTCTGGAAAAGGTATTGCACAAGAAGAACATACAAATATATTTGAAGCTTTTAACCAGACAAATGATTCCATTTATAAACCCGATTCAGGCACAGGTTTAGGGCTTGCCATATCAAAACAACTTATTGGTTTAATGGACGGAAAAATAGGCGTTAAAAACAACCTGGATAAAGGCTCTAACTTCTGGTTAAAAATGCCTATCACTATTACCGATCAACAACCTGAAGTTACTTTAATTCATACCAACATAGACACTACAGCAGGTAAATATATCGGCATTCGTGTTCTAGTTGCTGATGACAATTCAATTAATCGTAAGTTAATTAATACATTACTCTCACAACAGGGCGTAACCACTGAAGAAGCAGAGGATGGCAAGATTGCCTTACACCTTGCTCAATCAAACAAGTATGATTTAATTTTTATGGATATAAGAATGCCTGTACTTAATGGTATTGAAGTAACTAAAATATTACGTGCTGACAAACCTGAAGACAAGATACCAATAATTGCTCTTACTGCTCATGCCCTACCTGATGAACAACAAACCTTTATTGAAGCGGGTATGGATGCATGTTTAACTAAACCCATTTTAGAACATCAGTTATTTGAACTTATAGATGAGTGGATTCTTAAAGACTCGGCGTAGAAGAATTATTTTATAATTATAGCCGCTGAATTTTAGTTTCTAGTTTTTCACCTTATGTTATGAGCGACTTAAACCTAATTATTTATATACAATATTAGCTTCTCTATTTATAAAACATAAACTTCAAGGTGTATCTATTGATTTATTTATCCTGCTTCATCTGCTTTTAAGGCGAAGCAATTTAGGCTGTACGTCAAATACAATCGGGTGTGAGAGTTTAAAGACTGTTTGAGTGAATTTTTTCTATATAGATAATAATTACTGAATATATTTATGATTGCTTTAATAGATAACAACCTTCAACAATCATGAATCCATTACGCGGCTAACACTCCCCCATTTCTTGATTAATGCGGGTCGTTTCAAACTAAGATATAACTGGAAATTTATGCGGCTTGCTGTTGATGCATCATAACTAACAACTGCGCTTCAGTTAAACTAATATGACACATTTCTGAAATACTCTCTGCAGAGTATGATTTATGTGCCAGTTCAATTGCGTAAGCATAGGGCGAGTTACTATTTATCTCACTCGATACCTCATCAATTCTCGCAGCCATTTGTTGCATCTGTTTTTCTAACTTTATAAACCTCTCACCCAGCCCAATCGAACCTGCGTTTAGTGCTGTTAGTTCACTATTAACTTTATTGGTGCGCAATGAAGACTGAATTGATAACTGAACGGCTGTTAATTGTTTTTTTGTATAAACAAATAAAGCCAGTGACATTAAAAACATCAAACTTGATAATAATATAATTAGTGCATTCATTTTTACTCTCCAGTGCCGATGTATCTGGAGAGTAAACCTGAAATCAGAAGCCGGACATATCTGCCCATTCATCATCTGTGAGGAGTTTGTTTAAATCAACAAGAATTAACAACTCTTCATTTCGGCTTACAACCCCCTCAATATAACGGGCTGTTTCATCATTTCCTACATTTGGTGCAGTTTCTATTTCATTAGCATAAACATCAACAACTTCAGAAACACTATCAACAACTATACCTACTGTCTGGTTTTCGGCTTCGATAATGACAATACGCGTAGAATCATCCATCTCTTTAGACGGTAAACCAAACCTCATACGGGTGTCGATTACTGTAACTACATTACCGCGTAGATTGATTATTCCAATTACATAATTCGGAGCGCCGGGTACGGGTGCAATATCTGTTACTCTGAGTACTTCCTGCACCGACATCACATTGATGCCATAGATCTCAAAATCCAGCCGGAATGTTACACATTGTCTGTGGTCAACATTCTCGTTTTCATCACTCATATTAAGTGCTCCACTTATAATTATTACTGCAGTTTATATGCCAGTTTTATTTGCCCATTAACATTCAACTGCCTGCTGTCAGCTTTGTTACCTTCAGCAAACATTTTTATGTTAATTTGATTTTAGTTCAGATAGCTGTAAACGCCAGTACATAGAGAACGAAATACCTGTTGATTCATTGATAACAGCAACTTCAATCACCCCGTAACTCCCATACACTGGAGTATCAGCATTATTCAGTTAACATTTGTGCGAATACTTCAGTATCCATAATAGCGCACAGGTGCTCCAGTGAAGTACCTGACAACCAGGCTCTACTGGTTTTATTTTTACGCCATTTAACCTCATCCTGATTCAGCCAGATCACATCTCCGATACTGCTACAGGCGAGGCCCCACTTATAATCATCGACTAATAATATGTGGCTAAGCCTGCCAGACGCACTATCAACAAGGTTCTTGTGACGGTTTTCTGGCATTACTAACAAAGCTGTATCGATAACTTTTATCTGATTTTGTAAGTGCTGAACCAAACCTAAGTACCATTCTGTTTGATTTGGTGTTTGCGTTATATTTTCATCCCAGGGGATAACACTGTTTAATTTAACCAGCGGTACTGCCAGATTTAAACCCGAAACATTAAACATCAGACATTGAAAACGAGTTTCAGCCCATTCGGGCACACCCGTGTCAGGTGCCTGCTGAGTAATCTCTTCAGACTGTGTTTTTATCTGAACGTCGGTTTCTACCCGGGTTTCTACCTGAGTTTTTATCTCAGAAATAATTTTTGGTACTTCTGCCACCAGTTGCTCCAGGCCAACAACAGGCTGCTTAACCTCAGGTTCAACAAGGGGAAGACTAGTTTTCTTTTCCAGGGCGTCTGATAACTGACTAGTCGCGGCATTTTCTCTAATATCCACTACTTCCTCAGAGTCTTCATCTGGAATATCTAATAGTAATGACTCTAAATACTCATGGATAGCCTGTTCCTGATCGGCAGTTTTTTTAGTAGCTTCACTCATGGGTTAGCACCCCCGGCAACAGACATACTTGTTTCTTTATCAAGTTCAAGCAGATAATCAAGCAGGTGAGAGTAAGCTCGCCCACCGCGACTACTGATTCGTTCAATGGTTAGAGGGATGCCTTTTTGGCTAGCTTCACGAAACTGTGTGTCAACGGGAATAACGCCGTCCCAGATAGTTTCTTTATATTGTTTTTTCAAGGTATCTAAAGTTTGAATTGATGCATTTAGACGTTGGTCATAAAAAGTCGGAACTATGCTGTAACAGACTTCTTTTTTTCGTGCTTTCTGAATCATTGATAAAGTATGCACCATGCGCTCCAGACCTTTTAATGCAAGAAACTCGGTTTGCACGGGTATTAACAAACGTTCACATGCGGCTAATGCATTGACCATCAATAAACCTAACATGGGTGGACAATCAATAATGGCCAAATCATAATTTTCCGCTATTTGCTGTAGTGATTTTTTAATCACAAGCCCCATACCGTCTTTAGTACCTAACTGACGATCTAACGTCGCTAGTGCGGATGAGGCAGGTATAAAATCCAGATCCTTAAAACGTGTTTTATGAATAGCTACTTTTGTATTTAAACTTTTCGTTAATGACTGCTGAAATAAATCATAGGCGCTACCCTCGACTGCATCCGGATCGAGACCAAAATAACTAGTCAGTGAACCGTGGGGGTCGAGGTCAACAAGCAAAACCCTGTGCCCACGTTTTTGCATTACACCGGCCAGATTAACTGCAGATGTGGTTTTACCAACGCCGCCTTTTTGATTAGCTGCCGCCCAAATTTTCATTTACTGCGCACCAAAAATTGAACGTACTGGCTCTGCATCCTGTAGATTATTCACAGGCGAAGCCGGTATCTGTTGCGCTGATACAGTGGCATCAACCTCGTTATCAACAAACGGACTTGAACCTGCAAAAATATCCTCTCCAGTCATAATACGTATCACAACCCGGCGGTTTTTCTGTCGATTAGTCGCAGAATCATTTGCCACTATGGGTCTAAATTCTCCATAACCAATAGCCCCCATGCGTGCCGGGTTTATTCCATTTTGCGCCAGTAACCTAACCACACTTGCTGAACGAGCAGCAGATAATTCCCAGTTGGTCGGGTAACGAGCTGTATTAATAGGCACATCATCTGTGTAACCGGATACATACAGTGGATTTCTGGTGGTTTTTACGACGTCAGTTAACTCCGACAATACATTGGCTGCCTCAGCAGATAAAAGCGCATCGCCAGACTTGAATAATAAGCTGGATTTAATTTCTATCTCTAACCATTTCTCATTACCACTAACCGCAATCATGCCCTTTTTCACCCATTTTTGCAGGCGTTTATCTAACTTAGCTGCTGTTTCCTGCGTAGAAACCATACCGCTTTGCCCTATTAGACCAACAGCAATTGGTGCACGTTGAACAGATACACCTAATTGAGAACCGACAGGAAAAGGCGAACTTGACTGAGCACTAAATGCAGTACTCACCGAGTCTGACAAAACACGATACTTACCCAGGTTAACATTTGAAATTGAATACATCACTACAAAAAAAGCAAACAGCAGGGTTATAAAATCAGCATAAGATACAAGCCAACGATCTGTTGACTCAGCTGGTTCAATATCTATAATTCCCCGACGTCTCATTTTTTTCTATTTTCCCAGTTATTAAACCGATGCCTTACCAACATCAATAACTTAAGTGACTATTGCTCAGACTGCTATTTATTTTTACTTAACGAAACGCAGTAATACATAACCATTTAATATAAGTATTACACTGTTATTCACTATTAAATACGCCCTAAATAACTTTGCAATTTTGCCTGTAAACTGCGCGGGTTTTCACCTTCGGCAATACTCACAATACCTTCTAAAGTCATTTCAAATTGCACCGAATGTTTTCTAACCTGAGCTTTTAATTTTCCAGCCATTGGCAACAAAATAAGATTAGCCAAACCCACACCATAAATTGTAGCTACAAATGCGGTTGCAATACCACTTCCCAGTTTTTCCGGGTCGGCGAGATTGTTCATTACATGTATTAGACCTAAAACAGCACCTAAAATACCAATGGTAGGGCTGTAACCTCCCATTGATTCAAAAACTTTTGCTGCAGACATATCATCACGTTCAATCGTATTAATCTCCGTTTCCATCACATCTCGTATGGTGTCCGGCTCATTTCCGTCGACTAACATTTGTAAGCCTTTTTGAGAAAACAAATCAGTCTCTGTTTCTGATGCATTTTCTAAAGCCAGTAAGCCCTCTCTTCGAGATAACTGACTCCAGTTAACTATTTTATCGATGGTTTCATTAAGATCTACCTGAGGTGTGACAAAAACCCAACGCACAATCTCCATTGAGCGCCAGAAAGTTGGAAGCGTGGTTTGTAATAAGACAGCGCCCACCGTGCCACCAACAACAATGACAAACGCAGTTAACTGAAATAAATGGCCGAGGTGACCGCCTTCTAACACGCTGCCACTTAATATCGCGACAAATGCTATAACGATCCCGACAATACTCAAGATGTCCATACTAGGTATTAGTAGCAAGTTTCTTGCCGATTTCTTTCATCGGCAAAATTTGTTCTGCAATTTCCGCAACGGCTGCTGGCATACCATAAATAACGCTGGTTTCTTCATCCTGTGCCCAGATGGTTGCACCACGACTTTGCATCGCTTTACAACTAACACTACCATCAGCCCCCATACCCGTGAGAATAATACCCAACACTCGATCACCCAAAGCGTTACTCACACTATTAAAGGTCACATCCACACAGGGTTTATAGTTTTGCATAGGGTCGGTTTCTTCTTCTACCCTTATTAATAAACGGCCTGCTCTCTTTTCCAGCTTCATTTGCTTGCCACCGGGTGCAAGTAAAGCCACACCGGGTTTAAGTAAATCAGCATTTTTAGCCTCTTTAACTTCAATTTTACATTGCTGATTAAGACGTGCCGCGAAAGCCTCAGTGAAAGTTGCGGGCATATGCTGGACCAGCAATATAGGTAATGGGAAGTTTTCTGGTAACTGGGTCAACACTTCCTGTAGTGCAACCGGTCCACCCGTAGAGGTACCAATAGCAACCAGGTCATAATCCGCTGCATTAAAGGCTTTATTAAGTGTTCGGTGAGATATTGCTGCTTTAGGGGCAACAGCTTGCCGTTGCGAACCAACAGGCGTTGATGGTGTGCGCGGTGCAACTGGTGTTGTCGAACTAACAGGCCTTAGTTTTAAAGGTGAGACAACAGATTTAACCCGTGCACATAAAATATTCCGAGCTTCCGCTTTATCATTCGAAATATCATCAAAACGTTTAGGTAAAAAATCAGTCGCCCCTGCTTCCAGAGCGTCTAATGTTGCCTTTGCGCCATCATAGGTCAATGAGGAAAACATTATTATGGGAACAGCCCGCTGTTTCATTATTTCACGGGTTGCATCAATACCGTTCATTATCGGCATCTCAATATCCATGGTGATGACATCAGGGCGACAAATCCTGGCTTTTTCAATTGCATCTTTACCATCTTCGGCAGTTTCAACAACTTCAATTTGTGGGTCAGAATTTAGAATTTCCGTTAATCGACGACGGAAAAATCCGGAATCATCGACGATCAGCACACGTATTGCCATTTAATTTTCCTGAAAATATCTAAGCAGATTAAAGGTTATCTGATTAATGCCTATGGATAAATACCTTATTCAAACATGTCTAAACCCGAACCTTACGAGAAAAACATGAAAAAGCATAAGACATTGATTTTTATAGTTATATTACAGCCGACAACCCATCATCAAGTGATCAGTAATTGGCACGTGCTTTCAATAAGCTAGGCACGTCTATAATCAGCGCAATACCACCATCACCGGTGATGGTTGAACCGGCAAATTCGGCTAAATTTTGCAACATAGCACCCAGTGGTTTAATGACAACCTCTTCCTGACCGATAACTGAATCGGTCACTAAACCAACTAATCGGTTACCCACAGATACTATAATTACCTGCCCCTTACCATCACCTGAGAGACATTCTTCACCTGGTTTAAGCAACCATTCCGATAAATAAAATAATGGCACGGCTTTTTCACGCACCATGACCATTAACTGTCCATCAACAACATTAGTTTTACGCGTTTCAAGCTCAAATATTTCATTTACATTTGCCAGGGATAAAGCAAAAGTATATTCCCCCATAGCAATCATAAGCGTTGGTAAAATTGCCAATGTTAAAGGCACTTTAATGCTTAACGTTGTGCCTTTACCTAATTCTGAATCAATATCGAGGGTACCATTTAACTGGGTTATACGTGTTTTAACCACGTCCATACCCACGCCACGCCCGGATATATCAGAGATTTCTTCTTTGGTTGAAAAACCCGCCATAAATATTAGATTAAAACACTCTTTATCATCCATTCGAGCAGCTGCTTCTTCATCCATCAGGCCCTTTTCTACGACTTTGACCCTTAACACTTCAGGATCCATACCCGCACCATCATCTTCTATGGCTAATAGAATATGATCGCCTTCCTGAGTCGCACTTAAACTAACGGTGCCTTCACGTGGTTTGCCTTTCTTTACGCGCTCTTCGGGCAGTTCTACACCATGGTCAACCGCATTTCGCACCAGATGCACCAACGGATCAGCGAGAGCTTCAACCAGGTTTTTATCCAGATCAGTGTCCTCCCCCATCATTTCTAACTTAATTTCTTTTTTGATGGAGCGGGATAAATCGCGAACAACCCGTGGGAAACGACCAAAAACCTTCTTAATTGGCTGCATTCGGGTTTTCATTACAGAGGTCTGTAGATCCGCCGTTACCATGTCCAGATTAGTAATGGCATGGGTCAGTTTACCCTCAGGCATCGACGCACGAAGTGTCTGTAAGCGGTTGCGTACTAATACCAGCTCACCTACCAGGTTCATCATTTCATCGAGGCGCTCAGTATCAACACGAACTGATGCCTCAGCAGCAGGTTTTGCCGGCGTTTTAACTTCTTTTTTAGGCACTGGAGCGGCAGCTGGCGCTTTAGGAGCAGCTGCCTGAGGTGCTGCTGGTCTGGCTGCGCCGGCGGCACTGTCACTTGCAGTGGGGCCTTTTCCTTTGCCATGCATTTGATCCAGTATGGCATCAAACTCATCATCAGTGATCATTTCATCACCGCTGCCTGTATCCTTTACTCCTTTGTTTGACTCGACAGGTTTATTAGAACCTGTAGTGGCCTCAGCGGTAGGGCCTTTACCCTTGCCATGCATCTGATCCAGAATTGAATCAAATTCATCATCGGTCATTAAATCATCTGGCGATCCGCTTGCTGTTACCGCATTTACTTCTTTTGCGGGTTCAGCTTCTTCTGGTTTACCACCGCTGTGTTTACCCTTACCGTGAAGATCGTCTAATAAAGACTCAAATTCATCATCTGATATATCGTCACTTGTAGAGTTTACAACGGGCGTTGGCTCTGTATTGCTGCCTTCATCCATGGCATTAAGTAATGCATCAAACTCATCATCAGTTTCATCATGTGTTTCAGTTTCTACGGCTGCAGTTTGTTCAACAGTTTCTTCGGCAACACTCTCGACTGCATCATCCGGTTCATTATCACCGGCAACTGAATAAACTTTTAATTTCGCTAATAGCTCTGGCGTAGCAGGTGTTGGGTCGGTGCCCTCCTGTATTTCAGTAAACATAATCTGCACTGAATCCAGCCCCTGCAACACACAGTCCATTAAACCGGAACTTACTGCGCGCTCACCATTTCTTAGAACATTAAAGACATCCTCACATACATGGCAACAATCGACCATTGAATCCAACGCCAGAAATCCCGCACCGCCTTTAACGGTATGGAAACCCCTGAATACAGCATTAAGTAAGTCAGCATCTTGCGGGGCTGCTTCAAGTTCAACTAGTTGTTCACTTAATAGCTCAAGAATTTCACCAGCCTCAACCAGAAAATCCTGAAGTATTTCATCATCTAGATCAATTGCCATTTATAGCCTTTGCTAACCTTTAATATTTATAACTATTAAATTCCTGGATAATGACTAGAAGCCAAGGCTTGCTAGTAAGTCATCAACGTCATCCTGACCTTTCATAACATTATCTGTTGTTTCTTTTCCTGGAACCTGAGGACCATCAAGTTTTTTTGCTTCATCATGTTTTTCCATAGACTCACCTTTAGCCTGTGCTTCTCCCTGTATTTTTATGAGCTCAACCAGATTAGTTTCAATTTCATTAACTAAATTGATTACCTGTCGAATAATTTGCCCTGTCAGATCCTGAAAATCCTGAGCCATTAAGATTTCTGTAAATCCTGAAAGTAATTTCGACATCATCCTTTCAGACTCATCAAAATATTCTTCTACATCATGACCCATGGAACGTAATTCATCGACAGACAATTCGCGATTACGGAATTTTTGCCACTGTGCTTTTAAAACACTCGCCTGATTTCCCAGCTTTTCAGCCACCGGGCTGCCTTCTTCAATAACGCCCATTGCAGTATTTGCGGCTTTTTCAGTCATTGTGATGACATACTCAAGTCGATCTTTAGCATCAGGTATATCGGTTTCTGCCAGATCAGAGATACGTGAATCCATGCGAAATTGCATAATAGAGTCATGTATATCCCGGGTCATCTTGCCCAGTTCCTGAAACAGGTGGTTATCTTTTAAGCTATTGATATCATCAATCTGTAACTCTAACTGCTCATCAGTAGTTTCTGATGACTCAATGCTCGTTATCAGAGCCTGTGCTTTTTCGAGTAGAAGATCGCGATTAATAGGCGTTGCATCCATAAATTCACTTACCTTCTATTCGTTCAAATATTTTATCTATCTTTTCCTTCAGCGTTTGCGCCGTAAATGGTTTAACAATATAGCCATTTACGCCCTCCTGTGCGGCGAGCACTATTTGTTCTTTTTTGGCTTCAGCTGTGACCATTAAAACCGGAAGTGTTTTTAATTTTTCATCTGCACGAACAGCACGTAATAAATCAATACCCGTCATTCCTGGCATATTCCAGTCAGTAACTAAAAAATCAAAATTACCTGATTGAAGTTTGGGGAGCCCGGTTTGACCATCATCTGCTTCATCAGTATTATTAAAGCCCAGATCTCTCAGCAAATTTTTAATTATTCGCCGCATTGTGGAAAAATCATCCACAATAAGGATTTTCATATTTTTATCCAAGGCGGATTTCCTCAGTCACTATAGTTTATGTTTACATTGATTCTGGCAGACATTTGAGTTTTTTCCAGTATGAAGTGAAAAAAACTCTCTGTAACCAAAGACTTATTTTAAAAAGATATTACTCCATAATGAACCAGATAGATCCATAACGCTTGACTTCCCTTTTTAGCAAGCTTCTACAAATGTTTTTTTCAGCTTATCCAGTCAGCCATTTTGCTACGAATATTTTTAAGTGCCTGGCTGTGAATCTGACACACTCTGGATTCAGATATTTCCAGTACTAAACCAATTTCTTTCAGATTTAGCTCTTCATTATAATATAACGACATAACCATTTGTTCTCGTTCTGCTAATGTGGCTATAACTTCTGCCAGATTAGTCTTAAAACTACTTTGCTGCAATGATTCTAACGGCTCACTCTGTGTGGATTTGAGTCTATTTTGCTGACCCGGATCCTCTTCTGTCTGGTCTAGACTAAATATCTGTGCATTTGAACTGTCACGCCTGATGGTATGATATTCATCCAGCGTAATTTCCAGGCGGTCTGCGACTTCCAGATCTTTTGCATCACGTCCAGTTTCATTCTCTATATTATGTATAGCTTCCCGTACCTGACGCATTTTTCTATGTAGAGAACGCGGCGACCAGTCAGCATGGCGCACATCATCTAACATGGCGCCACGCACACGTATACCAGCATAGGTTTCAAAGCTTGCACCCTGAGACGGGTCGTAGTTTTTTGCTGCTTCTATAAGGCCTAACATGCCTGATTGAATTAAATCATCCACTTGAACATTAGAGGGTAGTCGGGTAATTAGATGGTAAGCAATACGTTTAACCAGACCAATATTTTCTATTATGCGCTGGTCACGCTGACCTTTTTGAACCTCTGTATACATGGTATTTGCTGCATTCATTAACAAAGTATAGTCAACTTCTGCTATCCGGCTGCACTGAATTTAATTAGTCTTTCTACAAAAAACTCTAAATGCCCTGATGCGGTTTTAGGTGTCGGCCACTGCAAAGCGATTTTTGCTAACTTTCTAAATGCTGTTGATGAGGGACTCTGTGGATATAACTGCATAACCGCCTGCTGTTTTTTGACGGCTTTAACCAGATATTCATCATAGGGTACGGCCCCCATAAAACTTAAAGTAACATCTAGATAATAGTCCGTTACACGACTAAGTTTTTTAAATAACCTGGCTCCCTCCTGAGGGTCGCGTACTGAATTCGCGAGAATATTAAATTTATGCACACCATGGTCTTCAGACATCACTTTAATTAATGCATACGCATCTGTAAGGGACGTGGGCTCATTACATACAACGACTATAACTTCATTTGATGCTTTAACAAAACTCACTACACCATCAGAAATACCCGCAGCAGTATCGATTATTAATACATCTAGCGGCATATTTAAATCACTAAAAGACCTGATTACACCTGCATGTTGAGCCGGGCTTAATTCAGACATCATTTGCATGCCAGAAGCTGCCGGAATGATATTTAAACCTTCAGGTCCGCGAATAATAACCTCTTCAAGAGAGCGCTCACCTGATATCACATGTGACAGATTGTATTCAGCTCGTAGGCCCAGCAGCAAATCAACATTTGCCAGACCCAGATCGCCATCTAAAAGTAATACATTTTGACCGGATGTTACTAATGCCAATGATAAGTTTACAGACACATTGGTTTTGCCAACGCCACCTTTACCACTGCTTATCGCTATCACCTGTACTGGTTTTTTTGACGCCATTCGTCTAATGCCTGCTGCTTGATCTTTCATAAAAGTTATTGAGTTTTAAATCCCGCGTCGTTTATTGAGCTTAAAAAATTAAGCGTTTCTGAGACTCACTGAACGACAACTAAATCTTCTTTATAATGGAGCATGGCCTATACCAGTGGTAAACGCAACCGCCATAAACTCATCATCTGTGCTTTGTTTATACTGCCGGGAATATGCCAATGTATCATCTACCAGTTCACGTGCCCGTGCAGGCTTAATATCCTCAGGCACCTTCTGGCCATCGCTAATATAGGCAATAGGAAGCTGATGTTTTATAACTGCACTTAAGGCACCACCCAGACTAGCGGCTTCATCTAATTTTGTTAAAATACAGCCTGCCGGGCTGGCCTTTCTGAATGCTGTAATAACCTCGTCAAGTGTTGAGGTTTGCGCATTTGCAGATAAAACCAGATAGGTTTTAATCATAGACGAAGGATGACTTAAATGCGCTAACTGCTGACTAATATCAATATCTCGTTGACTCATTCCAGCAGTATCTATTAACACCAGTTTTTTATCATGTAACTTATGTAATAACTGCTGCAATTGTTGAGTGTCATTTGCAGAATGTACCGGCACACCTAACAAACGCCCATACGTCATTAACTGCTCATGTGCACCTATTCTATAGGTATCGGTGCTAATCAATGCCACATGTCGCTGTCCATGCTGCATAGCAAAACGCGCAGCTAATTTTGCAATTGTCGTGGTTTTACCAACACCGGTTGGCCCCACCATGGCAAACACGCCTCCCTGATTTAAAATATCATCCTCTGCTAATGGAATTTGATGCACCAGTTGCTTTAAAGCGGCCTGCATTGCCTGCTCAACATCTGCTGAATTATCCAGTCCTTTTGCAAGGTATTTACACACATCCTGACTCAAACCCATTTCAGTCAGGCGTTTATACAAGGAAACACGTAATGGATGTTTGCTTGCCATTTCTTTCCATTCACCTAACACATGCTGATTTTCAATCATGGCACGCAGTGATTTTAATTCATCACGCATTTCCACCATGCTGTCTGTCAGTGGCGCCTGCATTTCAAGCTGAGACGGATACAAACCTGCTGCCTGATGATCTTTATTATTTTTAAGCGTGGCAACTGATTCTAACTCTTTTTCAGGTATAAACTGTTTTGCTAACGGCACGTCATTATCTTGCGCAACGGGAGGATTTACCGCTATATTTTTAACCAGCTCATCAGTACTGGATTTTTCAACAGTAGCATTTTCAAAACTGGAATTTTGCAAAGCACGTTCTGCAGCTGCACGTTCATAATAAGCCGCTGCACTATCTGGCTTACTTTCAACCAGTGTTTTATCGAGCGCTTTATTAATTAAACTTTCATCATAATCGCGAGCGGCAAGTATTTCGACTTTTCCATTGACTACCCGATTAGATAAAATAACCGCATCGGCTCCAATTTCTTCTTTTACTAATCGCATGGCAGTACGCATATCATCTGCTACAAATCGTTTTACCTGCATGTTAACTCTCCAAATAAATTATTTTTTTGCATTTTCTGGTATTCCCACTGCGTGTTACAAATTCCATTTACAAACAACAAAGCATATGTTTTAAATAAATTAATCAGCTCCAACTGAAGCCACCACTTTAATATTTTTGTTATCGGGTATTTCGCTATATGAGAGCACACTCATACCCGCTATTGAATGTTTAACTAACTGTGACAACCATAAACGTAAAGGTGGCGCGACAACTAAAATTGCAGGCTGATTCGCTACTTCCTGTTGCTGTGCAACCTGTTCTAAAGATTTAAACATGCGTTCAGTTAGACCTGGCTCTACACCAATAGAACCTTCAGACGCATTTTGTGCAGACTGTAATAATAATTGCTCTAATGATGGCTCCAGTGTAATAACCGGTAGATCATGCTCCATACCATTTATTTTCTGAATAATTGCTCGACCTAAAGCTACCCTGACAACGCTAGTCAGTTCAACGGGGCTTTGCGTGAACGCACCATTTTCAGCCAGCACTTCTGCGATTGTTCGAATATCTCTAACGGACACGCCTTCACTTAATAAATTTTGCATTACTTTAACAACAACACTTAATGGTAATAATTTAGGAACCAGATCTTCCACAAGTTTGGGGGACTTTATTGCCAGATTATCAAGTAACTGCTGAGCTTCTTCATGTCCTAACAACTCCTGCGCATTATCATGCAATATTTGATTTAAATGTGTTGCGATAACGGTGGTTGCATCAACCACGGTATAACCTAAGGTTTGCGCGTGATCACGCATACCCGGTTCAATCCATACGGCATCAAGGCCATACGCTGGATCTTTTCCAGGAATACCCTGTAATTCGCCATAAACCTGACCAGGATTGATAGCCATTTCACGATCTGGGTGCACACCACTCTCACCAACTGGTACACCATTTAAAGTAATACGATATGCATTAGGACTTAAATCCAGATTGTCACGAATATGCACTGAATGAATTAAAAAACCTAACTCCTGTGAGAGTTTTTTCCGCACACCTTTAATACGACTTAGCAACTGTCCATTTTGATTGCTATCAACCATTGGAATTAAGCCGTAACCCACTTCAAGACCAATCAAATCTACCGGTTGCACATCATCCCAGGACAACTCTTTTTGCGCTGGTGCAACCGCAGGTGCTTCTTCAATTTGTACACGTTGTTGTAAATCTGTTGCTTCCTGTGCTTTATCCATCCATTTAGCTGTCATTACCAATAAAGCCGCAATGCTTAAAAATGCAAAATTAGGCATGCCTGGAATGGCACCCATGAGACCGACAATACCCGCTGTTACCCATACCACTTTTGTATTGGCAAACATTTGTTCTTTCACTTTATCACCCAGATCTTGCTTACTTGAATCACGGGTAATAATAATAGCCGTTGCACTGGATAATAATAACGAAGGTATTTGAGCAACCAGACCATCACCAATAGTTAATAAGGTATAGTTTCTAACCGCATCAGATAATGCCATATCGTGCTGCCCAACACCGATTGCAAAACCGCCCACAATATTAATAATTAATATCAAAATACCCGCAACCGCATCACCTCGAACAAATTTACTGGCACCGTCCATAGACCCGTAAAAGTCTGCTTCAGATCCTACTTCTTCGCGGCGTAACTTGGCCTGTTCCTGGTCGATAATGCCGGAGTTTAAATCCGCATCTATAGCCATTTGTTTGCCGGGCATCGCATCTAATGTAAAACGCGCACTAACTTCTGAAACACGTCCGGCACCTTTTGTTACCACAACAAAATTAATAATCACCAGAATCGAAAACACAACCAGGCCGACTGCGTAATTACCCCCAATAACAAATGCACCAAAAGATTCAATTACCTGACCCGCAGCACCTGTACCTGTATGCCCTTCTAGTAAAACAATTCGCGTAGAAGCAACATTAAGTGCAAGTCGGAATAAGGTTGAAACTAGAATCACGGTTGGAAAAATAACAAAATCAAGAGGCCGCTGTGCATAAATACTAACCAGCACAATAACAATTGATAAACAAATATTGAGTGTAAAAAATAAATCCAGAGCAATGGTGGGTAGCGGAACAATCATCATACCCAGCAATGCAATAACCATTATCGGCGCTATCAAACCACGCCGACCTAGATTCTGAATATTATTTAAAACAGCTTCCATCTTTTTCACTCTTAATTAAGTTTTAACATTGACACTAAGGCTTACGACTTAGGTCACTTTTTACTCTTCTATTGGTGCATCACCCGGCATATGAACAAACTTTTCAAATGCTTCTGGTATCTCTGGCTCAGGACGTGTCGGTTTTTCGCCGCCATTTTTTTGTACTTCACGTAACTGGAATACATAAGCCAGTACCTGAGCGACCGCCACATAAAGACCATGGGGTATTTCCTTGCCTATTTCTGTAGAGTGATACAAGGCCCGTGCCAATGGTGGGGTTTCTAATAATAAAATTTCATTTGCACTGGCTACACGACGAATATTTAGAGCCATCAAATCCGCTCCTCTGGCCAGCACAAGGGGCGCTCGCATATTTTCAGGGTCATATTTCAGGGCAACAGCAAAATGCGTTGGGTTGGTAATAACCACATCGGCATCGGGTACCGCATCCATCATGCGTGCTTCAGCCATTTCACGTTGAGTCTGACGAATCCTGGCTTTAACCTCGGGTTTTCCTTCCGTATCTTTCATTTCATCCTTAACTTCCTGCAAGGTCATTTTCATCTGTTTTTTGTGATCCCAGATTTGAAAGGGAACATCTATTGCCGAGATAATCATTAACGCGATTGTCACCAGTAAAAACGCCCAGGTGAGTAGCTCACCCGCTTTTACCAGTGCCGCTTTCATTGGCATATGGCCTAACTGTAAATAAGCATCCATATTGGTCCAGATCACCACTAACGCGACCGCAGCAACCAGAAAAAACTTTGCCATGGCTTTAACTAATTCCATTAACCCCTTAGCAGAAAAGACCTTTTTCAGACCCTTAATCGGGTTAAGTTTACTGAGCTTGGGAGTGATGGTTTCCATGCTAAATGCCCAGCCACCAATTGTAATAGGCGCAAACAATGCCGCTACGAAACTCAGAGCCAGAAATGGCACCAATAACCATACCCCATCTAACACAGCTGCATAAAACCAGCGAACAACGCCAATTGGATCAAATATATCGGCTCGAGACGGTTGAAAGAAGTGGCTCATCAGCTCACCCAGATCCGCCACCATTATGTGTCCCATCATAATAAAAGCCGTAGCCGACAGGGCAATGATGACCATGGTATTAAAATCTCGAGAACGGGCTATCTGACCTTTTTTTCGGGCGTCTTCAAGTTTTTTGGCGGTGGGTTCTTCGGAGCGTTCCTGCCCTGTTTCTGATTCAGCCATTAACGCATCTCCATCATTTGAGCTATATCTTCAAATGCATCCATTAACAACTGTGTGAATAGAGAAAAAACGCTAGGTAAAGTGGCTGCCAGGAATATAAACCCTAATAAAATCATTAAAGGAAAACCAACCGCAAATATATTTAGCTGAGGTGCTGCACGGGTAATGACTCCCATTGCAATATTCACCACCATTAATGCTGTGACCGCGGGCAACCCGATCATTAAGCCACCCACAAACATCTGACTTGCCCAGCTAACCACGGCTTTTATTGCTGGCAGAGACAAACCTGTTTCAGCGATAGGCAGTATTTCAAAACTGCGCACCATTAATTGAATGAGTAATAAATGACCATTTAAAATAACAAAGAGCAAGGTGGCCAGAACCACAAAAAATTGAGAAATAACCGGCACCTGGACACCATTTGCAGGATCAACCATCCTCGCAAAACCCAGCCCCATACCGTTTGCTATTGCTTCACCTGCGATTACCAGTGACTGGAAAACCATTTGAATAATAAGCCCGGTGGCAATGCCTATTAATATCTGTTGAAATAAAATACCCGCCGCTGCCAATGAAATGGGGTCTACAGCAGGAACAGGCGGCAACAGGGGAACGGTTAAAACACTTATCGACAGGGCCATGAACAAACGAATTCGAACCGGTAACATACGTGCGCCAAATACAGGTGCCGCCATCATCATTGAACCAATACGCACAAAAGGCCAGAAAAAACTTCCCAGCCAGATTGCAATTTGTTCAGTGCTTATCGCTAACATTCACTAACCCAGTTTTGAGGGAATTTCACGAATCAGGGTCTGTGTAAAATCAACAATGGTGCTCAACATAAAGGGACCAAAAATCAGTAGTGCGACAACCAGAATACCGAGTTTAGGTATAAAACTGAGTGTCATTTCATTAATCTGGGTCGCCGCCTGAAACATACCCACCAATAAACCAACGGCTAACGCCGATAGCAATAAAGGCGCTGCCAGGCTAATTGCTACCCATAAGGTCTGGCTTGCAAGTTGCATTACCATATCCTGCGTCATATCGACTCCTGACGTTTTTTTGACAAAAAAGAACTGTTAGGAGATTGATTGCAGGATGAGTGCCAAGCTTGAAAAGAATAAAGAAGTTATTAAAACAAAATTAAAGATAAGACTGGAATGAAGCGGGATAAGCTTGCCAAACCCGGCAATGGAGCTGTCCTAACGTGTGGAGATCACACGCAGATAAATCATCGCGAAGTGATACAAACCCTGTAAACAGGCTCCGTGACTATGGCCATTCAGATCAGACAAGCAAGATGGTGAACTGCTCTGCCCCGCGCCCCCTTTGGTTTTCATTAACTGGTTTTCAGGACAGCCCCCTTAACTAGTTTTAGTTTGGGCTATTAAATAAATCGCCTTAGGTACACAGCGATTTGAACGGCTTGTATAGTTAAATATTTGATAATTCTTTAAATTACTCTTTAAGTGCTATGGATGCCATTTTCATAGTGCTTTCAAATGATTCTGCACCCGCAATAAATAAACCATTATGGCAAAACATAGCGTCTTCAATACCGGTCACTTCTTTAAGCGCGTCATCGGACAAACCAGCCCATTGTTTAGGCAGCGATTTTCTGTTTTCAAATGAACCGGGTTCAACAGGTACTGTTTGAATTCTCCACTGACCAGTCTGAGATGGATAAATCATATATAAGGCATCTTCAGACAGGGCGTGTACCGTTCTTTTCCATGGCGTATATTTTTCTAATACAATCACTCTTGGATCTTCTGCATTTTCAATAGCTTTAGCTACAATTTCTTTCGCACTAACGCCGCCTTTAGCCGATGCGATGAAACGAGATAAAACCCGCGATGCAAATTCAACTGCTTCATCAAAACAGCTATCAAAGTGACTATCTTCTTGCCAGGTCGGGTTAAACATTGAAATAGTCTGGCTAAGGCTAATACCTTTAGAAACACCCTCGACATGGCCACAATCGATGGCATCAATGTTTGATACCAGACCAGTATCAACCGCAATTGCCAGCTCCTGGTTACCCTGGCATATTTCCAGGCCATATTTCTGCCAAATCAGACCAAACGAGGAATAGGGAATCCCATTTTCCCGCTCACCAGCCCCACCACGTTGATGATGATCAAAACGATCTGTATCAGGATCATATTCACCACCCACATCAATAACAATATCAGCCCTTGCGATAATATCTAAATCACGTGTGCGAATAAGCGTAAATGAAGGAAATATGCTCTTAAGTGCAGCGATACTGAAAACATCATCTGCATGAAAGTTACCGTTGTGGGTTACTATCGTTTTATTAGTCATGTGTATTGTGTCAACCTGCAAAAGAGATGAATGCGTTGCTAATTAAACTTTAAATATTTGAAAAGATTTAATAAGCATAAATTTTATGGCGAATTCTATACGAAGACAGCAAACAAAAATAGCTGCTTTTTAATAACTAAAATATTAAACATAATAATTCTGCAGAAATCCTCTTAAATACCGTCAAATTCATCAAACTCATATTTTATTATTTATTTTAAAATTATTAGTATTTTGCGAATAAGATGCTAAATACTTTATATTTTTAAGGTATTGCTGTTTTTTTGAAATAATATTAGTTTTGACGTGCTCACTGCTTTATTCTCCTGTTCTATCAAGACCTTAAGTGACTATTTGTGCGTAATTTTTAATCTTCTCTATGTTATGAATTAAACAAAATATTTTAACTGGCATTGTAATTTTTCATTTGCCACGCAAGCTGAATTTTTACAGTTTTTTTATTCGATAAGTTTGCAAACAAAGATCCGTAAATGGCATTATTTGGCTGTATATGGCTTTTCCTTTGTCATTATCCAGGCGCTCTTTCATCCAGTCAGTGTAAGTGTGTTTTCTTTTTGACTCTACTACAAATAAAATTTGTCGACCTCTTGCTTTTATTTTTGTTACAGACCTCAGTTTACGCAAGCAGCGTTTTGCCGATAGAGGATTTAAAATGCAAGAGAACTGTTTCTATGTCACGTTGATTCTAACCTTTTTTCATTGTCATTAAATTTTCTTGTGGGCAATAATTTGTTGTTTGCTGCCTCTTATTGAAACTTAATGACGGGTATAACACACCTGGATTTTGTTTTATTACTCGGTTGCCTTTGCCGTATTTAGTTTTCTGGTTTATGTTTTATCCTCCCGACTTCTGAAGCGTATGCATTATCACGCACAAGCATGAGAACGAGAAAGCGTGAAAAAAATAAAAGAATTATAAGAACAGAATTAAAGATAAACCTGGAATGAAACTGCATAAGTTTGCCGAGCACAGGATGTGGCTCGCTTTTTGAACTCTGTCGTCATTTCGATCAGATGGGTAAGAAGCTAAACCACTCTGCCCAACTATTACTGGTATAAGCAGACTCACAGAGATAAACAACCCAGTTGAATTTCAGGTGTTTTAAATCAGGGAACGGACAGAGCGCCAGTAATCCGCGGCTTATCCCGAGGGATGTATAATGTTAGTAAATTATATTTTCTCACCTGGTAATTATTTTAAAAAAATCATAATTAATATTCGAAGATAAACTTACAGCCGTTATGTTTACCAGCCTGCAAACGTTCCATGATTAACATCGAGGCCCAGAGCATTTATATTGGCATTTCTGGCCGGTGTATTATGTGTATGTCTGATCAGGGCATATTGACGCGTGATTTCCTGATCCAGTGCATTGGCATCTGGTTGCGCACCCGCTGCATTTGCAGCGGCCTGTAGATCTGCCGGCACGCGCCCGGGCTGATTAATATGTGCATCAAGTATTAATGCAACTCCCTGTTGCGACGTTATTAAAGTACTCAGAGCCATCGGCGCACCAGCAACGGTAATATTACCCACTTCACGTAAAATTCGATCGAGTCGTGATGCCGCTTCCAGCACCTGTGCTGCACGATACTTAAGTGATGCAATGGCTGGCTCGCGACACCTTGCCGCCCAGTCTGTTGTAAACGTAGTAGTGGTACCGACTGTTCTACCTCCAAAAAAATTACGTCTGGCAGCCCAGGTGGTTAAATCTACACGCGCGCCATTGGGCTGGATACGTTGCAACCTGAATCGTGGATTACCATGACCATCATTTCCATTTGCTCTGAGATCAAGATTATAAATTTCAAAGAACAGTCTAAATTCATCAGGCGCCATATTTTTATAACGAGCCAGCAATGCGGGCAATTCTATATCCACATGCGCGGATGATTGTTGAATGCCTAATGACAGTATGGCTCTGTCACGTAAACGCACCGCATCCAGAAAACCTTCATTTACAACTATCGCCTGAACAATTTGCAGACGCGCAGCAATTCGGGCATCAGCTGCTGGGTTTAATAAATTGGCATGGGTTCTTATAAATGCAGCCGGTGGTATGCGTCCACCATAAGCGGGACCTCGGTATGTATTGCCACCAGAATTAAAATTCAGAACAGCCCCCGCCAGAACATCACGCCCGAGTACCATACGGTGTCGACCAACAACAGGATCAGTTGGTTCAATACGCTGCCAACCCAAATTACCCGGACGATTGGCAAGTTGCTGCGGCGTTTCTGGTAATTCTCTTGGTACGCTACGTATACCTGCAGGTTGTAATGCGCCCTGCAACATTCGTTCACCCCTATTGCGACTGGCCGTTTGCCTGGCCGTTAACGCAGCCGGCGGATTATGCAGAACACTTAATAACTGACGTAATATGGCATTACCTGCTGTCAGTGATGCCAGTAGTTTCATCTGGTGATTTACTGATTGATCAAGAAACGCCAGGGTGAGAGCAAAGACCTCTGCTACAGGTAAGTGTCGTAATGTTTCAAATACAAAAAAAACAGCTTCAAATGGATTACTCAATACCCGTGCATTGAAATGAATGCCGCGTGCCAAAGCAGTTGGCTGTGCTCGCAGAAATGTCTGAACCTGTGCCTGTAATGCAACCGGATCTGGTTGTTGTAACCTGGCTGGACGTTGCCCAGGTAATGGATGCCAGGCCGCCTGAAAACTTCTACTCCAGGTACGAACGAGATTACTATTCAATATCCAGTCGCCATTTGCACGATCAATTTCAATGGGTAATGGAATTCGTAAACCATCTGCATAATTACGCATTGAAGGCACGGGAATATAATAACGACTATAAACAAGTATCGCCTGGGCAAGCTGATTAATTGTCGGTGCGGCATGGCTAGCTGTTGCCGCTGCAACATACAGTGGGTGTAATCGCCCTGCTATACCAAGCAAGGTCGAACCCGGCCCCAGTATCACCGACACGCGTGCACGTAGTGATGCATCTGTTACCAGGCCACCGCGTAAAGCAGCCAGTACATCATGCCGAACATTACCTGGTGCAACGTGCGGATACAGTAGTACGTTATTTGCAGCATCTGCGGTATCCCAGTTTTCTGCAAATAACGCATCCTGCTCCCAGTTTGCATTTTCAAAATCATTAAAATCAGCTGAACTTAACTGGTTAGCGCCTGACATTTTATTAACACCGGGTAATTTTAATCATACCAAAAATATTTTGCGCGGCCGGGTTAGGAATCCCGCCATACTGATCGATTGGAATGCGCCTGATACGTACCGAATGATTTTCATTACCGCCAATAGTTTCAAGAAATCGTTGACCATTATGCACAGTAGTGCCGACCACAATACTCGTATGTGAACTTCCAGTTGGATTTACATTCTGTCGGCCATTGCTCCAGTAACTTCTGCGTAAACTACTGTAATTATGCGTCGTCATACGACCATTAACCGAACGATTAAAACACATTATATCGCCAGGCTGTGGTGTTGCTTCGTTTACTAACTCTACATCGTCAACTAACCAGAATGGTCTGCTTTGCGAACTTCTTTCACGATTTCTTAGTGCACCAACAATATAGGTGATATGACGCTGGCTAAACTCGAAACCATTAACCTGTCTGATTCCCGCCATGTGCATGACATAACAGACAAATGCTGCACTCCATGCAACCTGATTATTAATTGATTGTGTCGCTCGTGCCGCAGCGGCTGCCTGGTTAGTAAAACCTGGCACCGTTAACCAGTAAGATGTAAGTATCTGGTTTCGATTCGGGTGATTACTTTCCTGATATTTATTACCATTGGCTGCTGTCCAGCGCACTTCTTCCGCGCGCGCAGTTGCCGCAATCGTTTGCCGCATAGTACACCAGTTAATCTGGTTGGTACTAAGTTCTGCAGGCTCCCTGATGGTTAACTGATTATCATAAATCTGGCTTTCTGTTTGCAGATCATCTTCGTAAAGACCTTCATCGTATAAGTTTACATTTTCATCTAATTGTTTATTCTGTGTATATTCTTCCTGTCTATACTCTTCTTGGGCATATTGTTCTTGTATATATTGTTTCGGCGCAAATTCTTCCTGTTGTCTATGTGGCATAAACAGCTCGCCAGGTCGCAAAAGTTTTTGCCCCGACAAAAGCCGGCCCGCCGAGTCGGTAACTCGCCGGCCAAATGGCTGGATTTGCCCATCTGTCATTTCTTCCAGCACTTCAACATATCCACCCGGCCTGTTTGATTCCAGCGGAATTCCGCGTGCAGCCAATTCAGTAATTGATTCAAGGTGATCCGAAACTATCACCGACGATTGCTGAATACCTTCATAGGGTACGGTTCGCACAAGCCTGTCACCCGCAGTCATTATCTGTTTAATATCACTTCCGGGTAACGCGACCGAAGTTAATTCTTCGTTCTGATGTTCGTGCCACACCTGCGCTTCATCTTTTCCTGCCAGGTTCTGATTTTGAGCTGTATAAATAGACATAATTCAGGCTTCCTCTGCATAGGGTTCTTCAATCTGTTTAATTTCAAAGTCATCCAGCAATGCCTGTAAGTTATCTTTTGTTAAATTTGTGGCATCCTGGTTATTATTACTTAGTGATAATGCAAGCTGAAATAATTGCTCGGGACCGTTATCAGGTAACAAGCCACCAAGTATCTGTAACACCGTACTATCCACCGTTTCAGCTAAGTCTTCATTTTCGTGAAATTCATCCTCTAAAAATTCATCCTCGTAACATGCTTCTGCATCGGTTATTGAAGTTTCGTTTTTTAGATGTTTTGAAGAGTGCTCGGTCTCATCTGCAGCTACTGTTAAAACTGGCCGCGACAATTCATCCTCTGGCATATCTTCAAAATCACTAATTTCTTCATCCTGTTCGTCATTCTCCACAGGTTTTAATTTCTGTTTACCCCACTCACGACATGCTTTTTCTGCCATCGCTATATCGAGATAACCATAACCCAGTCGATGTAAATCTTTTGTCTTCGAGTTTTCTCCCTGAAATGGCGTACAGTCTGTACTGGAAAACAATAAGGCGCGCGTGTCGGTGATATCCATAGGTCGACCTGCCGCTTCAAACATAATTGCAATTGCACCGGTGACATGTGGAGCGGCCATGCTGGTGCCATTTTTACTGGTGTACCTGACGGCTGGTGATTCATCGGGAGGTGTAGATTGAGCTGCATATATACGCACACCTGGTGCAACAATTTCTGGTTTAATACGACCATCACGTGTGGGCCCAGCACTGGAAAACTGACCCATAGGACGTGATTGCTGATGCGGATCAAACGCGCCCACAGTAATCGAAAATTTACCATTACATAATGTACCGGTCGTAGACGATGTTTCTATATCGTCACTGATAAATTTTGGACGCAAGCCACGATCTCTTTCTATCCATGCATGAAAACGACCATCTTCAGCATGCTCGGCCTGTATCTTCAATTGCCAGATACCGGCGGGTGCATTTGGATGTATGAATATATCCACATGTCTATCTGCATTACCGTTATGTCGATTACGATGATACATATAACCAATTTCACGACCTTCAAACAGCAATGGTTTTGCTTCTCCAATAGCAACGCTGGCTAAATCACTTCCATCTGGCCCAATTACACTTACGTTAAAACGATCACTACTTTCATAATAAATTTCCAGCTCACTCGTCGTCGGATCATTCTCAGGTACTTTAAATTCGAGCTGATCTTGCATACCTGTTTTAAGCCTGCCCTGCGCATGCGCTCTGGCGGTAAAATAATTACCCGCACTGTTCACCACAGCTCGACCGGTATTTAGCCAGACGGCCCGATCTATACCCTGTTCTACCAGGGTTAGCCCATCATGTGGCCCGCCATGTGCACCGACACTCATATTTATGATGCATGGTCGATCACCGGCAACAGTAAAAACAAAATCAATCGCTTCAAGAACTGAAGCAGAGTCACCCAGGTTTTCTCGTCCTAACACCCGGGCTGTACGAGATAAATGAACAAACACCAGGTCAGCCTCAGGGGCCACACCTGACAGACCACCACCTCGTCCATTACCGGCAGCTATGTCCATAACATGTGTGCCATGTGAACCCTGCCATTCTCCCTTACGACTTCTACTATCTGAATCGGCAGGATCATAATCCAGTGATTCGTATGGATTTTTCTGCTGAAGGGCTGTGTCAATATCATCTGCCGTTAGAATTTGACCATAACCCCATCGGTTCTGATGCGCATCATCAAACTCACCTCGTTGATCCCAAATCGCTTCAACACGGGTTTTACCGTTGTTATCACGAAACGCAGGGAAAGCGATATCCAGCCCCCAGTCAAGCACCGCAACAACGCAACCTTTACCCGTTGCCGTTACCCCTTGCGGACGACGTGTATACAGACTCTGTAAATTATTTTCGGTATTAACAGAACTTAAACCCTCCGCAGTTTCACAATCGCTAATATCTTTCAGTTGATGCAAACATCGGGAGGCTTCTATATCAGTAACAGCTTCACTTTCTATTAACTCGCTAATTCGATTACGTTGAACACGTAAAGTAGCCACATCACCAAACCGCGTCACCAGCTTTACACCTTCGGGCAGATTCGCCTGATCAGTCAGCCGAGCGATGACAGAAACTTCTTTACTGTCATCGCTTTCTGCCAACCTGATTTCTTCTGCCAAAGCAGGGTCAAAATCACCTATAGATGAGTCAGTAGTCACCCTGGCATTACCCTTTGCCTGGGTTCTGTTTGGGTTTAGTTTTTTCACCTCGGCATAATTGCTCAAGACCTTTGATCTTGTCTTCCAGTGAATCAATGCGGTTTTCAAGACCCTGCAAATTTTCTTTAACCGGCACTTTGTCTAACATAATTCGACGTGCGCCTTCACGCGCTGCACTCTCTAACAGATCACCATCGAATGCAGCGACCCATGCCATACCATTTTTAAGATAGGCATCGTCTTCCTGCATTTTGTCAAAAGCGGCACGCACCAGTGCTGGATTAGCACCTATGGCACGTGCCGCAGCAACCTGCTCTGCAGTTGCCTTCTGTGCATTTGCAGAATTATCCTGGGTATCATTAACTGCCGATATTAATTCACTCAGCTTTTCATCTGATATTTCGGGGATAACAACATTTTCAGGATGATCTTTCGCCTCTTTGGCTTTTTTTAAAGCGTCATCAGCTTTCTGCAATGAAACAGCAGCAGCAACAGCACGTAATGTTTGCGTTTTTCTATCCGATGAAAACAATGACGAGACACTGTTAACACCTGATACGTTAATAGGCAAATTCAGGCGCGCGCCACTATTCGCCGATGCGCTTAAAACAGGCGAGTTCTGTTTTAGTTTAAGCGGAATATTTATACTCATTAGCTTAAGCTCCTTGGTTTTAAATTAACTATTCACTGAATATTTATTCAGTGAATGCTTTTGTCAGCTTTTTGCACCGAGTAAACCACTGAAAATTTGTGGGTTACTTAATAGGAAACCAAGTCCACCAATGACCGCCGGGCTAGAAAATGCACCTTTACTGCTACCTAACATACCGCTTTTAATAGCACCTTTCAGCATAGGTAGAAGATTCAGCGCCAACGTGCCATCTGCATTTGCCGACAGGCTTTCTGCAAAATCCAGTGCGCCATCAAGTTTCATCTGCTGTTTCAGCCTGCCGATATTCTTACTTTGCACTCGATTAACTGATACAACCCCGTCAACTCTTCGACCAACACTAGCTACACGCTTATTGACAGACTTAATACCAATTGCATTTCGCCGGATATCTTTGCCTACACGACCCATTGCACTTTTTAACTGTGGATGGGTAACGTATTTTTTAGAGGTAGGGCCACGATATAATGAACGACCACGAGCGGTACGTACGGGCTTACGACGAGAACGGCGTCCACGCTTGCGTCGTCTACGACGCCTTTCAGCAAGGTCATCTTCGTCATCTTCTTCCATCAATGCCTCAAGCATATCGTCGACATCATCTTCATCGTCCTCGTCTTCATCAAAGGCATCAAAAAATTCCATCTCCATATCATCATCGAGATCATCTATATCATCATACATTTCCTGAATCATTTCTTTGTCTCCTCAATTTAAAATTTACGATCAACGTCGTTTACGTGTTATACCTGCTTTATGCGATTTGTTAACTGCACGCATACGCCGAACAGCAGGTAAAACAAGTTCTTTAAAAAGCTGTGCATCCGGCCTGGCAGAACCGCTATAACCTTTTCCCTGGCATTCTTCACAGCCCGTATCTCCACCCCAGCAAACAGGACAGGCACCGAGTGCCGCAGCGAGCGTATCATTTACGTCACGAAGATCATTTAGTTCCTGTCGAAACTGGCGGATATCTGATACTTTTGACTTTTTTGGTTGAGCCGTACCATAAAAAGACTCATCTTCATCTAGTTCATCTAGTTCTGAATCAACATCAAATACCTGTCCTGTTGCAGTTTGATTATCACTCATCGACATTAATAAATTTAGCAGTGACTGCTGTTCTGCTGGTATCTGTGCCTGAGAAATAAAAGAATTAATAATGCTTTCACCACTTGCTCCCGAACCAAGTGCATCCATAATCACCTGCGCACCACCATTACCAAGTGAATCAAGAATATCCTGAACACCAACAGTGCCAGCGGTATTCGATTGCGGCTCAGAAGTTACTGATTCATCTTCTATTGTTATTTCATCTTCAGTCATGTTCATTGATACGATCTCCCATATAAGGCGTTTACATAATCATCGAGGGGCTCATCTTCAGTGGTTTCATTATCAAAATCAGCATCGACTTCCTCGTCATCGTCATCGCCATCATCATCAAGAAGATCATCTTCATAATCGTCATAATATTCATCTTCAAGATATTCCTGTGTAGCTACTGCAGAAATATCAGCTAACAGTAAATGTGCTCGTTCAGCAGAATTCACAAGATCACAACGCGGTGAACCATCACTATCAATTAAGTATTCAGAAATATTTGCAGGAGATTCAGAATAAGCGGCTTCAGCGGCTTCGGCGGCCAGTTCAGCAATGGCATTTGCAAACGCTGCTGCTGGCGCAGATTGATTACCGACTGAAACATGACTGCGTCCGGCAGAAGACATAAGTAAAGCAGATAAAGCCTGCATGGTTTCTGGCCTTGAAAGCAGAGCCAACAATTGTTGAATAGGCGCCATACTGGAAACAGCTGTTGCTGTTGCTGGTGCAGCAGGCTGAGCTGGAGAAGCAGGTTGCTGAGGTCGTTGTGGTTGTGATTGAGGTCGTGATCTGCCTCTGCCAGATAAAAGGCTAGCGGCTCCACCACCTACCGCACCAGCAAGCGCACCCCATGGCCCCGCCACCGTACCACCCTGTGCAGCGCCCTGTATAATTCCTGGCAGTGCACGCTGGGCTACAGGTGCAACCTGCCGACCAAAGCGCTGTAGACTACGCATAAAATTTTCTACGTCTTCCGCAGAGCTTCCAGGAAACAATTCAGACACATATATTTCCAGCTGCTGATCATCAAGATATGCCTGGTTAGTATTAAATGAGCGCCTGATTGCAGGGTAAGCTGTCTCTTCAATGTTGCTAAACTGTCTTGCATGCATTTTCTCTCTCCTGTTAATGACCAGCCTTAAACCATTTTCCAGCAAGTAATAATCTAGTGATCATCATTTTTTTTACTATTCCGACAATTATCAGATTCTGCAACTTCGTGCATTAGTTCATGAATTACCCGTGGCAGGTTTTCCAGTTTGCCGAAATTTTTTTTTATCTCTTCCCCAGTATCTGGAATTTTGTACTTTATCCAGCCGTGACAACCATTAGTTGAACCAGGCAGGGCCTCAGGCCTGCATACCTGTTCAACTATAAACACGTATCGTCTTGTCAAATTTAGTCGATTCACACATCTGGTCTTTATGCATTAATAAGCACTTAAAAATAATCGTTTATAGAATGTCTTAAAAATATACCTATGTCGAAAACTTACATGATATGCATATCATGAGCGTCTCAATTACGTCACAACAACATCACAAATTATTTCGCAAAAACTAACAACCAGTAAATACAATGACTTACAGGTTTAGTTATAAAAAATAATTTATAGGCAGGAGAACTTACTAGAGAGGAAGGGGGGGGATAAATTGAAAGTTAATATATTCAGGTCGTTTTATTTGATATTTGTTCTGCCGCCTGTAATAAAAGTTTTTCAGTAGTTCGAAGATTTCCGAGCGCCTGATTAACGGTATCAACCAGCATAGCCTGCGATTTGAATACTTTAAATTTTGAGATATTAAAATCGGCAACCGGAACATGTGAAATAATTGAGTGGTAAACGTACTCAGTATCCTGCATAGGTGACACACCTAATTCATCTCTTAACAGGATGCGACAGTTCTGATACTGATTTATGGCAGCAGTACGATTACCCTGCGCATAATAACATCGCATAAGCGATAGATGGATATGCTCCAGTAGAGCATCATGGGATAATAATTGCTGCGCAAATAAAATAGCTTTATTCCAGTTTTGTTTCAACATATAAAATTGTAATAACAACTCAAGCACAATAAGGTAATGTGATCGCAGCTCTTCACGTCTTAGCAAACACCATTCACCTGGTAGTGATTCAAGTAAATCTCCGGTATATAACTCTATACATTGATTTAAATCCGCACAATCAGAGTCTGTATATGATTCAATTTCAGTTTGAGACAGTTTCAATAATTTTCTTTCAAACAGCTGCACATCGAGCGTGAAGTTAGACTCTGCATTAAAGCAGATGCCATTCTTGTTCACCAGTAGATAACTACTTGAACAGGACTGATAATAGTCGAGTGTTCTGCGCAAACGCCATAATTCAGTGCGTAAACATTTTCTCGCTTTATCCATTGGCAGATCACCCCAGAAAGCCTCGGCGAGGCTATCCCGTGAAAAGTAATGACCTGCATGGAGTATTAGCTTTGCAAACAGCGCTTTTGATTTATGCGTTGGAAAATCGGGTAAAATAATATTTTCATATTTAAGTTTCACTTCCCCAAACAGGGAAACATACAGCGTATCAGCTATATCACACATAAATCCTCCATGAAATACGGATTATATTAGAAGCCTGTTAATTATAAACACTATGGATCAATCACATTATCTATACAGGCCAAAAGATTAGTAAACTGTTAATCGCAACACAAATCTATTAACGTATTCTATGCATTTATGAAATTTATGAAAATAAATATTATTTATAGATACAAATATCTATAAATACAAAACTAGTAATAATACATATTGATTTATTTATATTTTTACACTTAGCACAGATGTGATTAAGGTCAAAAATATAAAGTCCTTATAATCATAAGAGGATATGATACCACAGCTATTCCACAAGCTAATCACTCACTGATATAGAAACCATTTCTTCCCACTATCATCTTTGATACTCATGTAGATGCTATCTTCCTGCTGAATAAAAAATATAGCTATATTCTACTGTTATAGACTTTTGTAATTGATGCGAAATATAGCCAGGTATAGAGCGGATGATATACTGTGCTTTTTTAAAAAGAAGCTTCAAATTCTAACTCTTTTGCCTATACAACATTTAATGATACTACTTCTAGAATCGTAGTTATTTCCTATTACGTTTATCGACAAAACTCACCAAAGTAAGGTAGGCATTAAGGGTTACCTTCAGGGAAAAGCAACAACCAGGAATCTTCAGAGCCGGCAAATAGACCTAGACCGTCTGGAGATGGTTTTACGCACGGCTCAGCATCAAACTCTCGCGCCACAACAGCCAATGCCGGGGAGAAGTAGACCTTAACCTCACAATGGAGTCGGCCTTCTGATTCATGACGTATAAACACTGCCATTTCGTTTGCGTTGCCCGCATTCGCAGAAATAGACAAAAAACACTTTTCAAGGTCCGCAAGTGGCTCATACGCCAGCATAGCGTCACCGAGATTCTTCGAGAACCAGCTTTTCATCGAGACTTAAACAACCAGCAAGGCTGTAGAAAAACAAGATAGTTGCACATTATTTATACATCTGAGTTTTGTTTGTAATTCTCATCAGGCTTAATAAATTCCGTGTAAGTGTTACAGCGTTTTTACTTTAATACCGAACTATTTTAATACTTTCATATGTTTAGGTTTTTATAGAGCACGATTGGCGCAATTAACCTCTTATTTAAAGCGGCGAAATAACGCCGCTTTATACTGTATGGCTTGAATGGTATTATTAGATTCATCGCCAGTAATTATTTGCTGCAGCAATAATTGCAAATTCTTTATTTACCAACTCAACTGCACGCATCAGCATCATGGGGTCTTTTTCGTATATATCTCTTACTGCTTTTTTTACTGCAGCATCTCGCTGAATTGCGCCAACTGTTTTTCTCACCATGAGAATTGCAAGATTTCTACCTTCAAGAGGCGTTTTAGTGATCAGGCTTGGCATGTAGTCTTTATTGTTTTTCGCATCTGATGCAGTTGCAGACTGAATAAATCCGATTGATAAGAAACATAACAACAACACTGCTTTAAACATATTATTCATGATAATTCTCCATTAGTCTCTAGTTATTAAAGCCAGATTTTTTGCAGAGACGAACAAAAATCTAACAAGACTGCAGAAAAACCACAGTCTATAAAATACTTATAATCTAAACTACAAAACAGGTCCACTTATTAAAATCTGATCCTAAAATTGTACTGCTAAAAGTATTTCAAGTAACTCTCAGAAATGAAATTTAGTTGTGTTTATTAATTTTAGTTATTAATCGTAAATCTTAATATAATAGTTATATAATTTCTGCGCGTATAATTTTATCTAATCTTATTTCAGAAATTATTTCAGAATCTAGTATCAGGTACTCTGCTTTATTTTTAATCAGTAGTTTGATGGGTTTTATGTCTTCGTTAAAAGTCTGACCACCATCGGCAAGCCATTTCAACTTTAATTTTTTATTCTGCATTATTGCTATTTCGTATATATCGTAAATAGCACAGTCTACGGGTGTATAAGGATCATTTAACATCACATATGCCCTCTAAATAATCGATTTAGTTTACACCAGACAGTTTAGTTATTTACCACACCATTAGCGAGCTGTATTCACCACCACTATAATTACGACTAAATACGTCAATTTAGCATATAAATCATGCACATATATCACATTAATATTTAGAACATGATCTATTTAATTAAAGAAATCCCCCTTCAAAAGCTTTATACTTACGACTTACGACTTACGACTTACGACTTACGACTTACGACTTACGACTTATTTATGAGTGATTACGAAAATCGATTTGACGGTATTGCACGTTTATATGGTCAGCAGGCTTTTAACATTCTAAGAAACTCACATTTCTGCGTGATCGGCATTGGCGGGGTTGGCTCATGGGCCGCCGAATCACTGGCTCGCACAGGTATAGGTGAAATCACACTGATTGACCATGATGATATAGCAACAAGCAATATTAACCGCCAGATTCACTCTTTAAGTAATACCATTGATCAATCTAAAGTTGCAACAATGGCTCAGAGAATTCAACAGATAAACCCTGAATGTAAAGTGAATATTATTGATGATTTTATAACACAGGCAAACTGCCAGAAACACCTACAGAACAATTATGACTATGTGATCGATGCAATTGATAGCATCAAGTTTAAATGTGCGATTATCTATTATTGCAAACGCAACAGGATACCTGTTATTACTACCGGTGGTGCCGGCGGATTAACTGACCCTACTCAGATAACCTTTACTGATTTAGCCAAAACATGGAATGACCCACTTGCGGCTAAAGTGCGTTCTCAGTTACGCTCCCAGTATGGCTATTCTAAAAACCCAAAACGTTCTTTTGGCGTTAAATGTGTATATTCAACTCAACAACAACAATATCCCAGAGAAGACGGCACGGTTGATTATGCAAAACCTGATATTAAAGGTGTTCAACTAGATTGTTCTATGGGTTTTGGGTCTGTTACCACAGTAACTGCAAGTTTCGGTTTTGTAGCCGTTGCCAAAGCAATCGAAGACTTACTAAAAAAGAAACACAAATGATTCAGCTTAATTTAATGTCATTACGCCATTCTGCTTTTTATAGCCCCTACCTTATGACCATGGCTGGCGGTCACTTAAGAGAAGCAGGGTTTAATGTTAGCTATAGCGTACAATCACCAGACAACCTGGTTAAGGACAACTTATTAAATGGTAACTGTGACATATCCCAGTCAGCAGTCGCCGCTGGTTTTGAATCATTAGAAAAAAAACAAACAGATCAAATTAGACATTTTGCACAAATTAATTCTCTTGATGGCTTCTTTATCGCTGATCGAAATAATAATTTAATTACTGAGAGAGAGTTTAACTGGAATAATTTATCTGGAAAAACCTTACTCGCCGATCATTTTTTCCAACCAATGGCTATGCTTCAGTATGCACTATTTAAAAAAGGCATAGACCCGCAAAGCATCAACATCATCGATGCGGGTGATGTAAGTCAGATAGATGCCAGCTTCAGAGAGGGTTTAGGTGATTTTGTACATCAACAGGGTCCCGCCCCACAGCAGTTGGAATTTGAGAAAAAAGCCAGAGTCGTAACCTCAGTTGGTGAAGCTGTTGGAAAAATTGCTTTCAGCAGTTTATGCTCTACTCAACAATGGTTAAATAGCGAGACAGCAAAAACTTTTATGGGCATTTACAAACACACCTTAAACCAGTGTCAAAATAACGAAGCAAATCAAATAGCCGCCAGTTTACAGAATTATGGCTTTTTTAATGATATTAACAAGGCCGTCTTAAGTAATACTATAAAGACATATCAAACATTAGGCTGCTGGAATCATAACGGCTCAATTGGCCACGAAGAGTATGAAAAACTACTTGATGTATTTGAATACAATCATCTCATCACTCAACGCCACCCATATGAAGCGTTAATTAAATCTATCACCTAAATATATTTGTATATTTTAACAGAACGAAAAGAATTTCGTAGAAACAGATGATTTAATCATACAATTAATGAGCTGATGTTATTTGAAACTCTACTCAGTCGCAACGAATCTAAGTCATCTCCATGTTAATATTTAACAATTCGAACATCAAGTTTAGAGCTCGACTTATGTTTATCATTGGATATATTTAAATTTAGAACATCAATAAAATACTGATATAAGTTTCACTCAAATCATTAA
Source organism: Gammaproteobacteria bacterium (assembly GCA_026195255.1). Lineage (GTDB taxonomy): Bacteria > Pseudomonadota > Gammaproteobacteria > SZUA-229 > SZUA-229 > SZUA-229. The sequence continues at coordinate 69,176 of JAPHSS010000015.1, read as the reverse complement.
TCGTAACAACGGTACCCGGCGCAGCTATAACCTCAGTTTCTATACTGGTAGGGCGTAAACGATAACCCAGTTCTAACATAATATTATCGTTAATAAATGCAATAGCACCTGTTTGCACACCATACACCAGACCTAATGCCGAATCAGACACACTTGCATCAGTGTATTTCTGTAACGCGCCACCAGCTGCAACCCCCCCAAAAAAACTAATTTCAGGACTTACAGGAAATAGATGATCTGCGGAAACCATTAACTGACTAATATCAAAGTCATCATAAGTGACATAACTAAATGTACCATTAAAACGGTATTTTTTTTTGTAATATTTATCTAGATAGATACCTAAACCTGAGCCACTATCTGAAGCCGTTAATGCGGATCCAGTGGTTTCCATATCGACTGTCTGATTAATAAACGCGATACCCAGTATTGTGTTATCCATGAAGTTTTCAGCATTAACATTAATTGATGTAAATATAAGAAACAGTAATACACATATTTTTTTCATTTCTACTCCAGCATTAATCATTTTTTAATACTTAATCATTATCAACATAATTAACCAGGTTGCTTTGACTTTATCTAAACCAGAACTGTTATTAAATCTTTGCAACCAGGTTAATAAAGAAGCCTTTACTATCATAATCAAGATCAGTTAAATCATCTGAAAAATCAGTGAAATTATAACCTACGCCTAATTTAATATTTTTACCTATATGGCGATATATTCCGAGCAAAGACCCTTCTTTTCTATCTTCAGCATCTGGCAAATCCAGTAACCGATATTCCATTAATGCATCCCAGCGATGTACAAAGTGCCAGTCTGCGCGTACTACATATAAACTGGCTCGACTATCGAAGAATTCAGGGTTGTCACGCTCTTGAGCTACCTGACCTAGACGATAAGCATACTTACCACCAAGGCTCCAACGTTTACTAAAATCATAAATTGTATCAATTGCAAATATATTAGACTTCTGTAAGAAGTCAGCCGCACTACCATCAACAGTTACCTGACTTGATGACGGCACATTAAAGAAGTAGGTATATTTGAATAATGTGTTCCACCGGTCATTGCGAATAGGACGATAAGCATATCCTATAATATACTCTTTAAATTCACCGTCATAAAAATCACCTTCCGAGCTTTCACTATCAGAATAGTTTAACTTACCAATAAAACGCCAATCTGGATTCATCTGGTAACGGAAAGTATTTTTAAACAACCAGGTAGCCTGATCAGTTTCGCTTAAATCAGCATTTTGCACTGTATCATCACGGTACTCTATTGCACCCGTGTATTTTATAGCATTATATTCATATCCTAAACCCAGACCTAGAGCTAGCCGTTCTGTTTCCGCTGCGGTTTGCTTATCCTGTAATGTACCTGCCTCTGCACTTATTCCATATGTCCATCGATCATTTGGTGCAACATCAACGCCCATTGCATGTGTTAACCCTGTAGGAACATCTCCATGTGTGTAACGCTCTTCAGCATAAACACTCGTGGTGTCGCTGTATCGACTACGGAAACCGGTTGCCATATTACCTTTACGTGCACGTACACCATTATCTGATCGCTCATTATCTAATGCATAATTCATATAAACATTGGTTCTATCGCTTACTAGATAATCAGTCCCAAGACGTGCTCCGGTGCCTGTATCACCAGCTGACAATTCACCTTCTACATTAAAGCGTTCGGTCACTCGAACCGTACCACCGGTACCAACACGGTTGTTTTCTTCTCGATTGCCCGTCGCATTCGCTGTGCCTTGAACAAAACCATAAGCGGTCCAGTTTTCCAACGAGTTATAGGTTGCATCGAACGCTAAATCGGTTCTGTTACCCTGCTTTTGAGTAGCCGCAACACTGCTAGAATTGTCTTCACGTGTATCAATACGAACCCCACTACTCAAACTCCAGTTAGGATTTAAACGATAATTTAAATCTACATCTGTATTTTCAGTTTTTAATGATAAATCCTGGTCTTTGACATCGGCTTTTATATTCAAACCCAGACTTTCAGTTAATGGCATATTCAATGTGCCACCAAACTGTTGTAAATCATTTGCCGTAAGCTGACCTGGCGCAGAGTAGCCGGCTTCTCTGTCTTGCATATAAAAGGTTGCGTTACCCCTGAGACCGTCTATCACATCAGTTAAGCGTACACTTGAATCAACACGATAAGCACCTGACTTACCATCTGCAGATAAACCTGTATCTAACTCATTAAAATTAAAACCACCATCACTTGAACCTAAAGTCTCACTGCCGTCACCTTCCGTTTGTGCAACCTCTAACTTTACCCAGGTACCCGCATTCTTGCGCATGGTGAGGTCAATAGCTGTTAACTTGCTTTCGTTGGCTTCCTCTTCCTGAGAACTTAATGTTGTACCGACTTTAAAATAATCATTAATCCAGTAATGCGCTCTACCACCAACTGCAACATCATCAAGATCCTGGAAGCCAGGTGTATATTCATATCGTGCAACCAGGAATACCGGGTTACCACTAAGCGAACCGTTATCCACGATCAAACTATCGTTTGCAGTGGAGGACAGAGGCTCACTTAATAGGATACGACCCTGAATATAATCTATATCGTAATCCAGGGCTGGTACCAGATCTTTAATACCTAGTACTATGCCTGAATCTTTATCTCTCACTTCTATACGCAAACGATCTGAACCACCCATAACATCTAAATGACGTAAGAAATATAAAGAACCACCTGTTCCTCTAAATTCATCTCTACCACCTATTGTTCCCGGCTCTGCCGCGAAAGCATCTACAACAACTATTTTTTCACCAAAGGCGGTAACTGTTTTACTTTCATAGTGACCATTTGCACCATATAATCCACGATCTATATGCGCCAAATCTGTATCTACATACTGTGCTAAAAAATTACCCCATAAGGCATAATCAGATTGCCTTTGTACTTTTACAAATAATTTGCCCGAAGTTGGTGCATTTTCTACAAAACTACTATCATCACCAAAGGTTGGATAGAAATAATCCGGATCAATTCTACGGAATAATGCATCTGGTGATTTTTCCATGAAATTAGAAAAAATTTCATCTATTGGACCTTCGCCCGAATCGGCACTTGCAGTTAACTGCCAGCCTTCTCCGAATTTACCATCAACATAAAATGCCAGATAGCCGTCTGTATTTAATTCATTTTCGTAATGAGTATCATCTTGCGTGACGATATTTGCCGGGCCATTTGTATTATCTCTAGCCAGAGTGACATCAGCTATGCCCACATAGAACCAGTCATTTTTCTTCAGCTCTAACTCACGCAAAAATAATTCGCCATTACCTTCCTTATCAAGCACCGCGACTTCAACTGTATGTAAACCTGGTCGAAAAATTTCATCACTAACAAACTTACCATCCTCATTCACGGGTAGTTCACGGCCCGCCAACCAGACAGTATGATTTTCTGGAATACTCTCACCGTTTACAGTTACCGTGCCCCCTTGCAAAGGAATGGTTTGTCTATGAAGATGAGTTTCACCATAACCAACCAATAACTCTTTATCGATATCAACAGGCTCATCATCTGGCGAGTCATTATGTAAGTCTTCGATTAACCATAATGGTAAGGCCCGAGTTTCATCGTAGTTATTTTTTCTATCATAAACACGTAGTAAGTATTTTAGCTTTTTAGTGGGGCCTTCAAAATTTTCAAATGAAGCAAGCCATTCAGCGTTGCCCTGTTCATCAACAGGAATGACAAATAGCGCTTTATCACGTGTAGATTGCTCATCTTCAAAAACTCTTATTTCAGACCTGACAATATAATCACGATAGTTACTATAAGATTTAAAATAGACTTTGTTTTCCTGAACTTCCGTCTCTGCTATATCTTCATAACGAACACTGTTCGGCCAGGCAGTGATATTCAATCGTGGCTGTAGTTTTAAATTATCAAACTTAAACTGAATTTTCGCTTCTTCTAATGCAACATCAGTACAGCGCTGTAAGTCAGCAATATTTTTATATGGATCATGTACAGGTTCGCCGTCAACTGAAATACGCATCAGATTGAGTGCATATGGTGTATGTGCTTTCGCCTCTCGGGTTATACGCGTAATATCAAGCCCTTCATCTTCTTCAAGAACAGCCAGCTCGTCATATACTAATAACACTTCAACACGTGAACTATCGAACTGTACAAAACCTGTGCTCACAACATCTTTAGAATGAACAAAACCTCTGCCTTCAAACTCAACCTGTTTATCGGTTAAACCAAGTTCGGTTTTTATCGTGTCCATAACTTTTTGCGCACGGGCAGTTGATAGTCCAATATCATCGCCATAAACCATAGCTGTGCGTCGAGACAAGCGTTTGTTGTCTGTATAACCTATAAAACTTAATCTGACATTTGAGCGGTCTGAAATTTCATCCATTAATTTTTTCAAACGATTCGTATAACCTGAAGAAATAATGGGCTCGCCTTGCTGTAAACGTATCGCTTTAATTGGCCCGGTTGGCGGATCATAATTAAGGGTGATGGTTTCAGATGCCGCTTTTTCAGGACATGCCTGAGCTTGCGCAGTAAAGTCCTGAAATGGGTCATCATGCCAGAATTCAACTTCAACACGACGATTTAAAGAGCGGCCTTTTTCAGTATCATTAGATGCCACCGGGCGAGTTTCACCTTTACCATCACTGCCTACAGCGGTATTAGGCAAGCCAAGCACATCTGCAATACCTAAAGCAACACGCCTTGCACGCGCCTTTGATAGAGCTGTATGCTTGCCATAAATTCGTTGTTGTCGATCTGTTAAAGGCAGATTATCTGTATGCCCTACAAATCGAACTAATATATTTTCTTTACCCTGAAGATTATGTAAAACTTCTTTAATTTCACGAATAAACTCTGCGGGTATTTCGGCCTGGCCTTCTTTTAAGCGTAATGGTGAAACCAGATTACGCAATCTTGCTCGTTTAGCGCTGCCTTCTTTATAACGTAACTTACAAACGGTTTCTTTACGGCATACTTTAATACGATTAAGTTTAGGGGCCTCTACCGTAACGTTTTTCTCTACAACATATTCTTTTACTTCGTCATACCATACCTGCACTTCAACCCTGCGGTTTTTAGCCTTACCTGCAGCGGTATTATTACTCGCTATAGGTTGCGATGAACCTACGCCATCGTATGAAACCGATTCAGGCGGCAAATCTAAAACTCGTTGAAAAAATTCAGCCGTGGTTTCCGCACGGGCACGGGATAAACCAATGTTATCACCATATTTTGCTTTTGAAGCAGCGCCTAAGGCATCGTTATCACTATGCCCTATAAAATGAACCCGTACGTTTGCACGATTTTTCATGGTATCGAGCAACTGTTTTAATTCAGTAACAAACTGCTCCGGTATAACTTCCTGCCCAGAACTGAAAGGTATTGGTTTTACCGCATTTTCAAGCTTGAAAGTTTCAGCATCTTTTTGCAAAACCTTCTGTAACTCAACCCTGTCTTCTTCTTTTGGTCTAAAGAATGTTTCATCCTGAATCCATAAATTAAATACCGCTGATGGAGGTAAGTGCTGCTCCGTATTCTCACCTATATCATGTGACTCAAGAGTAATAGCTGGCGATTCAATATGCCCTTCGGGACTTTGATTAAAGTCCATTAAATCTTGCCAGCTAGTTTCTGCATACGCAGTTGAATTAACAAAGACGCAGGCACAAAGCAGGTTTCTCATATTAAGGGAAAGTTTATTCATCAAACTCCCCTCCTGTCGGCCCGCCTTTACGCCAGAACACTTCCGTTTCAATCATTAACTGATAACAACAGTTCAACTCTCGCCAACGATTTTCTATTTCTTCTTTAACCGCATCTAAACGATCGTTAACTTCTGATTCGCTTTCATTTTCCGCAAGATAAGACAATCGTAATAATGATGGATCTTTAGCCAGTTCAGTGATCAATAGATCTAAACGCGGCAACCATTGTGGACGCATTTCTGTGGTATTTTCTTCAAATACCGCATCAGCCATATCTAAACGCACAACTCGATGTATTGCTGCACCAAAGTTAAATTTAACCATCTTACCGCGAGTAGCGCGTACCACACGTGGATTCTCAGTCGTTAAACGATAACCACTTGGTAAACTGCGTTCATCAAGTTTAATAATGAAGTTAGAACCTCTATCCGGATTAGGTACAACGGCACAGGTCAGATGGAATCGCCCATGTGCATCACCGGTAATTTCCAGACCTTTAGCAGTTAATACACGAACATTCGGTATGCCTTCTTCACCTTCGTCCTGGTGGGCATTTAAGTTTTTATCATCAAATACTTTTCCGATAACATCAGAACAATCAAAAGTTGGATCAGGCACGACTCGCACCGTTGCCTGGGCAACTAAAGAAGACGCCCCTGTCGTCTGGTTATTTCTAGCAACGGCCCGATTAACATATTCACCTTCGCCCACACCTGAACCAACAACTAATAATAGTTTTATATTAACCGTTGAGTTTGCATCAATTGTCCCAATATTTCCCCAGGTTAACATTCTAGCTTCATTGCTATAATCCTGAGTTGTTTCTATACCTACTATTTGACTAACATCGATTTCGTCATTGATTGTACTCTCTGGCACACGGTTAACATTGTTTTCATCAACCGCACCTTGTGCATAAACAGGTTCAACTTTGACATAGTCCCCATTATCTTTTTGTATTCTTCCAGAACCATTTATATATTTAAAACCAAATGGGAACAGATCAACTACATCAACATCATATAAAGGTGCAGCTAACGTATTACTTAATGTAATGGTATACGGCACTAGCTGCCCACGTGTCACATTAACTAGCGCTGATGTTTTAGTTATTGAAATTGCACTGTCAAGCTCCGGGTCAAGCGCAATATGATTGTTAAAAATTTGCTCATCGCCTGGACCATTATTGAAAACAAACTTTTGATAATAATCTGTTCCTGTTGTTCGAGGAGCTATTGATATTGGTGGTGCAAATTCAGAGGTTTGCACCTCACATTCAATTGTTGGAAGAGGATCATTAGCACAACTAACCGCGTCAAAACCCGGGTCTGCCAAGCTTGCAGCCGGAGGAATAATCGCTGATATATTTGGTGTAGCCGGATCGCTGTCTGTATCGAAGTAACCTGCAGGCGGGAATACATTAATTGTATAATCATCTCCTGCCACACACTCCGCCTGACTGAAGTTCAATTCAAATTTATAATAACCATCACCGGCAGTTTGCTGGTTTTGCTGGATAGGATCAACAAAACAACTTGCCGGTAAAACTGTGCCTGCATTATTCACCAGCTGCATAACTGCACCTGTTACAGGCGTTCTTAAAACTGAATCATAAGCCACACCATTAGGTTGAATTGGCAAACTAATTAATGGTGTATGAGAGCTTTGTTCAACTTCAAAGAACGTTAGTGTTTGCGGCCCATTTCCACTAAAGAACGGAGAAATAGTTGTGCCCAAAGATGCAGTATTTGCATTTGCACCCGGCGGGCGGAAACGCAATGCATACTTCAGCGTATCACCATCATTTGGTACCAATCCCTGAATTGAGTAATTACCATTCACATCACTAAAAACTGAGTCTAGATAATCACCGGGGTTAATTGATCCAGCACCAAAATAGATTTCAATTTCCCAGCCTGCCAGAACTCGTTCATTTGTATCCTGTAGTTCATCAAGGTTCGAATCATGCCATAGGCTACCACTCAGCGTTGCAACACCTGGTGCACCACCAACGGCTAAATCTACAGTAGAACATGCATCTACATTTTGCGTTACACCACTACAACTTATTGCAGTAGAGTTGTCAGCGGGTATCTGTTGCGCGCCCCAGTCAACAGCAACCGTATTACTAATAGTTAATCCTTGCTGAGCTGTTGCATCTATTTGCGCAAGATACCTTACGGTGAATCTATCACCCGGCTCAAACATAAATGTAGGGCTTAAAGCACGCTTCATTGTGTCGTAATTAACAATTAGACGCGGTGAGTTAAATACAATATTGGGGTCTGCTACACCATTTAAGCGGGCAGATCCAGCAACATAAGTTAGTAGATTAGTCTGATCAATATCATCAAATATTTTCAGTACTTCCGCACTAATATTTGAAAGATCTATTGAACTTGCGCCATTATTTTCTACATGAATAAAGTACTCGAGTATTGCGCCCGGTTGCGCTGTTCCACCGCCAACTACAAATACATCTTTACTAATGCTTAATTGCTGCGTATTACCGACAATAATTTCTGTTGGCTGATCGCCATTTGTATCGTTACCATCTTCATCTGAGAATTCATCCGGAAATTCAGCACTTATAACTTCTAACTGATTAATTACAACCGTGCCCAGAGGCGTTGCTCCATCAACAACAACATCATAAACCAGTACTGCTGATTGGCCGGGGGAAATTGTACCAACTCCAGCGCCCTGCACTGGTGGTGGTAGATCTGCTGAGCTAATATCCACACCTGTCGGTGAAACTAAGGGTGAACTGACACCAACATCAGCAAGCAAAACACTATTCAGGAATGTGCTATTAGCTACATAATTAGTATCGGCTGGAACACCACCGACTAATGCAGGTATACCTAATGACAGGTCAACATTATCAAATAACTGAACATTATTAGCAGCAACTGTTCCTGAGTTACTGATCGTTATTGTATAACGAAGCGTATCATTAGGATCAACTTGACCCGCTGTACCATTGTCAACAACCAGCTCTACAGTGTTTTGCATGTCAATAATGGCAACATTACCTACTACATCACGAGTTGGATCGCCGATGATATCGGTATTCGGATCATCAGATGCCTGCTCTGAGAATGCGCCACTTCCTACACCGTCACCACCCACATAGGCCTGATTAGAGATCACCGTACTATTTACTACGTTCTCGTTTATCTGCACATCAAAGTTAATGGTGGCTATATTTCCTGTAGCGGTGCTGTTCGCACGCATTGCACCAGGTGTTAAATCTTCAGGTGCATTTATTAAAATACCATTTTGTAATGGTGAAATACCTGCAGCGGGATCAGCAATTGCCAGTCCGTTTAGAGTTGTTGTATTTGCAACATAAGTTGTATTTGCAGGCACCTGATCGCGCAATAATGTATTGATTGCATTTTCAGCACCAATATTTTGTGCTGTTATGGTGTAACGTAAAATATCACCTGCTTGTAAAACTGTTACAGATCCACTGACATCCTGTGAAGTTTTTAATAAACGGAAGGTCGGTATAGAACCAATAATTGTTTGTGTAGGATCAGTCGCACCCGGCAGGTTTGGATCATCGGATGGCAACGCACTAAAGCCTACTAAAGCTACTTCAGCCTGATTTGTCACTAGTGTACCGCTATCAATAACGGACTGTAGTGTCATTTCAAAATCTATAGTTAAACTATTATCTCCACCGGTTAAATCTGTAAGTGTTAAATTACGAACATCTAAAATACCGGCTGCGTTTGCTCCCGCATTGATGTTTGTATTGCTTGTATCTGCACCACCCTGTGAGACATTGATATTAGCCATAGATCCAGGATTAAAAAATCCTGCGCCATTTAATCGATCCGGTTCATCAGTAAGGCTAAAGTTTGTAGCCGCTACCGGACCAATATTTGTAATGGTGATTTCATAACGCACATCTTCACCCGGTTCTGCAGTGAATGCAGGCGCACCGGTTACCGGATTGAATACATTTTTAACAATCACTAGCTCTGGTGAGGCAACGGTCGTTGTGAAAATATCTTCATGATCAAGTGTTCCAGGTGTACCCGGAGTCGCTCCACTAATCACTTCGTTATATTGACGAATTTCTCCAACCACAACACCGGCTGGTGTATCTCCGCTAAACCACTGAGTTGTTGCAGCAACATTATCTAACGTAGCATTATTAATATTATCCAGGTCTAAAGTTGCATCATAGTTTACGATTAAACGATTTAACGGCAATATTTCTGCCGCCGCATCGGTCATAGTAATTGTTACAGTACAGGTAGGCGCACCCACAAATGTCGTGGTGAAATGTGTGTTTTCAATTAAAGGAATACTTACCGGTGTAACGCCATCAGCCTGAAACACTCTGGCGCTAAAATTATTTGGTGGCGTATCACACATACCGCCTGCAACAGGGTTTGGTAACACATCGCTTATGCTTAAATCATAAGCTGGACCAGAGCCTATATTTTGAACATTCATGGTAAATGTACCCGGCACACCAAATGTCATTACTGCTGGACCCGTTTTTTCTAAAGTCATTGCAAGCGGCTCTACAACCGTAAGTGCAATATCAGAATCTGGTCCACCAATATTTGGTGGGGCAACGCTACCATCCACAGATTGATAGGTATAACTCGCCTGATTAATAAATGTATCACCATCAACATTATTAGAACTATTTCTTAATACCACGGTTAAATCTATTACAGCCTGTTCGCCCGGTAAAATATCAATACCATTTACTGCATCTTCAATCACCAGGTTAGTTGGTGTACCAGTATTAACTGGAACCCAGGTTCCAGGAACAGAAACTTTTTGCACATCTACAAAAATTAAATCAACATTAGGGGCAAGATTATCCAGGTTATCTAAAATTCGAACATCATAAAGAGCTGTAGCCTGTGGTGTGTCTGGCACAGTAATCCTGTAGGTAAATGGAATACCTATCGATGTATTTAAATTTGCAGGATTCGCTTTATTTAATGGGCTCGGAGCTGGTGTGCTTAAGCCCGGTGCTGAAGCAGTATTAGTAGGCCCATAAATTTCACGCACACCCGTGACACCGCCAACCAGCGGCACAGCCTGATTATCAAAAGAATGATAAACAGTCACATTTGCAGTATTTATTAAATTACTTAAACCTGCACCTATCCCCACATCTGCCAACACCTGATACTGAAGTCTCAGCGTTTGCCCGGCAGGTATTGTGTACGCATCAAGTACGCCAGTGTCAAAATCCCAAACTGCTGTTCCTGTCGCTGGTGTATAAACCGGGGCAAGATTTGCAACAGCATTTCCAATCGGTACTTCTGTGCTGAGGACTGTAATTCCTCCTTCTCGTATACCCGCGGGAATAACATCTTCCAGGCGCACATCGTAAGCAGGTGACTGACCATTATTGATAATATCAACGGTGTAAGTTATCTGTTCACCAGCGACCAGTATTAAATCACCAAATTGTGTTAATACTGTTTTAGCAACTGTCAGGTTTGGTTGTTGAATAGTAATAGTTTCATTATCTGTTTCAGTTGGTGCCGCACCTGTTGCTATAACATAATCAAAATTTATATTATTTTGTAATGCTATATTACTTGCGGGATTATTCAGTGGTGTTTGTACTAAGTCGAGCACACGTGCGCGGTAAATAATAACAAAATCATTATTACCATCATTAGCTCCCGCATTGGTGATATCACCCAATGTCCATGTCACAGTGCTAGGCCCCGTTAATGGGTCTCCAACCACCACGGCACTTGCAGTTAAAATATCCGTATGAGTAAAAGGCGCAACATTTACATAGGGAGAAGCTGTATCCGCATTGATACTGACGATACCCTCATACTGTAAACCCTGTGGTAATACATCACTTAAAACGACAGAATTACTTGTGCCTTCCTGCAAGCTTAATGAAATTTGATAATCAACAATGTCGCCAATGCGCACATCGTTAGCTGCATTTAGTGCAGGTGATGTATCACTTAATCGAGTCTTACTTACACTATTATTATCTGTAGTTGTAACAGTTGTTGTTTGCGGACCATTCACATAGTCATTTATACCACCTGAACCATCACGTTCATTTGCATCTACACCATTTAAACTAGTCCACTGAATAACCGCTGAGTTGGTTAAATCCTGATTTGCTAAAACAGTATCAAGTACTAACACATCATAAGTGATCGTAACTCCGGCAGTGCCCTCTGGTATATCGATATTACTACCATTGGTTAAATCCCAGGTCATTACCTGTGTAGCTGATACACCATCACCAACTGTGCCTGGGTTGCTAATCGTACCAACACCTGCACTGATAGTAGAGTTACCGCTATAAACCAGCCCCAAACTTAAAGTATCAATAATGCTTACATCAAAGGCATCGCTAAACAGTGCACCACCTGATGCATTAATTGTTAATGTATATCGTAAAATATCACCCGCATCTGGAGGATTACCTGGCTGTGTTATATTCGCTACAGTTTTACTTTGTAAAACCAGGTCAGGTTCTATAATAGAAATATCATTTAGTGGATCGGTTGCATCTCCGCCACCAATAATTGGTGAACCACCGGAAGTTGCTGCAAAACTATAATTAACAGTATTTCCAAACGCTGCAGTCGCATTATTAGTTGATGCATTATTAGTCACCCTAGCAACGATATTAATTGTTGCCTGTTCACCCCCTAATAAGTCATTATCTAAAACAATATTAACCTGATTGTTGATTGAACCTGTATCGCTAATCGTTCCGTTATAGGCATTAGCTGCTGATGTATCAACAGAAGAACTGACATAAGTCAGGCTCGTAGACATTGTGTCTGTCAAAGCCAAATCAAATAATGTTCCGGTCATAACATTGTTTGGAACCAGTACCTGATAAGTCACTAACTCGCCTATCGTCGCCTCAGCTGGGGCAAGTGGGCTCACTAAAGTTTTGGTGGGCGGGTAAATAGGTGCAACCGTATTCATGTTAAATAATACGGGGCCAATTAAAGTATTATAAGTTTCACGCTCTGCTGCATTAACATCTGCATCTGGTGCTGAATTATCTAATGAATGATACTCAACTACCTGAAAACTGTTATCCCACGATTGATTAACACCAACTACATTGTTATCAATATTAAGCTGAACAACAGCACATTGACCGGGCAATAATGGATTGCCCGCGTCATTGAAAGTAAACCTCATTGTCCCTGCGGGACCTGCTGGCGGTGTATATACATATTCAACGCCTGCAGTTGCCGCAACACCATTTAAAATAACTAATGGATCTGTCACCGATGGCAATGCACCTCCAGGTGCTCGGATAGTGGTTTCATTCATTTGTGTTGAAAGCACATCTTCAATTATTAAATCATATGCAGGTGCTAAACCAGAATTACAGGCACGTAATTCAAAATCCATAATATCGCCAAGCCCACCGGCATCCGCAGAAGGCCCTGCTGTAACTGGAGAACCACTTAATATTCCATTACGGCGCACTTTCGAAATATCACTTAGTAATATTTGTGGCTCTAACGCTGTAATTGTTTCTGAGTCTATCTGGGTAACAGGCGCATTATTTACATCATCAAAATTAAAATCAACGCTGTTTAATAATGCAGTGCTGGTATTTTGAGGAATAGGTAATTCATCGTTAACAACCTGAGCGGTATAAACAATAACAAAATTATTATTAGCAGGATTATTATCTGCCACATTAACAACATCACCCAGAGTCCAGGTAATCGTGTTGGCACCCACACCTGTTGTAACAACTGGCGTTGCTATAGGCGCATGTGTAAAAGGCGCAACATTGGTAAATGGAGCCGGACCAACGTTCGCATTAACTGAAACCACACCCACAAACTCCATTCCATTAGGAATGGTATCAACGATTGACGTATTGGGTGTTGTACCTTCCTGGAAGTTCAGAGTCAGCGTGTACTGTACCTGATCGCCAATTCTTAACTGTGAATCATTAAACGGTGTAAAGGTATCACTGTTATAGGTTTTAGTTATATTGTTTAAATTTGAAACCGTCTGCGTAGCAACCACTGGACCAGCACAGTAATCATTGGGTAACACAATTGCACTACAATCTGCTCCACCGGTTCTTTCTCTAGCATCTATTTGTGCAGACGAACCATTGAGTGATGTCCAGTCAATAACCACACTGTTATCTAGTGACTGTAAGGGTTCTACTGCATCATCAACAGTAACTCGATAGGTTAAAATTAAACGACCCACCGCAGGTATATCTAAATTTTCGTCCAGGTTACCTCGACCCCAGATAAGCGGTCCATTAGGAGCGCCGCTTGGGTCACTGATAAAGCCAGCAACTGCACCTGCATTAATTGTTGCTGTAGGTGTAAAGGTTACAGCGGGTACTAAGGTAACACCGGCAGGAATTGTATCTACAATATTTGTATCGTAAGCGGTTGCATCACCCGTATTATCAATGGTAATCACATACTCAAGGACATCTCCACCATCTGGGTCGAGTCCAGGTTGAGTTACATTACTCACCACTTTAGTTAACGTAAGGAGCGGCTCAGTAACTGTAATAAGCGGAGTATCATCGGTTCTTATTTCAACCGTAGCATCTTCACCGTTGCTATAGTTTAATGTTGCAGCGTTTTGTAATGTATCTCCTGCATCCGTATCTGTATCATTATTAATACGAGCGAAATAGGTAATAATAATTTGTGGATTAACAGCAGTTGTTGCTGCATCATTTTCAGAAAGCGTATCGACTACACCAATATTCCAGGTTGCATCAGTCGATCCTGAACCATTATCAGCAGGGAAAGATATAAATAACGCTTCAACATCTGCAGGTGCCATGGCAGTAATATCTGTGCCATTAATACTGAAAATGTCATTAAAGGTATAGGTAATATCAAAATCGACATTATTTTCTATAAAATAACTTTCTGCTGCTGCCGCCAGATCATCTACAACGGTTAAATTATTTGTAACACCTTCCGGCAATGAAACCGTAATTCTAAATTGTTTTTGCGCACCAATTTCAGGCGTTACAGGCAACGCGGGCGGAACAATAGTTGGGTTTAATTCATCTTTTACAATGCTTAACTCAGGCACCACAACGGACGCAGTTGCTGTGTCGTTATAGTCATTCGGCGGATTTGCTGAAGCAACACCGACACCGGTTAACTGTCCGTTTCGCATGCCTTCCTCATCACCGTCTATTGCTAAAGTTCGTGGCGTAAAGGGTGATGCAATTTGAGGTAATGCTGTATTCACATCAGGCAATGAAGTCCAACGTGCTTCTATTGTATTGTCTAAAATTTCATGTGGCTGAACAATGTCATCAACCTGTACTCTAAATGTAAATGTTTTTACTTCAGCAGGTGCAATAGCAAAATCGGGATTAACCGAATTCCAGCTAAATATAGGTTGATTTGCACCCAGTGTGAGGACATCAATATTATCTGGTGGATCAGTGCCCCCAACTACATTCAAAAAGGTCATATTGGCACCCGTTAAGTCATCTAGCACCTGTAGGTTATAAGCTGTAGCTGAGCCATTATTAGTAGCTGTGACTATGACATCTAAAATATCATCTGCATCTGCATCAGTTACAGGCAGGAATGATTTTGTAACTGCTATAACTGGCTCACGCACAACTACATCTACACTCTCATAATTGAGTGTTATGGTGTCTCCGACTTCATTCGTATAAGTTGCTCGTGCAAGGGTTGGATCAGTGCTACAAGCAGCTGGCGCTGGAACGGCTGCATTACCCGTGCTACCACCATTTCTAATATTACAGGCCTCCTGTACCTGGTCTGTATTTTCAACCCGTGCAGTAAAATCAATTTCAAAATCAAATAAAGCACCGGGCGTTCCTGTTGTTAGCTCCTGGTTACCCAGATCCCATTCAACCACATCATTGGTACCTGTACTGGTACATGTAGGTGTAATATTTCCACCTGGATCAAAACCAGCTGCTGCATAATTTCGGCCTGTACCACTACTATTATTACTATTGAGCTGTAATACCGGTGTATCCATGCAACGAATACCTGGTGGTAATTCATCACGAATAACAAAATTTCTGAGATTTGAAATTGGAATTAATGTATGTAGCTCATATTTTATTTCTTCACCAACAACCACTTCCTGTGGTGGTCCACCCGGGACAGAATTTGAAACCTGAATTATTGCTTTTCGCTGTGTTTGTAATGGCAACATTTGAATTGATGATGCAGCATCAACAGCTGTATAAATTCTTGCACGACCTGAATTATTAGGAGCTGTGTTTTCAGCATTGGTTAACTGAGGTGTATTCTGATTTCCAAAATCACCATCAAGACTGTCATAAGTTGTGGTAACTGTATTATCAAGAACTTCTAATGGTGCAACTGCTTGATCTGGATCTATTCGATAATAAAAAACAACATCATTACCACCAAGCCCATCGTCCGGGTCAATACGATCTAATGCGTTACTGTGCTGGTGAGAAATAACAAATGTGGCAGCTGTACCACCATTGGCCACATTTTCAGTTAGGCTAAAGAACTCTCCATCGATATCATTACCCCCAAATGCAGGTGTATCAATAAAACCATCACCATCATTGTCGAGTCCATCATTATCAAATGGTGCCGCACCCCCTGGTGCAATGAGCATTAAATCACTACTATCCAGTACATCAGTTATTGATACGTTAAATGCAGGGGCACGTGTAACTCCACCTGAAGCAGCTTCATTTCTTAGGGTCACCCTGTAAATATAATTATTATCAGAGTCACCCGCATCCAACGCATCAGTAGCATTTATAACAGGAACAAAACGACTACAGCCGATTCCGACTCCATTACGTGATTCATTACAAACTTCTTTAGTGACAATTATATTCGGTTCTATTTCTGTTAATGTCACCTGGCGAACAGCAGGAATGGGATAACCCGGAATGCCGGCACCATCATTTACATTTATAGTGACATCACCGTTTGTACTATTAAAAATTGCATCGAAAGAAGTTCGTGCAGTATTTAAGCTCAGGTTAGAATGTAAGTTTGGCCCTACACCTGCAACCGCATAATCACGGTCAACTATGTCATTCAATAGTCGGGTCTTAAAGTCGACCCGGAAAAATTCATCTTTAATTACGATCCCACTACCTGTCGCATTAAAATTCCATGTGATATCGGTCTCAACTAGTGGCGTTGTTCCAGCACCACCATTGGCGCCGGTTAATGAAATATTTGTTGTATTAGTAAAATTATAAGGCGTACCACCAAAAGGAATAAAACCTTGACCATCAGGCAGATCATCGGTTACGGCAACATTTTCAACTGCAATTAATGTAAAACCCGGTGTTAAGAAACCAAACCAGCCGCCAGACTCAATAAAGTAATTACAATCTTCACCAATTTGTATATTTAATTCAGCAGGTGTCGCGGGCGGCGGCACAGAAGGAGCCGGTTCTACTGCCCCGCTTTCTGTGCAATACCAGGCACTTTTAGTTAAATTAAAACCCATGACTCGTGCACGTACTGCATCTAACGTGTAATTGTTTGCAAGCTGCAAATTAGGCGTTGTATTGGCAATACTTGCAGGTGCTGGAAATGTTAGTGGTGTACCATCGCTTAACGTCACTTCACCAATAACATCTGCTCTAAAAGTTAAATCATCATCTACCGCTGGACTAGCGGCTTTTATAACAGAAAATGTAATTGTGTCAGTTACTCCCGGAGCAATCGGCGGACGGTTACAGGCATAGACCGCTGCCGTTGCAGGTATTGGTGTGGGCTGATTCCAGTGAGGGTGTGGTGGAGGATTAGTTGTAACAGCACAACCCGCCGGTGCAGTTTGCACCGTCATCGCCTGCCCAAAAGTTATATATACTGTATAATTATCCGCATCATGACCACCATTATTAGTAACCAGAGTGTTCAGGTCTAATGGTGTACCCGGATCATTGGTAAGAATAAATAATGCGTCCGAAGTACTAACGTCAAGATCTTCTATATCTACTGGAAAATTTTGATTACTGTCAGGAACAGTTAAACCTGTTTGCCCACAAATATTATCAAAATTAATATGAACATTATTATTTACTGTGAAATCACTATCGGGATCAGTTAAGTCACCCTGATTTTCTGTTGTAACATCAAGATCAGCAACCCGGTCGTAACGCAGCGGATCTATCACAACAATTCTAAATTGAATTGTTAATACATCACCATGACGTAGTAAGTTGACATCATCTCCAGCTATAGTTGTTTCGGGTCGGCTAGTACTACTAGTTAAAACGAAATGTGGTGCAACATTATTTAAGGGATTACCAACATCCTCATTATCCCAGTTTATGGTGTCTATCATGCCTAAATAATTATTACCATAAAAAGGCGTAACGACAGCTGTCGGTACAAAGGTTGGGTCAATAACATATTCAGCCGGCAAGGTATCAGTTAGATCCAGATTACGTACCGTGGCACCGGTTAAGTTAGTGACTGTAATGGTAACCAAACCTGAACTACCCACTGGCTGCGCTACATTTACACCGGTAACAGCCTGCGCAATATCTAAACCACCGGTAACCACCTGCGCACTTAAGTCTGCAAAACTTGCAATACTGAATCCAGGTGTAACACCTCCACTCGTCGCGGGTGTAACCAAACCACCTTCTGGAGGTGAGTCTGCTTCACAACCCCATTCAATATCTGCGTTGTTAGTTTGATTGGTACAAGACGCCCGAATACGACCTACGTAATAAATAAAGCCACTAGCTGCCGCTGTTACATCAACAAAAGCACCATTTTCATCATTACCCGGATTACCAAAAGGATCATCAACAGCAAAATTTAAAACACTCGTGCGAACACCACCACCCGCACTCACACAACCTGCGGGAGCAGGGCCACCTGTAGCTGCTGCTGCAGTAGTTGCCGTTGCTTCAGAATTACAAATCCAGTTAATATCAAAGTTACCTCCGATTGTGTCATCAATAAGCAAGTCCTCTAAATCTGCCTGTCCGGTGTTTTGCACCTCAACTCGCCAAATAACACTATCTTCTATATGCCCATAAACTATATCTGCATAAGCTCCCGCACCCTGAGCCGCATCAATATTTCTACCCTGTTTAACCACTTGCGGTACTGGCTGTCTAATGGGTAACTCAACTAATGCACCAGTTGTATTTTGTGAAATGCCACCACAGATCAGGTCGTAAGTAGCACTTGGCTGTATGTTTCGAACTGCAAAATTTAAACCCTCTTCATTAAAGCCTGGCGCACGTTCAACCTGAAAAATAAATTCAATACTTATAGGGTTAGGTGGAGCAGGCACAGCAAATGGGCTATCTAATTGTCCAAGTTGTGGGATTTGTGCGGGTGTCCAGTTGAGTATCTGATTATTGGCACCAGAAACAATAGGATTGCCCGCAGGTATTGGCGCTGCCCCATCAATAGAAATTTGTGTACTGCCCGCTACATAAGTTAAACCGGATGCCAGAAGATCTTCTGTAAGATTAATATTAACTAAAGAAATACCCCCTGCATTTTGTGCAGTAAGCCTTACAGTTCCAACACCGCATAACTCACAAAAACTATTTACTAAATCATGAGTTAATTGCAGCGAGTTCGCCAAATTAAAATCGACCGTCGCAAAATCGCTCGCACTGATACCGGTACGTTCAACTGCCGTACCATCATTTGTCATATCCGGGCAATTTGTATCAGTCGGGTTCACGGTTGCTGTTGAACGTACACCAATTTCGATTCTTACATTTGAAGGTATATAACTAAAGGTTATCTGGTTAGACAAAGGCCCCGGTGTATTTGGCGGAATGGCGACCGGGTTATTGGTCGTATTATCAAAGGCAGCTAATGAAATAAAACTTAAGTTATTTAAGTTAGCACTTAAAGTATCCGTGAATACAACATCAAAAACACCGCCAGTATCCGCACTTAATAAATCGACTCTAAAATCGACTAATTGTCCATTAGCAGCAATCGGAGTAAGTGACGTTTTAGTGAGAGCAATATTTCCTGGATTAACCTGAATATTTTGAGTGGCAGGTACATTCACCTGCGAACCACCCACATTATTTATTGAATTATATGTAAACGCAAAACCAACTGATTGCAAACCTGATGCTGCGAACGGTGCTGAGTCATCGGTTGTTAAACCAAGTATAAAATTATACGTACAGCCCGGGGCAATATTAGTATTGTTAGCAATATTAAAATTAACAGGGTTACCAGCACCACCTGGTTGAGTTGCAGTAACGCCATTAATGTTTGAACAGGTTCCAGGGGAGTCTGTGACACTTACAGCCATTGGTGATGTTGGCAGCCTGAAACCTGCAGGTACATTGGCACTTAAATCAATATCGAAGGCCGAGTCGTCGACGGCCGCGCCACCCGCAGTATTTTCGATACTTAGAGTAAAAGTATCACCAGTTGAGTTAGTAACATCAGCTGAACCATTCCAGGTACCTGCGGCATCCATTGATGCATTGGCACGAGCGGCATCTGCAGATACAAAAGAAGTGGAAGCCGTTATATTGGCAACAGCATATACATTTTTTACAGACAATAAAAAAACCGCACTGATAATTACACATGTAATCAGCACAGATTTTAAAATTAGTCTCGTATCTGTAAATAACATCTATTCTTCTTTTATATTGGCCAAATCCGGTTTTTCCTCTTTTATCAATTACTTACATTGCCAATTATACATGCCAATACTCCCTGATATTGTGAAAACACCCTCAAAATCAAATTCTAATATTTATTTTAAGTAACCTTCATAAGTTATTGTTTTTTAGGGATTTTAGTACACAAACAACTTATAAACCAGTTTTATTTGGATACAATAAGGTATTTTCCCTGTATACGACTTAAAAAACAGTACTTTTTGGCCTAAGGGGAACAAATGTCCGATTAAAAAGCTTCTATCTTGATTGTGTAGGCCTGATGCAAAGGTTAACCGCCATATAACGACATTAATAACTCAAATAACACCCGTAAAGCACTCTAGAAAACATCGCAAAGAGTTTTAAAATTAAAGCCGATTTGTGCAACAAGTCATGATTGTGAAAACTCAGGGAATGCCTGGTAGACAATAACACCATTAAACCTCCTCTATGTATTAAGCAAACACGCTTAATACATAGAGGAGAGGCAAATTACTGCATCAAGATTATGTTGCAGGTAAGAAATCTATCGGATATAAAATGGTAATTGCTGGTACATCTTCTTTAGCACCAAAGTTAAACTTCTTAACACGTTCTACAATTTTCTTCTCCAGGTCTTTTGAGTCCATATCCGTTGACTCAATACTACAGGCCGAAACACTTCCGTTCGGTTCAATCGTTAACTTCAGCACAATCTTACCTTGTAGAGTCGGGTTTTTACGTAACTCACGATTATATATTCTATATAATGCGGCTTTGTATCGATCGAAAACAATTTGAATTTCTTCATCCGTTCTGGATGGACCAGGCCCATCACTTAATGGTCGCTCTTCTCCAAAGAAGTCTCCACCAATAGCACTTTCTACCCTGGAGAATTCCACTCCACCCGTACTCTTGCCTCCACTACCCGTATTACGGCTAAGTGATGAAGTACTTATACCGCCAGATGCACTGGTGGCTTGAGCTGTTACTAATGAACGAGAAATCTTACGCGACTTCTGACCTTTATTGCTTAAACGAGCCTGTGAACCTAACTTCTGATCAATTGAGCTATCCATTAACTCGGCGAAGTTATCTTTAAAGGCAAGTAAACCTGCAGTCTCAGCGACTTTACGTGCTTTTTTCGCTTTCTCAGTTTTAGGTTTTGGCACATCTTTCCTGGCTTTTTTATCTTTCTTCTCTTCTAACTTGGGCTGCACTTTTGGTGGCGGAGGTGGCGGTGCTTTTTTAATAACCAGCTTCGCTAATCGCTCAGGTACTTCGGTTAGCTGATCACGTGTCTGTACTGGTAAGTCCCAGAGCGGTATCAAATAACCCATTACAATTGTAAGCAGTAGCGTGATTAATAAAATACGTCTGAAACGTTTCTCATCTTCACCCTGAGTTGTCCATGGCATTATCATTGGACGGTAAGGGTGTATCGTCATTTCGCGTTCGATAACAAACTCTGTTAAACGCTCTTCTGCACGCTCCTGTACGACAAGAATTTCTTCATGCAGGATATTAATTTGTGCAATGACACTTTGGATATCTTCTTTAATTAATTCACGACGTTTTTGTACCGCTTTAACTTTTTCATCGTAATTAATAACCATGTTATGTACACGATTATAATGAGCCATCGACTTATCTAAATCACAGTCCTCTCCCCAGAAGAGACAGGCTCCACCCAGCTTATTCAGCTTATCCAGTCGATCACTAATTTCACTTAATAAAATAAACTGCTGGCGGTCCTGAAAGAATTCCTCAAGCTCAATATCAACAAGGCGCAGTTGATTCTCCAGATCTGCTATCCGGTGCTGCGCTTCATCAATCTTAAGATTGATTTTTTCCTGTTCTCTGGAGACGTCTTGATCAACCAACGTTATAAAACCTTATGAGTCTGTTTGTGATGCTTTTTGAATAACAGCGAGAGAAATTTTCCCATAACCCGCTGCGGTACAACTAGACATAACTTTTTTCAATAACTTAAATGGAATAGTCTTATCACCGAGTACCGTGACTTCCTCACTTTCGGCAACTGTTTTAGTACTAATACCAATAACATTTTCGCGCTGTTGCCTTAATCGCTCCTGCACCTCTGGAATAACAGACTGTTTGACTGCCAGAGCATCGGCAGTAGAAATAACAGCTTCGCCCATTACAAGTATTGATTCACTTGTCACTAAAACAACTACAGTTTCTCGAGGTTTCTTTTCTACAATCGAATCAGGTAATTTAAGTGTTTTAGGTGGCTCAAGCACTTCTGTCGATGAGGAATTAACTAACAGAAAAAAAACCAGAATTGTAAATACGTCCATCAAGGAAACAAGGTTTAAACCTTGCGGCTTTTTCTTGGAGCGGCTCATACGATTCATACGACGTGAGTTTTGTCTCATGGCGCATCACCAATTGAAATATCTGGAAACAAAGCGACCTTATCATATATACCATCTGCGCTTTGAGACACCTCTGCAATTCTCACCGCATCCATTACATGAACCAGTAAGTCGTATTGTATATCTGGCTCCATCAATACAGTAGCATCAGTTTTATCAGGATAATTCTTTTTAATCTCTAACAAATGTTTAGACAAACTTGCGAAGTCATATTCTTCTCCAACTTTCGGAAAACGTGCAACAACACGTCGGCCATTACCTATTTCAAGGCCTTTTGAACGAACAATAACTTCGATATTAAGTTTTAATTTAGTCGGTGCACTTGAACCGCTGGAAGTTGGTAAATTTAGCTCAAGAATAGTTACTCGTGAAAACACAGCCGTTATTAACAGAAACGGAACCAGCACCACCATTAAATTAAGAAAGGTAGTAATATCCATTTCTGGTACATCTTTGTCTGTGCGGCGATAACGCCTTTTTCTAGCCATTATTTTGCAGCCAGAGCAGCTTGACGTTTAGCAAATTCAGATATGATATTCAGTGTTTTAACCGAAACCATTTCCAGGCTATCTACAATCTGCCCGGTTTTATCTGTTAATAATGCATGAGTAATAAGCAAAGGTATACCCGCCATCAAACCAAATGCTGTTGTATTCATTGCTACAGATATACTTGCGGACAACAAGTCAGCTTTTTCAGCAGGGTTTGCATTAGCAACAGCTGTAAAGGCTTCGATCAAACCCATAATGGTACCCAACAGACCCAGTAATGTAGATATATTTGAGAACAGTGCAACATAAGGTGTACGTTTTTCAAGTTGAGGAATAATTTCCATCATACTTTCTTCCATAGCAATTTCTATGTCATCACGCCTTCTTACTGAACCTTGTCGTGCAAGCCCCATTTTTAATAAACTGGCAATTGTTGAGCCATCATCTGCAATTAACTCTCTGGCTTGATCAAAATCACCTTCTTCTAACAGTGGATGTACTTCATCCCATACCTTTCGATTAGCTCGGCGAACATTGCCTAACTTAATAAAGCGCTCAATAGCTATGGCTGCACCAATCGCAAATACAATCAAAATCGGGTACATAAATGCACCCCCTGTTTGGAAAAATCGCACCAGAGCTTCGATGAATTCCATTATATTTCCCTCGTTGTGTTTACATATTTAATTAAAAACATGTTGAATTTTATAGAGTTTAGCACCGCATTATCAAAATTTCTTAATATAAACTATGAAATTGCACTACCGTTAAATTTATTTAATGACTTAATTCGTAAAAATCAAGCTCACGTAAAAACACTTCTTTATCAACAGGCCGCATTGATTCATCTAGCAAGCCAGATGTTAAACTTGACCTTACGCCAACTTCAGAATTCTTCCATGGCACAATGTAAAGAGACTTCGGCGCTTCTTTATTTCCTATAATGGAAATACCAGACAACTCTTTAACCTCATTGTCTTTCTTTACACTTTTTTTACTGTTACCCGTTTTAGGTTTATCCTCTGCATAAGCAAATGAAAAACTCACCGCAAGAATCAGAAATAAACCCATAGTTTTTATATATCGCAACATAACCCCCTACTTAATCCGTCGACTAAGATCAGATATCCATATCTTCATTGTCTTATCATCTGGCTGCAAACTTAGATAATGTTCGTATTGCTTAAGAGCACAAGGAAAATCACGCATATACAATTCACAAAGAATACCCAGATTTTTAACTACAGGCAAATAATCAGGGTATTCTGTTAAAGCATTTGTATATGCTTTTTTAGCGTCATCAAACCTGCCTTTTTTTCTATACAATAAGCCAAGCTGATTATTCGCAACAGGATTAGTTAATTCTACTTCAACCGCGCTTAATAAATGTTTTTCAGCACTAACATCGTCACCTTTTTTACTGTAGGCCATTCCCAAATTAATAAAAGGTGCAGGCACCCTGTATTCAACCGCAATTACTTTTTCTAATAACTGGATAGCTTCATCATATTCTTCAGCTTTTAAATGCGAAAGCGCTGCATTAAAATCATCCTCAACATCTGAGTCAATTTCTATTTTCTCGAATTTCGACTTACTTTCAATCATTGACGGTTTAGTCGATTCCATCACGCAGGACACCTGCGTTATAATCGTAAGCGCAATTGCAATTACTCTTAATACAGCCATTTAAGCAACCATCCAATGGGTATAATAATTTAAAGCCTGATCTTTAATTATCTCAACAGCCGGCACGCTGCTTTGTTTCTCCACTTTATCTACAGGCGCTTCATTCGGCGGCGTTTTTTCTGGCATTGAAGCCGGATCAGGCTCAGATGCAACGGGTAATATAGTTTCTACATACTGTACTGCTTCTTCTGGTTTAGCATATCTTGCAGGTAATAAAACAGCCAGCTTATCAATACTTTTATCAATCCACTCGTTATATATGCCTAAATCCAGCAATTCCATATTTTTTTCATGCACAGAAATCGCTTTTTCTTCAAATGGATATATTTGTTCTTCAAGGACTAACTCATATTGCTCTAGTTGCATTTCATTTAAATTAGTTGGCCTTTCTGAATTCATTAAAGCACGACTGAAATGAAAATATATTTCAGCAATTTCATAAGTCGCTGCCGCAGTCACTATACCCACTTCATAATCAACTAGCTTTGTTAAAGTAGCTATTGCCTTTTTCATGCGTTTTTTCTTTTTATTTAAATTTTTCTTAAATGGCTTTTTAAGCTCAACCAGTTTAAAACGTCTAATATCTGGCTCAGCTAACACAAGTGATGCGTTAGCCGCAAGAAAACGTGTTCTATCTGTGCGCTCTTTTCCTGCTCTTAAATCTATAGCAACAATCCATTGAAGCTGTTTTATATAAAGTTTCTTACTTTTATTAAGCTTATAGATATTTGCAATATTATTTCGCATTTCAAGCGCATTTTCGACAGGTTTTGGAAAATATGATACATAGCGCACATAAACATCTAGTGCTTTAGTTCTATCACCCGCTTTTTCATACAACTCTGCGGCTTGCTGTAGTGCTTCACGACGTAAGCCTTTATCTTTAGTCTCTTTTTCAATTTGCTCAAACTCAGCTGCAGCTAGTAACAGTTTTCCATCTTCTTTATATACAATTGCAAGTTTCTTTGTTACTTCAGGCTGTAATTTGTTTTTAGGATAACGCTTGCGGAAGCCCTGCAATACTTCTGAGGCCATAGACCAGTCTTTTAAACTAATTAACGCTGCAGCAGCATCATATTCTGCTGTTGGTCTTATTTTCGAAGTAGGTGCAGCGGTTGCTATGCGTAGAAAATGATTCGCAGCTGTGCGGTGGTCTTGAAGCTTACGCGCCTGTTCGCCCTGTTTATATATTGATGCTGCTAAATTCTCAATTAACTTATTGCGCTCTTTATGGTCTTTAGCTGTTATGGTTAAGACCTGATTATAAGCTGCTTCTGCCTCACTAAACAATGTGAGGTCAAATGAAGAGTGAGCCACTATTAACCATGATGAACGAATATACTTAGTTTCAATATTTGGATATTTTTCAATTACGCTACGGCCAATTTTAATAGCCATAGGGAAATCTCTTATCGCGTATAAATCATCCGTTGCAGCTACCAATACAGCAGGGGCTTTTTTATGTTTGGGATATGCCTCACCAAACTTTAATGAACTGCGAATAATTTCATGCTTGATCACATTTCTCTGAGACTGGTCTGATTTCTTTAAATACTCACGATATGAAAATACAGCTGCGTAACCCGCTTCCGCTGATTTTTCATGTTTTTCATAATTATATGAAGTTCTCTCATACTCTAAGGCTGCATCTCTGAAGTCTTTGTTTTCAAGCAACAATTCAGCTAACTGAAAATTTATCCCGGGTGACTGCTGGTCTTCAGGGAATGAATCAAGAAATTCACGATACCATCGTGCAGACTCTGCAAAATTTTCTTTCCTGAATTTTCTAAGACGTCTGTTTTGATATTGTGCATGATAATGATTAGCCAGGTCAGTAAGGTTAGACTTTAAAAAGACAATAACATCAGGATAAGAATTAATATCAAAAAATGTCCAATAATTCGCCCTTAGACCATAAGTAGAAGCATAGTTCTTTTTAGAATCTATAACCAGTTTTGGAAAACCACCTTTCAAATAAATATCTATTACCCTGATATGGAAATGCGGTGACACTTTATTTAAAGGGTTTCTTTCAACATAGGAATTATATGCGCCAGCTGCATCGGCATAACGACGTTTTGTTAAATAGTATTCACCTAAGTGACTATAAATACTGGCTTCATATTGCCTTGATCCATGCGTCTCGAAATATTTAACAACTTCTTGCGGCCCGCCAAGATACGAAAAACTTAAACTAATAACCCGGTAGGTATCTTCAATTCTTTTTCGTTCAATTTTATTGGTTATCTGCTCAAAGTCATAACCAATTGATATTTTATAATCAAGTAAGCCTATAAAATCATGCAAAGCTTCTTCGTAAAGATCCTGTTTAAAATAAGCCCAACCCTGTTTATATAAAGCAAGATCATAAAATGCCGAACTTATACCAAAATCAATAACTGCCTGATATGCTTCCTCAGAATCCAGATATTTTTTACGTGTAAAGAAAAATTCTGCGCGCCTGAATTGAGCCTCATCTATATGTCTGGAATTAGGGTATTCTTTGACCAGTCGATTCAATACCAGCATCGCTTTATCGACTTCACCAACTTCTTCATAGGCACGAGATAATTGATATAACACCTGGTCATTACGTTCATAATGAGGGTATTTAACTAACAAGCCTTTATATAACTCTATCGCTTCTTTTGCACCTGCCGAAGCCAAATCATCAGCCACTGCTGCATCAGCAGTAACAATAGCTTTTTTTGCATCTTTTTTAATATCTGTTTCTTTTGTGGCTCGTTTCTCAAATTCTTTTTCAGACTCTGAAACGTTTGCTATTGATTCAGCTTTACTCTGAACTTCCGCAGTTTTTATTTCTTCTTTATCATCAGATATTAATGCCGTTGCCGTACCTGCTGCCGCAGCTGTACTGGCTGCTAAACTGGCAGCTGTTGAATCTGCCGTTGTACTTAGCGCTGCAGATTGGCCCGCAATGTCAGTCGCCTTGGCTGCGACATCCACACCGCCACTTAAGACACCGTACTCTTTCTCAATTTTTAAATCAGCCAGACGACGTAATGCTTCAGGTGTCATCGCTGTCTCTGGTGTTTCTTCGAGAAATTTTTGATAACTTTCCATTGCCTTATCAAGACTGCCAGAGATTTCTGCTTCTTTTAAATCGAATTCCACATTTTCCAGACTTGCTAATGTCTGCTTGTCCCCACTACTCACACAGCCAGCCAGTGATACTGCTAACACTGTTGTCAGGACAAATATAAAAAATGTTTTATGCCTATTAATAAACATTACTGAATAACCTCTTCAGTAACTTTTTCTGATTCAGTGTTTTCTGCATCCCCGGCATCAACTTCATCAACTGTGGATTGCTGTAAAGCTTTATCTTCCTCAATACCCTGTATTAACTTTTCCTGTTCTGCTTTTTGCTGTTTTTTAGTGGCCCGGTCATAACTCTCAGCCAGAGCAAAACGTGCATTAATTTGATATTCTTCTAGTAAATTGCGACGCCGCTCCAGTTCATTTACCGCAAGTGTTTCAATTAATCGCCCCTGTCGCGCCATTACGCCATTAACTTTTAACTGAATTGCCTGAATTTTAGTCTTAAGTTGACGAATTGGAATATCATAACCTTCATAACTTTGCGTCGCTGCCTGACGAGTTCTAACAAATGACTGATAGGCTTCATTAAGTTTGTTGATATAAATATCAAGTGTTTGCATTTGTTTATATGCATTAGTTAAACGTTCGTGATATGCCTTATTAATATTCCAGTGCAAGACACCTTTTAATCTTGAGATTCGTGCACGCACTTCATCCGTATAATGTTGTGGGTTAGCCGACAAATACAACTCAATTTTTCCGAGCTTATCCTGTATTCCTCGCTCTTCAGCCGTTGCCAGATACTCCGGGCGTCTGGCAATAGCTAACGACTTTAAACGTTGATCAAGGCGATCACGCTGAGATAACCGCAAACGAATCCTGGCATCCAGTTTTTTAAACTGTTTTTCAACAACGGGCAATAATGGTTCATAATATTTACGGCGAATTTCAATCATCTCTACATATACATCAAGTGACGACAGCCAGTAAGATAATCGCACTCTAAGCTCTGCAAGATCCTGGTAATTTTTTAAAGACTGTTGAAAGTCATTAGAGGCCATTAAAGACAATATGTAACGGGTTTCCGGTGTTTCCTGTAAATCTCTTAAATTATGCAGCCAGTTTTTATCTCGCTCTGCCTGCTTATCAAGCACTGCATTTAGAAACTTACCTTCTCTTACACTTTTTATAGATGTTTGTAGCCTGTCAATCTCGCCACCAAAATTATCCATGGCCTTACCATATGACAATGCAGCCTGGCCAAAATAGTTTAATTGACCATAAGCATATGGAACAGCTAATAAGGACTCCTGCACAGATTCATTAGTAATTTCACGCTCCTGTAAAATAGCCCATGGTACTAACGCTTTTTTAAATTGCCCGAGTGATACATTCACCCATCCCATACCCAGTAAAGCCCTGTCTGCAAAAGGCCCGTTTAATCTCACCAGGCTAAAATACTTTTTCGCTAATTCTGGTGAACCTTTTTCCAGCATTCGATTTGCGAGTGTTAAATTAGCTTTATCTTTTAATGCCAATATACCCCGGTCATTGCTACTTAAGACACCTAATCTACTCAGTGCTTCAATTGCCTCTTTCTCATCACCATTCTGTATATAAGCTATACCCAGGTTATATAATATATAACCCTTATATTTATCTTCATTTTCAATAGATTTTAATAACTCAATCGCTTCAGAAAATTTACCCGTAGATATATATACCTGTGCTCTTAAATGAATTTCATCTACACGTAACTCGTCTGCCATTTCACCCTGAATTTTTTCGAGGATGTCTAACGCATTGCCCGGCTGGTTTTTTCTATAATAAATTTGTGCTAATCGATAGGCTGCTTCATTTCGAATCTTCTGATTTAAGCTCGATTCCATGATAGATTTAATTGCTCTACCCGCACGTTGATGCATTCGATAAGCAAGCTCAAAACTACCTACTGAGAATTCAGCATGATTTATATGCTGATTAAATGGATCTAATGATGGATTATCAAGCGCATAAAATTGCCCAAGCTCAGCGTCAAGCTTACTGATAGCATCGAAGTGTTTATCTTGAAAGGCATAAAACAGCGATTCACCATAGAAAATATCCTTAAGCACAGGTGCTTTATCAATGGTGTTTTCAGCTGTCGCATTAAATGCAATCAATGAAACAGCTATAAATTTTAATATACGAAGCATTGAATTAAATTTCCGGTTATTACCAGTCCTTAAACTCTAAACCTTGATCACCCGCATCCGGGCCACCAATTTTTATTTCTACAAACTTTGGCCCCACACCCTTTTTGAGCGTATAACTGGCACTGCGTTTCAATTCACCACCACTTGAGGGTTTTGCGATATAACTAATGACCAGTTTATGCTCGCCTGTTTTTATGTTTCCAGTATAAATTTTTTGAACGCCTCCCTTTTGCATGGCTTCTAATTCCCTGAACGTATAAAGATGATGTGCCAAAACTTTATTTTCAAGCTTGACCTGTATTGCATCGAGACGTAAATCTTCTACATCCGCCAGTGAAACAAATAATGCAAATTGGCTATTCGATGGAAATAGCAATTTTTCTTCCAGCTGAAGAAGGTCCGCCGTTAAATCAATCACATCGGTTTTAATATCCTGAACCTGCTCATCAAGGCCTTTAATCTGCTCTTTAGTTACATCTGCCGCATTGAGCGAGAATGAATTCAGAATCATTATTGTCAAGAATACTAATATAGTTTTATGCATCATTCTTACCTGTCACTTTTTACTGACAATTGGACCATATAATGGATTTAGTTTCCGCCGACTAACTCACAGTTAAAGCGGTTGTTATGAGTATACATTATGAATTTATATATTTGAATCAGGCATTTATGATGTTTTGTTAAGAAGTCATCTTATATTCCACATCTAAATTAGACATTTCTAATAAAGTCACGGCCTACTGCTGGTTTTAATTACTACGATTAAATTATCCAAATACTACTGCGTATGCTTAATTAAACCACCTGTGACGCTTGTTTTAGCGACTCTAACAACAGATCTCTTAATCAAATCAGGCCTGAAACCTGTATACACTCCATCAAATGACTTTACACAAACCAAAAACAAAAAAAAGGGGCTTAAAGCCCCTTTTTTCAATAAACAACTAAAATTAGTTATAAAACTAAGCCTCAGCTGCCTCGCTAACTGCTTTCATGCTTAAACGAATTCGACCCTGACGATCAATTTCTAGCACTTTAACCTGAATCTTCTCGCCTTCAGACAATTTATCACTTACCTTCTCAACTCGCTCTTCACAAATTTGAGAGATATGAACCAAACCTTCTTTACCAGGTAGAATTCGCACAAATGCACCGAAATCCATAATTTTGATAACTTCACCTTCGTAGACCTTACCTACTTCAGCTTCTGCAGTGATTTGCTCGATACGAACCTTCGCTGCTTCTGCATTATCAAAATCACTTGAAGCAATTTTCACATTTCCATCATCATCGATATCAATAGTAACGCCAGTTTCTTCAGTAATTGACTTAATTACCGCACCGCCCTTACCGATTACATCGCGAATTTTCTCAGGATTAATCTTCATAGATAAGTAACGTGGTGCGTAATGAGACATTTCAGTACTTGCTTCTGAAATAACCTTATTCATTTCACCTAGAATAAACATTCGGCCTGCTTTCGCCTGTTCTAATGCTTTTTCCATTATGTCTTTAGTAATACCAGTGATCTTGATATCCATCTGCAGTGCATTAACACCGTTTTCAGTACCGGCTACTTTAAAGTCCATATCACCTAAATGATCTTCATCGCCCAGGATATCACTTAATACCGCGTAATCATCACCTTCTTTAACAAGCCCCATTGCAATACCGGCAATTGGTGCTTTAAGTGGTACACCAGCATCCATAAGTGCTAATGACGTACCACAAACAGAAGCCATAGAGCTTGAGCCATTTGATTCTGTAATTTCAGATACAACACGAATTGAATATGGGAATTCTTCAGTTGTTGGCATACACGCTAAAACACCACGTTTTGCTAAACGACCATGGCCAATTTCGCGACGACCTGGCGTTCCAACACGACCTGCTTCACCCACTGAGAATGGAGGGAAGTTATAGTGCAACATAAAGTTGTCGATAATTTGACCTTCTAACGCATCAATTTTCTGCGCATCACGTGAAGTACCTAGCGTTGTAACAACTAATGCCTGAGTTTCACCACGTGTAAATAATGCTGAACCGTGAGTACGCGGTAAAACACCCGTACGCACACTGATTGCGCGAACATCATCAAGTTTACGACCATCAATACGTGGATCGCCTGAAATGATACGGCCACGAACGATTGATTTCTCTACTTTAGCAAATGCACCTTTCACTTCATCTTTAGTGAAACCGTCATCTGATACTAATTTTTCAACAGCAGCATCGCGAACTTTATCAACAGCTGCATAACGATCCAGCTTTTCAGAGATCTGGTAAGCCGTTGTTAAATCAGCTGTTACTGCATCAGCAACCTGCTTGTTTAAATCTTCGTTAACAACCGGTGCAGTCCACTCTATTGCTGGAGTGCCCACTTCGTCTGCTAATTCCTGTATAGATTTGATAACGACCTGAAATGCTTCATGACCAAACATAACCGCATTTAACATCACTTCTTCTGAAAGTTGATCAGCTTCTGATTCAACCATTAGTACAGCATCATTAGTACCTGCTACAACTAAATCAAGTTGTGATTCAGCAAGTTGACTGTATGTTGGGTTCAGGATGTACTCGCCATCTTTGTAACCAACACGACACGCGCCAACCGGGCCGGCGAAGGGCGCACCAGAAATAGCAAGCGCTGCTGATGTACCAATTAAGGCTGCGATATCAGGATCGATTTCCGGGTTAAGTGACATTACTGTACAAATAACCTGAACTTCATTGGTATAACCTTTAGGGAATAAAGGACGGATAGGTCTATCGATGAGGCGACTAGTCAGTGTTTCTTTTTCTGATGGACGACCTTCACGTTTGAAGAAGCTTCCTGGAATTTTACCAGCAGCATATGTACGCTCCTGATAATTAACAGTTAACGGGAAGAAATCCCGAGGTTCTCCACCTTTTACAGCTACAGCGGTACATTGAACAACAGTACCATCCATATCTACCATAACGGCACCTGAAGCCTGACGAGCAATCTCGCCGGTTTCGATAGTTACATTATGATCCCCAAATTGAAACGATTTTTTAATTGCTGTCACAGGTTATACCCTAGTTATCTATTTAATTGTTGGCTAACGTTAACGACGTAGACCAAGATTTGCAATAAGATCTTTATATCGATCTGTATTTTTAGACTTTAAATAGTCTAGTAATTTACGACGCTGGTTTACCATGCGTAAAAGACCGCGACGAGAGTGGTGATCTTGCTTATGTTCTTTAAAATGCTCTGTAAGCTGCACTATACGTGTAGTTAATAGAGCTACCTGTACTTCTGGTGATCCTGTATCGCCTTCAGCACGTGCATGTTTAGATACTACTTCAGCCTTAGCTGTAGCTGTCATTGACATTGTCAAAACTCCTGACTTTATGTTTGCCTCAAAAATTGAAGCCGGATTTTATCACGGTTTAGGGGTGCGACAAAAGCTTTTGTTCGCCTTAAACCCTGATTATTCAGGGATTTGGCATAATTATTCTATCTAAGAGCATATTACACTGTTCTGGCACTTATCCATCGGGGAAAGGCTCGCTGTTATATTACCCTGCCAGGGAGCTTTTCCATCGGGGAAAGGTCGCGCTTTTTGCGCCCTGTCCCCAGTTGTGATGCCATCAAGAGTTTTACGGAGTCGGCTCACTACACTTTCAGCTCCTGGTGGTATGGATTAAGGGGACAGGGCACCAGAAAACGGTGACCTTTCCCCGATGGAGATGGTCAGTCCACTACAAATTCATCATGCGTTTCGGCGCAACCCGCCCGTCATCCTGAATACTTCCAATACCGATAAACTGCTCTCCATCATACACCCGCACCAGACCTTCTGTTGGAGCACGCGCTATCTGTACCGGCTGGCCCAGCTTTATATAATAAGCACTATCTGCATCTAGCTCTACAATTGGCCAGTCTTCAATACCACTGTCTATATCTAACATCACATCATCCAATGCAGTAAAACCATTTTCAGCAATTTCCATTAACTGGTCCAGGGTTAACATTTGAGATTTATATGGCCCTACTGATGTACGCCTTAACTCTGTAACATAAGCACCGCAGCCTAGTTTTTCACCCAGGTCTTCAGCCAAAGTTCGTACATAAGTACCTTTAGAACACCTTGTTTCTAACTCAACCTCACCATTTTCAAACGATATCAGCTCTAGTGTATAAATTGTTACTGGCCGGGCTTTACGTTCAACTTCTATTCCCTGACGTGCCAGGTCATATAAACGTTGGCCATCTTTTTTTAATGCAGAGTACATTGGTGGCACCTGCATAATATCACCGGTCAACTCAGGCAAGTACTTTTCAATATCCGCTAACTGTATATGCTCAAAAGGTCTACTTTCTATCACCTCACCTTCTGCATCACCGGTAGCCGTTTTTGAACCTAACTTGCATTTGAATCGATAGGTTTTATCTGCATCCAGTAAAAATGCCGATACTTTAGTCGCTTCGCCCAGACAAATTGGCAACATACCACTCGCCAGAGGGTCCAGGCTGCCAGTATGACCGGCTTTATTTGCATCAAATAAGCGTTTCACTCGCTGCAACGCATGATTGGAAGAAATTTTTAATGGTTTATCTAGAAGTACTACGCCATGAACGGCGCGACCTTTCTTTTTACGAGCCATGTGTAAAACCTAAAAGCTTTTAACACAGAGACACAGAGCTTATTTTATTATTTGCGCTACGCGCAAAACGGTAAAATTTCTTTTCTCTGTGCCTCCGTGTCTCTGTATCAAAAAATCAATCGTCAGATGCATCAGCATCGCTAGAACGTGCTTTAGCAATTAATGATTCCATTGAGGTACCGCGCTCAATACTTTCATCATAAACAAATCTTAAAGATGGCACGATACGCGATCGAATACGCTTACCCAGTTCTCTACGAATAAAACCACTCGCTTTATTCAAACCTTCTTCAGCCTGCTCACGTTCATCGTCATTAAGCACAGTAAAGTAAATGACTGCATTGCTTAAATCGCGACTGACTCTAACCGCGGTAAAAGACACCCAGTTCACACGGGGATCTTTAATTTCATCACGCACCAACTCTGCAAGTTCTCTACGAACCTGTTCGGCCATACGCTGTGATCGGGAATATTCTTTTGGCATAATTAACTACACATTTGCCACAGAGGCGTAGGGCGCACGGAGAAAAATATTTTTCTTATTTACGCGCAGCGTAAACAACAAACCTCCGTGCTCTCTGCGTCTCTGTAGCAAAATTATTATAAAGTCCGCTCGACTTCAACACGTTCAAAGACTTCTATCTGGTCACCAACTTTAACATCGTTGTAATTCTTAACACCGATGCCACACTCAGTACCACTCCTGACTTCTTCAACCGCATCTTTGAAACGTCTAAGTGACTCAAGCTCACCTTCGTAAATAACTACGTTATCACGTAAAACACGAATTGGCTGATCTTTTCTGATAGTACCTTCCGTTACAATTGAGCCGGCAATTAAACCAAACTTTGGTGATTTAAATACATCTTTAACTTCAGCCAGGCCAATGATATCTTCACGGAATTCCGCAGAAAGCATTCCGGTTAACGCCTGTTTAACATCGTCTATTAAATCGTAGATAACACTGTAATAACGCATATCAACACCGCGTTCAGCTACAGATTTTCTTGCTGCAGCATCGGCTCGCACATTAAAACCAAATACAACAGCATTAGATGCCGCTGCCAGGCTGATGTCAGTATCATTAATACCACCTACGCCAGAACCAATAATAGCTACATCAACTTCTTCGTTATCAGCTGCCAGTTTAAACAATGACTCTTTAATCGCTTCAAGGCTACCTTGCACGTCTGCTTTAAGCAGAATATTCAGGTAATTAACTTCACCTTTACCCAGATTAGTAAACAGAGAGTCCAGTTTAGCCTGTTGTTGAGCAGCAAACTTAACATCACGTTCTTTATGACTTCGATTACCCGCTAGTTCACGCGCAGTTCGCTCATCAGCCATTACCTGAGTTAAATCACCTGCAGAAGGTGTGCCCGACAAACCCAATACCACTACGGGTATAGAAGGCCCGGCTTCATCAATCTGCTTGCCATTTTCGTCAAATAATGCACGAACACGACCGTATTCATTACCCGCTAACAAAATATCG
Organism: Gammaproteobacteria bacterium; assembly: GCA_026195255.1. GTDB lineage: Bacteria > Pseudomonadota > Gammaproteobacteria > SZUA-229 > SZUA-229 > SZUA-229. The sequence goes on along the minus strand of JAPHSS010000015.1, from coordinate 32,838 downwards.
CCTTTTTTCAAACTACCTTTTTGAACAAGAACGGTTGTCGTAACACCTCGACCTTTATCCAGTGTAGCCTCAACAACAATACCCTGAGCAGGCCCTTTAGTAGGCGCCTTAAACTCTAACATTTCAGCTGTTAAACTAATGGCCTCTAGTAAATCGTCAATACCCTCTCCAGTTTTAGCGGAAACATTAACGAAAATATTTTCGCCACCCCAGTCCTCAGGAATAATTTCATGACTGCCCAGTTCCGTCTTAACTCGATCCAGATCTGCACCTTCTTTATCAATTTTGTTAACGGCTACAATCAAAGGTACACCAGCTGCTTTAGAATGCTGTATTGCTTCAATTGTTTGCGGCATAACACCATCATCTGCCGCAACAACCAGAATAACAATATCAGTTGCCTGAGCACCACGAGCACGCATTGAGGTAAACGCGGCATGTCCCGGTGTGTCTAAAAAGGTAATAACACCTTTATCTGTTTCAACATGGTATGCACCGATGTGCTGAGTAATACCACCCGCCTCACCTGATGCAACTTTAGCTTCACGAATATAATCGAGTAGAGACGTTTTACCATGGTCAACATGACCCATAATAGTCACTACAGGCGGACGCGGCTGCTCATCATGCAGCTCGTCTCCTGCAGACGCTAATAATGTATTTTCACGATCATCAGCAGAAGATGCCACTGCATTATGACCCAGCTCTTCAACAATCAAGATTGCCGTTTCCTGATCAATAACCTGATTAATGGTGGCCATAACCCCCATAGTCATCATTGTTTTAATCATCTCACCGGCTTTCATGGACATCTTGATAGCTAGATCTGAAACTTTAATAGTTTCAGGAACATCCACATCATAAACAATTTTTTCAACTGGTTTTTCAAATGCATGTTTTGCTTCTGCATTCTGTGTCGCAAGCACTTTACGACTTTGTTTTTTACCACGGGCTTTTTTACCTGAAGCAACATGTAGTTCTTTTCTGCCGTAACGAGTATCGCCTTTATTATGACCTTTAGCGGCTGTTTTTTGTGCACCCTTACGATCATCTGAACCTGACGCTGGAGATGCTTCCGCTTTTGCAGCACCACGTGCTTTCGCATTAGCCACAACTTTTGCCTGCTGCTCTGCTTCAATACGCGACTTTACTGCTGCTTCTTTTTTCGCCTGTTCATCGTCTTCACGCTGCTTGGCCGCTTCTTTAGATTTTTCTATAGCCGCAACTTCTGCTTCAGCACGCTCTGCTTCTCGGGCTTCTTTTTCAGCCATTAAACGCTGAATATCAGCCTTTTCTTTTTCTTTCTCATCATCAGACGACTCAGAATCACCTAATTTTGAGATACTCCGTTTTTTACGAATTTCTACATTAACCGCTTTACTACCCGAGCTTTTTAAAGAAGCTGTAGATTTACGCTTAAGTGTAATTTTACCTTTACCTGCAGTCGCCGTTGTATTCTTACCATGGCTATTACGCAAATGATCAAGCAGCTTAAACTTCTGCTCATCGGTTATTTCCGAATCAGCATTAGCAACCACTATACCTGCGTCTTTTAATTGTTCTAATAATCGCTCTACCGGTGCGCCTACGACCTCGGAGAGCTGCTTAACTGTAACTTGTGACATTCTCTAGTTCCTCCCCAGGGTTACTGGCTTGTCTCTTCTTCAGTTTCAAACCAGGGTGCCCGCGCGGTCATAATTAATGCGCTAGCACTCTCTTCAGACATATTTTCAATTTCCTGCAACTCGTCAATGGCGAGCTCTGCCAAATCTTCCATCGTACAAACACCTTTCGATGCCAGCATTTTTGCAAGATCAGCATTCATGCCATCCATTTCAAGCAAATCTTTCTGAGGCTCATTAACAGATTCTTCCTGTGAAATTGCTTTCATTAATAATGCATCTCTTGCACGACCACGAAGCTCTTCAACAATATCCTCATCGAATTCTTCAATATTAAGGAATTCACTTTCTGGCACATACGCGACTTCCTCTATACTAGAGAAGCCTTCAGCTGCCAGAATAACTGCAACATCTTCATCTACATCAAGCTGCTCCATAAACAGCTCAACCAGAACCTTACCTTCAGCCTCCGATTTTTCTTCCATATCATCGGTTGACATTATGTTCAGATTCCAGCCAGTTAACTGGCTGGCCATACGAATATTCTGGCCACCTTTACCAATTGCCTGAGATAACTTTTCATCTTCGACAGCAACATCCATTGAGTGAGCATCTTCATCAACAACAATAGATAACACTTCAGCTGGTGACATGGCATTAATAACGAATTGCGCTGGATTATCATCCCAGAGGATAATATCTACCCGCTCACCTGCTAGCTCATTTGATACCGACTGAACACGTGAGCCTCGCATACCGACACAGGCACCAACAGGGTCCATGCGTGGATCATTTGATTTTACTGCTATCTTGGCGCGTGACCCCGGATCACGAGCACCAGAAATAATTTCAATCAGATCCTGACCGACTTCTGGCACTTCAAGCTTGAATAACTCAACCAGAAATTCCGGTGCTGTACGGCTAATAAATAACTGAGGGCCACGAGCTTCAGAGCGCACTTCTTTTAGATAACCACGCAATCTATCACCCGGACGGACGGCCTCACGAGGAATAACATCTTCACGGGGTATAAAACCTTCAACATTATCACCCAAATCAAGATAAATATTACCGCGCTCAACACGTTTAACCGTGCCCATAATCAATTCGCCAACACGACCCTTGAAAGCTTCAACAACACGAGCGCGCTCAGCTTCACGAACTTTTTGAACTATAACCTGCTTCGCTGTTTGCGCTGCAATTCGACCAAATTCAACCGAGTCAATTTCTTCTTCAACATAACTGCCTAATTGAATATCAGGCTCATCAATTTGCGCCGCTTCTAATGTAATTTGCTTTAATGGAAACTCAAGGCCACCATTTTCCATCTCTTCAACCACTTCCCAGCGACGAAAAGTATCATAAGCGCCGGTCTCACGGTCAATGCTTACGCGAACGTCTATATCTTTACCTTGTTTTTTACGGCTGGCCGTAGCTAAGGCAGCTTCAATTGCCTCAAAGATGATTTCCTTTTCTACTGCCTTCTCATTTGAGACGGCATCTACTACGTAAAGAATTTCTTTATTCATGTCTGGCTCCAAAAACCCGTGTGTCCAGGCGTTACCTAGAACTGCGGAACGATCCGCGCTTTATCGATTGAGTCTAAGGCTAGATAATGGGTCTCTCCATCCATTTCAAGAACGACATCTTCACTCTCAATACCCTTTAACTTGCCTGTAAAATTTCTTTGCCCTTCAAGTGTGGGCACGGTTAATTTAATTTTTACAGTTGAACCCGTAAAACGCTCGAAATCAGCGATTTTACGTAATGGCCGGTCCATACCCGGAGATGATACTTCCAAATTAAACTGCCCCGGGATGGGGTCTTCTACATCTAGAACACTGCTAATTTGAAGACTAACTGCACTGCAGTCTTCAAGCACGATACCATTCGGGCCATCAATATATATACGTAATAATCCATCTGTCGGGTGTGGTCGATATTCGATATCTACTACCTCATATCCCATGCCTTCTACTACAGGTTCAATAATTGACCAGATGTCGTTCACGCTTGATAGTTACCCTTACTGTTAGATTTTAAATCACTGGGATTTTACACCCGTATCGAGCCATAAAAAAGGCCCCGATGTACGGGGCCTCTCTTATAAAAGTTGGGTAGCCGCTGCAGGATTTGAATCTGCGACCTTCCCACGGTTACTACACCATGAGACCGACTACTCACTGGGCTCTATGCCGAAGATCCCTGGCGGATCAACAACTTAGGACCTACTAAATTTGGTAGCGGGGGCAGGATTTGAACCTACGACCTTCGGGTTATGAGCCCGACGAGCTGCCAGACTGCTCCACCCCGCATCAACTTGGAGCGAATAGTACAGATATCAAAGACTTATTGCAAGGCAAATATAATAGATTGCTTCAATCACCCAATTAAACATTAAATTAAAGGCAAAAGCTTTTAATTAGTCCTAAAATAAGTGCCTATGAAAAAAATTTCCATACTTCTTCTCTACACTCTCTTAATCAGCCCGCTATCTTTAAGCGCTAAAAGTTATACTTTTTCCGGCGGCAAAAACAATCTAATACACTCCATTGCTGCTGAAGTGTTAATAAAAGCCTATAAAAAAGCCGACATAGAAATAACCCCACTTTATTTAACCCTACAGGAATCATTAGAACGCTCTAATGCCGGCGAAACCGATGGGGAGCTTGCTCGCATTAGTACAATAACTCGTTTCACGCCCAATTTAGACAAAGTACCGGTATCAATTATTTCAGTAGAAGCCGTTGCATTCAGCAAGAACACATCTTTAGTGATTAACAACTGGAACGATTTGCGCGGCCATAAGATAACTATTGTAAAAGGTGTTAAGTTCATAGAGACAGAAACAAAAGGTCTTGAAAGAAACTTCGTCGCCACTCATCAAGATGCGTTACAACTTTTACAGCTAGATCAGACAGAAGTTATCGTCATCCCTAAACTTGCGAGTATTAATCTTATATATCAAAACAAATATCACGATATAAAAGCCGTAAGCAATTCACTAAAAAGCCCCGAGCTTTATCACTTTGTACACAGGAAAAACCGTCACCTTATTCCTATAATCACCCCCATTTTACAGGAGATGAAAAATAGCGGTGAAATAGAATTCATTAGAAAAGCAGAACTGATGAAAGCAGCAAAAAAATTCTAAATGCCAATTTAATAAAATCAGATATCTTTAAATAATTGCCAAATTGAATAGAAGATTAATTTAATTCAAACAGCTGTCTTTATTTAGAGCAGTAATTTTGAAATCTTTTTAAGAAAATGCAGCAATGCAAATCGACATAAGTGCCGCTGGATATAAACCTAACAGCAATACAGACAAACCATTCGCACTAAGTGCAATTTGCATATCACGAGTGCAGTTAATATCACTCTTATCTAGCGCATCGTCGAAATACATAATTTTGACAATTCGCAGGTAATAAAATATACCAATAATAGAAAAGAATACTGCAACCAGTGCCAGCCATAACATATCAATATTTACAACGGCTTTAAGCACTGCCAGTTTTGCCCAGAAACCAACCGTAGGAGGAACACCCGCCATTGAGAAAACAATGATTAACATCATAAATGCAAACCAGGGACTGCGTTGGTTCAAGCCTTTAAAGTCATCAATATTTTCAGCTTCAAAACCTTTACGAGCTAAAAGAATAATCACGCCAAAGGCACCTAAAGATGTTAACGCATAAGTTAATGTATAAAACATAGCAGCCGAGTAACCTTCCTGGTTACCCGCCAATAAACCAAGCATAATAAAACCAACATGAGAAATGGTTGAGTAGGCTAATAAACGCTTTAAATTTGTTTGTGCAATGGCAATGACATTACCAACTATCATCGAAAGAACGGCCATGATAATAAACATTCCCTGCCAGTCAGTTTGAAAACTACCCATACTTTCTGCAAGCAATCTAATTATCATTGCAAAACCAGCCACTTTTGGTGCACTTGCAATATAACTGGTAACGGCAGTTGGAGAGCCATGATAAACATCGGGTATCCACATATGAAAGGGTACGGCACCCAGTTTAAAGGCCAAACCTATTACCATGAAGACCAGACCAAATATAAGTACGATATTGTTGCCTTCTATTTTATCAAGCGCGACAGCCACTTCTACAATATTTAATGAACCGGTCATGCCATATACCATAGACATACCGTACAACAACATTCCTGAAGCTATGGCACCTAAAATAAAATATTTCATTGCCGCTTCTGCTGCATTCGGGTTTTCACGATTGAAAGCAACCATGGCATAAAGAGACAACGAAAGAAGTTCAAGACCTAAATACATTGATAAAAAATGATTTGATGAAATCATTACCATCATGCCCAGCAAGCCGAACAGACCAAGTACGTAAAACTCGCCTTTAAAAATATTACGATCCTGCAGATAACGACGAGAATATACAAAAACAACTGCCACCAGTAACACAACCGCATATTTTAAAACTGTCGCTAACAGGTCATTCACAAATAAACCATTAAAAGCTATTTCTCGTGACTGCGGGTTCTGCTGTGAAATTAAAATCAGGGTAATAATCAGGCCAAACTGAGATAACACATAGGTTACATTACGTCTTTCATCTTTCAGATAAACGTCAACCACTAATACTGTACATGCAAGTACGAGTAAAAATATCTCTGGCATGGCGATTGAAAGATTAAGCATTTCTAATGTCATCATTAATTCTCTATTTATAAATCAGCTATTTTAAGGCAGTTTTGACTGAGTAATATGTTGTAACAAATTATCTACAGAAGCATGCATTACATCTACCAGTGGCGCAGGGTATAAACCCAAAGCCAGGATCGATACGGCGAGTATCGACATAATTAAAAGCTCACGTTGATTTAAATCTTTTAGTGCTTTTACATTCTCATTTGTAACTTCACCATAAAACACACGTTTAACCATCCAAAGTGTATACGCTGCACCCAGGATTAAAGTTATCGCCGCGAGGAATGCAATCCAGAAATTGGCTTTAAATACTGCCAGAATAACCATGAATTCACCCACAAAACCGGAAGTACCAGGCAAACCCGCATTAGACATGGCGAAGAAAACAGCAAACGCAGCAAAAACAGGCATGGTATTTACGACGCCACCATAATCTGCAATTTCACGGCTATGCATACGGTCATATAACACGCCAATCATGAGGAACATTGCACCCGAAATAAAGCCGTGAGATATCATTTGCACCATTGCACCTTCAATCGCTAAAACAGCTCCAGTAATATCAACGTTGGCAGGATTATTTAATATTTGAAAAACCGAAAACAGGCCTAGTGTTACAAAACCCATGTGAGCAATAGATGAGTAAGCAACTAACTTTTTCATATCACTTTGCACCAATGCTACGAAGCCAATATAAACTATCGCAATCAGCGACATGGCAATAATCAACCAGTCATAGGACATGCTTGCATCGGGGGTAATTGGTAAGGCAAATCGAATAAATCCATAACCACCAATCTTCAGCATAATGGCGGCCAGTATCACGGAGCCACCCGTTGGTGCCTCGACGTGTGCATCAGGTAACCAGGTATGTACCGGCCACATAGGCACTTTAACGGCAAAGGCGGCGAGAAACGCGAAGAAAATTAGAGTCTGCTCTGTCATTCCAAGATTCAGGTTATGCATATCTAATATTGCAAAGCTGCCTGACTGGTAATACATATAAATCATCGCCACCAGCATAAACACGGAGCCGAAAAAGGTATAAATAAAGAACTTTATAGTTGCGTAAACCCGGTTAGGACCACCCCATACACCAATAATGACAAACATGGGTATTAACATGGCTTCCCAGAACACATAGAAAAACATGGAGTCGAGGGCAGAAAAAACACCAATCATTAAACCTTCCATTATCAGGAAGGCGGCCATGTACTGTGATGCTCTTTTTTGTATAACTTCCCAACCAGCCAGAATAACCAGAATTGTTGTAAAGGTGGTTAAAATAATCAACGGCATAGATATTCCGTCTACACCCAGATGATAGTAGATATTAAAATCACCTATCCACTCAAAACGTTCTTCAAACTGCATTGCAGATGTTGCACTATCGAAGTTGGTATATAAACCAAGACTCAATACAAATGTTGCAACTGAAATAATAAGTGCCAGACGACGTGAGCCTTCTGAACCACCTTTATCTCCAGACAGTAATACTGCTACGCCACCAACAATTGGCAACCAGACGAGCAGGCTTAGAAGGGGCCAATCTGCAAACATTATGATTTAATCCTGATGTTATTTTTCATTATGTATATTTTCATTCGTATTTTTTATACTTTCAGGCTTTCTAAAGAGAAAGCAATTAGCTTGCTGGATTAGCAAATAAATATAACAATCCAACCAGACCCAAAATCATTACAAATGCATAGTGATAAAGCATACCGGTTTGCACATGACGCACGACCCCTGCAAACCAGCCGACAACTTTTGCTGAACCATTTATAATTAGGCCATCTATTATTGTTACATCACCTGCTTTCCAGAAACCCTTGCCTAAAACACGACTGCCATCGCTAAATACTTTTACGTAAAGCTCATCGATCCAGTATTTTTTATCCAGCATCTTGTGAATAAACGAAAACTTTTCTTGAGCCTTATCTGCAATCTGTGGATTTTTCAAATAGATGTACCAGGCAGCAACTACACCTGACAAAGCTAATAAAAATGGTAATGAAAATATTCCATGTTCAACCATCGCCCACTGACCGTGGAAGCTTTCTTTCAATGTAGCCATCACATTATTTGACTCATGCACAACGATGGCATCAGCGAAATAACTTCCAAATAACATGGGCTCAATGGTCATCCAGCCAATAATTACTGACGGTATTGCTAGTGCGATTAATGGAACTGTAACCACCCAGGGTGTTTCGTGAAGATGTTTTTTAGTATGTTCATCCATACGCTCTTTGCCATGGAACACCATAAAATACATACGGAAAGAGTAAAAGGCTGTAATAAATACACCTGCTAAAACCATCCAGTGAACAATATCAGCACCGGGCAAATCTGACGCACCTACCGCAAGAATAATTGAATCTTTCGAGAAGAAGCCTGAAAAACCAGGGAACCCTATCAGCGCCAGAGAACCGATTAGTGATGTTATCCAGGTGATCGGCATGTATTTTCTCAAACCACCCATCTTGCGCATATCCTGCTCGTGATGCATGGCAATAATAACTGATCCCGCGCCCAGGAATAAAAGCGCTTTAAAAAATGCATGGGTCATTAAATGAAACACGGCTGCAGAGTATGCTGAAACACCTAAAGCAACCGTCATGTAACCCAGTTGTGAAAGTGTTGAGTAAGCTACCACTCGTTTAATGTCATTTTGAACGATACCAATTAGCCCCATAAATAAGGCAGTAATTGCACCAATAATCATAACAAAGGTTAATGCCGCTTCAGAAAATTCAAATAATGGCGACATACGTGCCACCATGAAAATACCTGCGGTAACCATTGTTGCTGCATGGATTAATGCAGAAATAGGCGTTGGGCCTTCCATAGAATCAGGTAACCAGACATGTAATGGCACCTGTGCGGATTTACCCATAGCGCCAATGAACAACAATATACAGATGACACTGATGACGGACCACTCACCAAAACCAATATCTAAAACCTGGTTTGATATTTGCGGAGCAGCCGCAAATACTTCTTTGTAATCAAGACTACCTGCGTACATCACAACCGCTGCTATACCCAGAATAAAACCAAAGTCACCAACGCGATTAACTAAAAATGCTTTTAAGTTTGCATATATCGCCGTTTCTTTCTTATACCAGAAACCAATCAACAAATAAGAAACCAGCCCAACCGCCTCCCAACCAAAAAACAGCTGTAAGAAGTTATTCGACATAACTAACATCAACATGGAAAACGTAAACAGTGAAATATAACTGAAGAAACGCTGATAACCAGGATCATCACGCATATAACCAATCGTATAAATATGCACCATTAACGACACGCCGGTTACAACACACATCATCATCACTGTGAGTTTATCTACTAAAAAACCGATTTCAAATCGTAAGCCATCACTCACCATCCATGTATAAACCGTCTGGTTATAAATATCACCAGCCTGCAATACAATATGGTTATATGCCATAAGTGACAGAATAAATGAGCTAGCTACACCTGCAATCGTAACCGTATGCGCCCCAGACCGACCGATCGCTTTACCAAAAAAGCCAGCTATGATGGCGCCGAATAAAGAAGCTAGTGGTATTGCTAAATAAATTAGTTCCATATCCATCTTTCTAACCCTTAAGCGTATTCAGTTCAGACACATTGATTGTCTGTCGATTACGGAATACGACGACGAGAATCGCAAGACCAATGGCTGCTTCAGCTGCTGCTACAGTGAGAATAAAGAAAACAAATACCTGACCTGCCGTATCGCCTAAAAAATGCGAGAAAGCGATAAAGTTAATATTAACCGCGAGCAACATTAATTCGATGCACATTAGAAGCACGATGACGTTCTTCCGGTTAATAAATATACCCGCAATACTAATTGAGAAAAGTATCGCGCCAAGAATGAGGTAACTAGATAAAGGGATCACTGCTTATTCTCCGGCTCAATAGTTTCCGACTTCATTTTTATAATCCGCAAACGATCTTCTTTTAATACTTTCATTTGGGCGCTCGGCTTTTGATAACGGGTATTAGGACGACGACGCATTGTTAATGTAATTGCCGCAACAATCGCAACTAACAGAATCACTGAGGCGAGCTCAAACGCATATACATAGTCAGTATAAAGAACTCGACCCAGCTCTTTAGTATTACTATAGTCTGCCGCATGAGATTCAGGCACAGGGAATGCCTGTAAACCAAAATGCTCCGGGCCAACAACCATTACCATTTGCACAATTAATAAAATTGCAATAGCTATCCCAAACGGTGCATAACGCATTAAACCTTCGCGCATGCGGGTTACATTAATATCCAGCATCATAACAACGAACAGGAACAACACCATTACTGCGCCAACATAAACCAGTACCAGCGTAATAGCTAAAAACTCAGCTTCCAGCAACAACCAGATAGCTGAACTTGCAAAGAATGTAAGCACCAGAAAAAGCACTGAATGTACAGGATTCCGTGCACTAACTACGCCCAACGCAGCGACTACCATTAAGGTAGAAAAAGCATAAAAGACGACTTCAAAAAATGTCATGTGTTAATTCCACTTAAGTATTAAAAGCAGTTTGTCCGCAAATACACACGAATAAACGCAAATTATTTTCTATTAATTCTTTCTTTGTTGGTGCCAGTTCATATGCAAATTACAATATTAAAAATCTTGACCACTCGTATAAATTCGAACCTACATTATCTGTAGGGAGCGTCTGCTGCGCGATTTGCAGCTATTGATTCTTCATATTTATCCCCAACAGCTAGCAGCTTGTCTTTTGTCATAATGTTTTCACCACGGTTTTCAAAGTGGTATTCAAAAACATCTGTTTCTACAATTGCATCAACGGGGCAGGCTTCTTCACAAAACCCACAGTAAATACATTTAAACAAATCAATATCGTATTTAGATGTACGCCGTGTTCCATCATCACGCTCTTCAACGTCTATAGTAATTGCCAATGCGGGACACACCGCCTCACATAACTTACATGCTATGCAGCGCTCTTCACCATTTGCGTAACGTCGTTGCGCATGTAAGCCTCTAAAACGAGGGGAAATTGGTGTTTTTTGTTCCGGGTATTGCAGGGTAATCTTTCTTTTAAAGAGGTAACCACCCGTTACCATCAAACCTTTAATCAACTCCAGAAATAAAAAGCTTTTCAGATAATATTTAATCGTTCTCATTGTCATTTTTTATGCTCCCGCCACACTTGCTGCCGTATCTACAGCCCATGGGCCAACTTGCATTACAACCATTACAGCTTCAACAACTAACCAGACAATTGTTACAGGAATAAACACTTTCCAGCCCAGACGCATAATTTGATCATAACGATATCTTGGAAAGGTAGCCCGGAACCAGAGGAACATATAAATAAAGAACATGGTTTTTAAAATAAACCAGTGTGTGCCATCACCTAATAGAGCATGATCTGCCATAGAGCCAAAAGGTGACATCCAGCCACCGAAAAACATCAGTGATGTGAGGGCTGCAATCAATATTATATTGGCGTATTCCGCAAGAAAGAATACAGCGAAGGCCATACCGGAATAATCCACATGGAAACCCGCTACAATTTCTGACTCACCTTCAGCAACATCGAAAGGCGCACGGTTAGTTTCTGCAACACCCGATATAAAATAAACAGCAAGTAAAGGTAATAATGGCAGCCAGAACCAGCTCATAAAGCCGCCTTCCTGACGAGCAATAATATCACCCAGATTTAAACTGCCACTGGCCATTAATACACCTACCAGGGCGAAACCCATGGCAATTTCATATGCCACAACCTGTGCAGCAGATCTGAGCGCGCCCAGAATTGCGTATTTTGAGTTCGATGCCCAACCGGCAATAATCACACCATAAACACCCATTGAAGTGAGTGCCAGAATATATAACAAACCTGCATTCAGGTTTGATAATTGCACACCTTCGAAAAAGGGAATAACGGCCCAGGCAGCCAAAGCTGGACCAAGCGTTAGGATGGGCGCAAATAAAAATAGAAATTTGTTCGAGTTTGTCGGAACAATAACTTCTTTAAACATTAGTTTTATAGCATCAGCTATTGGTTGTAACCAGCCCTTGGGCCCTACTCTATTGGGGCCTAAACGAACTTGCATATAACCGATTATTTTTCTTTCTGCATAGGTTACATAAGCAACACACAACATCAGTGGAACCATAATTAAAACAATGTATAACAGGTTCTCAGCTAATACCTGTATCCACTGAGGTAACCAGTTCCAGAAATCAACCATAAAATCAGGCGCTAATGAGAATAACCATTCCATAATCAGGCTTTCTCCAACTCAATCGGTGAATAGGTCGTACCCATTTGAATACTTAACTCCTCAGATGCAGCTATCCAGACACAATCATCCGCTATTGCATCATCAATTTTAATATCCGTCAGTTCACTATGGCCAGACTGAGTAACTGATACCCTGTCACCTTCTTCAAGTTTTAACCTGGCAGCCAACACAGAATTAATTGCCACATAATTTTGATCTGCATCTTTCGTCAGTTGTAATGGAGTCGAACGCCTAACCAGTGAATCTACTGCATATAACGGAACAGCTCCAACACGCTGTAAACCACTCGTTTCTGGAATATCGGCAACTGGCGAATCTCCAGCCAGAGTATTATCTAACTGAATATCGCGGCATTGCTCTTTCACTTCATTACGCACTTCTTCTGATGACATGTATTCAAAACCATCAACTTCCATTAAGTTCGCAAGCACCCGTAAAATTTTCCAGCCAGGTCGCGACTCACCTAAAGCAGAGGTAGCACCTTTAAAACTTTGCCAGAAACCCTCAGCATTAACATAAGTACCTGAAGTTTCACTAAACGCGGCCAGAGGCAAAATCACATCTGCATAATCTTTCATGGCTTCGCTGGCATAGTTATTTATGACAACTTTGAAATCAGCAGCATCAACTGCATCCATCGCTTTAGCCGGGTTGGCGACATCAAACTCTGGTTCTATATTAAACATGATTAAGGCTTTCTTTGGGGAAGCCACCATCTCTGCGATATTAGCACCTGCAGAGTTAGCTTTTGATCCACCCGCAAAACGATGCGGAACACTTCCCGCTAACCAGGCACCAGCCACATTTGCCGCTTCTGGCAAGTAAGCCAGGGTTGCGCCCGTTTGTTTTGCTATTGCATGACTTAAAGCTCGTAACGTTGAAAACTGCGGATGTTGTACAGCAATATTTCCAATGAAAATAGTCGCTGCGCCACCTGCGGTTTTTAATTCTTCAGCAATGGCTTTATGGCTTTCATCAACAGTAGAACTGTTAATAAGTTCAGATACATTTACCTGCTCCGCACCAGCCGCTTTAGCAATTGCCGCGAGGTTTTCAACCATACCTTCAGCCGAGGATATTAATTCATTGCTGATTTTAAAACGCCAATTGAATTTACGTGGGTTAACCGCAGAAATTTTAACCTGATGATGCCGTGAGGCTTTTATAAAACGATGAGCTATAAGAGGCTGCTCTTTACGCACATGAGAACCCACTAATAAAACGGCTTCCAAACGCTCGATAGACTCTATATTATTACTAATCCAGGGCATCACTGGTGCAAAATCCTGATCGGTAAAATCTGTTTGTCTTAAACGGTGGTCAATATTATTACTACCTAGACCACGCATTAGTTTTTGCGCTAAAAATTGTTCTTCTACGGTTGCATTTGGAGACATCCAACAAGCCAGCTCATCAGCTGAGTTTTCTTTAATAACCGCCTGTAAACCATCAACGGCATATTTGAGTGCCGTATTCCAGTCTGTTTCTATCCATTCACCATTTAACTTCATCATAGGCTGGATAGCACGATCGTCAGAGTGCAACCCCTGATAACTAAAACGATCACGGTCTGAAATCCATACTTCGTTAATGGATTCGTTTGCACGAGGCACGACACGATTCACTTTACCATCGAGAGTATGCAGAAATAAATTTGAACCCACTGAATCATGCGGGGATACGGCTGCATGTTGCAACATTTCCCATGAACGACCGCTGTACCTTGATGGTTTTGCAGTTAATGCGCCGACCGGACAAATATCAATTACGTTGCCAGACATTTCTGAGTCAACACTCTTGGATATAAACGTACCAATTACCGCACGATCTCCACGATCAGTCATACCCAGTTCACGCATGCCTGCTATTTCTTCACCAAAACGCACACATCGAGTACATTGAATACAACGCGTTAATTCTGTTTGAATTAACGGCCCAATATCTTTATCAAACACAACACGTTTAACATCTGTATATTGCGAATGATCACCGCCGTAAGCTACAGATAAATCCTGTAACTCACATTCACCGCCCTGATCACAAATAGGGCAGTCTAACGGATGATTAATCAATAAAAATTCCATTACTGATTTTTGTGCTTCTACCGCTTTAGCCGATTGTGTATGAACAATCATGCCTTCCATAATTGGCGTGGCACAAGCCGGCATAGGTTTTGGTGCTTTTTCAACATCAACCAGGCACATACGACAGTTAGCGGCTACTGAGAGTTTTTCGTGATAACAAAACCGCGGAATATGAATACCCGCTTTATCCGTTGCCTGGATTAACATCGAACCTTTCGGTGCCGTTAACTCAATATCATCAACGGTAAATGTTACGATATCTTCTGACATTATTTACCTGCTCCACCATCAACCATGGAACACTTGTGTTCAATGTAGTGTTCGAATTCTTCTCGGTAGTGTTTAATAAAACTTCTTACCGGCATAGCGGCAGCATCACCCAATGCACAAATGGTACGGCCTTCAATTTTTGCAGCAACATCGTCTAGTCGATCTAAATCTTCTAGTTCACCCTTGCCTTCAACAATACGCGTCAGCATTCGATACAACCAGCCTGTACCTTCACGACAAGGTGTGCATTGACCACAGGACTCAGAAAAATAAAAGCGTGATAAACGTTGCAGCACTTTTACCATGTCAGTACTGTCATCCATTATGATTAACGCACCGGAACCTAACATAGAACCCGCTTTAGTAATTGAGTCGTAATCCATATTGGCTTCAAGCATAATTTCTGCCGGCACAACAGGCACCGAAGAACCGCCGGGGATAACCGCTTTTAACTGTCGCCCCTCGGTAACGCCACCGGCAAGCTCTAATAATTCTTTAAATGGCAGCCCCATATTAACTTCGAAGTTACCGGGTTTTTGCACATGTCCGGAAACAGAAAAACATTTAGTCCCACCGGAATTTTCAACGCCAAAAGCCTTAAACCACTCAGCACCTTCACGCACAATGCTTGGCACAGACGCTAATGATTCAGTGTTATTTATGGTTGTCGGTTTACCATACAAGCCGACATTAGCCGGGAATGGCGGTTTGAATCTTGGCTGACCTTTTTTACCTTCTAATGATTCTAATAAGGCAGTTTCTTCTCCACAAATATAAGCACCTGCACCCAGTGTTGGATACAAATCAAAATCCACACCTGAACCATTAATGTTTTTTCCCAGGTAGCCATGCTCATAGGCTTCTTTAACGGCATCTGAAAAGCGATCGTAAACCTCATCCATAAACTCGCCGCGCATATAGTTGTAACCAACCGTGGCGCCAATGCAATAACCCGCAATAAGCATACCTTCAACCAGGGCATGGGGGTTGAATCGTAAAATATCTCTATCTTTGCAGGTACCCGGTTCAGATTCATCTGAATTGCACACAATATATTTTTGCACCGGTGCATTACGCGGCATAAAGCTCCATTTCAAACCGGTAGGAAAACCTGCGCCACCACGACCACGCAAACCCGAAGCTTTTACAATTTCAATAACATCTTCAGGTGACAGTTTTTCCTTGAGGATTTTATTCCATGCCTGATAACCGCCTACCTTTAGATAGTTTTCATAGGACCATTGCTCGCTTTCAAATTGCAGCGTTGCGTAGCAAACTTCGTTAGCCATGCCCAATCACCATAATCTAGTCCAGCCCGTCTATGATCTCATCTACTTTATCAATAGTGAGCTCAGTGTAATATTTATGATTAACCTGCATCATTGGGCCACCGGCACAAGCTGCAAGACATTCCTCTTCAACTTTTAAATAGATACGGCCGTCGTCTGTGCTTTCACCTAATTTAATACCCAGCTTTTTCTCAAGGTGATTTACAATCGTATCCGAACCCATCAGCATGCAGCAGACATTGGTACAGACTGCTACATTATTTCTACCAACCGGGTTTAATTCATACATGGAATAGAAGCTAGCTACTTCATAAACTTCTATTTTTGACAGCTCTAATCTTTTAGCCACCGCATCCATTATTGGTACAGTTAAAAAACCTTTATTTTGATGTTGCGCCGCAGTCAAAGCAGCCAGCAATGCAGATTTTTTATGCTCAGGCGGATAACGAGATTCCCACTCGGCAATTTCTTCTAATGTATGCGCTGATAAAATTTGTTCGTCTGTACTCATCGGTCTATTTCACCAAATACAATATCTTGTGTTCCAATTACCGCAACCACATCAGATAACATGTGTCCGCGGGTCATTTCATCTAATGCTGATAAATGCGCAAAACCCGGAGCTCGAATTTTTAATCGGTAAGGTTTATTCGCACCATCTGAATTTAAATAAACGCCAAACTCCCCCTTAGGGTGTTCAACTGCGCCATAAGCTTCGCCTTCTGGCAAACAGAAACCTTCAGTAAATAATTTAAAGTGATGAATCAACGATTCCATATCACCTTTCATTTCTTTACGGGTGGGTGGCGTTACTTTATGATCCTGTGCCAGTATCGGACCGGGGTTTACTCTTAACCAGTCTACGCATTGCCTGATAATTCTATTGGACTGTCGCATTTCTTCCATGCGCACCAGATAACGATCATAAGAATCACCATTAGTACCCACAGGGATATCGAAATCCATTTTATCGTAGGCAGCATAAGGCTGTTTTTTTCGTAAATCCCACTCAACACCAGAACCACGTAACATTGGCCCCGTAAAACCTAATTGCATGGCACGCTCGGGTGAAACAATCGCAATATCAACTAAACGTTGCTTCCAGATTCGATTATCGGTTAATAGCGTTTCATACTCATCTACATAAGTTGGAAAACGCGTTGTAAAGTCTTCAATAAAATCAAGCAATGAACCGCTACGGGTATCATTTAACCTATTAACTTCTTTCTGACTGTGCCATTTAGATGCTTTGTATTGAGGCATTGAATCAGGCAGGTCACGCGCGACTCCACCCGGACGATAATAAGTAGCATGTAAACGTGCCCCAGAAACCGCTTCGTATACATCCATTAAATCTTCACGTTCACGAAAAGCGTATAAAAACATTGTCATCGCCCCCACATCTAAACCATGAGCGCCAATCCATAACAAATGATTTAAAAGACGGGTAATTTCATCAAACATAACGCGAATATATTGCGCACGCTCAGGCACCTCTACACCGAGTAATTTTTCTAACGCTAAAATATAACCATGTTCATTACACATCATGGAAACATAATCAAGACGATCCATATAACCGATGCTCTGATTATAAGGTTTTGACTCAGCCAGCTTTTCCGTTGCTCGATGCAACAAACCAATATGCGGGTCTGCGCGCTGAATAACCTCTCCATCCATTTCCAGTATCAAACGTAATACGCCATGGGCTGCTGGATGCTGAGGGCCAAAATTCAATGTATAGTTACGAATTTCAGGCATGTTTAATCTTCACTTTCCAGTTCATTAGCAGACAGGTTTTGACGTTTCTTATTTTCTCTGATGACACGAGGAACCAGTACACGAGGTTCAATACTAACCGGCTCATATACAACACGTTTTTGCTCTTCGTCATAACGCATTTCAACATTACCCGACAAAGGAAAATCTTTTCTAAAAGGATGCCCCACAAAACCGTAATCGGTGAGGATGCGTCGCAGATCAGGGTGCCCATCAAAATGGATACCAAATAAATCAAACGCCTCACGCTCAAACCAGTTAACACCATTCCAGATATCAACTACTGATTTAACAACGGGGTACGCATCATCTTCAGCAAATACTCGAACGCGTAATCGTTGATTATTTTTAATTGATAATAAATGAACTATAACCGCGAAACGTTTGCCGCTATTTTCGTTTTCGGGCAACTCATCACCAAATTTTAAACGGCCATGCTGAGCACTCTCTACACCCCGACTGAAACCATTCGCAGAAGCATCTGTTTTCCACTCATCCTGACCATAAGCGGAATAATCTATACCGCATAAATCGATCAGAATTTCAAAAGCAAAAGACTCATTATCATGCAGTTGTTTACAAACAGTTAAATAATCATCCGTGCTTACTTCAATAGTGATCTCACCCAGCTCTAGTTTCTTACTTTGTAATTTAGAAGTAAAAACCTGATCAAGCTGCTCTGATAGTTTTTCAATTGCCGTCATATTCATTAAGCCTGTCGAGCAATAGTGCAAGTGCGTTTAATTTTATTTTGCAGTTGAATTATTCCATAAATCAGTGCTTCAGCGGTTGGTGGGCAACCTGGTACATAAATATCTACCGGAACAATTCTGTCGCACCCCCTGACCACTGAATAGGAGTAATGATAATAACCACCACCGTTAGCACATGAGCCCATTGAGATAACCCAACGTGGTTCTGGCATCTGGTCATACACTTTACGTAACGCAGGCGCCATTTTATTGGTTAAGGTGCCGGCAACGATCATTACATCGGACTGCCGAGGTGAACCACGGAAAATAATACCGAAGCGATCAAGATCATAACGTGAGGCACCTGCCTGCATCATTTCAACCGCACAACAGGCCAAACCAAACGTCATTGGCCACATTGAACCGGTACGTGCCCAGTTAACAACGCTATCAACTGACGTGGTTACAAAACCTTTGTCCAGAATGCCTTCTATTCCCACTCTAGTGCCCCTTTTTTCCACTCATATATAAATCCAATTACCAGTATTCCAAGAAATATTCCCATAGCTACTATGCCGAATATTCCAATATCCTCAAGCACAATAGCCCAGGGGAATAGAAATGCAATTTCCAGATCAAAAATAATAAACAGAATTGCAACTAGATAAAAGCGCACATCAAATTTCAAACGTGCATCTTCAAATGCAGAGAAACCGCATTCATAAGGGGAATTTTTTACTTCATCAGGTTTGCTAGGAGCAAGAATAAATCCGCCCAGCGCAATCATAGCGACACCAACGAATAAACCAACAGCAATAAAAATTAGAACGGGTATGTAATTTTCGAGCATTTTATTGTTTTCTCACAGTCAATAATGACGAGGCAAAACACTTGTTATGGTTTGCAGCACTGACTTTAGTCAATAAATATGCTCATGTCATCACATATTATGTGTATCTCACTATAAGTCGGATTTATTAGTAAAGTTTATTGAATAAAATAAATTGAATTTTGAACTAAAAAGCTATTAATATTTAGTATATTATTATTTTATAATTTTTTTATATTTAAAAAATAAGTCCGTCATAACAGACAAAAATTCAGTAAAGCAAAATCACAGAAGAACAAATTTGCAATAATTTCATTCACCTGTAATTGATATATGGTGCCGATGACTGGAGTCGAACCAGCACGAGCAAAGCTCACTACCCCCTCAAGGTAGCGTGTCTACCAATTTCACCACATCGGCGTGTTTTATACTTTATTGTCTTCACGGACGTTCGGGCGTCCTGCCTTCTCTTAACTTTACGCATGTCCAGCACAACATCCTGTTGCGCGTTCGTCGCGCTGCGATTGCACATTGAGTGCAATCAGTCTCAACTCACTCACAACACCTTTTTTATTATACAAACAAAAACGCGACTCTAAGACTACTCCTACATTTGAGGCTTAACGGTAGGAACAAACCTGTAAGTCGCGATAAAACTATTATTCTGCAGCGGGTATTTCGCTAGCAGGGGAGGTAGTTGATGATTCAGAAGCGGGCACATCATCACCTGACGCCGATTCTACAGGTGCCGGCATATCAGCTGCAGGCACATCAGATGGTAACGGCATATCTGTTGCGGGTAATGCTGCTGGCTGCTCTAATACTGAACCACTTTCAACACTGCTAGCGCTTTGCATATTAGATGAGAAATACGCTAATGCTAAACTGGTAGTAAAGAAAGCTGCTGCTAGAACAGCCGTTGTACGGCTTAAAAAGTTAGCCGCACCTCGAGCACCAAAAACCGAGCCCGAAGAACCACCGCCACCTAAAGAAGCACCAGCATCAGCACCTTTACCACGTTGCAGCATTATCAGGCCGATAATGAACAACGACAGTAAAACATGTATTACAAGAAGAATTGGAATCACTTATTTTTTACCCTTAACCCGCCGCCTGGCAGATTGCTAGAAAATCAGCTGGCTTCAAAGAAGCGCCACCGATCAGGCCACCATCAATATCAGGCTGACCAATTAACTCTTTTGCATTTCCTGCATTCATAGAGCCACCGTATAAAATTTGTAAACCTGCAGCAACATCAGCATTTAAAGCGGCTATTTTACCACGAATAAAAGCGTGTACTTCCTGTGCCTGCTCAGGCGAAGCTGTTTTTCCAGTGCCTATTGCCCAGACAGGCTCATAAGCAATAACACCATCTGCAAGTGCTTCAACACCCTCTAGCGCTATAACCGCATCTATTTGACGAGAACAAACATCGTTTGTGACACCTGCTTCACGTTCTTCAAGTGTTTCACCAATACAAAAAATTGGCTTTAATCCATTGCGACGGGCTGCTGCAAAGCGTTTTGCAACTAATTCGTCATTTTCACCATACAGCGCACGGCGCTCAGAGTGACCAACAATTGCATATTCACAACCCGTTTCTTTCAGCATCTCACCAGAAATTTCACCGGTAAATGCACCTTTATCTTCATCACAGATGTTTTGTGAACCAACTTTAATATCAGTGCCATCAACTGCGCCCGATACGCGAGGGATAAAAATAGCAGGTGGACAAACCACAACTTCTGCAGTGTTAACTAATCCCATGCCTTCTTTGATACCCTCAACAAGTGTTTTTACAGACTCAGAGGAACCATTCATTTTCCAGTTGCCGGCTACCATTGGCTTACGCATACTAACTCCGATATTAGTGTTTTTTTATGAGGGGCGTATTCTAATGGGGCATGAGGAAAGTCGCAAGTCATTCGTTATTACTCACGAGTCAAAAATGCACAAAAAAGCGAGTCTCCCAAAGAGAAGCTCGCTTTTTACAAAGATGTATAATTTAAAGACTAACCGGGATTAGCATGAGCCACTGATGCCGATACCGCATCTGCTATTTGCTGGGCAAAAGCAGTCACCTGCTTTTCATCTTCACCTTCGACCATAACTCTTATCAATGGCTCTGTCCCCGATGCACGTAACAATACCCGCCCCCTGCCATTTAGCCGCTTCTCAACGTCTTCAACAGCCTGTTTCACCTTAGGCTCACCTATAGGGTTGGTGTTTATCGGCAAAGGCACATTTATGAGTATTTGCGGCATCATTGTCATATCTGCCAGGACTTCGGCCAAAGTCAAACCCGAATCTGCAAGATATGCCATCACCTGTAACGCTGAGACAATACCATCTCCGGTTGTCGTTCTATCAAGGCAGATAATATGCCCTGAGTTTTCACCTCCAAGAGACCAGCCTTTATCCCTCAGGCACTGCATAACATAACGATCGCCAACATTGGTACGCTCAAATTCCAGGCCTAATTTTTTGATCGCTAACTCAAGACCCAGGTTGCTCATCATAGTCCCCGCGACCCCGCCCTGCGGCTCGCCTGCGGCCAGTCTGGCTTTGGTAATAATATAAAGAATCTCATCACCATCTATAATCTGCCCCTTACTATCAACCATCATTAATCGATCGCCATCACCATCAAAAGCAATACCGATATCAGCCCGATTTTGCAACACAGCTGCTGCTAAGGTATTTGGATAAGTAGAACCACAATTTTCATTAATATTGATTCCATTTGGCTTATCGGCAATCGCAATCACTTCTGCTCCAAGCTCAGCAAATACATTGGGGGCAATGTGATAGGTTGCGCCATTAGCACAATCCAACACCACCTTAATACCCATAAATGATGTTCCAATAGGAATAGTTGCTTTACAGGCCTCTATATAACGCCCCTGCGCGTCGTCGATACGCTCAGCTTTACCCAAGGCAGCTGAATCAACTATTTCCATCTCCCGTTCAAACATTTCTTCAATTTCATTCTCAATTTGATCAGGCAATTTAGTACCTTCTGCAGAGAAAAACTTAAGCCCATTATCATAAAAAGGATTATGAGAGGCAGAAATCACTATCCCGGCAGAAGCGCGTAATGTTCTTGTTAGATAAGCTATACCAGGAGTTGGCATGGGCCCAAGAATTTTTGAATCAACACCTGCCGCGGATAAACCTGCTTCAAGCGAAGCTTCAAACATATAACCCGATATACGTGTATCTTTACCTATAACCACAAGACTATTCCCGTGGCTTGCAAGCACCTTACCCACTGACCAACCAAGCTTCATAACAGCCTGTGGTGTCATCTGCCCCTGACCAACACGGCCACGAATACCGTCTGTTCCGAAATATTTTTTTGCCATTCAAATTTCCATAAATTATTTTCTAGTTATTCAGATTCCCATCATTAACTAAATTTCAACATTAATGAAGCAACAAACCGACAGGCATGTAATGCAATATAATTACATACCATTCAATGCATCACAAACTTTTAACGCGTCCACTGTTGCTTTTACATCATGTACTCGAAATAAACTCGCTCCATTTACAGCAGCCAAAACCGCTGCCGCAACACTGGCATACAACCTATTATCTGCTGCTGAGTCATGCAAAATTTTACCTAACATGCTTTTACGAGACAAACCGACCAGAACAGGCAACTCAAACACCTGAAATTCACCCAGTCTTTTTAAAAGCTGCAAATTATGCTCCAACGTTTTACCAAAACCAAAACCCGGGTCTAAAATGATATTCTGCCTTTTAATTCCGGCATTAATACACGCCTCAATTCTCTGCTCAAAAAACTGTTTTATATCGTCAACCACATCATCGTATACTGGTTTATCCTGCATAGTTCTCGGTTCGCCCTGCATATGCATTATGCAAACAGGTACAGCCAATTGCGCACAAACATCTAATGCGCCTTGCGCACGTAAAGCATTTACATCGTTTATAATATTTGCGCCGGCTTTTACGGCTTCATTCATCACTTCAGGTTTACTGGTATCAATTGAAATAAGCACATCGCTTTGTTTACGAATTGCCATAATTACAGGTATAACACGTTCAATCTCATCAACTGTAGAAACGTTTTTTGCGCCCGGTCGAGTCGACTCTCCTCCCACATCAATTATATCTGCACCTTCACGCTGCATTTTCAAGGCTTGCGCCAATGCAGACTCAACAGATACAAATTGACCACCATCTGAAAACGAATCGGGAGTGGTATTTAAAATACCCATAACAACAGACTTACCTGTTTGAGAAAAAGGTGAAATTTGACTCATGATTTTATAAAAATCTAACTCTTAATTTTCATTAATAAAAAGTGATTCATAATAAATGTGAAATTAATAACATCTAAATAATCATCACTGGTAATAATATTTCTGTAACATGAGACGCATGCCTGCTTTTACCGAGCTTAATCGCCCCGTAACTTACCAGGATTTAATTATCTCCATATAATCTATATGATTTGCAAAAGCCATGTCGCTTTTAAAGTTTCAAAAATAAATACTTTTCCATTTGAGCAGTTTATAGAGCAATATTATTCAGCATCTAAGGATACATTGAAAAAACTGTCTTTTACTTACCAAAAAAAAGGGCACCCTGAAAAGGCACCCCTTATATTTTAGACCAAATAATATCAACTAGTGAAGACTTGCCGGACCACCAATAGAACCGTCACCTTTGTCTTCCTTTTTAGATTCTTCCTTAGTTGAAGATGATGAAGCACCTGAATTATTATCACTATCACTCCAGTCTTTTGGCGGGCTGACTTTTTCACGCGCCATTAACTGATCAATTTGAGCTGTATCGATAGTTTCATACTTCATTAAAGCATCTGACATCGAATGCAAAATATCCAGATTCTCGTTTAGTATCTCTTCAGCACGTTTATAGTTTCTATCTATAAAGTCACGTATTTCTTCATCAATCACGCGAGCCGTATCATCTGCCAGGTTTTTATGCTGAGTAACAGAGCGCCCCAGAAAGACCTCACCCTCATCTTCAGAATAAGCCAGTGGCCCCAACTTTTCAGAAAGCCCCCATTTGGTAACCATATTACGTGCAATATCTGTTGCTCTCTCAATATCGTTTGAAGCGCCTGTTGTCACATTATCATGCCCAAAAATAATTTCTTCAGCGAGACGGCCACCAAACAAACTGGAAATCTGACTCTCTAGTCGGCGCTTGCTATAACTGTAACGATCTTCAGTTGGCAAAAACATTGTCACACCTAATGCACGACCACGGGGAATAATACTAACCTTATAAACCGGGTCATGATCAGGAACCAGACGCCCTACAATAGCGTGACCCGCTTCATGGTAGGCAGTCAACTTCTTCTCGTCTTCAGACATGACCATTGATTTACGCTCAGCGCCCATCATGATTTTATCTTTAGCTCGCTCAAAGTGCTCCATAAACACCTCTTTAGCGTTTTCTCGAGCAGCAAATAATGCCGCCTCATTAACCAGATTCGCCAGATCAGCCCCAGAGAAGCCGGGTGTACCACGTGCAATTAGAGATGCTTTCACATCATCAGATGCGGGTACTTTGCGCATATGAACCTTAAGTATCTGCTCACGACCGCGTACATCTGGCAACGGCACAACAACCTGACGGTCAAATCGCCCCGGGCGTAATAACGCAGGGTCAAGTACATCAGGGCGGTTAGTTGCAGCAATAACAATGACCCCTTCACTACCTTCAAAACCATCCATTTCAACCAGCAGCTGGTTCAATGTTTGTTCACGCTCATCATGACCGCCACCTACACCAGCTCCACGATGACGACCTACCGCATCAATTTCATCAATAAAGATAATGCAGGGTGCATGTTTTTTCGCCTGTTCAAACATATCTCGCACACGCGAAGCACCAACACCTACAAACATTTCAACGAAGTCTGAACCGGAAATAGTAAAGAATGGCACCTTGGCTTCACCAGCGATAGCTTTAGCCAGTAATGTTTTACCTGTACCTGGTGAGCCCACCATCAAAACACCCCGTGGTATTTGACCACCGAGTTTCTGGAATTTACCCGGATCACGCAGGAACTCAACCAGCTCACCCACTTCTTCTTTAGCTTCTTCAACACCTGCAACATCTGCAAATGTGGTTTTTATCTCTTCTTCGCCCAACATACGGGCTTTACTCTTACCAAATGACATTGCACCACGGCCACCGGCACCACCTTGCATCTGACGCATAAAAAATATCCAGATGCCAATTAACAACAGGAACGGGAACCATGAAATGAAAATATTCATTAACAATGAAGGCTGCTCCGGCTCTTTAGCAACAATTTTCACGTTGTTTTCAAGCAAATCACCAATCATCGAACGATTGTCAGTTTCAGGGCTATAAGTTGTAAACGGCTTAAGATCGCGGGTTTTACCCGTAATTTTACGACCTGCGATATCGACTTCAGCGACATTGCCATTTTTAACGTCGGCAATGAATTCAGAATACGAAAATTCAGCTTCTTTATTAGCACGTTGGGAGAAATTACTGAAAACAGACAGCAAAATAAGGGCAATCACACCCCATAAAATCAGATTTTTGACCAGGTCGTTCAAGACAACACCTCGGTTAGATTAAACATTAATATAAAAGTACTACACAGACAGCTTAAAAGCCAGCTCAAAAGCTCTGACCTTCTAATTGTGACGATCGAAAACAGCCTTACTTTAAGCTTTAAATCCTGTCGCCAAACCATAAACTTCCTTACTTCTTGGTCTGGAAGCTTTTGGTTTTCGCATAACTACACGACTAAACTGCTCTCGCATCTGTTTGATATAAGCATCGAAACCCTCTCCCTGAAACAGTTTGACAAGCAAACCCCCTCCGGGTTTCAAAACCTGTTGAGATAAATCCAGGGCAAGCTCTGCCATATACATAGCTCTTGGTATATCTACAGCCTGCTGTCCACTCATATTGGGTGCCATATCACAAATTACAAGGTCTGGCCTGTCAGATCCTAAAGTATTTAGTAATTCACTAAATACTTTATCTTCGAGAAAATCACCGGTTATGATCTCTACCCCCTGCATAGGCTCCATAGGCAGTATGTCCAGGGCAATTATACGCCCCTTACCTTTAAGTTTACGCACAACATATTCACACCAGCTACCGGGTGCAGCACCCAGATCAATAACAATACTGCCGGGTTTTAACAGATAGTCTTTCTCATCTATTTCTTTGAGTTTATAAACAGCCCGTGAGCGATAACCATCTTTTTGGGATTGTTTGACGAACTCATCGTCAAAATGCTCTTTTAACCAGTTGCCACTTGATTTGCTTCTAGCCACTTTATGTCAATTTCCTGTTTAGTTATTAAAACGCAAGGCAAATGAAATGATACAATACCCCATTAATTTTTACTGAGATCTTTTATGGCACTTTCAAAGCACCAGATAAAACATCTGGTATCACTCACACACAACCTTAAACCCGTAATTATGGTTGGACAAAACGGTGTTACCGAAAATATTCTTAAAGAACTGGATATTGCCCTGGATTTTCACGAGTTGGTAAAAATCAAAATAGCTGGCGAAGATAGAGAGAGCCGTGCTGAAATGATTAAACAGCTATCATCTGCTGAATCTGTAGAAATTGTACAAAAGATTGGTAAAACACTCACTTTATATCGAAAAAATAAAAAGAAACCTAAGATTGAATTACCTAATAAATAAATTGCCACATAAAATCTATTAATTTCAGTTATTAGTTTAACCCAACTAATAACTGAATGTCTTTTATTTTTCACCCCTGAAATACGTTATAAAATCTCTGACCAGGTTATAAACTAATCTTCTTTCGCAATGTAATGCACTTCAATAATTTCTAGTCCGCGAATACCACCCGGGGTTTTAACTTCTGCAACATCACCCTCAGACTTGCCAATTAGTGCGCGGGCAATTGGCGAGTTTACTGAGATCATATTCGCTTTAATATCAGCCTCATCTTCACCCACTATCTGGTATGTGATGTCTTCACCTGTTTCTTCATCCGCAAGATCGACAGTTGCACCAAAAATAACTTTACCATTGGCATTTTGTTTAGTGACATCAATCACTACAGCAACACCTAACTTACCATCTATTTCTTTTATACGACCTTCACAAAAACTTTGCTGCTCTCGAGCAGCATGATATTCAGCATTTTCTTTTAAGTCACCATGCTCACGTGCAACAGCAATCGCCTCTATGATTCTTGGCCGATCAACTGTCTTCAGTCTTTTTAATTCTTCCATTAACAGGTTTGAACCACGTACGGTCATAGGTACTTTATTACTCATCCTGCAACTTCCTTATGTAAATCCTGCAATCGATTAACTTCATTATTTGATTGAGATTTCAACGCCATACACGTTGCTTTAGCACCGGCAATAGTCGTTGTATAACTCACTTTATGCTGTAACGCCGCGGCTCTGATTGTAAAGGAATCTGATATCGCTTTTTTACCTTCCGTTGTATTAATGATTAAACAAATTTCATCGTTTTTAATCATATCCACAATATGCGGGCGACCTTCATACACCTTGTTTACTAATGCACATTCAATTCCATTTTCATTTAATTTAGCCGCTGTACCTCGTGTTGAAACAAACTCAAAGTTTAAATCTTTTAATAAATGCCCAACCACAACAGCTGCATCATGATCACGCTCACGCACACTCATAAACACTTTACCTGAAGTAGGCAAGTTTACACCCGCACCTAATTGAGCTTTGGCAAATGCCTCACCAAAACTTCTACCAACACCCATTACTTCACCGGTAGATTTCATTTCAGGGCCAAGCAACGGGTCAACTCCCGGAAACTTAACAAACGGAAACACCGATTCTTTTACAGAATAATAATCAGGTATAACTTCTTCTGTTATACCCTGCTCTTTCAGCGTAGTGCCCGCCATGCATCTGGCAGCTACTTTTGCTAACGGAACACCGGTCGCTTTAGATACAAATGGCACCGTTCGTGATGCTCTCGGATTAACCTCAAGCATAAATATTTCAGTCCCCTGGATAGCAAACTGAATATTCATCAAGCCAACCACCTGCATTTCAAGAGCAATTTCTTTAGTTTGCTGACGTAATCTGTCCTGAATTTCTTTAGACAGACTATAAGGTGGTAATGAGCAAGCCGAGTCTCCGGAGTGAACACCCGCCTGTTCAATATGCTCCATAATACTACCGATTAAGACATCAGTGCCATCACAAACAGCATCAACATCTACTTCAACCGCATCATCCAGGAAACGATCCAGCAATACAGGTGCATCATTAGATACACTAACTGCCGTTTTCATGTAATGCGCCAGATCAGCTTTATTATGAACAATTTCCATCGCCCGACCACCTAACACATAAGATGGGCGCACCACGATGGGATAACCAATTTCTTCTGCACGACCAACAGCTTCATCAGCAGACCGTGCTAAACGATTAGGCGGCTGTTTTTGACCCAGTTTCTGAATTAGTTGCTGGAATCTTTCACGATCTTCTGCCAGATCAATACGATCAGGCGTAGTACCAATAATCGGCACACCCGCGGCTTCTAAATCACGGGCTAATTTTAAAGGCGTCTGCCCGCCATATTGCACGATAACGCCTTTCGGTTTTTCCAGTTCTAATACTTCAAGCACATCTTCTAATGTTAATGGCTCAAAATACAAACGATCTGATGTATCAAAATCAGTAGAAACTGTTTCAGGATTGCAGTTAATCATAATAGTTTCATAACCGTCTTCACGCATCGCCTGAGCTGCATGCACACAACAGTAATCAAATTCTATTCCCTG
Organism: Gammaproteobacteria bacterium; assembly: GCA_026195255.1. Lineage (GTDB taxonomy): Bacteria > Pseudomonadota > Gammaproteobacteria > SZUA-229 > SZUA-229 > SZUA-229. The sequence goes on along the minus strand of JAPHSS010000015.1, from coordinate 3,455 downwards.
CCCAATACGATTTGGTCCACCACCAAGCACAACAATTTTTTCTCTATTGGTAGGTTGTGCTTCACATTCTTCTTCATAGGTTGAATACATATAGGCTGTTGAAGTTGAGAACTCAGCCGCGCAGGTATCTACACGTTTATAAACCGGACGTATATTTAATGACTGACGATGTGCGCGAACAGTATGCTCTGTAACACCCATCAATTTAGCCATACGACGATCGGCAAAACCTTTACGTTTTAACTGATACATTTCATCTTTATCAATGTCTGTTAATTTGCGCGAACGTAAATTTTCTTCTCGATCTATAATATCTTTAACCTGCGCCAGAAACCACGGATCAATATGCGTCAATTCATGGGCGCGCTCACAACCCATACCATGACGAAAAGCTTCAGCCAGGTACCAGATACGATCTGCACCGGGTTGCTGTAATTCTTTACGTAATGTTGTTTTAATACCTTCTTCAGACATGCCTTCAGGCAAGATTTCATTGAAGCCGTCAACATCAACTTCCAGTCCACGTAAGGCTTTTTGCAAAGATTCCTGAAAAGTACGGCCAATTGCCATTACTTCACCTACAGATTTCATCTGCGTGGTTAAGGAGTTTTCTGCCTGCGGGAATTTTTCAAATGTAAAACGAGGTATTTTTGTAACCACATAATCGATTGAAGGTTCAAAAGACGCGGGTGTTGCACCACCGGTAATGTCATTGCTTAATTCATCTAACGTGTAACCTACAGCTAACTTTGCAGCCACTTTTGCAATAGGGAAGCCTGTGGCTTTTGACGCCAATGCAGAGGAACGTGATACCCGTGGATTCATTTCAATAATGGTCATTCGACCATCTTTAGGGTTCACAGAAAACTGCACGTTTGAACCACCGGTTTCAACACCAATTTTACGTAATACCTTTAATGAAGCATCACGCATAATCTGGAATTCTTTATCCGTTAATGTTTGCGCAGGCGCCACGGTAATTGAATCACCGGTATGTATACCCATTGGATCAAAATTTTCAATTGAACAGATAATGATGCAATTATCATTTGTGTCACGCACCACTTCCATTTCATATTCTTTCCAGCCAAGAATTGATTCTTCAACTAACAGCTCTTTAGTTGGAGATAAATCTAACCCTCGTTTACATATTTCATCGAACTCTTCTTTGTTGTATGCAATACCACCACCAGAACCACCCATGGTAAATGACGGCCGGATAATAGTTGGAAAACCAACCATAGCTTGAACCTGGTAGGCTTCTTCCATACTGTGCGCAACCGCTGCACGAGGCATATCTAAACCAATTTCTTCCATCGCAATTTTGAATTTTTCACGATCTTCTGCCATGTCGATGGCTTCTTTTTGCGCGCCTATCATTTCAACATTATACTTTTTCAGTACACCTTTACGATCCAGATCAAGGGCACAGTTTAATGCTGTCTGACCACCCATTGTCGGTAACAATGCATCAGGTTTTTCTTTTTCAATGATTTTCGCAACCGTTTCCCAGTGAATGGGCTCGATGTAGGTTGCATCCGCCATGTCCGGATCGGTCATAATGGTTGCGGGGTTTGAGTTAACCAATATAACGCGAAAACCTTCTTCACGAAGCGCTTTACAGGCCTGGGCGCCAGAATAGTCAAATTCACAGGCCTGACCAATGACAATTGGCCCTGCGCCTATGATTAAAATACTTTTTATGTCGGTGCGTTTAGGCATTACAAGCTCCCTTAACCTTTAAAGTCAAAAGAAAAAGACAACGCGAATGAACACAAATAGCCGCTAATGAACGCAACATTAAATAACCTCAGTTTCGTTGTATTGATGAACAATACGTTGTACACCCATTTTAGGCGTACCAAAGTTTAATAACAAAGCAACTGGTATCCCTGTTGCTTTTAAATAATTTATAACTTGTGCTTTATGAGCGATTCCAATTTTCGAGACCACTTTCAGCTCAATTAAAAGTTTATTTTCTATTACGATATCAGTAACAAAATTACCGACAACTTCACCTTTGTAAATAACCTTAAGTGCTTTTTGTTGCCTGAAACTAATACCGTGCTTTTCTAATTCAACACACAATGCACTTTCATACACTGATTCTAAAAAACCTGTACCTAACCTACGACTAACCTCAATTGCACAATCAATCACTTTCGATGAAATAGAACTTCCCTGCTCCATAAAAACCTCCTAAATTAACTGCATAAAATTGCTGCCATTAGCGGCTATTTGCGTTCATTCGCGTTGTCTTTCTCTTCTAAGCTTTTATCTCTTTTCAATCAATTCAATAAAGTGATCAAACACGGGTGCTACATCATTTGGGCCGGGGCTGGCTTCCGGGTGCCCCTGAAAGCTAAATACGGGTTTATCTGTGCGGTGTATTCCCTGTAATGATCCATCAAACAGCGAACGATAAGTTGGTTTTAAATTATTCGGTAATGATTTTTCGTTTACCGCAAAACCATGGTTCTGACTGGAAATCATAACCTTTTTTGTTTCGATATCCTGCACCGGATGATTGGCGCCATGATGACCAAACTTCATCTTTTCAGTTTGCGCGCCGCAGGCTAAAGCCAGTAGCTGATGCCCCAGGCAAATACCAAACATAGGAATATCAGTTTCTAAAAATTCTTTTATTGCAGTAATAGCATAATCACAAGGCTCAGGATCACCTGGACCATTAGATAAAAACACACCATCAGGTGACATAGCGAGTACATCTGCTGCCGAGGTTTTTGCTGGCACAACGGTTACCTTGCAACCACGATCAACCAGCATATTTAAAATATTTCGTTTAATACCGAAATCATAAGCAACTACATGATGGGGTAAATCTTTAGTTTCAAATTGCCTGTGAGCATTTGAATTAATTTCCCAGCTGCCCTGCGTCCATTCGAATGATTTTTTTGTTGTCACTTCTTTCGCCAGATCCATGCCTTTTAAACCGGCAAAGCCTCTGGCTTTTTCTATAGCGGCTTTTTCATCGATCTGATCCGCCGCTACGATACAGGCACTTTGCGTACCTTTTTCACGTAAGATTCTGGTTAAACGACGGGTATCGATATCTGAAATAGCCACTACATTATGTTTTTCCAGATATTCTGACAGGCTCATTTCACTACGCCAGTTACTTGCTACTAATGGCAGATCTCGAATAACCAAACCCGCGGCGTGCACATGGTCTGACTCTTCATCACCTGGGCAAACACCCGTATTGCCAATATGTGGATAGGTAAGCGTAACTATTTGTCTTGAATAAGAAGGATCAGTAAGGATTTCCTGGTAACCGGTCATCGCGGTATTGAAAACACATTCACCGATAGACTCACCGGAAACACCAATGGATAAACCCCAAAACAGGCTTCCATCTGCTAACGCTAATAGCGCTTTTTGACTCATTATGCCTCCGCTGAACATACGAAACGGGAGCAACAAAATGAATTGCT